>NZ_DHDZ01000004.1:0-27035 GCF_002399615.1 Pedobacter sp. UBA4863 | reverse complement strand
CCGCCTATGTATTTATTCTTATTGAAATTTTTAACAGCTTCTTAATAGTAGAACTAAAATGGCTTTGTAGGTTGCTTAAAGGCAATTGTTTTGCCATCCATAACAAAGCTTTAGTTTAAGGGGCATAAAAAAAGCAGCACCTGTGAGATACTGCTTTGTACAATATTTTAGAAGTGATTAAATGAATTTGCCTACTTCTTGTGCTAAATCGATAATCTTGTTCGAATAACCCCACTCGTTATCGTACCAAGATACTACTTTAACAAAGTTATCGCTCAAAGAAATTCCTGCTTTAGCATCAAAAATAGAAGTGCGGGCATCGCCTAAGAAATCTGAAGAAACAACTTCGTCTTCGGTATAACCTAATATTCCTTTTAATTCACCTTCCGAAGCTGCTTTCATTGCTGCTTTAATATCTTCGTAAGAGGCACCTTTTTCTAAACGAACGGTTAAATCTACTACAGAAACGTCTGCTACAGGTACGCGGAAAGACATGCCAGTTAATTTGCCTTTTAATGAAGGTAATACTAGGCCTACAGCTTTAGCGGCACCGGTAGAAGAAGGGATAATGTTAGAGAAACCGCCTCGGCCACCTCTCCAGTCTTTAGCCGAAGGACCATCTACTGTTTTTTGAGTTGCGGTAACGGCATGAACGGTTGTCATTAAGCCTTCTAAAATACCATATTTATCATGTAATACTTTAGCAATTGGCGCTAAACAGTTAGTAGTACAAGATGCGTTAGAAACGATATTTTGATCAGCTTTTAATTCTTTATGGTTTACACCCATTACAAAAGTAGGGGTGTCGTCTTTTGCAGGTGCAGACATGATTACTTTTTTAGCACCAGCATCGATATGTTTTTGAGCAGTTTCTTGTGTTAAGAATAAGCCTGTAGATTCGATAATTACTTCGGCACCTACTTCGTTCCACTTTAAGTTAGCCGGATCTTTTTCGGCAGTTACGCGGATAGTTTTTCCATTTACCACTAAGTTGCCATCTTTTACTTCTACGGTACCATCAAACAAACCGTGGGTAGAGTCGTATTTTAGCATGTAGGCCATATAATCTGGTTCTACAAGGTCGTTAATGCCAACAACTTCAATGTCAGTACGTTTTACAGCAGCTCTAAAAGCCAAGCGGCCAATACGGCCAAATCCGTTTATTCCTATTTTCATTACTTATTGTTTTTAATTGAATACTTTATTTAACTATATAATATGGGCTTAGCCCCTGTTTTAATTGATGTAATAATTAAGTATGTTATGTATGGGTTCTCTGGTAACCGACATGATTTCGATACGATGCTTGGCGGCAACTTCTCTTAGCTGTTCTTGAAAATGTCCGGCTACAGTGCCTACAAAATGTATTTCTTCGCCGGGGTGTTTTGCCAACGAAGGGATAAGGTAGGTGCTGAAATATTTTTCAAAACCTTGTGTGATGAGTTGTTGTATAAATTTATGGTCTCTGTTTTCTGAGTAAAAATCTAAGAAAGAAGCCAAGTAGATTTGTGCTTGTGGTTTCTTGTACACGCGTTCTAAAATACTTGGGCGGTCTAAATGGTATTGGTGGTCTAATTTCGCCTTCAAGTCTGCGGGGAGTTTATCTTCCAAGAAATTTTTCAATAATATTTTCCCGAAGTAACTTGCCGAACCTTCGTCTGCAAGTATGTAGCCTAGGCCATAATTGTTTTTCTCTGGTTTTTTGCCATTATAATAGGCACAATTGGCGCCACTGCCCAAAATCCCTACAATACCCGACTTGTCGTGACAAGCGGCAATAGCTGCACCATAAACATCGTCTTTTACTTTTACCTTGCTGTTTACAAAGAAACGTTCAAGTGTGGTGGCCAATTCTAGCTGTTTTTCTTTTGCAGATGCGCCAGCCGCAAAAACATAAACTTTTTTAATGTTTTCGGCATTGCGTATAAGAGTGATGTTTTTGCTTAAAAGTTGTATCGTCTGTTTAGGGTCGTTGAAACAAGGATTAACACTTGGCGTATGGGTTTCTACCATTGCCTTGCCCTCTTGCCATATTTTCCAGCAAGCATTTTTAGATCCGCTATATACTACTGCAATCATACTCGTTATATTTTATATTGATAAAACATTTACCATTTCCAATAAATCGTCTTCTAGCTTGTAATTGCTCAATCCGCTTAGCGCTTCGTTTAAAGGTGTTAAACTAATGCTATTTCCTTTAAGCCCTACCATTTTCATGGTTTCGCCATTAATAAGCGCATTGGTGGCTGCAAAGCCTAATCTGCTCCCCAAAATTCTGTCGAAACCACTCGGGCTACCACCGCGTTGCAAGTGCCCCAAAATGGTAACTTTAGTATCGTAATGGGTAAACTTGCGTTTTACTGCTTTAGCAATATCATACGCCCCGCCGTATTTATTTCCTTCGGAAACAATTACAATGCTTGATGATTTTTTGGTAGAAGCGCCTAGTTTAAGTTTGGTAATCAATTCTTTTAACGACGTTTCTCTTTCTGGTAAAAGTGCTGCCTCTGCACCACTGGCAATGGCGCTACGTAGGGCAATACATCCCGAGTCGCGGCCCATTACTTCGATAAAGAATAGCCTGTCGTGCGAATCGGCCGTATCTCTAATCTTATCAATTGCCTCAATAACGGTATTAATGGCGGTATCATAGCCTAAAGTAAAGTCAGAACCGTACAAATCGTTATCAATGGTGCCCGGCACGCCAATTACGTTGATGCCGAATTTTTCACCAAATTTTTTCGCTCCTGTAAAAGTACCATCTCCGCCAATTACCACTAATCCGTCTATTTCTTTTTCTTGCAAATGTTTAAAGGCAATTTCCATTCCGGCATCTTCTTTAAACGCTAAGCACCTGGCGGTTTTTAAAATAGTGCCACCCATGTGTAAAATATTACTTACAGCGCGGGCATCCATTGGGATAATATTATTGTTGATTAAACCTTGATAGCCTTGCATTACACCGAACATGTTGCGGCCATGGTAAATTCCAGTGCGCACAACAGCCCTTATGCAGGCATTCATGCCTGGAGCATCGCCTCCTGAGGTTAGTACTGCTATGTTTTTGATATTTGGTTTCATTCTAATTATACGAATATAGCGTGTATTTTTTACACTAAGTAATTTTTTTTCAAAATTTTTATGAATTAACGAAATAAGTGTCTTTATTTTGTCTGATATTTTAACCTTTTTAAACAATTGTTTTGGCAGAAGTAATTCCAGGTTTTGATTTTGCGGTTTCGATAGATTGCGTTCTTTTTGGGTTTGATGGTACCGAACTTAAAATACTGTTAATTGAAAGAAATGAGGAACCATTTAAAGATTGGTGGGCACTGCCTGGCAACTTGGTGGGTGGCGATGAGAGTGTAGATCAATCGGCACAACGTATCTTAAAAGAACTCACCGGCCTTGGCGATATTTACATGGAGCAGTACTATGCTTTTGGTGAAGTAAACCGACATCCCCAAGGTAGGGTAATTTCTGTGGCCTATTATGCCATGTTGCGTTTGGGTGGCGACAAACCGCTAAAACCATTGACCAACTATGCCAAAAGAGCGCAATGGGTTAATGTGGCAACTTTACCTAAGTTGGCTTTTGACCATCAGGAAATTTTAAACAAGGGTTTAGAGAAAATAAAACGCCGTATTAAACATTTGCCTTTGGCTTTTGAGTTATTGCCAGAAAAATTTACACTAACGCAGGTTCAAAGTGTTTATGAACTTATTCTTGGTAAAAAATTGGATAAGCGTAATTTTCGTAAGAAAATTTTGAGCTTTAAAGTTTTGAAAGAACTGGAAGAAAAACAAAGAGGCGTTTCATTTAGGGCGGCTACGCTTTACAAATTCGATAAGCGGAAATACAACAAGCTTTTTGGTAAAGAAATTTCTTTCTAGGCCATTAGGGCACAGAGTGGTTATTGAGAAGATTTTAATTAACGAGTTGTCCTAGAGCGTGGGCATAAATAAAAAAAGAGGGCAATCTCCGTGATGGTGTTGCCCTCTTTGTATTTGAATTCTGTTGAAGTTATCTTCTGCTTAAATGGTATTCTACCAAGTCGTCTATTGGCGAGCGGATAATTTTACCCACACCCATTTCGTACCTGTCGGCAATTACGCTTAGCCTGTCTCTAAAGCTATAACCTACCGATCCTACTACGTTTAGTACGTATTTTTTGTAATTAGGGTAGTGGATTACTAAATTTTCGAAGAAAGCAGTAAAAGCCGTATCTACCACGTCTTCCATGTATTCTGGGTAAACGGTTTTATAATCGTAAAGAAACTTGCTAAAGCTTGCGCAAAAGCGGTTTGGCAGTTCTTTGTTGTAGATATTGTCAAAAATATCTTCGTTGGTTAGGCCGTAAATGGTAAAAAAGCTTTCGCTTAAACCTTTAGGCATAAAACCTTTCATGTAATCGGCCAATAAGCGTTTGCCTATATAGCTCCCACTGCCCTCGTCGCCCAAAAAATAACCTAAAGAGTCTATGTTTAGTGTTATTTCTTTACCGTCGTAAAAACAAGTGTTGGTGCCTGTTCCTAAAATAGCCGCAAAACCAGGTTCATCGCCTAAAAGTGCACGGCAAGAAGCCAATAGATCGTGGTCTATATTAATTTTTGCGTTTACAAATACCTTTTGCATAGCATCCGCAACAATTTTTTTGTTAGCATCAGTAGAACAACCTGCGCCATAATAGTAAACCTCTTCTAATTTGGAAGCGTCTAGGTAATCTGGTAAAGTTGTTCTTAATGAATTTTCAATGTAATCTTGCTTTGCAAAATACGGGTTGTAACCTTCCGTGTTAAAGTGGAGTCTCCTTCCGGCCTCATTGATTAAGCACCAATTGGTTTTGGTAGATCCTCCATCTGCAATAAGTATCATCTTTTTGGTTTGTTAAGTTGTGTAATTTGTATAAAAGTTTGGCAATATATCAGCCTTTATCCGAATAAAAAAATTAATATTAATTTTTTTAATGGTTAACATATAAAAGTATTCAAATGTTTGATTGAGAATGTGTAGGGTGGTTTTTTAATAAAGTGTATTTTCTACACTAATCAAGCTTTTTTTTTCTCTAAAATGGTATTGTTACCTTTCTTGAAAAATGGAAAATTAAAGATGTAATTTTTTTGTAGAATAAGCTTCTTATACCCGTATTGGTACATGGGATAGTGCTATTGAAAGAACAAATGTTAGACTGGTAATAAAAAGATGCCTAACTTAAGAAACTGGTTATGCTATTAAAGTTTTTGATCTTAACTTTGATCTTAGCAAAGCTACAATTAACATGAACTATAAAATAGACTATAGAAGCGATACGGTAACTAAACCTACGGCCGCAATGTTGGATGCAATGATGAGCGCCAAAGTTGGGGACGATGTTTACGGAGAAGATGAAACCGTAAGTGCTTTAGAGAATAAGCTGGCGCAAATGTTTGGCATGGAGGAAGGTTTGTTTTGTCCGTCTGGCACAATGACCAACCAAATTGCCATTAAATGCTTTACACAACCCATGGATGAGGTAATTTGCGACCAAACTGCCCATGTTTACCGGTATGAAGGTGGTGGCATTGCCTATAATTCTATGGCATCGGTAAGGTTGCTGTATGGCGAAAGGGGTATTTTAACGCCAGAGCTGATAGAGCCTCAAATTAATGAGGAGAACATTCATTTTCCAAAGTCTAGTTTAGTGGTATTAGAAAATACAGTAAATAAGGGCGGAGGCAAATGTTATACTTTGGAACAAATAGAGACAGTACATAACTTGTGCAGTATTAAAGGCCTAAAGTTGCATTTAGATGGCGCTAGGCTCTTTAATGCTTTGGTGGCCACAGGCGATAAAGCGGCGCACTATGGCCATTATTTTGATGGCATTTCTATTTGTTTATCTAAAGGTTTGGGCGCACCTGTAGGCTCAGTATTACTAGGTTCTGCTGCCACTATCCATAAAGCCAGACGAATAAGGAAGGTGTTGGGTGGAGGTATGAGACAGGCTGGCTTTTTAGCTGCTGCTGGTATTTACGCTTTAGATCACCATATAGATCGGTTGGCAGAAGATCATAAAAATGCAAAAGCTTTAGCTGATGTATTGGCGACAACTAACTTTGTAGAAAAAGTGATGCCTGTAGAAACCAATATTGTGCTGTTTGATGTAGCTGATGGTTATACCGTTGATAAAGTAGTAGCTGCTTTAGACAAGCATGGAATATTGTGCAATGCTACTTCTGAAAAGACTATCCGGTTGGTAACGCATTTAGATATTTCTGCTACAATGGTAGATCAAACGATGGAGGTAATTAAAAAGCTAGTGCCTTAATAACACATTTTAACTGTCTTGTTTGTTCGGAATGCGAAAGTTCCGAACAAACAATAAAGCCTTATTTACATTCGGTACGTACAAAGTTAAATTTACCTTTTTCGAAAGAGATTGGTTTATTTTTTACGAAATACGATCTGCCGAACAATGTTTCAATTTGGCCAACGCCCAATTTTAAATCGTTGTTTTGTTTAAGTAAAGCCAATGGATTTGAAAATTCTGTAGTGCCCTCGCCAATTTTAAAACTGTAATCTACAAATAGTGTATCGCCTTTAAATTCTCCTCTTACAATGCCATCGTTTTTTGGTTTTTCGGCATAATTAATTACCAATTTACCTTCTACTTTATTACTGTCAATTATAAGAAGATTTAAGGTAGCGCTGTCGCCTTCAAAAGAAGAAATATAACATTGCTTTACCGTGTCTAATACTTCATTGTTAGCCGCCTGTTTATTTTCTCGTTGGCCACAGCTATAAGCAAGAGGGATTGTTAAAAATGCCAATAACAGATTTTTAAAGCTTTTTTTCATCATCATAAAATTTAAATACAACTTAAAGTAGGCGGTAAATGTTTGCAGTAATAAATTTACAGCTATTTATTTAGTTTTTTAGCAATGATGTTGTTGGGCGCTAAAATCCATAAAAAAAGAATTTTAATTTTAAGCACTAAAAAATAGAGGTTACTCTAAAAATAAATCTTCATCGTCGGTAAGGCTTAGCTGAATATTCTCTGTGCCCGAAATGCCCTCAATAGAACCTCGGATATGGGCCGCGTTTAAAAGTACTTTATCCAGCTGTTTTTCTCTGGCTTTCCAGAGTTTCTCCATGGCATCTCTTTCGCGTTGTATAGATAGTTTCATGCTCATAAAACCTTCTCTAATGGCTTTCCATTGTTCCGAAAATTCGTTGCTGGTTAAATAATCGTAAAGCATGTGCATTTTATCACCTTTGTTTTCTTGAGATTTTGCGGCATTAAACAAACGTAAAATGCCATCGCGTAAAACGGCCGACAAGGCTTGTACTTCATTAAAAGTGCAAATCCAAACACCATCTTTTAAGCCAAAACAGTTCATGTCTTTCGGCATGTTTTGGGTAACTAATACCGCAATTTCGGCTCCTTGGCTACGCATGTCGGTTTTTAGTTTCTCTATCCAATCGTTAGAGAAGGCTACGGTTCGCTTGCTTTCGTAAATGATATGCCCACATTCTTGCCCAAAATTATTTCTAACTATTTGGATGCAATCTGCCCCACGAACCCCTTTGCCAACTTCTTGTACCAAATCAAAAGGGAAAGAACTACGCAACAATTCTTCTAAAGCCAGTTCTTGTATTTCGCCCTGTAACTGCATGGAACCTTGTTCTGCTTTGCGTTTCATTTCTTCGGCTAGTTTTTTCTGGTCTTCCAACTGCTTTTCTTTTTCTGCTAGCTTCATCTTAAACTCATGCTCGGCATTTTGCAATCGCTGGTTCTCAATATTTCTAATGTCGATAGCCATTTTTTCACGTTCTTCTGCCATTTTCTTTTGTATGGTTAGCTCCATTTCCTCTTCTTTGCGCTTCATTTCGTTGGCTAGCTGCAGGTACTCCAATTCTTTCTGACGGGCAGTTTTCAGTTTTTCTTCACTTTCTTTATTGGCATCGCCTAATATTTTTAGCTTGTTCTCAAAATCTGCACTGATAGATTTGCGCAAGTTTTCACTTACCGATGCTTGTAAAGTTTCTTTCTCTTTCGCTAAACGTTGTTCAAAAGCAAGCTCTTGTTGTTTTTTTTGTACTTCAAAAGTTTCTTCCTGTTGTTTTTTTTGCAGTTCGAGCGCTTGTGCCTTTTTTTCAAATTCTTCCTGTTGTTTCTTTTTAAACGAAGCCATCTGCTCACGCAGTTCCTTTTTATATTCTTCGGCCATTACTTCTTCTATAGGAAAGGCATGGTTACAATTTGGGCATTTAATTTCTGTTGACATACAATCGTGATTTTAAAAAAGAGTATCAAAATTAAGCATTTGATTTTATCTGTAGCTATGGTTTTCGGTAGAGGCACAGATATTATTTGAGAATGTAAAGAACAATGGCATGAAATTTTAAAGGATATTATTTTTATTTATCTGTGTATCTGTGGCTAATTACTGGCTTAATATGTAGTTTTGCGCACCAATCAAAATCAATGTTCAATCGTATTTTAAATACCTATAAAGCCTCGTTTGCTGGCTTAAGCCGCGAAACGTGGGTGCTTAGTTTATTGGTTCTTCTTAACCGTTGTGGTTTTATGGCTGTGCCCTTTATGGGGCTATATATTACCCAAGTTTTGCATAGGCCAGAATCTGATGCGGGAATTATTATTTCGTTGTTTGGTTTTGGTGCCATAGCAGGGGCGGCCGCAGGAGGCAAGTTTACCGATATGTTTGGCTATAGGCCCGTGCAAATTGTGGCCGCCTTGGTAAGTGGGCTTTTCTTCCTGTTTTTTGCCTTTGTAGAAAATTTTACTTGGTTGTGCGTACTGGCTGTAGTTATTAGTTTTTTCTCAGAAGCTTTTAGGCCTGCTAATTATGCCGCTATCTCTTCTTATGCAGCGCCCGGAACCGAAACACGCTCTTATTCGTTAAACCGTTTAGCGGTGAATATTGGATGGGCAATTGGCGTAAGTGTTGGTGGAATTATTGCTGCTTTTAACTATAAATTGTTGTTTATGGTAGAAGGAGGGGTTAGCATATCGGTGGCGATTGCCATATTATTGTTTTTACCCTATAAAAAAACAACGCTTTCTAAAGAAGAAAAGAACCAGTTGACTGATACGATTCGGAAACCTTGGCAGGATATTCCTTTTATTAAGTTTTTGCTGTTGTCTGCCATGTTTACTACCTGTTTTTTTATGATGTTTAGGGTAGTGCCTGTATTTTATAAAGAAGTATGGCATTTAAACGAAGCGCTGATAGGCTTTATTTTAGGGATAAATGGCGTAATGATTGCTGTATTGGAAATGGTGATGATTAGCAAAATAGAGAATAAAAAATCGCCTATATTTTATATTGTTGTAGGAGTAATTACGGTTTCTTTATCTTTTGTTGTGCTTATGCTGCCCAAATTTATACCTTTGGTTTTGGCAGTATCTAGCATTGTGCTGTTTACCTTTGGCGAAATGTTATCACTACCGTTCTTTAACACGTTTGTAGTAAAACGAAGCAACGAATATAATAGAGGATTATATGCCGCGGGCTATACCTTGAGTTGGTCGGTAGCACAAGTAATTGGGCCAACCAGCGGTTTCTATATTGCCGAAAAGTTTGGTTATAACGTATTGTGGATTTCGGTTACAGGTCTATTGTTACTGTGTGCTTGCTTTTTCAGTAAATTAAAGTTTTAATTTAAACACAGGTGTTTGCCGATAATGTTTTGGTCGTTCGTGTAATTTCGATTATTAAAAACTAAACAAATGCTAAAACTTTTTAAGATAAATGTTGTTTAACAATTAAACCGTTTAAAAACTTCCCTAGTTTTTATCAAATTATAAACCATTTAAATTAAACCAATACATGAAAAAACGCATCCATGTTTTAGAAGACGACAAAGACATTGCTTTCATCATCGAATTTTTACTGAAAGACGAAGGTTACGAAATCCAAGTTTCATCCACTTTTAAAGAATTAAAGAACAAGCTTAAAGATTCTATCCCCCATTTATTTATTTTAGATGTAATGTTGCCTGATGGAAACGGTTTGGATATTTGCAGGGATTTGAAAAATGATACTTTTACCAAGCATATTCCAGTAATTGTGATGTCGGCAAATGTGCAGAACCAAGAACTTAGTGCGGCTTCGGCCCCAGACGATTACATTGCAAAACCGTTTGATTTAGATTATATAGAAAGTAGAATAAAAAAATTGATAGAGAAAAAAGCAGCCTAGTAGCTTTTATAAGACTATTTGAAATCCATTGAAAAAACGCAATGGATTTTTTTTGTGACTTTTTGTTGAAACTGTTTTTGTTAATTTGCCAGCTTATTTTAAGCAAATGGTAAAAGACGAAGTTTATTATGATGATAGGGTTTTTAGTGAGGCAGATGTTTTAGAGAAAGGCCAAAGGACAACTTTTTTTAACAAGTGTGTTTTTAAAAAATGCGATTTTAGTGAGGTAGATTTTAAGAACTGCAATTTCACCAATTGTGAGTTTGATGGCTGTAATTTAAGTATGGTAAAGTTTAATGATGCAGGTTTGGATAATGTGAATTTTAAAAACAGCAAATTGCTTGGAACCGATTTCTCGGTAGCTAAAGATTTCTTATTTAGCGTAAATTTTACAGCTTGTATTTTAGATTATGCCACCTTTGCAAAGAAGAAAAATAAGAAAGCAAAATTTATAGATTGCTCTTTGAAAGGTGCCGATTTTACCGAATCTGATTTGACTTTGGCCGTGTTTAAGCAATGTAATTTAAGTGGTGCTATTTTTATGCGCACCATATTGGTGCAGGCAAATTTGTCCCAGGCATTTAACTTTAGCATCGATCCGGCGCAAAATAATGTGCGAAAAGCACTTTTTTCACCTTCAGGCTTGTCAGGCTTGCTTCATAAGTATGATATCGTTGTTACGTAAATTGCGAATAATAATAAAACAAAGTAACTTGCCGTTTCTTAACTTTAATTGTTTATAAATTAAATTCAAATGAATAAAAATCAAATTAAAAGGTTTGTAGCCTTCGCGTTATTGGCAACAGCCCCTTTTATTGCGTCTGCCCAATCGCAAAAGAAAAACTGGTACAATTTAGACCTAAAAACAGATAGCGTTTTTGGTATCAGTACCGAAAAAGCTTATACCGAACTTTTAAAAGGTAAAAAATCTAGCACGGTAATTGTTGGTATTTTAGATAGTGGTGTAGATGGTGTTCACGAAGATTTGAAATCTGTAATGTGGGTGAACAAAAAAGAAAAAGCTGGCAATGGTAAAGATGATGATAAAAATGGTTACATCGACGACGTAAACGGATGGAGCTTTTTGGGTGGTAAAGACGGAAACGTTAACCAAGAAACTTTAGAAATTACGCGTTTGGTTCGTAGAGATGCAGCTCGTTTTGCTAATGTAACAGAAGAGAATGTTGCTGCTGCCGATAGAAAAGCTTTTGAAACTTACCTTGCTAATAAAAAAGAATTGCAGAAAGGTTTGGATAAAGCGAAAGCTAACTTACAAAGATTTGAATCTGTTAAAAATGCTGTAGAAGGTGTTGCTAAAAAAATAGGTAAAGAAAATCCTACTTTAGATGACATTAAAAACTTTACAGCCGAAGGCCAAATTGAAAATAGCATTAAAAATACTTTAATTAGAGCCTTAGCTAACATGGATTATAAAACATTCTATGAAACGCAAATAAAGCCAGGTTACGATCATTACTACGATCAAGTAAATTATAACTATAACCTAACTTTTAACCCTCGTAACATTGTTGGCGATAACGAAAACAACAGTAACGAGCGTATTTATGGTAATGCCGATTCTAAAGGACCAGACCCGTCTCACGGTACGCACGTAGCAGGTATTGTTGGTGCCGATAGAAAAAACACATTAGGTATTAATGGCGTTGCCGATAATGTATTGTTAATGGCGGTGCGTAATGTGCCTAACGGCGATGAGCGTGATAAAGACGTAGCAAATGCTATCCGCTATGCGGTAGATAATGGTGCTAAAGTATTGAACATGAGTTTTGGTAAAGCTTACTCGTGGGATAAAAAAGTAGTTGACGATGCGGTAAAATATGCAGTAAGCAAAGATGTTTTATTGGTACACGCTGCGGGCAATGATAACAAAAACCTAGATGTAGATACCAATTTCCCTACTAATAAATACGAAGATGGCACTTTGGCCGATGCTTGGTTAACTGTTGGTGCTTCTACACCTTATAACGATAACAGATTAAAGGCTTCTTTTTCTAACTACGGAAAAACTACGGTAGATGTATTTGCCCCTGGTTTTGCTATTTACTCTACTTATCCAGATCAAAAATATCAAGATAACAACGGTACAAGTATGGCATCGCCGGTGGTTGCTGGTTTAGCTGCTTTAATCCGTTCTTACTATCCAAAATTAAAAGCGGTTCAGGTAAAAGAAATCATCATGAAATCTGTAGAAAAAGCAGATGCCTTGAAGGATATTTCGGTTACTGGAGGTGTGGTTAATGCTTATAATGCATTGAAATTGGCTGCAACTTACTAATAAGTGAAAAGGCAAAAGTAAAAAGTACGAGCTGCCGATTTATAGCAATGCCCAGGTTGAATTCCAATCTGGGCATTTTGTTTTTTCTTTTGGTGTTACTCTGCAAAAATACTTACGCCGTCACCGTTTTTTTCATGCTACCCGTCTCTCTTAAGGATGTATGCCAACTAAATGCTTCTTCTAAAATATGTGGCGTTTGCCCGCCACGTTCTGCACAGGCCCTATCAAAGTAGCTTTGCATTGCTGTTTGGTATTCAGGATGCACACACTTATCAATAATTACTTGTGCCCGTTGTCTTGGTGCCAGGCCACGTAAATCTGCTAAACCACGTTCGGTTACAATGATGTCCACATCGTGTTCGCAATGGTCAACGTGTGACACCATGGGCACGATACAAGAAATTTTATCGCCTTTGGCCATTGATGTAGTTACGAAAATACTGAGGTACGAGTTACGGGCAAAATCGCCAGAGCCGCCAATACCGTTCATCATGTGTGTGCCGCTTACATGGGTAGAGTTCACGTTGCCGTAAATATCGCACTCTAAAGCAGTATTAATGGCGATAATTCCTAGCCTTCTAATTACTTCTGCCGCATTGCTAATATCCTGAGGACGCAATATTACCCTGTTTTTATATTTAGCGAAATCTGAAAATATCCTTTCGTAATATTCATGCGAAACAGTAATGGAAGAACCCGAAGCGAACAGTAATTTGCCCGAATCTAATAAGTCGAACGTACTATCTTGCAGTACTTCAGAGTACATGGTTAAATCTTCGAAATCGCTATGCGTAAAGCCGGTTAAAACAGCATTTGCTACTTTGCCAATGCCCGCTTGTAACGGCAGTAGCGATTTGGTTAAATTTCCTTTGGCTACTTCTTGGTTAAAGAAACGAATTAAATGGTTGGCAATAGCCGTGGTAGCTGCATCTGGTGCTTCAATTTCTGCCGGGCTATCTGTTTTCTGCGTAATTACAATCCCTGCAATCTTATCTGGATTAATGGCGATATGATCCGTCCCAATTACAGCATTTGCTTTGGTAATAGGTATGGCTCTTCTGCTCGGGTATTCGCCAGTAGAAAAAATATCGTGCACGCCTTTGATAGAAAGTGGCACCGATAAATTAAGCTCTATGATCACTTTTTCGGCCAAAGCGGCGAAAGAGGCAGAATTTCCTACCGATGTGGTTGGGATAATACTGCCATCTTCGGCTATTAAGCAGGCTTCTAATATGGCGATGTCAATTTTGGGAAAATTATTGGCTCGTAATAAATTAGCCGTTTCTCCCAAATGTTGGTCTATAAAAAACACTTCGCCTTTATTAATTGCCTTTCGCATAATAGGATCCACTTGGAAAGGTAAACGTAGGGACAATGCTTTGGCTTCTGCAAGTGCGCCATCCGTTCCCTGTCCCAAAGATGCCCCTGTCATTAGGGTTACTTTTAACGGGTCGGGATGAACTTTTTGTGCTCTTTCTGCCAAGGCCATTAATACAGCTTTGCTATCTCCAGCTTTTGTAAAGCCACTAGATGCAACAACCATTTTATCTTTAAACAGCATGGCCGCTTCTTCTGCGGTCATAATTAACTGTTCTAATTCCTTTTTTCGTATTCTATTTTCGTACATACCATTTGGCAATTAACAAATGTATGGGGTATCAGTTTTGGCTGTTTATTATTTAATGACAAAATACTATTAAATTCTGTCATTTTGTGTTTTTAAGCTAAAGCCATCGCTTCTTTTTGCATAAATAGATGGACTTGTACCTAGTATTTTCCTAAAAGTGGCACTAAATGTTGGGATACTGTTATAGCCTACCAATGCAGCTACTTCCTTAATTTCCATTTTTTGGTCTAGTAATAAATTTAGGGCTTTTAACATGCGTTGAATGGTATGGTATTGTACAAAAGACATCTCGATATCAGCTTTAAAAAGCCTAGATAAACTGCGTTCGCTAAAACCAAATTGTTGGGCAAGTTGTGGTAATAATATTCCCTGGTGCATATATTCGTCCATGTGTCGTATAATTTGAATGAGCCTTTTATCGCCCGGCATGGGTAGTTTTAAACGAAGTTTGTTTTGGCTAAGCTGCGGTAGTATTAATCGTAACGAAGCTACAAAGCTAAATGCGGTTTCTTGTTCGGCTAAGATATCGCCATTCCATTGGTTAGAGAAAATAAGCATTTGTAACAGTAAATCAGTTACAGGATAAATGCCTACTTGCATATCAAAATTATTGCCTTCTTTAACAGGGAAATAAAGGTTGCGCATAATTATTGAAGTAGAACCCGGATGAATGCTGTGCATTAGCCCGGCAGGTATCCACATGTAATGCCTAGCGGGCAAAAAGTAGGTGGTGCCTTGCACTTTTACATGTACTAATCCACCTTCGGTGTAAAGCAATTGGTCTTTATTATGTTGATGTGGTTCAATGCCATCTTCGCCCATAAAATCGTGCATGCAATAAATGCTGTGGGGCATTTTATCAACTTCTGTGAGGTAATAATCTTTAGCAGTTTTTGCCATAGGATTTACAGTTTTTCATTTGTTCAAAAGTAGGTGTGCAAATTAAGGCTAAAGTTCTTGGTAGTCAACCCATAAAATGATTTTAATCATTTCTTTCCAAAGCCTGATAAATTTCGGCGTAAAGCAAACCGCCACCGCCGCCATAATGTTTTACTACTGGCGTTTTGGTATTCAGTTTTTCGAGGTGAAGACGTAAGATATCCTCATGCTCTTGGCTAATTCCCGAGCCAATTAGAATAACATCGAATGTTTTTGCATAACAATTTTCTAAAGCATGGTTTAACGATAAAGCAATGGAAGCATGCCAGTCATCTATTTTATCTATTAAACGAGCTATGGTGGTTGCAATGGGTTGGTTAGCACACACTATTAAGATATTGGCCATTTGCTTATTTTTGTAGCCGCAAATGCACAGCTAATTTTGTTGGTTTTTAGCTGTGCATCTGTGGCTTAATTTAAAGTTTGACTAAAATTCCATTGGAACTTCCATGATTAAAAACTCGGCATCGGTACTTGCCGTTATTTCAAACTTTTCGGTGTCCCAAATGCCAAAACCATCTCTGGTACCCACGTTTTGTCCATCTATTTTAATACTTCCTTTAAGTACAAAAATGTAAGCGCCGTTTCCTGTTTTGTGCAGGTTGTAGGTTTTTGTGGTTGCTGCATCAAAACGGCCTATGTTAAACCAGGCATCTTGGTAAATCCAAACACCTGCATCATTTGCATTTGGCGAAAGTACTTGCACGAATTCATTTCTGGTGGTGGCGTCAATAGTGATTTGATCATAACGAGGCTCCACGTTTCGTTTGTTAGGGAATACCCAGATCTGCAAAAACTTAGCAGGATTTGTGGCATCTGGATTATACTCTGAGTGGTAAACACCTGTTCCGGCACTCATTACTTGTATTTCTCCAGATTTAATAGTTGCCGTAGTGCCTAAACTGTCTTTATGTTGCAATGCCCCTTCTAATGGAATAGAGATGATCTCCATATTATCATGAGGGTGCTCTCCAAAACCCATTCCGCCGGTTACGAAATCGTCGTTTAAAACTCTTAGCGCACCAAAATGGATGCGTTCTGGGTTGTAATATCCAGCAAAGCTGAAAGAGTGAAAGCTTTTTAACCATCCATGGTCTGCGGCTCCGCGGGTGTTGGCGGTGTGTAATACGGTCTGTGCCATAATTTTTTTCTCCTTTGTTGCTACAAATTTAAGGCACATCTGTGGGTAATTTCTTGATGTAAGATAAGAAACAGATTAACAGTTAAAAAGAAAGAATTACGATGCCCGAAACTATGTTCGCTATTCCATCGATTAATCATTTACTCGTTTTTACTTGTCTTTAGAACGTCATTCGTAAATCTAAAATTATAATTTGCAGAACCAAATAGATAACTTAGTAACATGATAAATAGGGCTACTTACCAAGCGGCGCAGCTAGTTGCAGCTACCATAGAAACACACTTTGCAATGCATTTGGCTGAAGCCGCTGCTAAGGGAGAAATTGACCTGGCGCCACAACCGCCGGCCCGAGTAATTGAGGCCATTTTGGATGCTGCTTTTTGGAGTAGCCTACGAAAGGAAGAAGGTCATTCGCCTAAGATTTCTATTGCATTTTTACCTCCAGAACAGGCCACAAAACCGATGCTTTTTAAGCAGAACTTGCCTTTAAACCCTACTATGTTAACTAAGTTGGCACCAGGCGTAGAACGTGGTGGCATACATATTGGTGTTTGGCACGATGGTTACGATTTATACGTTTGGGGAACTACTTTAAATATCCCAAATTATTGTTTTGTGGTAGATGTTTCGGAGCCCGCGTTGTTGGTAGTAAAACACCGAAGAATGTATGGTTTTGGCAAATTTACCAATGTGGCTGTTTTAAAGGGCGACCAAATTAAAATAGTGAACGAAAATGCTCCCAAAACGGGCGAGTGTCCGGGTATTTTATTAATGTTGCTAGACTTAACAGCCGAAGATTATTGGAATGATAGGGCGAATATACTTATCCAACTATCCGTGTCTATGCGTGCTCATGGCAGGGGAGGGGCATTGTTGGTAGTGCCACAAGAAACGGAAGATTGGAAACGTTCGGTCATTCATCCCATCAGCTACGCTTTAACCCCGCCTTTTAAAGGTTTGGCAGATTTGGCAAGAAAAGGAAAGGGAGAAGCTTCTGAAATATTTTGGCAAACCGCGTTAAAAAAAGAAATAGACCATTTGGCGGGCCTTACAGCAGTAGATGGGGCTACCATTATTACCGATGAATATGAGCTATTGGCTTTTGGGGCTAAAACGGGGAGGGCCAACAGTAGCGAACATATTCAGCAAGTTTTTTATGCTGAGCCCATTAACAACGCAGAACCAATTATAGTGCATCCGGCAAAATTAGGCGGAACCAGACATCTTTCTGCTGCGCAGTTTATTTTCGACCAGCGTAATGCGTTAGCCTTGGTTGCTTCGCAAGATGGCCATTTTACGGTTTTCAGTTGGTCTAAATCGTTAAATATGGTGCAGGCACAGCGGATAGATACTTTGTTGTTATAATTAGGCTGTAATTATAGCTAATGTAATGGTGCCTAGCAACATGATAAGCATGACCACCCTATCTGCAATTACTCTTTCTTTATAAGTAGAAAGTTTGGTTGCTTTTTTTTCGCTTACGTTCTGAAAAGATGTGGTTACTGTTTGATGTATGTTTGCGATCATGGCTTTTTCCTCCTTGTATTGGTTTACAAACAAAGACACTGCCAATTTGTGTGGATATGTGAATAAATATTTTTCTTGAAGTATTTTATTTTTCGCTAGGCGCTCGAGTTGAAGTGTTGTAGGTTTTTTGCAACAGCATTATTGCTAATTGTATTTGCGCATTTAATTTCTCACTTGCCCATCGCCGGTAACCAACCATTTGTAGCTGGTGAGTTCTTCTAAAGCCATTGGCCCACGGGCGTGTAGTTTCTGCGTACTAATTCCAATTTCGGCACCTAAACCAAACTGTGCGCCATCGGTAAATGCCGTAGAAACATTGGCATAAACTGCTGCGGCATCTACCTGGTTTAAGAACAAGGCAATATTGCCCGCATCTTCCGAAATGATAGCCTCACTATGTTTTGAACTATAAGTAGCAATGTGGTCCAAAGCTTCATGGATGTCTTTTACCACTTTTACGGCCAGTTTCAAGGAAAGAAATTCGGTGCCAAAATGCTCTGGTTTAGCTTGGTGCAGCAACGAATTTGGGTAATTTTCTTTCAGTACAGCATAGCTGATTTCATCGGCATAAAGTGCAACTTCTTTTGCAGCCAAAGGCGATAATAAAGCCGGAATATCTGCTTTGCGGTCTTCGTGTATTAAAGCACAATCTAAAGCATTGCAAACACTCACTCTTCTGGTTTTTGCATTAGTAATGATTTGCTGGCCTTTTTCTAAATTCGCCGAAGCATCAAAAAAAGTATGTACAATACCTGCACCGGTTTCAATTACCGGAATTTTACTGTTTTGGCGTACATGGTTAATTAACGATTGGCTTCCCCTTGGGATTAAAACATCGACGTAGCCTACTGCATTTAACAAAGCTTCTGTGGCGCTTCTGTGGGCAGGTAACAGCGTAAGTACGTTTTTATTAATCTGGTGTTTTTCTAATACTTCGTGGATGACTTTGCAGATGGCTAAGTTCGAGAACTCGGCATCGCTGCCACCTTTTAAAATAGCTACATTTCCGGTTTTAAAGCACAACGCAAACACATCTACGGTAACATTGGGTCTGGCTTCGTAAATAACACCAACTACGCCAAGTGGTACACGTACTTTTTTAATATTGAGGTTGTTGGGTAAGGTACGGTCTTGTATCACATTTCCCAGTGGATTTATCAAAGTAACCACATTCCTAACATCGTCGGCAATGGCTTTAATACGTTCGGCGTTTAGTTGTAAACGGTCATATTTCAGGTCGGTTTGGGGCATTTTATCCAAGTCTTTTTTATTCTCGGTAAGGATAAAATCAGTGTTGTTTACTAGTGCATCTGCTAAACTGCGAAGCACCAAGTTAATGGTTTCATTGTTTACCGAAACGATGTTTCTAGTGGCTTGCTTTGCTTCTTCGAAGTATTGGTTCATGTTTTAAAGTTGGAGTGTTGTAACGTTGGAAAGTTGAAAGGTTTTTGTTGGCACTTGTCTTCGGACAGCCACCTTTTCCGACTAGATAGCGTAAAAATAATCGTAATGTACTAGCGGTTTTTGGTTTTTCTGTCCAATACGCTCAATAGCTTTGTCCGAACCATAGCTAGCAATGCCCAACCCAATTAGTTTCTCATCCTCATCTAAAATTTTAATGATATCTCCTTTTAAGAAATCGGCCTTGATGGCAATGATACCAACAGGTAATAAACTAGTTGCTTTGCCCGAGGTAAGCACTTGTTTTGCACCATTATTTAACTGCACAATACCCGTTGCAGCGGTTTCGGCATGGGCAATCCATTTTTTTTGTCCCGATTTTATTTTATCGGCAACGAAGTGGGTATGAACAACTTTGTTCGCTAACAAATCGGTTAATACATTGTCGTTTTTACCGTTGGTGATGTGCACATTGATGCCCAATTTAGCAGTTTTTTGCGCAATGGTAGATTTGGTAATCATACCGCCTCTGCCAAATTGCGATTTACCTGTGCTTACAAAATTGCTCAAATCGGTTAATGTACCCGTTATTTTTTCTATTACTTTAGAGGTCTCAAGTTTTGGGTCGCCATCGTAGATTCCGTTAACGTTCGATAGGATAAGCAAAGCATCGGCGTTCATCATGGCTGCAATTAGTCCGGCCAGTTCATCATTGTCGGTAAACATAAGCTCGGTTACGGCAACCACATCGTTTTCGTTTACTACCGGAATTACGTTGTTCTGTAGCATAATATGCATACAGTTTTTCATGTTGAGGTAATGTACACGGTCTCTAAAATCTTCTTTAGTTACCAATACTTGTGCACATTGAATTTGATGTTTATCGAAATAACCGGCGTAGGTGTTAATCAGTTTTACTTGCCCAATGGCGGCCAACAATTGACGCGAAGCTACGGCCTCCTGTTTTTCAGAAATTTTAATTAAGCTACGTCCCGAGGCAACAGCTCCCGACGAAACTAAAATAACCTCAACACCGTTTTTTTTTATTGCCGCTAATTGATCAACTAAATGTTCAATTCGTTGGTTGTCTGGTAAACCGTTGCTTTGTGTAATTACGTTAGAACCTATTTTAACAACTATTTTTTTATACTGTAATGCCATTTCTGTGTTTAGAACTGCTAATCTACCAAATAAGTAGATTTTTTTCTAAAACAAATTGCTTTTTATAGCAACATTGCTGCCATTGCTTACCTTTAATTAAAAGCTGAACAGTAAGTAATGACAGCTTAACTTTAACGTTGTTGTTCTAAATCTTCTCTGCTTTATAACCTATTTTAGCTAAAGACTTTACCAAGTCCGCTTCATCAATATGCTCTCCAGTTACGGTTAAAACCTTGTCTGTATTTTCGGTGTCAACCGACCATTTTTCTATGTTTTCTTGGTTGTTAAGTACTGGAGTAACTTTGGCTACGCATGAGCTACAGTTTATGGTTGTTTTAAATTTTAAAGTGTCCATTTGTTAAATAAAAATTTTAAAGTGAGAATTAAAAAAAATTGAGAGCGAATTAAGCTGTGGCTAGTTTTGCGATTAACCGATTTCAATAATTAATCAGTTAAACCTGATATTTCAATCTTAAGCTGTTTGCCACCACGCTTACCGAACTTAATGCCATCGCTGCGCCAGCCCACATAGGGTCTAATAAAAATCCGTTAATTGGAAATAAAATCCCCGCCGCAATTGGAATACCGATAACATTATAAATAAATGCCCAAAATAAATTCTGTTTAATGGCTTGTACAGTGTTTTTCGAAAGTTGTATTGCTTCTGGTATTTTCGCTAAATCTGAAGAAATGATAGTCATTTTAGCTATTTCCATGGCAATATCGCTTCCCTTGCCCATGGCAATGCTCACATCTGCTTGCGCAAGTGCCGTGCTATCGTTAATGCCGTCGCCAACCATTGCTACTGTTTTGCCTTTTTGCTGTAACTGTTTTACAAAACTAGCTTTTTCGGCTGGCAGTACATTTGCCCTGTATTCATCAATGCCTAATTGCTTTGCAACAGCTTTTGCAGTTTGCTCATTGTCGCCAGTAAGCATATAAACAGCAATATTGTTTTGGTGCAGCTGGTTTATTGCTTGTTGCGATGTAGCCTTAATTTGATCGGCAATGGCAATGGCCGCCAAGGCTTTTTGATCATTACAGAAAAGAACTACGGTTTGGGCGGTTGCTAACTGTTGTTCAACCCAGTTTTTAGCTGCTACTGAAATTTCTATGTTTCGTTCTTTTGCCAATAGCTCATTTCCAATAATGTAAGTACTTTCTTCGTACTTTCCTTCAATGCCTTGTCCGCTAATGTTTTCTATCGTAATGTTTTTTAAGAACTTCGAATTGTCTTTTAAATGTGCTGTAATGGCATCTGCCAGCGGGTGTTCTGATGATTTTTCGATACTGTAAAGAATGTGCTGGTGTTGTTCGCTAAACTCTCCAAACCATTCAATAGCCGTTACTTTAGGCTTACCTTCGGTAATGGTTCCGGTTTTATCAAGTATAATTGCATTTACCTTCTTAGCTAGTTCTAAACTTTCAGCATCCTTAATCAAAATGCCCTTTTCGGCACCTTTACCTACACCAACCATAATAGCGGTAGGGGTTGCCAATCCTAAAGCACAAGGGCAAGCAATTACCAATACGGTTACAAAAGCAACAATGCCTTGGCTAAATCCGTTTTCGCCACCAAAAATTACCCAAAGTAGTAAGCTTAAAATGGCAATGCCCATTACCACAGGAACAAATACAGCAGCAATTTTATCCACCAGTTTTTGCACTGGCGCTTTACTGCCTTGGGCATCTTCCACCATTTTAATAATATGTGCCAAAATGGTGTCGCTGCCTACTTTTTCTGCCTTAAACTGAAAGCTCCCTTTTTGGTTGATGGTACCAGCAAACACGGTCGAACCTTCGTTTTTTGAAACAGGGATAGGTTCGCCGCTAATCATGCTTTCATCCACATAAGAACTGCCCTCTACTACCAATCCATCTACGGCAATACGTTCGCCAGGTTTTACCAAAATTACATCGCCAACTTTTACAGTGCCAATGGCAATTTCTAGCTGATGTCCGTTGTTGTGAACTATAGTAACGTGTTTAGGCTGCAAACCTATTAGTTTTTTGATAGCCGATGAAGTGTTGCTTTTGGCTTTTTCTTCTAAAAGCTTTCCTAGAAGGATAAAGGCAATGACAATTCCGGCAGCCTCAAAATAAACATGAGAATAGATGCCCATTCGGTGCATGAAATCTGGAAACAGCGTAATTAGTACACTATAAATGTAGGCAGTTCCGGTACTTACGGCAACTAGCGTGTCCATATTCGCAGAGCGATGTTTGGCCTGTTTCCAGGCTCCTGCAAAAAACTGACGACCGTAAATTAGAACCATTGGGGTAGCTAAAGCCCACATAATGTAGTTTGCGTAGGGCATTTCCATAAAAAACATCCCAATTACAAATAAAGGAGCAGCTAAAATTAAGGCGCCAATAGCTCGTTTACGTAATGCCTGATATTGGTTTGCTTTAATGTTGGCAAGCGATTCTTTGGCTTCGTTGCTATCGCCTATAAGTAAGTCGTAACCCGCGGCTTGAACGGCTTCTTTCAATTCTTGCGCTGTTACCAAGCTGGGGATGTATTCTACTTTGGCAGAAGTGTTGGCGTAGTTTACTTCGGCTTTTACCACGCCCACTTGATTGTTTAAAGTGGCTTCGGTATTGGCTGCACAAGAGGCGCAAGACATGTTGGTAACCGGAAAGGTTTGTTTAATGGAGGTAACATCATAACCCAAATCCCTAATCTGTTTTACGGCAGCCTGAACTGCTTCTTCCGGGTATTTTGCTGCGGTAATAATTGCGCTGTGGTTGTTCAGTTCTACTTTGTGAGAACTAATTTCCTTAACATTTGCTAAGCCCTTATCTACAATTAATGCACAATGCTCGCTATCTACATTTTCTAAAGGAATATATATGGGGTTTTCAGTTTTCATTATTCCGTTTTTAATAACACAAAAGTAACAGCAACAGTTGACATAGATGTTACATCATTTTTGTAAAACGTTATAAGTTTTTGTAATTACTAATTGCAAATGAATTGCTTTATAATAAATCATTAGTTGACAAAAATATAACATATACCGTTTTGGTTTATGGTTCAATTTTGCTTATATTTGTTATGTTAGCATAATAAATTATGAGTCAAGAAATATTTGAGGTTTCGGTGAGGGTAGATGAGCAGTTCGATGTAAATTTTAACCTTTCGGATGGTGTTTTGGGATTAATCCTAAGCATTTTTGAAGGTTAATTTACATGGTTGATTTTAATGCTGTAGATCAGGTTTGTTGCCTGCTGGCTATTGCTTTGCTCAAACTTCCTGCCTATTTCCACTGCTATTTACTCATTCCATCATTCAAAATACAATCATTCTATCATTCAATCCTCGTATATTTGCAGCAATGAGTAGAAAAAGAAAAAATACTGAACCTATCAGGATTTCGGGTTTAAGTATTATTGATATTGCCGAAGAAGGAAAAGGAGTAGGCAAAGCCGATGAATTGGTAATTTTCGTAGATAAAGCAGTGCCCGGCGATGTGGTTGATGTACGCTTGGTAAAGAAAAAGAAAAACTTTGCAGAAGCGGTAATCGAAACTTTGCATACGCCATCCGCTTTGCGACAAGATGCTTTTTGTAGTCATTTTGGTACTTGTGGAGGTTGTAAATGGCAACACATGCAGTACAATGCACAATTAACTTACAAACAAAAAAGTGTAGAATCTGCTTTGCAACGTTTGGGCAAAATAGATGTGAGTGATATCGAACCTATTTTAGGCTCTGCCGAAAATCAATACTATCGTAATAAATTAGAATTTACTTTTTCAAACAAACGATGGCTAGATGCTGTGGATATGGCCGACCAGCCAGAAGAAGGCAGGGAAATGAATGCCCTTGGTTTTCACGTGCCTGGTAGGTTTGATAAGATATTAGGCATTGAGCATTGCTATTTGCAGGCCGATCCAAGTAACCAAATTCGTTTGAAAGTTCGTGATTATGCCTTGCAGCACCAGCTAAGTTTTTACGATTTGCGTAACCACGAAGGCGAAATGCGCAACCTAATTATCCGTACCTCAAGTACTGGCGAGGTAATGGTAGGTGTGGTTTTTGCTTATGCGGAGCAAGCACAAATAGATGGACTGATGGAGTTTTTGAAAAGCACTTTTCCTGAAATTACTTCATTGCAGTACATTGTAAATCATAAAAAGAACGATACTATTTTCGACCAAGAAGTAGTTACTTACGCAGGTCGTGATCATATTTTCGAAGAAATGCCTTTGGGTAACGGTAAAAGTGTGAAATACAAAATCGGTATAAAATCGTTCTACCAAACCAATTCAAAACAAGCGTACGAGTTATACCGTATTACCAAAGAATTTGCCGACTTAAAAGGCAATGAGCTGGTTTACGATTTATACACTGGCGCTGGAACTATCGCCAATTTTGTAGCCCATAGTGCCAAACAGGTGGTTGGCGTAGAGTATGTGCCATCTGCTATTGAAGATGCAAAATTCAATTCGAAGCTTAACGGAATTGAAAATACTATTTTTTATGCTGGCGATATGAAAGACATCCTGACCAGAGGGTTTATTGCTGAGCATGGAAAACCAGATGTAGTCATCACAGATCCGCCAAGAGCTGGTATGCACCAAGACGTAGTGGAGCGATTGCTAGAAATGGAAGCCGATAAAATTGTTTATGTAAGTTGTAATGCCGCTACACAAGCCAGAGATTTGGCCTTACTAACTGAAAAATACGAGGTGGCTCGTATTAAGCCAGTAGATATGTTTCCGCATACGCAGCACGTAGAAAATGTAGTGTTGCTTAAGCTTAAATAAAATTGAAAAATTACTAACGAAATCAAATTTTAAGATATGGAATCGGAAGAGTTGTTGGGTGGAGTAACCCCAAACGGAGGAAAGCAGGAGCAAGAAAAGAAACAAAGCCCTTTAGTGAGTTTGGAAAAAGATTTAGCTTTCTATGCCGAATCGATTAAAGAGGTGGCTGTAGAGATTATGGTAGAAGGAATATCGGCTGCGCCTATTTTTGTTGCTCACCAACACGAAGTAAAGCTGGGTGAAGTGATTTTGAATAGAGAAGAACTAAATACCAATTGGACTATCCAAGCCTCTACTTTAGAGGAATTTATAGAAAAAGGAATTATTAAGCCCGAAAAGAAAGAACATTTTTTGAAGAATTATAAAAAGCCAGAAGATTATATGTGCGTTTTTGTAATTGTACCAGAAGGCGCTAACTTTATCTACTATCCTTACGTTAAATAATGCGATTAAGGTTTAATGAGGTTAAAAAGGCCAATATTGCAATGCAGTATTGGCCTTTTTCATTAACAACTAAATTTTCTCCACCTTAATATAATGGCATTGGGTATATTAATATGGTTTTTACTTTTAATGTGCTGTGTTTTAATTTACATGAGTAATGTCGGCGCTTTTAGAGTTTGAAACTTTCTTTAGTGCGGCATTGCCTTTGTAGTGTATATCGCTGCCACCCGTAGCATTGGCTGTTAGTCCCTTGTTTACATAAACATTCGCATCAGAACCACCACTAGTAGTTACTTGCGCATAGTTCACCTTAAAATCAAAAGCATCTACGTCGCTGCCGCCGCTGGTGGTTAAAATCATATTTTCGGCAATACCTTTCAGGGTAATGTCGCTACCGCCACTCGAAGAAATAGAAATGTCTTTGCAAACGATGTTTAAATCTAAATCGGCACCGCCAGAAGATTTAATACTCATTTTATCGGTATTAATGGTGCTTTTAGTTTCTACATCGCTACCGCCCGAGGCTGTAATTCCATTAAGTTTTTTTACCGTAACATAAGCACGAATTTCAGCACCTCTAAATAAACGCCCCCAATTAATGCCTTCTTTATATTTAATCGTCAAGTTGTTTCCCTCTTGTTCAACTACCACATCGTTAATCACTTCTTCTCGTCCTTTAATCACCACACTTTCAGTATTTCCTTGCGTTAAGAATAAATCAATTCCACTGCTTACGGCAATGCTCGTAAAGTTTTTAGAACTTATAGTTCTAGTGTTTTGCGCAGCTGCGTTTAGGGAGATAAAGCCGGCCATAAACAAGCCGCCTACTTTTAAAAGGAAAGAATTTTTCATGATATTTCGAAAATTGGTTTAACCATTAGACGTTTGCAACAGGCAAAACGTTGCATCGGGTTGCTAAAAAAAAAATCAGTATTTGATATTGAGGCTTAAAATCGTTCTTTTGTATAATAAATCTCATAAAAATGCCGCAAAACCAAGTGCTTATTTTAGACAAGAAGCAAATTCAGCAAAAAATTAATCGAATTGCCTATCAAATATTAGAAGATAATATGGATGAAAAGGAAATCATTATTGCCGGAATATGGGATAGAGGCTACAAACTGGCCATTCGCTTAGAGAAAACACTAAAAGAAATATCTGAATTTAAAACCACTTTATTGCGGATTGACCTAGAAAAGCAAAGCAGCAAGCTGGTAGCCAAAACAGACTTGCCAGAAAGTAACTGGAAAAACAAAGTTATTATTTTGGTAGATGATGTTTTGAATAGTGGTAAAACCCTAGCCTATGGTTTGGGTGTGTTTTTAAATACGCCGCACAAGAAAATTAGAACCGTGGTTTTGGTAGATCGTAGCCACAAAATATTTCCAATTGCAACAGATTTTGTTGGTTTGCAACTGGCTACCGTACTTAAAGAACATGTAGATGTAATAATGGATGTGGAGGGAGAAGAAGATAAGGTTTACTTGAGCTAAAATAATTTTATAGAGGTCATAACTTAACT
>NZ_DHDZ01000061.1:6110-6324 GCF_002399615.1 Pedobacter sp. UBA4863 | reverse complement strand
GATAAATTTTAAACAGGCTCTTAGGCGTGCGATAAATTTATCCGCTGTTTTTAACTCACTTATTCCTTTATTTCAAACGTTTGTGTAAATTTTCTTTACGTTACGGCAACTTTACAATAGGCTTAATTATACCAAAAAGCTACAAAATTGCCTCGTTCAAAAAAAACATCCTTTTTGTGCAATTAGTAAGCAGCTGTTTAAAAATGATATTAAT
>NZ_DHDZ01000061.1:0-5951 GCF_002399615.1 Pedobacter sp. UBA4863 | reverse complement strand
GTCACCACCCGCCTATGTATCTATTCTTATTGAAATCTAAACAGCTTCTAAAAATTAGCTACAAAACAAGCAAAAAACCTATATTTGCAAATCATAAAAACTGGAAAAAATGCAGCGAAAATGGTTTCAATATTGGTTTAATTCGCCTTATTATCATATACTTTATGGCAATAGAAACAATGAGGAAGCAGAATTATTAATTGATAACCTATTAGCACACTTAAGGCCCAAAGCCGATAGTAAAATTATTGATATTGCCTGTGGCAGAGGCAGGCACGCCATTTACCTTAATAAAAAAGGTTACGATGTAACTGGCATCGATCTTTCTGAGCAAAGCATCAAATATGCACAGCAATTTGAACAGAAAAACCTGCATTTTTATGTACACGACATGCGCAAACTGTCGTACATCAACTATTTCGACATTGCCCTAAACCTTTTTACCAGTTTTGGGTATTTTGATAACGAAAAAGACCATATCAATGCTTTAAAGGCCTTTAGAAAAAGTATCAATGCCAATGGTACTTTTGTAATCGATTATTTTAACACCCAGAAAATTATTAAAAACCTTACCCATCAAGAAATTAAAGACATTGATGGGATAGAGTTTCACATCAACAAATTTGTTGCCGAGGGCAAAATTATTAAGCATATCAATTTCGAACACCGATTAAAAGATTATGCTTTCGAAGAGCGGGTACAAGCTTTCTTATTAGCCGATTTTGAAAATATGCTAAGCAAAAGTGGCTTTCAAATCATAGAAAAATTTGGCAGTTACCACCTAGAAGAATTCGATGAGCTAAAATCGGACCGCTTAATTTTAGTATGTAAGAAAGTATGATGCAAGAAATACTTCAGTTTGATACCGAACTGTTCCTAAAGATACATCGGGGATTAAGCAATGGCTTTTTCGACTGGCTGATGCCCTTATTACGCAACCGTTTTTTCTGGTCGCCTTTGTATCTTTTCATCGTTATTTTCTGCATTAGACAGTACAAGAAAACCGGTTTATACATTATCGGCGGTATTTTATTGACTTTTGCAATGGGCGATATGATCTCTGCAAAACTGATTAAACCCAATGTAGGAAGATTAAGGCCCTGTAACGAAATTAGGCTTAAAGAAGAAATTATACCGCGTGTAAATTGCGGCAGCGGCAAAAGCTTTCCTTCATCGCACGCCACCAATCACTTTGGCATAGCTGTTTTTTTAATTGGAGTTTTTTACCGTAAATGGAAAGCTATTTTACCAATAGGCTTACTTTGGGCCGCAGCCATTAGTTTTGCGCAAGTTTATGTAGGCGTGCACTACCCCATCGATGTTTTTTGTGGCATGTTATTGGGAATAGCGATAGGTTTGTTTACTAATTTTGTATATCAAAAAATTAAACCCCTTAGTTAATGGAATTGTGGAAGTTTTCGATATTGTTCTTTTCTGCCGTTTTAGGCGGATTGGCTATTTTTTTAGTAAAGAACGACAAATCTCAACTTTTAAAACTCATCTTATCCTTTAGCGGGGCCTACCTTTTTGCCATTACGGTTTTACACCTTATTCCCGATGCCTACAGCGGTACCGACGGCCACGAAATTGGCATCTATATTCTTATTGGCTTTTTGTTGCAAGTTTTCTTAGAGCAATTTTCAGAAGGTGTAGAACATGGCCATATCCACAAACATCACCATGCTCACGCTTTTCCGTATGGCATTATGATCAGTTTATGCCTCCATGCCTTTTTAGAAGGAATGCCCTTGGCCAAAGACCACCATAACGAGTTTATTTTCGGCATTGCTTTGCATCATATTCCTGCTGCTTTTGCGCTAGCCAGTATTTTCGTCCAAAATCACCTTAAAAAAGGTTCAATTGTTTTTTACTTAATTTTATTTGCCATGATGGCACCATTGGGCTATTGGGTAAGCTTAGGTTTAAGTAATGGCACCATAGGCGGTGTAGAAGCCTACTTTAATAAAATTATGGGCATTGTAATTGGTATTTTCTTGCACATATCTACTACCATACTTTTCGAATCGAGTGCCGACCATAAAATTAACAAACGTAAAATGCTGGCTGTTTTATTAGGAATTGGGATTGCGCTAATTGGCTTTTACGCTGGGCATTCGCATTAAAAGCCCACCCAATCTTCCCAAAGAGGAGGCTTATCAAACAAATCTACAAGCTAAGGTAATTAATAGCTAAATTATGACATTATAACCTAAGTCCCCTTTAGGGGATTTAGGGGTTAAATTCTATCTTTGCACAAATGCAATTGGTACAACAGGTAAAACACTTAATCAAAAAAGAGATTATACTAGAATGGCGTTCTAAATATGCCTTAAATGGAGTGTTGCTGTACGTAGTTTCTACGGTTTTTGTATGTTTTATGTCTTTTCAAGTTATTGATAAGATCACCTGGAACGCACTTTTTTGGATCATTATGCTATTTGCCTCCATTAATGCTATTGCAAAAAGCTTCCTTCAAGAAAGCAAGGGCCGACAACTATATACCTACACTTTAGTTAGTCCCGTAGCGCTAATTATTGCCAAAACCATTTACAATAGTTTGCTGATGATGCTATTGACTGTAATTGCATTGGCATTTTACAGCTTAGTTTTCGAACCAAATAAAGACATTGACATTTTAATGTACCTTTTAGCTGCCGTATTGGGCAGTTTAAGCTTTTCAACCATCTTCACCATGGTATCGGCCATAGCCTCAAAAACAGGCAACGGCGGTATGTTAATGGCCATACTAAGCTTCCCTATCATCATCCCTGTGCTTATTGTTTTAATTAAATTTGCTAAAAATGCCATGGATGGTTTAGACAGGGGTGTAAGTTTAGACGAGATTGGCCTTTTGGCTGTGATAAATGTAATGGTGATGACAGTTGCTTTATTGTTATTTCCTTACCTTTGGCGAGATTAACAATGTGATGATTTGGTAATTTGATAATGCGATGATGAATAAAATAATATAACATGTATTAGCTAAACACCAACATCTAAATACTAAACACATACAAATAATTTATGAACAAAAACTGGTGGAAAATATTAGCCGCTGCTTTAGTAGTTTATACTGCAATAGCCGGTTTACTGCTAGAAGTACCTAGACTAGCCATCCTTAACGAAACCATTAGAAATTTGTATTTTCATGTACCCATGTGGTTTGCTATGGTAACTTTGTTTACCATTTCGGTTTGGTACAGTGTAAAGTCTTTAAGCACGCAAAGCGAAACCGACGACATTAGAGCCGTAGAAAGTGCAAATGCGGGTGTTATTTTTGGCATACTTGGCATTGTAACAGGGGCAGTATGGGCTAAATTTACTTGGGGGCAGTTTTGGAGCTTCGACCCTAAACAGAACTTTGCAGCCATATCCCTATTGCTTTATTTCGCCTATTTTGTGTTGCGCAACGCCATAGACGAAGAACAAAAAAGAGCAAAAATTGCGGCGATCTATAACATTTTCGCTTTCCCTATGATGGTGGTATTACTTTTTGTACTGCCCCGCCTGCAAGACTCTTTACACCCCGGCAATGGTGGCAACCCCGGTTTTAACAGCTACGATTTAGACAGTCGTATGCGTATGGTATTTTATCCGGCTTGCCTAGGTTGGATTTTAATAGGTTATTGGGTTTATACCCTTCGTTTCAGAACTAAAATTTTAGAAAACAAACAAATTACTTTATAATGAACCATCAAAAGTTTACGTTCACAAAAAATACAATAGAAAAATTTGATAGCTTCATTACCTTATAAACAAAATTATAAACCCAATGAAAAAAATTTCAGCACTGCTTGTACTCCTTTTTACTTCATTTAATCTATTTGCCCAAAACAGCGATATAGAGATGGCCGACCAAATGCGTGCCGATGGAAAAATCTACATTGTGGTGATTTGTATCCTCATTATTTTAATTGGTTTATTGATTTATCTTTTCCGTTTAGACAAACGTTTGAAATTGTTAGAAAAAAAATCGACCGATAAAAACTAACTTAAAACGCAACAGATACGTTTTTAAGACTATAAAACTAATAGTGTTTAGCTTACACTAAGAAAATTATTTTTGCAAGAATGGTTTATTTTACTGCAATTTTGCACCCGTAAAAGCATAAACCAAAATCAAGAAAAATGGCTAGTACAGTAAATGAAACGAGTTTTTTCGCAGATGTGTGCAAAAACTTTGACAGTGCCGCTAAATTTACCTCTCATCCAGAAGGCTTATTGGCACAAATTAAAGCATGTAACAGTGTGTACCGTTTTCAGTTTCCCATTCGTAGAGGAAACGGATTTGAAGTAATTGATGCGTGGCGTGTAGAACACTCGCACCACATGAGCCCCACCAAGGGAGGTATTCGTTACAGCGATATGGTTAACGAAGACGAAGTAATGGCATTGGCGGCATTAATGACCTACAAATGCGCTATCGTAAACGTACCATTCGGCGGTGCAAAAGGTGGTATCTGTATCAATCCTAAAAACTATACGGTAGCAGAACTAGAAACCATTACCCGTCGTTATACTACAGAATTAATCAAGAAAAACTTTATTGGGCCCGGTATAGACGTTCCTGCTCCTGATTACGGATCTGGCGAACGCGAAATGAGCTGGATTGCTGATACTTATATGACCATGAACCCAGGCTCTTTAGATGCCTTAGGTTGTGTTACCGGTAAACCTATTGCTTTACATGGTATCCGTGGCCGTAAAGAAGCCACTGGCCGCGGGGTAGCTTACGCGGTACGTGAGTGTGTAAACCATGCCGACGACATGAAAAAACTTGGCCTTACCGCTGGTTTAGCAGATAAAAAAATAATTGTACAAGGCTTAGGTAACGTAGGTTACCATACCGCTAAGTTTATTACCGAATTTGGAGGTACCATTGTGGGGATCTGCGAATTTGAAGGTGCAATTTATAACGCAAACGGTTTAAACGTAGATGAGGTATTTGCCCATCGTAAAAATACAGGGTCTTTATTGGGTTTCCCTGGTGCTAAAGATTTCAAAAACTCTAAAGAAGGCTTAGAACAAGCTTGCGATATCTTAATTCCGGCAGCACTAGAAAACCAAATTACTGCCGAAAATATTCGCAACATTAAAGCAAAAATTATTGCCGAAGGTGCTAATGGGCCATGTACTCCAGAAGCCGAAGAAATCTTCACAGCAATGGGCGGCATTATTCTTCCAGACATGTATTGTAATGCTGGTGGTGTAACGGTTTCTTACTTCGAGTGGTTAAAAAATCTTTCTCACGTAGCTTTTGGTCGTATGGAAAATCGCTATGCCGAAAACTCAAATGCGAACTTAATTAACACCCTAGAAAGCTTAACCGGAAAAACTATTCCAACAGAGCACCGTTTAATGATTGTTAAGGGAGCATCAGAATTAGAACTCGTAAATTCGGGCTTAGAAGACACCATGATCCACTCTTATCGCGAAATTAGACAAACGTTAATAGACAAGCCAGAAGTAAAAACGTTAAGAACTGCAGCTTTTGTAAATTCGATAGACAAAATTGCCGTTTCTTACATGAATTTAGGAGTTTGGCCATAAAATAATCCCAACTTAGGCAATGCCTCGTAACCTATCCGTTACGGGGCATTTTTGTTTACCAGCATTTAGCCTATTTAGTTAAAAATAATGCGTTAAAATAGAGCAACCAAGCGAAAAAATGGAATGCCGATGCCAGGCATGAGGGCAATGTCATTAAGTTAAGCATATTTAGTCCGTTGGCGGGGACGCCAAGGTCCGCAAAATCAAGTGTTGGCGTCCCCGCCAACGCTACCTTAATGACATTGGGCATGAGGGTAGGAAAGACTTCGAAGTGGACACATGGCATTGATTGTCAAATATTAACATCCAAAACTTACGTTCAATTAATAATAAGTTTACTCCCCTCACCTACTATACGTTGAAAAATTTTTATTCATAGGAAACTGTTTAAAAATGATATT
>NZ_DHDZ01000054.1:7110-30862 GCF_002399615.1 Pedobacter sp. UBA4863 | reverse complement strand
TTCGAGCCCAGCTTCGGGAGCAATAGCCTTACAATAGTGAGGCTTTTTTTTTGAAGTATTGATGACCAAAATAATTTCCTTAAAGGAATATTCCCTAATAGCTCAGCTGGTTAGTGCATCCCGATTGCAATCGGGAGGGACGCTGGTTCGAGCCCAGCTTCGGGAGCAATAGCCTTACAATAGTGAGGCTTTTTTTTTTGAAGGATTGATGGCCAAAATATTTCCCCTATTGCTGTTGCGTTATTTCTTCTTTTTTAAGATACCCGTATTGAGGTAGCTTAATTTTGCATTCATAAGTTTGCTGTGCGCAATTGTTTCGTTAAAGCAAATACCTTGAGTTTATAGGGAAGATAGCCTTTTAATTAGCTCCATACAAGCTCGGCCGTTATGGTAGGGGCACTTCCAAAAACCAGCTTTATTTTCGTTTGGCATGGGCAATAACTGTTCGTTTACGCCCCAAAACCACTCGCCATTTTTGCTGTCTTTAATATGTTTTTTTACAAATTCCCAAATCTTTAGGGTTGCTTTTAAGTAATTTTCATTGCCTGATAGTTGCCAAGCATTAAAAAAACCTACCATGGCCTCGGCCTGCGGCCACCAATGAAATTCGTTAACCCAATGTTGGTTTTCTTGGTCAAGTTCGTAAGCCAAGCCGCCATTTTGATGCAAGCCTTTTAGTGCGGCCTCAGCCATTTTTAAAGCCAATAGCTTAAAATCCTGAATTTCTTCCTTGTCGTTAACGATTGCTGCGGCTTCTAGTAAAAGCCAAGCAGCTTCTATGTCATGTCCAAAAGAAATTAGATTAGATTTAACTTTCCAATCCATATCAAAAAAAAGCTGTAAGTGCCCTGTTTGCGGATGGATGATGTGGTTTTTGAAATTAGTTAACAATCGTTTAATTGCTGCTTTTAATCCGTTGTCGGGCCAAGCCAGGAATAGGTTTGCATAGGCTTCAATCACATGTAGATGTGTGTTCATCGACTTTTGGTCGTTTTGGTCTTTTTCACTTAGCCTTACGTCTTCCAGTGGCGACCAATCTTTTTTATGTGCTTCAATATAGCCACTATTAGCGCTATCGTAGCTGTATTTTTCTAGTAATTGATAGGTTTCTTTAGCTAAGGCTAAGGCTTTTTCTTCTTTAGCGGCTTTGTAGTACTCTGCTAGGGCATAAATGCCAAAAGCTTGTCCGTAAACTTGCTTTTTGGTATCTAGGGGCTTACCATCTGCCGTAAGCGACCAATAAAAGCCCCCTGCTTGCTTATCGTTAAAGAAGTTGGTTAAATATTGATAAGCTCGCTTGGCAATATTTAAGTCGGTTGTTTTTTTGTTTAATAAGTATGCCGATGAAAAAGTATAGAGAATTCTTGCATTTAATACCAATCCCTTTGGCGAGGAAACGGCATGGTTATCATTGGCAACTTTGCCATGAAAGCCTCCAAATTCTTCATCTATAGCGTTAGTGTTCCACCAATGCAGTAAGTGGCTAAGCTCTGTTTGTAATTCGGTTTGAAGAGTGTTTAACTGTTGCATTAATGATTTGCGGATTGTCCGGTCAAATTTACGTTAATCTCTCCTTTAGTTTCTATAGCTTTATTTTTGTTAATGATATCGATGATGGTTTGCACCGTTGTTGCAGATCTTAACCCATCTTCCGGATTGTTGGTTATATAATCAACCAATTGTTCGATAGTGCTTGTGGCTACATGAATGCGGGTGTCTGATGAGGCATAATAAATATAAACTGTTCCATCTTCGTCGGTAATCCAGCCATTGCTGAACACCACATTAGAAACGTCGCCAATTCTTTCTTCGCCTTCTGGGGCAATAAAATATCCGGCAGGCTTGTGGGTTACTTTAGTTAAATCGTGCAGGTCGGTCATGAACATGTACAATACATAACGTAAACCAGCGGCGGTATTTCTAACGCCATGTGCTAAATGTAGCCATCCCTTTTTGGTTTTAATAGGAGCGGGGCCTTGCCCGTTTTTGGCCTCGTAAATGGTATGGTAAACTTTTTTGTCAATTACAATTTCTTCATCGATAATTGCATTCTCGATAGACTTAGATAAACCAAAACCAATACCGCCGCCTTTGCCTGCTTCGATAAAACTGTCTTGTGGGCGGGTGTAGAAAGCATATTTTCCATCTACAAATTCTGGATGTAAAACTACGTTGCGTTGCTGTGGCGAGTTGGTTTTAAGGTCGGCCAAGCGTTCCCAATTTTTTAAATCTTTAGTACGTGCAATGCCGCATTGTGCTATTGCTGCAGATTGATTGCCTTCATTGGCTTGTGGATCTCTCCGTTCGGTACAAAATAGGCCATAAATCCAGCCGTCTTGGTGTGCTACCAACCTAATATCGTAAACGTTAGTGTCGGGATTTTCCGTTTCGGGCATTATAACAGGGTAGTCCCAAAACTCGAAATTATCTATCCCGTTAGGGCTTTCGGCAATGGCAAAAAACGACTTTCTATCGGTGCCTTCTACTCTTGCCATTAAAATGTACTTGCCATTCCATTTTATTGCCCCGGGATTTAGTACGGCGTTAATGCCAAAACGTTCTATTAAAAATGGATTAGTCGCTGGGTTAAAGTCGTATTTCCAGTTTAAGGGGATGTGTTGTGCGGTAAGCACAGGATTTTTGTAACGTTGATAAATGCCGTTATTAACGTGTATTGGCGTATTTGTTTGTCGCAGTAATTGCGTTTGCTCTTTGCTTATTTGCGAGATGCGTTCTTCAAAATTCGTGTTCATAAGTCTTAATCTTCTAATCTATTCCACCAGGTTCTTTTTAAAATGGTAACGATAACTACTAAAATGGCTATGGTTACCAACAAGGGTATGTACATGCCAGTAATTAAATACATAGGGAATATGGTTAAGCATAGTTGGGCAACAATACCAATGGCTACGTTAAACATATCGAGCTTGAAATTTTTGTTTGCTTTAAAAGATGGTTGTTCTGCAGTTACCAGGTTGTGTACGGGTTTCCAAAAGCCCCAAGGTTTTACGGTGCTGTAAAATGATTTTAGTACGGCTAGGTCTGTTGGTGGTGCAGTGTAGGTGCCAATTAAACAGCCGGCTAAGGATAATATAAATAGGGCTGGCCACCAAAATAGGGGCAGTCCGGTGGTAACGTAGGGCATGAGCAACGCAGCGCCTACACCTATGGCCATGCCCCAGAAAAAACCGTTGGCATTAAAGCGCCACCAGTACCATTTTAAACAGTTGGCTGCCACATAGCCGCCGTACAGGCCGCCTACAATCCATTGTAGGATATTGTTAACGTCTTTGGTTAAAAACCCAAACCCGATACCTGCGGCAACCACCACAATGCCTACGATGTAATTCATAGAAATGATTTTTTTAGTGGGTGCCGTAGGGTTAATGTATTTCAAATAAATATCGTTTACAATGTAAGCCTGTGCGGCATTTAACGTGCCGCTAAATGTTCCCATAAAAGCGCCTAACAATCCGGTAAGTACCAAGCCAAGTACGCCGATAGGCAAAAAGGTGTTAATGGTGGCAGGTAATATCCTTTCAAAATCGGTAATGCCATCTGGCCCTTTTAGGTACAATTGGTTGTAGTAAAGCAGGGCAAGCACAGTTAGCCCGGTAACCATGGAGTAGCGGATGGGCAACAGCACAATACTTACAAAGCCGGTCATTTTACTGGCCTCTTTAGGGCTGCGGGTACTTAAGATCTTCTGCATGTCGTAATTTGGGGCAGGGCCGGCCAACGAGGCGAAAACACCTTTTAATAACATCATCATGAAGAAGATGCCAAATAAGCTGAAACCGTCTTCCTCAATTTTTTTATTGGCATCGGCAGCAATGGCGCTCCAGTCTAAATCTAAGTTCCAGCCAAAAAATGGATTGTTCCATCCCTTAGGTACGTTAAGTGTTTGGTTTTGTAAATGTTGTACAGCAATTACACCAATGGCAATACAGGCCAAAGTCATGATGGAATATTTGATGGCATCGCCCAAAACGATACTGTGCATGCCGCCAATAATGGAATAGAACATGGCAAAAAGTGTAAACACGATGCCGTAAAAATGCGCTACATATTTGCTGGGTACATCAAAAGGAACGTAAGCTTTGATGTGTTCCCATGGAACAAAAACCTCGATAAATTTGCCCAGACCGATAAAGCCGTAGGCCAAGAAACCTAAACAGCTGATTAAAGCAAAGGCAATGATGATGGCGTGTGAGCTTTTTACACCTTTGCCTACCAGACCAAATCGGGTTTTTAGCCATTCGGCACCAGTAGTTGCATTAGATCTTCTTAACCATTTAGACAAGAACATCATCATGAAAACTTGATTAAATACGGGCCATAACCACGGTATCCAGATACTTTTAAAGCCGTAAACGAAGCAGAGCGAAACCATCCACATAGTGCCGCTAATGTCGAACATATCGCTGGCATCGCTTAAGCCCAGCATGTACCAAGGCAGTTTTTTGCTGCCCATTAAATAGCTTTCCTTGTCTTGTTTGGCTTTGTTTTTCATGTAAAAACCAATCATTACCATGGTAATGAGGTAAAGAACAAGAATTGAAATGTCTATGAGGTGTAGGTTCATCTATGGTATGGGTATTTTTTTTAGTGAGCGGTTTGTTTGGTTTGGTATATTTTCTTTTTGCTTAATGTTTTTTCGAAAAGTACTTGTTTGTTGCGGTAAAACTTTTTGAAATCGTTAGCAGATACTTGGCCTTTATAGGGTGCATAGTAGTGCATGTTTTTGGTGCTTTTGTCGTAACCTGCATTGCGCCATAACAGCACATACGAAAGAGGGAAATCTTTGATGGCTGGCCACAATGTTTGGGTAAACCATACCGCATCGGGAATGGATTCAAACCCGGTTTCGGCAAAGGCACTGAGCTTGTTTCGCTCTGTGGCTAATTTGGTGGTAATTGCTAACTGTCTCTTAACGGTGTTGATGAAAATCTGTTTGCCGTCATTGCCGTATTGGTATTGATCGAAACTTAGGACATCTACCATGTCATCGCCGGGGTAGCTTTCTAAAAAACCAGCTTCGGTGTTAAAATCGTTGCTGTTGTAAACCCAAATTAGGTTGTTGAGTTTTTTAGTGTTTTGTAGGTAATTGTAGGTAAAGTGCCAAATGGCCTTAAATTCTTCGGGAGAGGTGGTATTTCTTCCCCACCAAAACCAATTTCCCTTAAGCTCGTGAAAAGGCCTAAATAAAATAGGGATGGCTTCTCCGTTGTTTCCCTTTAAGCTATGCAAAAAGGTAGCTGCTCTATCTAGCCAGGTTTTAAAAAGTTCGTGTTTTTCGCCATTAGGGAGAATAGCTTTTACCGTGTTGCGAGTGGTGTCCCAGGATGAACCACCGCTAAGCGGATTGTCTGCATGCCAACTGATGGTAATTACTGCCCCTTTTTGATAGGCGGTTTTAATGTATTCTCGCATCTTGTTAAAAGGTACGCCATCAATGTTTTTATCGTGTTGATGTTCGATTTTGCTAATGTCCCATCCATAAATTGCTGGATAATCGTTCACCACGTCCTTAATATCGCTTCTATTGGGTTCGTATTTCCAGCCTACGCCATAAGCTAAATCATCTTGATGGCCAAAAAGCACATAGTTTTTACTTAATAAGTGGAGGTTCTTGTAAAGTGCTTTGGTAACTGATGTAGCCTTTTTGTTGCTTAATTTTTGTGCAAACGTAGGGCTAAGGCAGGCGCAGAGTAAAAATAATAAAAGGGTATTTTTCATGTAAGTATCGGCTTTTATGGTTTTGGTAAAACGCTGGTAATAGGTTTGCCTATAGGATGGCCATTTTCAAATTTTATCCCTAAAAACGCGGCAATAGTTTGTGCAATTTGGTTTTGGTATAATTGTCCTTTTTGTTTGATTTCGCCTAATGCTTGTGTGTCTGGTCCCATTACTGCTAAGAAAATCTCGTTAGAATGCGGTACGCTATAGTAATGATGTTGCCAGTTGTCGCCGTAACCTCTGCCATGGTCTGCGGTAATGATAAAGGTGATTTGGTCTTTATAGCATGGGTCGTTTTGCATGAAGTTCCACAAGTCGGCAATCATTTTGTCATTGTAATTGGCAGCATCTAAATAGTAGTCGTATTTTCCACTATGTGCCAAAGCATCGGTTTCTATAAAGCTAATTTGTAATACCCTCGGTTGGTTCAATTTAACGTGTTCTTTGGCTAAGGTGTAGGTAATGGCATCGTGTCGTTGCCCTTGCCCATAATCTTTGGGTAGCCACCATTGCAAATCGTTCAACATTTTCTGTACATCACTTAAGTTTTTGCCTTTTACATTGTTGTAGCCTGCATTTATGGGAAAGCCAGCTCGTTCTTGGTTAAGAATTTTGCTGAAAGTATCCCAAGAAGTATAAGTGGCAACTTTGTCTTTATAAACAGGTATTTTGTTTAAAAACTCTAAAATATTGATGTTGTGATTTGCGGGATGGGCATTGGAATTCACTAAAGTATCTGGGTATCCGGTGAAAATTTCGTTATAGCCTGGGTAGGAGAACCAATATTTGTTGCTTACATCTACTTTGTTGCCATAATTCCGATTGCCATAAATCTGTCCGTTTTTAGCAATGGTATTCCAAAAGAAGGGCATTAGTTTTGCCCTTCTCTCTTCTTCGGTTTTGCCCCAGTATTTTCTAACACGCCAAGTAGAATCTTGCGAAGTAAACTTCTTGCCAAATAAGTTGCTTGAGTCTGCACCATTGAAAAGTTCTTTCCAGCGGTACCCATCAAATGTAATGATCACTACATTCTTGGTTTTTTGTGCGGCACTAAATTTAAACAACAGCAAACAACAAATAAATAGGGCAGTTCTTAGTTGCATGTATTTCTTTTTAATAAAAACCTACGTCATCAATAAAAATCTGCGATCCGAAATTGCTAAACTCTTGAAATGTAATGTATTCGATAGTGGTTGGATTGCCGATATTGATGAACGGTACTTGATAATCTGTCCATTTGCCCTCGTTTAAGAAGAGTTCGTAACTTCCAGCGGTAGGTGAAAGTGATATTTTTACTTTTTTGCCTTGCGTGCCTGGACCGCCAAACATAGATATTTTTACCATGCTGTAGCCTGCTGTAGCAAACTTGGAGGCTAATCTAAACCTAACGGCCGAATAACCCTTGTGCGTGACGTTGATGGCATTGGTGCCCCTGCGGGTATTTGCGGTGCTTAGCAAATCAAGCGAAATGGTAGAATACGAGGTGTTTGTCCAACCATTTTTAAACCCGTCATCGTAAATTACATGTCTTAAACCGAAAGTTTTGGTAGCGGTAACAGTGCCTACGGGTGTGGTAATTGCTATGGTACCTACCGTTCCTCCTGTGGGTACTTTAATTTTTACCTCTGTTTGTGTGCTAGAAACTATGGTTGCGGCAACACCGTTAATGGTTACGTTGCTAATGCCTTTAAAGTAGTTTCCATCAATCGTAATTTCATCGCCTACTACACCAGCGGCAGGGTTAAAATCTGCGATTTGTGGACCAGGTTGTTTAATCTGGAAATTCAGTGTGGCTGTGCCGTACTTGGTGGTTACTTTAATCGGATTATTGATTGGGTCAGTAAGGTTTGCGGGAATTTTAACCGTGATAGTGTTATCATCGGCATAAGTTAATGAGTCTGCAGCTAGAGTACCATTGAAATCTACCTGTGAAGTAGTGCTTAGGTTATTTCCTTTAATGATGATCCACTCGCCGTAGCCAATAGATTGGAGGTCTGTAGCCCTGTCTGTAAGTGTTGTAACCGCAGTAAGCGTTGGCGGGCTGGTGTTTTCGGTTTTATCCTTTTTACAAGCGCCGATAATTAAGGTAGCTAACAGTAGTAAGCCAGCTCCAATGTAATTCTTTATCATTCTCATCGCTATGAAAATTAAAATAGTTGATAATTACCAACCAAAGTTATTGCCTTTGATGGCTTTGTTTGAGTTTATTTCGTTTAATGGAATAGGTAATAATAAATTTTTCTGTTGGCGAACTTTTGAGATGTTGTTCTGTCCTGTTCCAATTTTATTCATTACTTGTAAATAAACGCCCCAGCGCATCAGGTCGAAACGTCTAATGCCTTCCAAATTAAATTCTCTAGCTCTTTCTGCCAGTACATAGCTGCGGAATTGTTCAGGTGTCATGTTTGCGGGAGCGTAGGCTTCGGGTACTGGCACTGGTGTTTGTGAAGCGGGAGGAGGTGCAGGAATATAGGTAGGGAAGGAGCGAAGTCTTACCGTATTAAGTGCATCGTAAGCTACGGAGTTAGCCCCATTAATTTCATTCTCGGCCTCGGCTATCATCAAATAAACTTCTGAATAACGCAGTAGCGGATAAAAGGCATCGCTGTTGGCTACCGTAGGGTCGGCAACGCCACTGTACTTAATGGTGTAGGCCCTTTCTGCAGTTGCGCTACCGCTATTATTATAGGTAACGCCGCCTACATTTTGGTATTTAGAAGCTTGCCACGATGGATAGAATATATAGACGCCTTGCAGAGTTTGGTAGTTGTGGGTAATACCGTCTAATACACGTTCATCTTGTACATCATAATCGTTATAATGATTGTTGGTAGTCCATACAGCACCAACGCCAAAAGTAGAGCGAGCCGAAAAGTAAACGCCTAAATTATTCATGAACGCACTTCCGGCTAACGACTGTAATTGCCACATGTGCTCTTTGTTGTTTCTTCCGGCAATGCTCCACAAGTCTTTCCAGTTTGGAGTAAGGGCATAAGGGTTATTGCTGGCATTAACTATTTCATTAGCTTTATCTCTCGCTAAAGTATAGTAAGCTTTTGCATCTAAGCCTTCTAAGCCTTTTACTACATCTTTGGTATAAGTATAGTAGCCATTATCGGTGCCTCCGCGAACAGTTACGTTACCTGTAGAAGCTCCCGATGCCATAGTTAAATAGGTTTTGGCTAAAAATGCTTTAGCTACACCTTGAGTTACTCTGCCTGCTTCGCCAGCTTTGGGGTGGCCCGCAGGCAGGAGGTTGGCTTCTGCTTCTTTAAAATCTGCGATGGCCACCTCGTAAGTTTCTTTTACTGTTGCTCTTGGTGTATTAGTTTCAGGATCACTGGCTTTTAGTTTAAGAGGTACGCCGCCATACAACTGAACCAGTTGAAAATAGGCCCATCCACGTAGAAAATAAGCTTCTCCTAAGATACGTTTCTTGATGTCTGGATCAATGTCTGTAATGTTAGGTACATTTTCTAATACAGTATTTGCTCTGGCAATCATGGCGTAGCAGCCTACCCATGGTCCATCAACGCCCCAATAGGCCTGCGGATTACCTGCACCTGTAGTGCCTAAATACCAATCGGCTCCTGCAACATGGTCGTCGTCTAAAACGGTCATGTTCCAAAAGGGTTGTAGGTAAAGCTCCCACGAATAAAGTTCATTGTAAACGCCGTTGATGGCAGCTCTCGCATCATTCTGGTTTTTATAAGAGTTTTCTGGCGAATAAAATGAGTATGGAGTTTCTTCTAAAGCCTTTTTGCACGAGCTAGCGCCTAGCAGTGCCAGCCCTAGTACTGATGCCATAAAATAGGTTGAAATCGCTTTCATATAATTATTTTATTAAGGTTAAAAATTGCAACGTAAAGAGAAGTTGTAGGTTCTGGTGTTTGGATAACCTCCCAAGTCAACCCCAAACAATGCAGGGTTATCTCCATAACTGTTCATCTCTGGGTCGAAGCCTGAATAATTGGTGAAGGTAAGCAGGTTGTTTACGCCAACCGCTAATCTCATTCTAGAAATTACGGCCGATTTTATTGGGAGCTCGTAACCAAAGGTGATGTTTTTGATTCTTACGAAACTGCCGTCTTCTACAAACCTTCTGCTAAACAATAGGTTTCTAAAGAACTGTCGCATAATTTTTGGGCCGGTAGCATTGCTGTTGTCTTTGTCCTGTGCCCAAGCGCCATCGGCCATTTCTTGCGTAATGTTTTTATTGGTGCCCAAGTTGGCATTAAACCTGGTGTTCATGTTGATGATGTCGTTACCTTGTACACCATTTACAAATACACTTAAATCAAACCTTTTGTATTTGAAGTTATTGGTAAAGCCAAAAGTGTAGTCTGGGTTTACATCGCCAATAAAAGTTCTATCGCTTGGCGACATGGCGGTTGGGTCGCCATCTAAGTTTTTGTATTTGATTTCGCCAATTGCACGCAAAATAATGGCATTGCCTTGGTTGGTGTATTGCAAATCGTTTCTTACTTCGGCCTCGTTATCGTAGTAGCCGTCTTCAATGTAGCCATAAATTGCACCAATTGGCTTGCCTACGGTTTGAATAAATGGGGCATCGCCGGTGGAGATGTTACGGGCGTACTGCTCGGTTACATCAGGGCTTAGGCTTAAAATTTTATTTCTGGTAAATGCAATGTTAAAGTTCGAATTCCATTCGAAATCTTTAGTTTTTATCACCTTTCCGTTTAAGCTCATTTCTAAACCTTTGTTTTCGATAGAGCCAGAGTTTACCAATTTAGTTTTAAAGCCTGTTGACGAGGGGATGGTTAGGTTTTGTAGCAGGTCATCGGTTGTTTTTTTATAAACCTCTACCGTTAGGTTTAGCCTGTTTTTGAAAAAGCCCATGTCTAAGCCTAAGTTGTAGGCACTGGTGGTTTCCCATTTTAACTTGTCGTTTGCCGGGCCAGCGTATAAATCGTTGGCTAAGCCTGTTTGTATGGCACCGCCAAATACATAGTTATATACACTTAGTTTGGCTAAAGAAGCGTATGAGCCAATGCCTTGGTTACCGGTTTTGCCATAGCTAAAACGTAATTTTAAATCGCTAATTGCTTTTACGTTCTTCATAAAATCTTCGTTAGAAATCTTCCAAGCTGCAGCTGCCGAAGGGAAACCAGCCCATTTGTTGTCTTTTCCAAATTTACTAGAACCATCTTGACGATAGGATAAGGTTAAAAGGTAGCGGTCGTCGAAACTGTAGTTCGCACGTCCTAGGAAAGAAATTAAGGTAGATTGGTAACGGTTGGTTACTACTGGCATAATTACTTCGCCAGCGGATAGGTTTTCATTTTGCAGATTGTCGTTAGGGAAGGTTTTGGCTTCTGCTCTTTTGCTTTGTCCGTTGGTGCGTTCAAAAGTTCCGGCACCCATTACCGTTAAACTGTGCTTTTCAATTTTCTTATTGTAGGTAACAATACTTTCAGAAGTGATGTTGTTCCAAATGTTATCGGCTTTTAGACCCCAACCTCTCATAGAAAAACCTTCGTAAACGCTTGTGGGATAATATTGGTCTCTGGCGCTGTTGGAGTAATTGAAACCTACATTCTGTCTAAATTTGAAATCTTTCAAAAATGTAGCTTCTAGGTAGTTGGATGAAAAGATGTTCAAGCCTCTTACTTTATTTAAAACATCATTTACGTAAATATACGGATTGGTGATGAAGGCATCGCCCACGCCATCGTAGGCAATTGGGTCTGAAATGGTAGAAGGGAAGGTTAGTGCAGAGCGAATAACGCCAGCACTTGCCGCATCAGATTTATCGGTGCCTGTTTTTACTCCGTTGGTTAGCGTGCTTGCCAATGATGTGCTGGTGCCAATTTTAAAAGTCTTGCTAATGTTTCGTCCTAAATTTAAGCCCAAGCCAAATCTGTTGTAGCCCGAATTTTGGATAGTTCCTTCTTGATCTAAATAATTAAAGGTGATGCTGTGTGTGCCGGCATCGGTTCCGCCGTTAATATTTACAGCATAGTTTTGATAAATGCCGTTACGAAAAATTCTGTCTTGCCAATTGTTGGTGTTGCCGATATAGTCTTGCGGGCCTTTATCGTAATAGGTTTGTCCCGGATTTGCAGGGTCTGGAACATTTTCGCCTCTGTATGGTAAGGTGTAATTGGTGCCGGTATAGATGTTAGAATTGGTATAGGCCAAGTTTTGATAGGTTGCGTATTCTGTTGCATTTAAAACATCCAGCCTTTTAGAAACCTGTGCCGAGCCAACAATAAAATTAGCCTCAATTCTGTCTTTGCCAGTTTTTCCTTTTCTTGTGGTAATTAATACCACGCCGTTTGCACCACGAGAGCCGTATATGGCAGTAGCAGAAGCGTCTTTTAAGATGTCGATGCTTTCAATATCGTCAGGGTTGATGAAAGACATGGCGTTTAGCGTTTGTTTCTCATCATCGCCGATTGACATTGGTGTAGAGCCAGAACTAGAGTTGTTAAACGGAACACCGTCTATTACATAAAGAGGTTCTGTGCCGCCCAAGAAAGAGTTTGAGCCTCTAATTCTAATGCTTAGGCCTGCGCCTGGGGCGCCATCGTTTTGCGTTACATTTACTCCAGCAATTTTACCTTGCATGGCCTGTAAAATGTTGGTAGGGGCGTCTTTAATAAATTCTTCTCGTTCCAGTCTAGCTACCGAACCCGTAAGATCGCTCTTTTTTATGGTTCCGTAACCCACAATGATCACATTGGATAAAGTAGTGCTACTGTTCTTAAGCCTGATGTTGAAATTGTTGTTGTTGCCAATAGCAAGTTGTTGTTCTTCCATTCCTAAAAACGAGAATACAATGGTTTGTGCATTGGCTGGAGCGGTAATGCTGAAATTTCCGTTTCCATCTGTAATGGTGGAGGCTTTAGTGTTTTTAATGCTTACAGAAGCCCCGGCAAGGGGAGAGCCGATTTCATCGACTATTTTTCCCGTTAACTTCTTGTCTTGTGCAAAACACGCTATAGTTGCGAACAGACATACAAGTACTGCCAATAAATTAGTGGTTAGTTTATTAAGCATAAGTATTTTATTTGGTTGATACTCAAAAGTAGTTGCAAAAACAGTTTTTAAAATAATACTATTTTATCTATTTATAGTATTTTTAAGTCATAAATGTTTGTTTTTTATTAAAATAGCAATGTGTGTTTTGTGTAACTGCCTTTTTTGTTGATAAATGGCGCTAATCTGCGCTATATTTGTTGCTGATATTATTTTATCCTTATAGTTGATATTATATACATTTATACAATGCAGTCGAGTGTTATAAAAGAAATTACCCCCCTCACCAATAGTGATTGTTTTACCATTTTTGAACGGAGAAAACAGGAGTTTGATTTCCCTTTGCACTATCATGAAGAGATGGAGCTTAACTTTATTTCTAATGCTAGTGGCGCACGTAGGGTAGTGGGCGATCATATCGAAGAAATTGACGATATAGAATTGGTGTTGATAGGTTCTAATCTGCCGCATGTTTGGGAAACCCATAAATTAAACGGAAAGGAGATCCATGAAGTTACCATACAGTTTCATAAAGATTTGTTTGACGAGAAATTTTTACGGCGCAACCAGCTGCGGATTATTAGGGATATGTTCGAAAAGGCCAAATGCGGTATCTTGTTCTCTGAAGAAACTGCAAGAAATATTGGCCCTCGTTTAGTAAAATTGAACAAGCAACATGGTTTCGATTCGGTGTTGGAACTGATGTCTATTTTACACGATCTTTCTAGCTCACGTAGCATGCGAACACTTTCGGATTCTACCTTTAGCCAAGCAGAGTTTTCTTATAGCAGTAGAAGGGTAGAGAAAGTGATGGAGTACATCAACCTTAATTTTGATAAGCAGATCTCTTTGGCAGAGGTGGCACGTATTGCTAATATGACCGAGGTTTCTTTTAGTCGGTTTTTTAAGAATAGAACCGGGGTGAGCTTTATAGATAGTTTAATAGAAATACGTTTAGGGCATGCCTCGAGAAAGTTAATTGATACCACCGAAGCAGTTTCTGAAGTAGCTTACAACTGTGGTTTCAATAACATCTCTAATTTTAACCGAATTTTTAAAAAGAAAAAAGGATGCACACCAAAAGAGTTCCGAGATAATTTATCGGGGCACCGTATTTTTGTTTAGAAGCTGTTTAAAAATGATATAACGCGTAGTGTATTATCAATAAGATAATAAATAATTGATATACAAATGTTTGTATATGAAGTTTAAATCCTCCCCCTGCCCCCTCCAAGAGGGGGATATGCAAATCGTGTAGTTATACGCCATGTGTCCCCCTTTGGAGGGGGCAAGGGGGAGGAGAACTAACTAAATCAATAATGCAAACGGGTGATATAATATTTTACAGATTGGGTTTGGTGATGACACCAAACTATAGCTATGGGCTGTAGGCGGGTGTCCCCACCCGCCTATGTATTTATTCTTATTGAAATTTAAACAGGCTCTAAGTGCTATTTTAAAAAATGAAAATCGCATTGTGTGGTAACAAAAAAAAATAACGCTGATTTTTATATATTTGTGTACTTATGAGATGCCTGCTCATTATATGGATTGCCTATATGCTGGCGCTAACATCATTATACTGTAGTGATGTAGCCAATAGCTGTAACGATGGGCTATCTAAAATTGAGGTGCTACAAACTCATGACCATAACCAAGACAACGACGATACTTGTAGTCCTTTCTGTTATTGTAGTTGTTGCAGTGTAATTACCACTACTTTTGATTTTATCTCTTTCCAGATTAAAAAACCTAAAGTTGCTTTTTTTAACAAAAAGCTCCTATTAGGTGATTTTGATGTTGTTTCTAATTACTACGGCAATATCTGGAACCCGCCCAAAATACTCGTTTAATTTTCTTTAAATTTTAAAAAGGTTGTTGAAAGGCTATAAGAGGCCTTGCTTTACAGGTAATGGAGTCTGTTGGAGTCTGTATTATTTTAAGGCTCTTTCCTCTTTCAATATCCAGATTAACTTAGTGATGTGCAGCTTGTTTTTATAGTTGTACAGTACAATTTTATAGCAAAAATAAACAGATAAAAGTGTTAGATAACATCATAAAATTCAGCATCAAGAATAAATTGGTGGTTGGTATCATGACCCTGTTCCTCATTATTTGGGGGGTGTGGAGTGCCACTAAACTGCCTATTGATGCAGTACCTGATATTACGAATAATCAGGTGCAAATTATTACGGTTTGCCCTACCTTGGCAGGCCAGGAAGTAGAACAGTTAGTTACTTTTCCTATTGAGCAGCGTATAGCCAATATTCCAGATTTAGAAGAGATTAGAAGTGTTTCTCGTTTCGGATTATCGGTAATTACAGTGGTGTTTAAAGAAAAGGTAGATGTCTATTTTGCCCGGCAGCTCATCAACGAAAAGTTGAAGGAAGCCGAAGAAAATATTCCAAAAGGAATAGGTAGGCCAGAATTGGCACCTGTAAGTACTGGTTTGGGCGAAGTGTACCAATACATTATCCACCCTAAAAAAGGAAGCGAGAAAAAATACAATGCCAAAGACCTGCGTACCATGCAAGATTGGATTGTGGCCCGTCAACTTTATGGTACACCAGGTATTGCAGAGGTAAACAGTTTTGGTGGCGAATTAAAGCAATATGAGGTGGCGGTAAACCCCAATCGCTTAAAGGCAATGGGCGTAAGTATTACCGATATTTTTACTGCCCTCGAAAAAAACAACCAAAACACGGGGGGCGCTTACATTGACAAAAAGCCCAATGCCTATTTCATTCGTGGAATTGGTTTGGTAACCTCTTTAGAGGATGTGAAGAACATTAGTGTAAAAAGCGGTACAGGCAGTATTCCTATTTTTGTAAAAGACGTAGCCGAGGTAAGGTTTGGCAGTGCGGTAAGGTATGGAGCCATTACCTACAATGGCGATGTGGAGGCCGTTGGTGGTGTGGTTATGATGCTGAAAGGCGAAAACAGCAAAGAGGTGGTACAGCGCATCAAAGATAAATTGCCAACCATACAAAAATCGCTGCCCCAAGATGTAGTTATCGAATCTTTCTTAGATCGTACCGATTTGGTGGATCGGGTGATGAGTACAGTAGAAAAGAACCTAATTGAAGGAGCTTTAATCGTTATTTTTGTGCTGGTGCTGTTCTTGGGTAATTTAAGGGCAGGTTTAATTGTGGCTTCGGCCATTCCTTTGGCCATGCTATTTGCATTGGGCTTAATGAATGTATTTGGGGTAAGTGCCAATTTAATGAGCCTAGGTGCTATAGATTTTGGGCTAATTGTGGATGGTGCGGTAATTATAGTGGAGGCCACCTTGCACCATTTGGGCTTGCGAAAGTCGACAAACAGGCTTACCCAGCAAGAAATGGATGCGGAAGTATTGGCATCTGCTTCTAAAATTCGTAACAGTGCGGCTTTTGGCGAAATCATTATCCTTATTGTGTATATTCCTATTCTTACCCTGGTGGGTGTAGAGGGTAAAATGTTCCGTCCAATGGCGCAAACAGTAGGGTTTGCCATCTTCGGTGCGTTAATTTTATCGCTTACCTACATTCCAATGATGTGCGCATTGTTTCTCTCCAAGAAACCTTTGCATAAAATCACCATTTCAGATAAGATGATGAATTGGTTGCAAAAGAAATATCAACCATTGCTAGAAAAAGCCATTAAAATAAAATATTGGTTAGTGAGTGCTACCGTTGCGGTATTTGCTTTTTGTTTGGTGCTTTTTGGCAGAATGGGGGGCGAGTTTATACCGCAATTGCAGGAAGGCGATTTTGCTTTCCACTGCATTTTGCCACAAGGTAGTTCGCTAAGCCAGAGTATAGCTACCTCTATGCAGGCCTCAAAAATTGTTAAAGGGTTTGATGAAGTGAAAACAGTGGTGGGCAAAACTGGCTCGGCCGAAGTGCCAACAGACCCTATGCCGCCCGAAGCATCGGATTTGATCATTGTTTTAAAACCGCAAAGCGAATGGAAAAGTGGCAGAAGCTACACCGAATTGGCAGATGCCATTAACGAGAAGCTAGAAACCCTGCCGGGCATTTTCTTTGAAGTAAACCAACCTATACAAATGCGGTTTAACGAATTAATGACAGGCATTAGGCAAGATGTGGCAGTTAAAATTTTTGGAGAAAATCTAGATACCTTGGCCGCCTATGCCGATGAAGTAAGTAAGGTAATACAAAAGGTAGCAGGCACTACCGCCCCGCAGGTAGAGCGTATAAGCGGTTTGCCACAAATAAACGTAACCTACGACCGCACACGCTTGGCCAATTATGGGGTAAATGTAGAAGATGTAAACAACGTGTTAAGTACTGCATTTGCAGGTAAAAGTGCAGGGGTAGTTTTCGAAAACGAAAGGCGGTTTGATTTGGTGGTTCGTTTAGATAGTGCATATAGAACTAGCATAGAAGATGTAAGTAACCTAATGATTCCAACGGCAAGGGGCAATCAAATACCCATGTCGCAGGTAGCCACCATCGATTATAAATTAGGCCCAGCGCAAATAAGTAGAGAGGCCGGAAAACGCAGAATTGTAATTGGTTTTAATGTTGCGGGACGCGATGTGCAAAGTGTGGTAAAAGATATTCAGCAACAGCTAGATAGTCATGTAGCACTGCCATCGGGATATTACTTTACCTATGGTGGCCAGTTCGAGAACTTACAGGAAGCCAGCGGCCGACTAATGATTGCTGTGCCCATTTCATTGCTGTTGATTTTTGTATTGCTATATTTTACCTTCCACTCTGTGAAACAAGCGGGTTTAATATTTACAGCTATTCCCATGAGTGCCATTGGTGGTATATTTGCCTTGCTGCTGCGTGATATGCCTTTTAGTATTAGTGCAGGCATTGGCTTTATAGCCTTGTTTGGCGTGGCAGTATTAAATGGAATTGTATTAATTGGCACATTTAATCAGCTAGAAAAAGAGGGCAATAACGATGTTGTAAAACGAGTAATTGAAGGCACTAAAATACGGTTGCGCCCGGTGTTAATGACAGCAACTGTTGCCAGTTTGGGTTTTTTGCCAATGGCTTTAAGCACTAGCGCAGGGGCAGAGGTACAGAAGCCTTTGGCTACCGTAGTTATTGGTGGTTTGGTTACGGCAACCTTTCTTACGTTGTTTGTGCTGCCTTTGCTGTACATTATCTTCAATTCGAAACATAAACTTAAAAACGCGTTAAAAATGAAACCTATTGCAACAATAGGGCTAATTGTAATGTGTTTATGGAGTTTAACGGCCAATGCACAAACCAAAAAAACGCTAACCGTAGAGGAGGCCATAGCAACAGCCATAGCCAATAATATGCAGCTAAAAGCGCAAGCGTTAGAGGTAAAGGCAAGCCAGGCTTTAAAAAGAACAGCGGGCGAATTGCCTAAGTTAGCTTTTAATGCACAGTTAGGCCAATACAGCAGTTTAGCCTTCGATCAAGCTTATCAAGTATCGCAAACTATCCCTTTCCCCACCTTGTTCGGTGCTAAAAAAGCGCTCAATAATGCCGAAGTAAAAGGAAAGGAATTGCAAAAAAGCCTCACGCTGTTACAATTGAAAACTGAGGTGCGCAACTACTATTATCAAATTCAATATTTGCAGTACAACCAAAAACAATTGCGGCAGCTAGATAGTCTTTATATCGATTTTATTAAGATTGCACAGTTGCGATATAAGACTGGAGATACCAAAAAAGTAGATATTAGTACAGCTGCCACCAAGCAGGGAGAAATTGGTTTATTGCTAAAACAAAACGAAGTATATTTGGCCAATGCCCTTGCTAACTTAAAAACGGTAATGAATGTGCAAGAAGAGGTGCAGGTAGCGGTAAGCGAAACATTTCGGCCACTGCAAATTGATCATCTGCTAGATAGTGCCGCTATAGCGAATCATCCCTCTATTCAATTTTTGTACCAAGAAGCGCTTATTGCAGCGCAAAGTAAAAAAGTAGAGCGTTCGCAAGCCTTGCCCGATTTTACCTTTGGTTATGTAAACCAGTCTTTAATTGGTTTTCACGATGTAAACGGTGCCGAAAAGTATTTTAGCAGTGGCAACAGATTTAGCTCTGTTAATGTTGGTGTGGCTATTCCCTTAACTTTTGGGGCAGCCAAAGCACGTATGCAATCCTTAGATTATAAAAAACAGGCGGCCGAAGCTAATGCAAGGCAACAACAGCAAGCCTTAAACACGCAAATGCAAAATGCGGCATTACAGTATAAACAAGATTTGCAGCAATACAATTACTTCTTAAAAGAAGCCTTGCCCAATGCCAAAGAAATTATTTCGGCTGCGCAAATAGGCTACAAAACTGGCGATATCAGCTATGTAGAATATTTATTTGCGCTGCAAACAGCCACCGATATACAATTAAATTACCTGAAAAGTATTCAAGAGGTAAACTTGTCGGTAGTTTATATTTATTCCTTAATTAATCAATAACTCAATGAAAAACAATATAAATACCCTGCCAATAGTAACAGGCACAATAATGCTTGCTGTTTTGGTGGCTTGCAATAGGCCTAAAGAAAGCGAAGAGAGGCATGCGGCGCAAAACGCGGTTGCGTTAGAAAATACTCACGAAGAAGAGACACCTGCCATTGCTACACTCTCGGCAGTGCAACTAAAAACTGCTGGCGTACAATTGGGCAATGTAGAACAAAAAGAGCTTACCGCTACCATTAGGGCAAACGGCATGCTAAGTGTTCCCAATAACAATAAGGCCAATGCAACTTCCTTATACGGCGGGGTAATAAAAACACTTCATGTGCAAATTGGCGCCTACGTAAAAAAAGGGCAGGTAATTGCTACCATTGCCAACCCACAGTTTATTCAGTTGCAAGAGGAATACCTCACCACTGCCAGTAAAATTGTATTTGCACAAGAGGAACTGCAACGTCAGCAATTATTAAATCAAGGCAATGCCGGAATAGGTAAAAACTTGCAAAATGCTACCGCAGAGCTGAACACATTGCACACCCGTAGGGCATCCTTGCAAAAACAAATTCAATTAATGGGCATCAATCCAAGTTCTTTGTCTAACGCAAATTTAAAGACTACGCTGGTCATCACTAGTCCGCTGAGTGGTACCATAAGTAATGTATTTGCCAAGATAGGCAGTTATGTAGATGTGGCTTCGCCGGTGATAGAAGTGGTAGATAATAGTTCGCTACATTTGGATTTACAGGTTTTTGAAAAAGATTTGCCACAGGTGAAAATTGGACAAACCATACACTTTACCTTAACCAATAATCCTACTGCCGAGTATGATGCCACTGTCTTTAGCATAGGCTCGTCTTTTGAGAACGATAGTAAAACCATTGCCGTGCATGCCAAAGTAAACGGCAACAAAGTAGGTTTAATTGACGGAATGAACATTACCGGAGTAGTGAGCCTAAACAATGTAACTACGCCCGCGGTACCTAACGATGCCATAGTAAGTGCCGATGGTAAGTACTACGTGTTGGCGTTGACCAATAAAAAAGCTGAAGAAAAGCATGGCGATAAAGACGAGAGGGCAGAAGCGCACCAGGCGGAAAAAGGGAGTATGAGTTTTGAAAGAATAGAAGTGCTGAAAGGCGTTTCGGACATGGGCTATACGGCAGTAACATTTGTGGACGAAATCTCAGCAAATACCAAAATTGTGGTAAAAGGTGCTTTTTTTGTAAATGCCAAGCTCAGCAATACCGAAGGGCACGAACATTAATACAGTTTGGTCAGTTACTTTTAGCGATATAAGATTAAAGGGGGATGGTTGCCACAACTATTCCCTTTTTTTATTGGCACAACTCATTGGAAAGCTGAAAAATTAACCAATATTTAAAAAACGTTTAAGAATAGTAAATGTACAGCAGACGCAGTCACTTGCCCAAATACTTATATTTTGTAGAAACTTAGGGCGTTTTTTAGGAAAAGAATATTTTTTGTAGTTTAAAACTATAGATTACAATTAAAATACCATCAAACCACAAACAAGATTTATATTCGATAGTTATTGATATAGCCGTTGCTAAGCATTAAGCCGTCAAATTAATTACAATTTAATTATGGACATCAAAACATCGGCACAAGAGGGTGCCTTAACAAAAAAACTGTTGCCAATAATATTGGCGACGGCCATTTTTATGCAGATGCTAGATTCTACTATTTTAAATACTTCGTTGCCCGCTATTGCTAAAGAACTGAACGAATCGCCATTGAACATGCAGAATGCAATTATAGGTTATGTGCTCACCTTGGCACTTTTTATGCCTGTTAGTGGTTTCCTGTCAGATAAGTTTGGTACTAAAAACGTCTTCATTTTTGCATTGATCTTGTTTAGCGTAGGTTCTTTGTTTTGCTCTTTATCACATAACTTAAACCAATTGGTAATGGCAAGGGTAATACAAGGGGTAGGTGGCAGTTTAATGACCCCGGTAGGTAAATTAGCACTTATCAAGACTTTTCCCAAGAACGAACTCTTAAAAGCGATGAACTATGCCATTATTCCGGCATTAATTGGCCCAGTATTGGGGCCTTTGGTAGGTGGCTATATGGTAGATTATTTATCATGGCATTGGATTTTTCTCATTAATATTCCAATGGGTATAGTGGGCATTATCCTTAGTTTAAAATACATGCCCAATTATAGATCTAATATTATCGATTTCGATTTAAAGGGCTTCCTTATCTTTGCTGCGGCTTCTTTATTGCTTTCGGTGGCGTTAGAAATGTTTGGCAATACCGCACATACCACGCCAGTGCTGTTGGTATTGCTGTTGGGGTTTTTAATGTTGTATTTTTATTATCGGCATGCCACTAAAGATAGTAACCCTATCTTTCCGTTAAACCTGTTTAAGGTGCGGACTTTTAGGGTGGGCATAGCCGGTAATTTGGCCACCCGTTTGGGCATCAGTTCGGTGCCTTTATTGTTGCCTATGATGATCCAGATCGCTTTTGACAAATCGGCAGTAACCTCTGGCTGGTTAATAGCTCCAATGGCTGTAACGGCAATGTTTGGCAAATCTGCAGTTATAAAAATCTTAAATACTTTTGGGTATAAAAGAACTTTAATGGCCAATACCTTTATGATTGGCGTACTCATTTGTTGTATGGCCATACCCAGTATCCATAGTTCTATTTATTGGTATATGCCCATTATTGCTGTGCTAGGCTTTTTTAATTCTATCCAATTTACTGCCATGAACTCTATTTCTATTGCCGATTTAAGGCAATATCACACCAGTAGCGGCAATTCGCTGGTGTCGGTAAACCAGCAACTGGCCATAGGTTTCGGTATTGCTTTTGGTTTAATTGTGCTCAAGATTTTCCAGGGCGATGTAAAACTGATCCATAACGAAATACACAATGCCTTTCGCTATACTTTTTTGGTGATTGGTGGGTTAACCATTCTGTCGGGCTTTGTTTTCCGAAGGTTGCACTTTAAAGATGGCGAGAATATGCGGCCAGCGGGGTAATTATTTAGAGATGTTTTTCTGCCACTATTTTACAAATAAATGTAGTAATCGTTTTTATAAACAATGTTTACCCGTAGTGCATTATTGTCCAACATTTCTGCCCCTTAATTCCTTTCCGAAAATCAGAGTAAACTTTGTAAAGGAGGATACATGGGGCTTAATTATGCGATTTGTGTATCCCCCTCTTGGAGGGGGCAGGGGGAGGATTTGAATAATAAGAATAAGAAATTGATTATTAATTATTCGCCTTAGTTTTGATGATGCGCTACGGATAATGTTAATCCAATTTCAAATTGGTTATTAAATTTAAGATGCTTTGACAATTAGACTATCAACCGAGCATTACAAAAAATAACAAGAAATGACTGCTGAATCTATCAAAAAATCGTTTATCGATATTTTTCAGACCGAGCCAGTGTTGGTTAAATCGCCAGGCCGTATTAATATTATTGGAGAACATACCGACTATAATGGTGGTTTGGTAATGCCTGCCGCTATAGATAAAGGCGTGTATGTGGCCATTTCTAAAAGAAACGACCAAGAAATTCATCTCTATGCCGAAAGTTTCCAGTCAACATGTATTTCTTCGGTTGCTGCTATTAAAAAAACTGAACTATCGTGGGCTAATTACATATTAGGAGTAGCAAACGAATTTGTACAACGCGGACATCAATTGTCGGGGTTTAACCTTTATATCTACGGCAATGTACCATTGGGTGCAGGCCTGTCTTCATCTGCTGCGGTAGAATGTGCTACGGCACTTGCCCTTCAGTACATCAACGGGCTATCGGTGTCAAAAATGGAATTGGCATGGCTATCTCAAAAGGCCGAACATACTTTCGCTGGTGTTAACTGTGGTATTATGGATCAGTTCGCTGCTGTTTTTGGAAAAAAAGACCATGCCATGATGCTCGATTGTAGATCGATGGAATATGAATACATCCCGCTGAAATTAGAGGGCTACAAATTCGTTTTACTAAATACCAATGTAAAACATTCGTTGAGCGATTCGGCCTATAACGAAAGACGTGAGCAATGCAATAAAGGTGTGAGCTGGATTAAAAGTCACCACCCAGAGGTGCATTATTTGAGGGATGCAGATTTAGCTATGCTCGAAGAACACGTAAAACCTAAAGACGAAAATGTTTACCTAAAATGTAAGTACGTGGTTAATGAGATTGAGCGAGTGAAAAAGGCTGCACAGGCTCTCAAAAATGGTGACCTGAAAGAATTAGGAGCATTAATGTTCCAAACTCACGAAGGCTTGAGCAAAGATTACGAGGTGAGCTGCAAAGAACTCGATTTTTTGGTAAACCAAGTAAAGGGCCTAGCTTATGTTTTGGGTGCTAGAATGATGGGCGGTGGCTTTGGTGGTTGTACCATTAATGTAGTGAAGGAGCAAGAAATAGACGCTTTAGTTGATAAGTTAAGTTCGCTATATTTAAACGAATTTGGGTTGAAACTAGATGCTTATATCGTGGAAACAGGAATTGGAGCAGAGGTGATTTAATTATTCAGAAACTGTTTAAAAATGATATCAATATTTTATAGGTTGGGTTTGATGGTGACACCAAACTATAGCTATGGG
>NZ_DHDZ01000054.1:4943-6947 GCF_002399615.1 Pedobacter sp. UBA4863 | reverse complement strand
ATTGAAATTTAAACAGTTTCTCAAAAAAATGAGAAAAATATATTTAGGCCAATCCTTTTTGATTAACCATACTAACCAAATATAAACATGAAAAATAATATGCTAGACTTTAAAGACTATATTGTGTTCTTTATCTATTTCGTAATCGTTTCGGGTTACGGATTGTACATCTATTACAAAAAGAAATCGGCAACTTCAGATTCTAAGGACTATTTTCTGGCAGAGGGTTCTCTAACTTGGTGGGCTATTGGTGCATCTTTAATTGCCTCAAACATCTCGGCAGAACAGTTTATTGGCATGAGCGGATCTGGCTTTAAAATGGGGCTGGCCATTGCCGCATACGAATGGATGGCAGCAATTACCTTAATTGTAGTGGCTGTTTTTTTTATGCCCGTTTATCTTAAAAATAAGATTTTTACCATGCCGCAGTTCTTAAATCAGCGGTATAACGGCACGGTAAGTATGATTATGGCCATTTTTTGGCTAATGCTGTACATTGGTGTTAACCTTATGTCTATTCTTTATTTGGGCGCAGTTGCAATCGCCGGTATTTCTGGCCTAAATATTGGGTTGTGTATTGTACTCTTGTCAATGTTTGCCATTGTAATTACCCTAGGCGGCATGAAAGTGATAGGCTATACCGATGTGATACAGGTTTTTGTATTGGTAATTGGTGGCTTGGTGGCCACTTATCTAGCAATTGATCTAATTTCTGACGGGAAAGGTATATTTAACGGCTTCTCAAACTTGCATCAGGGTGCATCTGAGCATTTTGATATGATCTTCTCAAAAGACAATGCCAACTACATAGAGCTGCCGGGCCTAAGCGTGCTGCTTGGCGGTATGTGGATTGCCAATTTAAGCTACTGGGGCTGTAACCAATACATCACCCAGCGTGCATTGGGCGCATCATTGCCTACAGCTAGAAACGGATTGTTGTTTGCCGCGTTCTTAAAGCTTTTAATGCCAATTATTGTAGTAATACCAGGTATTGCGGTGTACTACATCATTAAAAAAGACATTGGTGCCATTTCGCCCGAACAACTGCTCACTTCTTCTGGTGCCCAAGATCCGAACAAAGCTTACCCAGCGTTGTTAACCTTGTTGCCCGTGGGTTTAAAAGGACTTTCGTTTGCCGCCCTAACCGCAGCAATTGTAGCTTCGCTGGCCGGAAAGGCCAATAGTATCGCTACTATATTTACCTTGGATATTTATCAAAAAGCTATTGATGCCAAGGCTTCGGAAAAGAAATTGGTAAACGTTGGAAAACTTACCGTAATTATTGCGATGTTTTTGGGCACAGCACTTGCCTTATGGGTAGGCGATGCCTTGATGGGCGAAGGAAAACAGGGTTTCCAGTTTATACAGGAATATTCTGGATTGTTTACCCCGGGTATTTTTGCCATGTTCCTTTTGGGTTTCTTTTGGAAAAAAACTACATCGACCGCTGCACTTTTTGCCACCATTGGTGGGTTTGCTTTTGCGGTATTCCTAAAGTTTTTACCAGAATTGGTAGATCTTTCTTTCCTATCGGCAATTAATTTTGCTGTTGCAAATTCAAAAGGCATCTACATTATTCCTTTTATGGATCAAATGCTGTTTGTGTTCTTGTTTTGCGTGGTTGGCATGGTCATAATCAGTAAAATACAACATAGTAAGCGAGCAGAAGAAAAAGGATTGGAAATCGATGCATCGATGTTTAAGACCAACAAAACTTTTGCAATAGGTGCATTAATTGTTATTGTGGTGGTAACGGCCCTTTATAGTATTTATTGGTAGTATTAATACGCCCAGCCCAAATAAGGCTGGGCGTATTACCTATGGTTGGTATTTGCTGTGGTATAGTGATAACACCAACCAAAAGTAAAAAGAGGTAAGGAGTTTAGTTTTCACTTTTGTGCTGAAACAAACAAAGCAGTAAAGTTCCCTTAAACGCAAAAAAAAAGCCCACATTGCTGTGAGCTTTTGCCTTAGTAGCGGGGAGCAGAATCGAACTGCCGACCT
>NZ_DHDZ01000054.1:0-4803 GCF_002399615.1 Pedobacter sp. UBA4863 | reverse complement strand
TAACCATCTGAGCTACCCCGCCGATTTTTCGAGATGCAAATATAGGATTAAATCCAATAAACAAGAAAATTATTTAAAAAGGTTTTGCCATTACGGTGTGCCTGTTAAAAGCCTGGGTTTACACCTTATTAGTTAATAAGGTTAGTCGTGTAAAAGGCTTAAATCTACCAGATGTAGCAAAAAAAATACTTATTTCTTAAAACTTTGCTTTTATAAAAAATAGTGGGCGGTAAGTGCTTTCCAATTATTTTTGTTCTTCCTAGCCTCAATGGAGGTCTGTTTATACAGGTTAGTTAATTATTTATTTATAAGGTATTACCAATAATCTTAATCTTTCTATTAAGTGTCCACCTTATCATTTTGGAGCTGAATTTACAGTTCCTGTCTCATTGGTGGATCATACTCTACTTTAAAAGGTTAGCAGTTTCTTTCTTATAGATAAGCATTCAGTTTGTATAATAATAGCTCTTATTGCCGAAATGTAATTATGAATTATTGTAATTCTATTGTCTTTTCAAAAAACAGCTATAAATTTATTATTAAATTATCATCGCTGTGTAGTTCAAGAAGTAAATTACATTTATATATAAGTAATTCTTTATAGAATTTTTGGTTTATTTGTCTTTCTTCTTCCAAAAAAGATTTTCTACAGCAGTAAAACCCATTGCGTTAATTTTTATAAATATCTAAAATCAGATTTTTATGTAATATTTCATATAGTTATGAATGGTAAACAATAATTCCAATTATTAATAAGACTATACCTAATCCTAATGTATAGACCATGTCTTTTCCCAAATTACCTGTGGACAACCTAACTAAATAGGCCTTTGTAATTATGGGGCCTAAAATATAAAGTACAGCAATGTTGCCTATACTTAACAGTATCCAATTGTAATGAAGCAAATAATGAAAAGGGATTATAGGTAGAATAAATCCGCAGATAATAGGTATAAATACTAATGGTGTGGATAAGTACATTGGTTTATCAATTTCCGATTTGTTGTTTATTACAGAGTGTATTCCAAAGGTTGTTATGAAGCAAACTATTGAGATAACAAATAAAAGGGTTGCCATAAATATTTTTTAATTGTGATTATTTGAAATATAAATTACATGTGATTGGAACACCATCTTTAACAGTACTATAAAATCCCTCATTTAAAGTATTATCGTTTTTAAAAACTAGGAGAGTTATAAAATAAGACTGTTTGTTTTTATCGTAATTGTCAATCATTGTATAAGTGTAGGTGCCATTTTTATTATCAATAACTCGTTCATCTTCCCATCTGCTTTTGTAAATTTCGTCTTTACCAATAAACTTAAAAGAGATACTAATTTTTGGGTCTATGGTAAAGTAATCAAAAAGAGATGAACCAGTAAATGAATTACAATCAGTCATATTATTTGAAGAATTAAGATTGCATAATTTGTAAGATTTTACTCTATAGGTTGATTGTGAATAAGTGAACTCACCTAAAAATATTATTAAGAAAGTTATAGACAGGGTTTTAATTTTGGACATAAGGTTATTAGATTAATAATTATTCAAACTTTTAGACATTATTATTTTGTTTCCAAAATCAATAGTTATCCTGCTACCCTTTGTTACACCTAAATATGTTAATTTTAGAAGCAGATACTTAAACTTTCCTTCCCAATATATTGCTACTTTGCCTGTCTTTATATCTGTTTGATTTTCTGTTGGATTTCCATAAAGAATTTTATAGCTATTTAATAATTCAGTTAACTTATCTAAAGACTTTTTTAAGTCAGAATATCTACCTTCTTGAGGGGCATCCCATGCGGATAATTCAATTGTTATTAAAGTTAATTTTTGGTCGACAAAGGTTAATAGTACTCTTTTAACATCATTTCCATATAAGTTTGGTAGTTCACCATTTTTATAGATGTAAGATTTTTGCGTGTTACCATCAAGAAATAGCTGGAGTTGGCTGCTCCATTTTTTATAGCTATCTCCTAACGTGAAATTGTAGTAGCCTAGCTTTGCATCTAATGCATTTGATGATTGTGCTTTGCTATTTACAAAAGAGAAAAATAGAGCTATTATAAGAAATGCTTGCTTAGTTTTTGGCATCATAATGATTTTTTATTTTAAAGTTATCAAATATGATAATTTATTAAGATAATTATTAATAAAATTTAAGTCATTTATTAATCCAATGCCTAGTTGTCTTATATGATAACCTAAGAAGGCTTAAATCCATTCTTTTTGTTATCGTATTTGATAATTGCAATGACTGAAGAAGAGCTGCTCAAAAAAATCGGACAGAGGATAAAGGATTTAAGAAAGGAAAAAGGTGTGTCCCAGATTGAACTTGCTGTAGAATTAAATTATGAAAAATCTAATATGTCTAGACTTGAGTCTGGAAGAGTTAATCCAAGAATTTTTACATTGTATAAAGTAGCCCAAGCTTTGCAAGTTGACTTAGAGGAAATAATTAGGTTGGATTAGTTTTGCAAAAAACGGCTATTTAAATAATTGTAATATGATATATATATTAATTTTTTTGTAGGAAAAAACTACCTATAGGCTACACACATACACAAACTTGAAATGGGTAGTAAAAAATTAAAAAACACACTTTCAGAAAAACACCATATTCTTTACGTTCCTAAGGGTGTTTCTATAGATGAATTATTAGTATTATTTCCAATTCAAGTCCCAAATGGTAGAGATTATTTAGTTTTTCTTCTGCATATTATTAAGGTTGGTAATGCCTATACTCCATTAAATAGCAAGGTGTTGAGAGACCGATATTTTAAAAATTATAATTCTTTGTTGAACTGGCTTATGGACAGAGGTATTATTTCAACAGACAATAAATATTCTGTTTATAAAAATACAGGTATAGCCAAATTTAAAGGATATAAATTTACAGAAGGCTATAATGTCAAAAAGAAGCCAGAAATAATTTCTAATAAAATTTTAATCAAAAAAATATCAACACCTGTTTCTTCAAAATCTAACTGGCTAGAGGAAATTATCAATCCTAACTTTGCTGGATATGGCTTTGTCGAAGATATATGGTTAACCTCCAGTGATCTTGCTTCTAGGTTAAATTTAAAGCCGATAATCATGATCAGAAGCTTGAAGCAAATGGATTTTATAAAATCACGTGAGTTTGGTGCTCAAACATGGTATAAATACATTTCTTATAAAAATCAATTTACTAAAAAGCTAGATTTCTCTTTGAGATTCACAGAAGCTTCTGTTAATATTGTTAAAGAAATAGCGAATAAGTATCCTGATTATTTTCCAAAAAAAAATAAAATCTCCTAACATATATAATTAAAGAAAAAATTCTCTTTGATTCACTATTCTTCCTAGCCAGACATTGTATAATTAAAGAAAAAATTAACTCCCGTTGTTCTAGAATTTATGACAATGGGAGTGTTAATTAATAATTGTTCCTATAATTCGGGATCTTCAGTAGAGTATTCATATCTGTGGCTTCTTGTTATAACTTCTGAAGTATCTGGGATGACAAATTCATAAGGTTCACAATCAACCTTTTTAATTCTTCCTGTTAGCTCTTGACCAATTAATTGTCTGCAAGTTTCCTCTGTAAATGTACTAGGTAGACTTGCTTTTTTAGCTGTTGCATACATACCTCCAGTTTGACTTTTAATAACTTCTATTCCACTCTGTAGAATTAAAACGAAAAACTCTTTCTCTTCTTCATTTTTTCTTTTTTGATAACCAACTATCGTAACCATAATTTTTAAAATTAATTTTTAGTTAAACACATTTTTTTGTGGCTTGAGCCTGAAATTTGTGGGGGTGTTGGATTTGTACGGTGGGAAGGATTTTTGTTTAACTAGGGCTTTTATTTAAAGCCCTAGCTAGGGGCAGGGGGGAGTGCAATATGAACTAATTAGGGGGGTGGTTTATTAAGGACATTCACTCACAAAAAAGCCAGTTCCTTTGTTTGATTTCTTTAGGGGTTAGCAGGTTAATGATGATAAAGACCTGCCAAGTAAAACTGTCTAAATAGGCAAAGTTTTATTAGCAAATATTTCTTAGTTGTGGTTAGGATGGAATAGTAAAAGAATTGATGTTAGAAATAGATGTCTCATTACACCATTTCAATATTTTTGCTCCAATATCGCTGTTAATGATGAATTCTGGTTGGTTTAAGAACAAATTTGTTCTGTCTTTAGTGCAATTGGCTTTATGCTTGGAGTTAATATCAAATACGATGGTAAATTCATAATCCACTCCCTCCCTTTGTACTGCTTTTAAACCAATTTTTTCGGGAACATATTTTCCCTCTTTTTGAGTCAATACATAATCCTGCTTTACCCGCATGTTGCTTATTACATGAGCATCTGCTTTAAGGATTGCATTAATAAAAGCATTTTGTTTTGGATTTATTTTACCCCAATTAGTAAATGAATTTCCTGTCATATTTGAATGAAGTTCTAAAAGATAGTCCCAACAATGACTAATGCTGTCAATTATAATAACCTCAATATTCGATTTTACACATAGATCTATAGCTTGTATGTAATTTTCTGGTGAATATGGAGCTTGCAGAGTGACACAATTAAATTCTCCCAAATGTGAGTATAAATCCGCACTGCCATTTTCTGTGTCTATTACACCAATTTTAGTCCAGTCTTTACATAATCCATAGGCTAATAATAATGAAGAGTATGTTTTTCCGCTTCCAGATGAACCTTGAATAGCCATTTTGATTTTCGTTTTTTTTCTTTGTGCTTTTTGTAGTTGCATTTTGTTTTCTAATAAAAAGAGGGGGCTGTCTCAAAAGAGATAGT
>NZ_DHDZ01000007.1 GCF_002399615.1 Pedobacter sp. UBA4863 | reverse complement strand
ATCCTAAAATCCTGCTCTTATTTATTTTTCTTATTCAGTTTCAAAAAACCAATGTTTAGTCCTATTATCGACGAGTTATCATCATCGTCAGTATCAAACTTGATAATTTTTTTATCTCTCTTATCTACCTTATCTACCACGTAATTAACTAAATCTCCTACATTACGTATGCCTTTTTTGTTGTCGCTAGTTTCATCTGTTGTAACTATATCGTCAACTGTTGCTGTTTTCGTATCCACTTGGGCAATCATCCTAGCTTCGTTATGCTCCACTACAGTTTCTTGAGAAACAATATCTAAAGGTTTTACTTCGGCTTTCTTAATAAGTAGATGCTCATTCTTTTCAGATGGTTGCATCGCGATAAAATTATTTTTTGGAGCGTCTTCAATAGGTACATCACTTACTTCTACAAGCTCTCTTTTTAGCAGCGTACGAGTAATAACTTTATGCTCTGGCAATACTGCTGCACGGGTAGCTGTTATTTCGCTGGCAGTAGCCACAGGCAGGCTATACACCTCATCGGTAGTGTTTGTTAAAGCATTTTCTGCCGAGCTATGTAGGTAAACCTTTTCGTTATTTTGCGTAAGCAACATTACCGAAGCTACCACTGTTACGCTAGCCGCTGCCATCCATAAAACAGGAAACGAACGTTTTTTCTTAGGTTCCAATTGCTCGGCAATATTGCCCCATAAATCTGCAGATGGTTCAATTTCTGCATCCATAAAACTGTCTTTAAACAGCTTATCAAAATCTTTATCCGGCATGTGTTGCATAACCAAAGCCCTCCAATTTTAAAATTTCTTGTTGTAAAATAGCTCTTGCCCTAGAAAGTTGCGATTTGCTCGCTCCTTCTGTAATTCCTAACGTTTCGGCAATTTCTTTGTGCGAATATCCCTCAATGGCGTACATATTGAACACCATTCTATAACCGTCGGCCAATTTTTGTATTACTTTCATCAAATCCTGCATACCCAAACGGCTAAAATCAAAACCTGTAGATGGTTGTTCATGCGCTTCCTCAATAGGCACTACGCTTAAATTACGCAGGTTTTTTCTATAGCTTTCAATAGCAGTATTAACCATAATGCGGCGTATCCATCCTTCAAAAGAACCTTCGCCCTTAAACTCTTTCACCTTCTGAAAAATCTTTACATAACCCATCTGCAATACATCTTCGGCCTCCATTCTATCTTTGGCATATCGCATACAAACCGCCAACATTTTCGATGCCGTTTGCCTGTACAGCATTTCCTGCATCTGCCTGTTGCCGGCCTTACAGCCTTCCATCAGTTCATTTAATGTATATGTTTTTGCCACCTTCATTTGTTTGCTTGTATAGGGTAGATGCACAATCGTACCCAAAGGTTGCAAGCCTTTCTAATTATTTTTGAATTTTGTTAATTATTTCAAAAGTGGATGATGATTATCAGTAGATGTTATTGCTTTTGGAAAGCAAAAATACTAGTTCTTCGGCTAATTCAGTCCCGCTTTTCGTTATAATCTTTTGCGCTTTACCGTCATTTCGAACGCAGAGAGAAATCTATCAGCTAAGTACTACTAACGAACAGATTTCCTCGTTCCTCGTCGAAATGACGCAAGCAAAATTATAACCACTCCTATCAGGTTTAGCGAACAAAAGCTTATGTAGAAATAGCAAATCGCAAAAAATAACCTCTTGCATTTTTATCCCACTTTTACTTAACTTTAAGTAAATCAAAAACTAAGACAAATGAAAATCGTAAAAATTATTATCTGCGTACTATTTGGGCTCATGTTCATCAATGCAGGTCTTAACAAATTTTTCAATTACCTACCTGTGCCAGAGTTACCGGCCAATCAGCTTAAGGTAATGACAGCCTTAATGTCTATCCCTTGGCTAATGCCCTTATTGGCAAGCATGGAAATTATAGGTGGTACATTATTCGCTACACCAAAAACTAGGGCTTTAGGCGCTATTGTTATACTCCCAATAATGGTTGGCATACTCTTACATCACCTTACCGTAGCACCAGAAGGAATAATTATGGCTGTAATACTATTCGCCATCAACATTTGGATCATTTTTGACAACTGTGGCAAATACAAACTAATTATGAAGTAGCAATAAAAAAGCATCACTTTTTGGGGTGATGCTTTTTTATACTTTGTAGAAGTGCTGCTAAAATAAATTTTGAATGACGATAGTTTATTAATGTATGCCTTTAAAAATTCGGCTCCATCTTATCTTATTCAAGAACGAACCTTCCCCATCAATACTTAACCAAATAAACAGTGCTTTACCTACAATGTGGTCTTCGGGTACAAAACCCCAATAACGCGAATCTGCAGATTGGTGACGGTTATCGCCCATCATCCAATAATAATCCATTTTAAAGGTATAAGAGTTTGCTTTTTTACCATTCAACATCCAATCATTACCTACTTTTTCTAATTTATTACCTTCATAAATGCGAATAGCTCTTTCGTACAAAGGCATATTTAAGCTGTCCAAAGTAACCGTCCATCCTTTCTTAGGCACTACAAATGGGCCGTAGTTATCTAAATTCCACTTTCTGCTTTTATCATGAGGAAAAATCAAGATATCCTGTTCATCAGTTGGCATTAAATCTTCTTTGATCGCTTTTACGTAAGGAGATTTTTTCAATTCCGTAATTACATTTGGCGTTGCATCAAAGGTATAAATGGTAGGCAGTGCCGTTGGGTTTAAGTTTTCACAGCCCAGCTCTTCAAAAAGTTTCAAGTTTACATCTGCTGTAGTAAATTCTACGCTATAGGCAAAACCACCGGTACCCACCAAAGGAGAAGGAGTGCCGTTAACTACCGCCAAACCATTTCGCATGCTAATGGTATCGCCGGCAATGGCAATGCAACGTTTAATAAAGTTTTCACGTTTATCTACCGGCCTGCTTACTACAGAAAAACCCGACCAAATAGATTCCCTGCTTTCGCCACGCAGTTGCATCTGGTAATAATTGTCGTCTTGACGTTCCAGCACTACGGTATCGCCTTCTGGGAAATTGAAAACCACTACGTCATTACGTTTGATATCCTGTAAACCTGGCAATCTTCTATATTTCCATTGTACACCATCCCAATAGGCTTTAGTATTGATAAAAGGCATAGTATGATGTGCAAAAGGGAAAGCTACAGGTGTCATCGGTACACGGGCACCATAGTTCACCTTACTTACGAAAAGGAAATCGCCTACCAAAAGCGAACGCTCCATTGAACCAGAAGGAATGGTGTAAGCTTCAATAAAAAACACACGAATAATAGTGGCTGCAACTACCGCAAAAACGATAGCATCAACCCATTCTCTTGTTTTGCTTTTTTTCGTTTTAGGCTTATCAGAATCATTTTTCTTTTGCCAGAATTTCCAATTCATATCAATCTTTAAAATTAAATATATCAGCTATGCTGTAAAAACCTCTTTTATTTTGCAACCACTCTGCGGCCACCACTGCGCCTAAAGCAAAGCCTGTCCTACTGTGTGCAGTGTGTTTAATCTCAATATCGTCAACCTCAGAACCGTAAACAACTGTATGTGTACCTGGCACATTTTCGATTCTGTGCGATTCGATAAGCAATTGATTATTGGTTAATTTATCTGGAATAGGTGTTCCTAGCAATTCATTAACCCATTCTTTCTTGCTATCCAATTCTTCAATAATATCTTCGGCAAGGGTCATTGCTGTTCCGCTAGGCGAATCTAATTTTTGCGTATGGTGTATTTCTTCTACCTGTACATCATAAGCTGGGTAGTTATTCATCAGCTTTGCTAATACCTTATTTAAGTGGAAGAAAATATTTACGCCAATACTAAAGTTAGAGCCGTATAGCAAGGTATTGTTACTTTGTTCGCAATCATTTTTAATGTTCTGCAACTCACCATACCAACCTGTTGTACCTACTACCACAGGTACTTTAGCTTCAAAACATTTATAAATATTGCTTACCGCGGCATCTGGGGCACTAAAATCTATTGCCACGTCTGCCTGTTTCAAATTTTCTATGGTAAAATCATTAAGATTGTCTATTCCAATTTTAAGCACAATTTCGTGCCCACGTTCGGTAGCAAAACGCTCTATAATTTGGCCCATTTTGCCATAGCCTAAAAGTGCTATTTTCATCTATTTATTTTTATTATGTTAATGAAAACTCTCTCAACAACCTCGAGATTGGTTTCATAATTTCAGTGTAAGCTTTAATGCCGGCGCCACGTTGCTAAAACCGTACATTGTATTTGTATTTATAATAGAGGGCGACACTTTTAAGGAAAGGGTCTCATCTACGTTAAAGTATTTTAAACGTGCGGTTACATAGGCATCTAAAACATTTAAGCCATACAGGCCTACCAATGAAATTAAGACCACTTCTCTATTACGTTTATAAATATTTTTGGCTACGGTTAGCGCATTGGCATCGGGGTACTGGGTTAGCCCATTATCGGGATCGGGTGTGCCGTTTAATTGTCTATATTGTAACTCCCTTAAAAACCTATGGTAATTATTGTTATTGTCTATATAAGACATTACCAGCATGGTACCGCCAGCATAAATAGCCCCAATTTTACCGATAATATATAGTTTTTGGCCAATTCTCTTGCTTTGTGTTCTTCCAGCTTTTACGTCATCAACCACTAAACCATAGTTGTAAACTTGACCTAAACCCGGAAAAATAAGTGAGCGATAAACCGCCTTTTTCCCTGCAATTTTACCTTGATTTATATATTTAGGAGGGGCAATGGTATCTAACCTAGCCGAAGTATCTTGCTTTATTGTAGTTGTAGGGTTTTGCGCATTTACCCAAGTAAAAATGAAAAACAGCACTACAGAAAGCAAAAACGTTCGCATTACCAATCTAAAAGTTCTAAAATACGACTTAAGTCGTCGTTACTTACAAATGGTATTTCTATTGCTCCTTTGCCATTTTCTTTCACCTTTAATTTCACCTTAGTGGCAAATTTAGAAGCCAAATCGTTCTGCAACTTTTGATATTCGAAAGAAACTGGTTCTTGCTTAACAGGAGATTTTACCTGCACATGGTGAATACCGCGTACCAACTCCTCTACCTTACGCACCGAAAGTCCTTTCTCTAAAATTTCTTGGTGGATGAAAAGTTGCTTGCCTTCATCTTCTACAGAAATTAAAGCACGGGCGTGCCCCATTGAAATTTTATTGTCGCGAATAGAAGCTTGGATAGCTGGCGGAAGTTTCAACAGCCTTAAATAATTGGCAACCGTAGTTCTGTTTTTACCTACGCGTTCGCCCAATTGCTCTGCTTTTAAATTACATTCGTCAATCATTTGCTGAAAACTCAACGCCACTTCAATTGCATTTAAGTTCTCACGCTGAATGTTTTCAATGAGTGCCATTTCCAGCATTTGCTGATTGTCGGCAGTACGAATATAAGCCGGAATTTCGGTTAGGCCAGCCAGTTTTGAAGCTCTAAATCTACGTTCCCCAGAAATTAGTTGGTATTTATTTCCGTTTTTGCGAACGGTAATAGGTTGTATTAAGCCTTGTACTTTAATAGAATCTGCTAACTCGTTAAGCGCAACCTGATCAAATTCGGTACGTGGCTGGTATGGGTTAGTTTCAATATCAGCAATACTAATGGCGCTAATACTGCCAACCGATGGCGTTACATTTATATTTTCTACGGCAGGCTTAGGGGTATTAACCGTTTCGTTATCATCCAAAAGCGCACTTAATCCTTTACCTAATCCTGTTTTTCTTTGAAAAGATGTCATCTATAAATCTTAAATACTTGCGGTGTTTTCTTCTTGCTCTTCTTTAAGCAATCCGTTTTTACGAACAATTTCTCTTGCTAAATTCAAATAATTGATAGCGCCTTTGCTATTGGCATCGTGCATAATTACCGATATACCATAGCTTGGAGCCTCGCTTAAACGGGTGTTACGCTGTATAATGGTTTCGAAAACCAAATCTTGGAAATGGGTTCGCACTTCTTCTACCACTTGGTTAGATAAACGTAACCTCACATCGTACATCGTTAATAAAATACCTTCGATTTCTAAAGCAGGGTTTAACCTGTTTTGTACAATTTTGATGGTATTTAATAATTTACCCAAACCTTCTAATGCAAAATATTCGCATTGTACCGGAATAATTACAGAATCGGCGGCAGTTAAAGAGTTAATGGTAATTAAACCCAAAGAAGGTGAGCAATCTATGATAATGAAATCGTATTGGTCTTTCACTTTTTCCAATACGGCTTTCATTTTATATTCCCTATTGGCCAAATTAATCATTTCTATCTCGGCACCTACCAAATCTATGTGTGCTGGCAACAAATCTAAATTAGGCGTGTCTGTTTTCACAATTGCATCCGCGGGCTCCACATCATTAATAATGCACTCGTAAATGCTATTTTTGATATTCCTTGGGTCAAAACCAATACCCGAAGTAGAGTTGGCCTGTGGGTCAGCATCAACCAAAAGCGTTCTATATTCTAAAACGGCTAAACTAGCTGCTAAATTAATAGACGAGGTGGTTTTTCCAACTCCTCCTTTTTGGTTTGCTAAAGCAATAATTTTACTCATTTATTTTCTTTGAAAACGCCACAAATGTAGCGGGCTTAATTTTAAATTAAAAATCTTTAAAAAATGCTATTTTTGTAACGTTTAGGCACCTTTTAACAATTAGCTAAGATACGAACTAAATCTAAATATTAGTATCGGCATTGTTTGTGTTTTACACATCTTATTAACAATTTTTTTATGATAACTATTATAGCCGGAACCAACAGACCCCATAGCAATACGCTAAAAGTTGCCAAATATTATCAAAATGAACTGGCTAAAAAGGGTTTACAAACCAACCTTTTTGATTTACAAGATTTACCAGAAAACTTTCTTGCCAATAGTTTATACGGGAAAAAAACTGAAACCTTCGATAAAATCCAAGAATTGATTACCAATACCAGCAAGTTTTTGTTTGTTATTCCAGAGTATAACGGGAGTTACCCCGGGGTATTAAAAGCGCTGATTGACGCCTGTGCTTTCCCAGAAAGTTTTTACGATAAAAAAGCTTGTTTGGTTGGTATTTCTTCTGGAAAATATGGCAATATTAGAGGTGTAGAGCATTTTAATGGGGTTTGCGCTTATTTACATTTACACGTAATGCCTTTGCGCTTGCACATTGCAAATATTAAACAGGAAATTAATGAAAATGGCGATTTCTTTATGGAAGACACCTTGAAGTTTACCAATCAACAAATAGATAAGTTTATTGCTTATTAGTCCGAAAGGTTATAGCCAGGAAGTCCGAAATATAAATGGTTAACTGTTTAAGTTTTATAAATCGGTTAACTGTCCTTACTCCTAATACTAGTTAACCCGTAGTGCATTATAAAGAT
>NZ_DHDZ01000037.1 GCF_002399615.1 Pedobacter sp. UBA4863 | reverse complement strand
TCTCTTTTGAGACAGCCCCTTTTGTTGTTATGGTTTTAGCAGATTAATACCCGAAAATATCTTCTAGCGTTAGGGTTTTTACTGCGCCAAATTTGGCCATGTCTTCTTGTTTCACTCTCTTATCAGAGGCAACAATTAAATAAGTGTATGGTTTGTTGGCTATTTTTTGTTGATGAAACGAATTAATATTGTTGAAAGTAATAGGTTTAATTTCTTTGTACCTATCTGTTCTCGAATCGTAGCTGTAACCTAATTTCTTATCTGCAAAATAGTGTCCAAAAATGGCATCTTTCAATACCCTATCCGATTCGTAGTTGCTCAATAAGTTGGTTTTAGCGCCTTCAAATGTTTTTTCGCTCTTAGGCAACACATTTAAAAGCTCGTTCATGCCAGCTACGGCATCATTCATTTTATCTGCTTGGCTACCTACATAAGCTACCATGCTGTATTGTTTGTCGGCCCTATCTGGCGATGCGTAAGTTGCAAAAGTAGAGTAAGCTAGTGCCTTAGACTCTCGAATGGTTTGGAACACTACAGAGCCCATACCGCCCCCAAAGTAATTGTTAAATACTTCAATGGTTGCACCGTCAGCCTTGTTGTATAAGCCTGTGTTTCTTAACCAGCGTATTTCAGATTGCACCATATCGTAATTGGCAAAATAAACCTTGTTAGAGTCTTGAATGGTGTAGGTATAAACTTTGGCAGGTGCAGCAGGCGTAAACTCTTTGGGCAACGCATGTGCTTTTTTAATATTTGCTGTAAATGCAGCTAAATCTTGTGGACCATAGTAGGTTATTACGTGTTCGTAGTTGTTTAAATTTTTTAAGGTATAAATTAAGTCTTCGGCCTTAATGTTCTTTACGTCTTCATTGCTTAAAACATTGTTGAAGGGGTTTAACTTGCCATACTGTGCATAAGAAGTTAAACCGCTCATAATGGCACCTTTATTTAGTTTAGCATTTTCCCTAGATTTAAGGATGCTGTTTTTTAGCTCGGCAAGCGCTTTTTCGTTTGCTTGTACGTTCGCAAAAATGTGTTCAACCAAAGCAACTGCTTTATCGAAGTTTTCTTGTAGGCCGCTAATGTTAATGGTGGTGGTTTCCGAACCTACATTTAAGCTATAGCTACAGGCAATGTTATAGAACTGTTTGCTTAATTCTTCGGCAGTATATTTATCGGTACTTAAAAAAGGCAAATAAGAAGAGGCGTACTGCAATAACTTGTAGTTGTTGGCACCAATGTTAAAACGGTAGCTCATTCTAAAGATAGCATTTTCTGTGTTTTTAATAGCCAATACCTCTGCAATGCCAGCTTTGCCAAAGGCGATATCTTTTTGGTAATCTAAGAATTTAGGGGTTAATGGCTTAATAGGAGCTGTTAAAGTATTTTTCACAAAAGGAGAAGTTAAGCCAGCGTTAGCATTGATAGGGGTAATGCTAGGTTTTTCTACCTTGATGGTGTTTTTGTCTTCGCCCTTGTGTTTGTAGCCAATTATATAGTTGTCTTTGAAAAAGGTTTTGGCAAAAGCCACTACCTGCGCCTTGGTAATTTTAGCGGTTTCATCAATACTAGCTAAACTTGCATTCCACTTATTGCCGCGGTGTAAAATAAATTGGTTAGAAAAAATTTCGGCCCTGTTGCTATTCCTGTCAAAAGCTTGCAGATAACTTAACTTCTGGTTGGCCACAATAGCCTTTAATAGTTCGTTGTCAAACTTGCCATCTTTTAAAGCTTGTATTTGCGCTAATAAGAGTTGTGCAACTTCGTCTAAGCTTTGCCCCTGTTTTGGCTGCGCCGATAAATTAAACACGCCATAGTCTTTCATTTGCTGGTAGGTAGCATTGGCCCTCAATACCTTTTGTTGCTTGTTCAAATTAATATCGAACAAGCCAGCTTTACCATTGGTTAAAATACTTTTAATTAAGGAAAGCATTAAGCTTTCTTTACTATTGTCTGCAAAGCCACGGTAGTAAATCTCTACTACTTCTGCACTAGGGCCATACACATCAACTTTTTGGATTTGGGTTAATGGTTTTTCTGGAGCCGGATTGTAAAGTGCCAAAGGTTTTGATACCATGTAACCAAAAGCCTTGGCTACTTTTTTAATCATCTCATCTGGGTTTAAGTCGCCAGCTAAAATAATTGCCATATTGTTGGGTACATAGTATTTGTTATAGTAATTTCTGATTTCTACTAACGATGGATTTTTCAAGTGCTCAATAGTACCGATGGTGGTTTGTTGTCCGTAATTGTGCGTAGGAAATAATTTGTCCATCATTGCTTCGTTCAGTTTCCAAGCGTCGTTATCCAAGCCTCTGTTTTTCTCTTCGTAAACGGCCTCTAGCTCTGTATGGAAAATACGGAATATAGGGTTGCGGAAACGCTCTGCTTGGATGGCCAAAAATTTATCGATTGCATTTGAAGGGAAATCCTCTTTGTAAACGGTTTCTTCGTACCATGTGTGTGCATTGGTAGAGTTGCCACCAATACCCTGCATCATTTTGTCGTACTCGTTTGCGATAGAAAAATTAGAGGCTTCTCCAGAAACCTTGTCTATTTCTTTGTAGATTTCTTTACGTTGTGCGGGGTCGGTAGTTTTGTTGTACTTTTCGTAAAGTGCATCAATTTTAGCTAACAAAGGTTTTTCTTTTGCCCAATCTGCAGTGCCAAATTTATCGGTTCCTTTAAACAGTAGGTGTTCTAGATAGTGTGCTAAACCAGTAGCGTTTTTAGGGTCGGTGTTGCTGCCGGCTCTAATACTCATACGGTATTCAATTTTTGGCTCTTTTTCATTTGGTGATAAAATTACCGTTAAGCCATTTTTTAAGGTGTAAAAGCGTGTTTTAGAAGGGTCGTTGGTTACATATTTATAGGTGTAACCTCCAGAAGTAGCCGTTTTCCACTGGTAAGTAGCGTTTTGGGCAACTAAGTTTGAACCTATAAATAATAGGCAAACAAATAATATAATTTTTTTCATGTTGTAATAAGTTATCATTCAAATATACAAAGACAATTAGAAACTGTTTAATATTTTTCATTCAAAGAAAACACCTAGACGGCCAGGGCACCGTCTATCGGCTTCGGGCTAAGTTTGGCAGGGGCGCCAAACACAACCTGTAAAATGGGTGTTAGATTAGGGCTAGCGTTTGGTGCCCCACCAAACTCGATATGTAAAATGTTGATGTCGTTTTTAAACTGTTCCTTTTATTTAAACTATAGGGTGCTATTTAAAAACAGCAATTAGGTTGATTAGCATAAAATCTTGTATTTTTGGTAAATCGAAGTCGTCGTGGTTTTTCTCTTAATGTTATTACCTAAATCACGATTGCTTTATCGCAAATGAAAATAATTTTTAATCCCAGATGAAAACTAAACCCTCAATATTAGTAGTTAACGACGATGGCATTACCGCAACAGGCATTAAAGCACTGATTGAGGTGATGAGTGAAATAGGAAATGTAACTGTGGTGGCACCAGATGGGCCACAATCGGGAATGGGACATGCCATCACTATTGGTAAACCTTTACGTTTTGATAAGGTAGATCTGTATCCGCCAATTGAAATGTACAAGTGTTCTGGTACGCCTGTTGACTGTGTGAAATTGGCAGTAAATAAGGTTTTTAAAGGCAAAAAGCCAGATTTATGTGTTTCTGGAATTAACCACGGCCTCAACAATTCCATTAATGTGATTTATTCGGGCACCATGTCTGCTGCGGTAGAGGGCGCTATTGAGAAAATTCCTTCTATTGGTTTTTCTATGGATGATTTTGCCCAAGATGCAGATTTTTCGCACTGCAAGAAATATATCAAGCAAATTACGGAACAAGTTTTGGCTAATGGTTTGCCAAATGGCACCTTGCTCAATGTTAATTTCCCTAAGGGAGACGGTATTAAAGGCATAAAGATTTGCAGGCAAGCCAATGCCAAATGGGCTGAAGATTTTGAAGAGCGCCAAGATCCTTATAAAAGACCTTATTATTGGTTAACGGGTATTTTCGAAAATTACGATAAAGGTGAAGATACCGATGTTTGGGCATTAGCACATGGCTATGCTTCGGTGGTACCGGTGCAGTTTGACCTAACGGCACACCATGCCATCCAAATATTAAATACTTGGAGTTTTAGTGGAGAACCAACGCTGTTTAAAAATACAGCAAGTGCAGACGGTACAAATTTAGGATAAAATGGCCAAGCTTTTTTCTTCAGTAAAAAACCATGTGTTGGTAGGTTTGGGCATAGGCTTGGGCACGCCGCTAGTATTAGGGGGCATTGCTTGGTATTTAATGCACCATACCACGGCTTTTAAAAAGGCAGACCTTTTGCTAATTGGGTGTGTGGCCGTTAATTTAGCTTGGGTAAGCTTCTTTAACAAAATCAACAAAGAAAATGTTTCGAGAGGAGTTGTAAGTGCTACTTTTTTGTGTGCTTTTGCTTTTTTCTTTTATAAAATAATGCAGGAGATTTGAGAGAGGAGTTGCGAAGTTAGATGTTGGAACGTTGTAAGGTTGAAAAGTTGTTTGTGCAGAAATCTCTTTGCTCAATGCCCCATGCAATCTTGATACTCGAAACTTAATACTCATATCCAAAAAAAATGAAATACTATTTAATAGCAGGAGAGGCTTCGGGAGATTTGCATGGCGCAAATTTGATGAAGGCCCTTAAAGTTGAAGATGCTGAAGCTAACTTCAGGTATTTTGGTGGCGATAAAATGCAAGCTGAGGGAGGCGAATTGGTAAAACACTATGCCGAAATGGCTTTTATGGGCTTTACCGAAGTAGTGCTTAACCTGCGTACAGTTCTGCGAAATTTAAAATCATGCAAGGCAGATGTATTGGCTTATGGGCCAGATGTGTTGGTTCTCATAGATTTTCCTGGCTTTAATTTAAAGATTGCGCAATTTGCCAAGCAGCATGGCATTAAAGTTTGCTATTATATCTCGCCAAAAGTTTGGGCTTGGAACCAAAAGCGTGTGCTAAAAATAAAACAAATTGTAGATCACCTGTTTTGCATTTTGCCTTTCGAAGTAGCTTTCTACAAAGACTGGGGCATGGAGGTAGATTATGTGGGTAATCCATTGTTAGATGAGATTTCACAGTTTGTACCCAACCAACAGTTTACAAAAGAGAATCAATTAGGCGAAAAACCTATTATAGCACTTTTACCAGGAAGCAGAAAGCAAGAAATAGAACGCTTACTGCCTGTAATGTTGAGCATAGCCGATGCCTTTGATTCGTATCAGTTTGTTATTGCGGCAGCGCCCACGTTTAATGCTGCTTATTACCAGCAATTTATTGGACAAAGCAAGGCTGCCTTGGTATTTAACCAAACCTACGATTTGCTTTACCATGCCCATGCTGCATTGGTAGCTTCTGGTACAGCAACACTCGAAACGGCATTGTTTAAAGTGCCGCAAGTGGTGGTTTATAAAGGCGGGGCAATTTCAATCGCTGTTGCAAGATTGTTGGTGAAAATCCGATTTATCTCTCTTGTAAATCTGATAGTGGATAGGAAAATTGTTACGGAACTTATTCAGCAGGATTGCACAAAAGAGAAAATAACAGAAGAGTTAAAACTTATTGTTTCGGGCGATAGAAGAAAACAGTTGTTAGATGATTACCAGGAATTACATCAGCTTATGGGGCAAGCTGGTGCATCAGAAAAAACGGCGAAGCTGATTAATTTATATTTCAAATAAATTTTTATTTGACTGAAATTGTGATATAATTGCAAAAAGTAAATAAACTATTAAAAATGAAAAAAACAGTCTTACTAACGCTATTTGTAGCTATTTCTATGGCCGCAAACGCTCAATTCGAAGGAAGTAAACAAGTATTTGAAAGCCCAAATCTTAAAACGGAAATTACTAAGCACAAAATTGTGGCAATTTTGCCTTTTAATACAAGGATTTCTTACAAAAAACAACCTAAGAATTTTAGTGCAGAAGCTAATAAAGAACAAGAGAAGGCTTTATCTACTTCAATCCAATCTAGTATGTACACTTTTCTGTTAAGAAAAGCTTCTAACTATACTGTTGAATTTCAAGATGTAGAAAAAACAAACATATTACTAAAAAAAGCAGGTGTTTTTGATAAACTAGGGGAAACGACTAAAGATGAAATTGCTAAGATATTAGGAGTGGACGCGGTTATAGGCGGGCAGTTTGAAACCGAACAGTCAAGGTCGGAAGCGGGAGCAATTGCTACAACTGTCTTATTTGGTGGAATTGGTTCAAAAACAGGTACAGGGGCTTTAACGCTTGTAATCAACGAAGGAGAAAAAGGAAATTTACTTTGGAGATTTTACAAAAGTATGGACGATAATGTACTATCATCATCAGACGTCCTTGTTGAAAGAATGATGAGAAAGGTATCGAGGAATTTTCCTTATACAAAATAATAAAAATACACATTTCTAGGTATTGTGAACTAAACTGCGCAGGTGTAGTTTTGGATAAATTTAGGTTAAGTCAAAAAGATACGTTTGTCTATTCTCCGCTTAACTATGTTATTGTGTTTGGGAGGGCTGTAAAGTCTTCCCTTTTTTTATTTAATACTTGCATAATTACTAAAAATACTTACTTTTGCCTCCCACATGGGGGATTAGCTCATTTGGCTAGAGCGCTTGCCTGGCAGGCAAGAGGTGGCCGGTTCGAATCCGGCATTCTCCACATTCATAAAAAAGGCCCTTAAACAGTTGTTTAAGGGCCTTTTTTGTGTTTTGAGGTTTTCTTATTCTCGTGTAAAAAGCATCTTTTAGACAAGTTTGTTGGCACCTCTAATATAGGTCTGGTTTGGCAATAGAACTTGCAAAATGGCGCATCTGTCGGTTTTTGTCGTGTTTGTCGTTTGAGGTATGCTGGTTCACCGTCGGTCTATCGTCGGTCCTCCGTCGGTCCTCCGTCGCTGGCTAAAGGGTTGGTTGGTTGGTTGGAGCAAAGAGCAAAGAACAAGGAGCAAAGAGCAAGGATTGGTGGCGTTCATCAAACCGTCTTTGCGAGTTTACGAAGCAATCTCATTTTTTTTCCACTCATACCGATAAATCGGTACAGGTTAGCCGGCTGAGCCTATAAACTTTGTCTTGATAC
>NZ_DHDZ01000053.1:8037-8961 GCF_002399615.1 Pedobacter sp. UBA4863 | reverse complement strand
ACCCCGATGGTGGTATCACCTTTGTTATTTAGCAAATGGATATCCAAATGACAACCAATACCTAAATAAGTGACGCAAATATAATAGAAACGTGTATATAATTCAAAATGGAATTAGCCTATTTTTAACGCATAAGCAACAAATTAAGCTAACGTTCTTCTTATCAAGCTAATAAAAATAATTATTTAAATTTTCTATCGCCAAAAAAGACGCTTTATAATCCCATAATATGCCAATACATAAAAACCTTCCACAATTGGAAGGTTTTTATTTTGCAGGACATGACCATATCCCAACTTTTATAGGAAGATTAAACTTACATTTCTATTTCATTAGTAACCAGCTCATCTTCTATCTCCTTAATTGCTTTTACGGTTTTCATAAATGAATCTGGCGTAATTGATATAGAGTCTATTCCTTCTTCAACTAAAAACTGTGCAAAATCTGGATAGTCTGACGGCCCTTGCCCACAAATACCTACTTTAACTCCAGCTTTCTTGGCCGACTTGATCAGGCTAGAGATCATCAACTTTACCGCATCGTTACGTTCATTGTAAAGTCCTGCAACCAAAGAAGAATCCCTATCTAAGCCCAATACCAGCTGGGTTAAATCATTAGAACCGATAGAAAAACCATCAATATGTTTGGCAAATTGTTCGGCCAAGATTACGTTAGAAGGCACTTCGGCCATTAAATAAACCTCTAAACCATCCTCACCACGCTTTAACCCAAACTGTTCCATTACGTGGTACACCTGCAAAAGTTCCCCTACTGTACGGCAAAAAGGAATCATCACTACCACATTATCCAAACCCATAGTTTCTCTTACTTTTTTGATAGCCTTACACTCCATGCCAAAGGCTTCCTTATAGGCTTCAGCATAATACCTTGAAGCGCCTCTCCAGCCAATCATTGGATTTTCTT
>NZ_DHDZ01000053.1:7115-7933 GCF_002399615.1 Pedobacter sp. UBA4863 | reverse complement strand
CCAGCCAATCATTGGATTTTCTTCTCCCGGCTCAAAATATTTACCACCGGGCATATTGTAGTACTCGTTGGTTTTAAAATCTGAAAAACGTACAATTACCTTATTAGGATAGTAAGCCGCCGCAATTTTAGCAATACCATAAGAAAGCTTTTCGATAAAGTACGTTTCTTCATCTTTATAGCCCGCAATAAGTGTTTGAATATAAGCGCTCAACTCTTGGTCGGCCAAGGTTTGGTGCTTTAACAATGCCATAGGGTGAACTTTGATATAGTTATTGATGATAAACTCTTCTCTAGCGAGCCCCACACCCTTAGCAGGATAGCCTGCATAACGAAAAGCAATATCTGGCGACCCGATGTTCATCATTACTGGGGTATTAATTTCTGGCAAGCTAGCAAGATCATGTTCACTTTTGGTAAAAGCAATTCTACCTTCATATACCATACCCGTTTCTCCTTCTGCACAAGATACCGTAATTTCTTGTCCAGTACTTAAAAGTTCAGTTGCAGCATCGCAACCCACAATTGCCGGTACGCCCAACTCTCTGGCAACAATAGCTGCATGACAAGTTCTGCCACCTTTGTTGGTAATAATAGCTGATGCTTTTTTCATGATTGGCTCCCAATCTGGATCTGTCATTTCGGCTACCATTACATCGCCGGGCAAGAAAGCTATCTCATGAATATTTTGTTTGCCCACTCCTTTTAGGTTATGCACTCGCCCCGAAGCAATTTTATCGCCCACGGCAATTCCTCTAAGTAACACTTTGTCTAGCCTACTATCATCGTTAATTTGGTATTCAGTAATGGTATCAACCG
>NZ_DHDZ01000053.1:4434-7024 GCF_002399615.1 Pedobacter sp. UBA4863 | reverse complement strand
GTATTCAGTAATGGTATCAACCGTTTTAAGAGAGTGGATAGTCTCTGGTCGGGCTTGTACAATATAAAGCTGACCACTTAAGCCATCTACAGCCCATTCTACATCCATTGGGCACCATTTGCCTTTCAATTTTGTATAATAATCTTCGATAATCATTACCCAATTGGACAATAATAAGATTTGTTCATTGCTTAAACAGAACTTTGTGGTTTCTTCTGCCGAGGTAGTAACTATTTCTACAGTTTGTCCTTTTTGCAATCCATAGATCATTTTTTGTTGCTTTTTACCTAGCTTTTTTTCTACGATAGCAGGAAATCCTTTTTTCAGCAAAGGCTTGTACACAATAAATTCATCTGGGTTAATTGTACCCTGTACTATTAATTCGCCTAATCCGTAAGCACCATTAATAATTACCGCATCTTTAAAGCCACTTTCGGTATCGATAGAAAAAGCCACACCAGAAATACCTATGTCTGATCTAACCATTTGCTGTACACATACCGAAAGCCCAATATTGAAATGCCCAAAGTTAAACGCTTCTCGGTAACTGATGGCTCTATCGGTAAATAATGAGGCAAAACAGTTCTTAATGGCCAACAATAAGTTTTGTTGCCCTCTAATGTTCAGATAGGTATCTTGCTGACCTGCGAAGGAAGCGTCGGGAAGGTCTTCTGCTGTAGCAGATGAACGTACCGCAACACCGAGTACATCCATATTTTCCGCACCAATTAGTTTTTCATAGGCAGCCAGAACTTCTTGTTCCATTGCTGGAGAAAACGTCCCATTTTCTATCAACTCCCTAATTTGACGGCCGCAACTGCTAAGCACCTGTAGGTTTTCGATATCGGCACCCTCCAAAATATCTCTAATTTGCTGGTCTAATTGGTTATGGCTAATGAACTGATAATAGGCATAACTGGTAAGGATAAAACCGTTCGGTATTTTAACGCCTAGTGGTGTAAGTTGTTGCAACATTTCGCCAAGAGAGGCATTTTTTCCTCCAACCTGATCAATATCTCCTATCGAAGCCTCAATCAGTTCCATTGTAAATCTACTTGTGTTCATCATCTTAATAATTTAGGACCAAGGTAGAGACCTTTTTACGAGTTAACTTGTTAAATATTAAGACAAACTAATATTATATTAATAACTTTATAGCATATTATAAATAATTAATATTCATATTATACTAATGAAAGATTTTTTTGGACAAGATATAAGAGCAAAAGGATCTACATTTACGCTGGCAAGGGCCGAAATTTACCATGCGTTAAATAGTTTCCATGCCCATCAGGAAATGGAATTGCTCTATGTACGTTCGGGAGAAGGCACTTTCTCTATAGATAATCTGTCGAGGAGAATTTCGTCGGGCACGATGATTTTAATTGGGGCTAATGTACCGCACATGTTTAAGTTTGAAACCAACCGCTACTATGATTATGCTATGAAACATGGCAAAACACCTACACCTTTACAATTGCTCACCCTTCATTTTGATCCAAATAGGCTTGGGAATGATTTTTTATCGCTCCCTGAAAACACTTTATTAGTTAATTTATTAGCTGCCGCCAAAAAGGGAATAATAATTAATGAGCAGACCCAACCGCATATAGTCTCTTACCTAGACCAATTAGAAAACGCCCCTAATTATGGACAATTACCAATATTACTACAACTGTTAAATGAAATTGCCGAAAAAGAAACACTAGCCAATGCGCAAGAACAGCCATCTAAAAAAGAGACAAAACCTTTCAAAAAAATAGACGAGACCCGCCTTACCATGATTTACTTGTACACCATGGACAATTTTTACAAAGAAATTAAGCTTAAAGACATTGCAGACATAGTACACATGGTGCCCAATGCCTTTTGCCACTACTTTAGATCGCGTACCGGCCGAAGCTATTTCGATTTTTTGATTGAAGTTAGAATAGAACACGCCTGCAAATTACTGAGGGAAGGCAATAATAGTGTAACTTCCATCTGTACAGATTCGGGCTTCAGCAACTTATCTAATTTTAATCGATATTTTAAGCTACAGACCGGGAAATCGCCATTAGCCTATCGACAATCGAAAAGAAAATAGAGCAATTAACGTGAGCTTTATAAGGCGCTAATTAGCTACTAAACTGTTATAGAACCTCTGAATAACACAAAAGCTCCCCATTTTTGATGAGAAGCTTTTGCGAGCAATAAAAATCTTAAACCGTTTTATGGGTGATTTATAAACTTATCTAACCTACTACCTACCTAGTTCTTGATACTTTTCATATAACACCTTATAAATAGCTGCTTTATCTTCTTCAGGATAATAACAGGCATCAAAACCAGAAGTCATGGCGCTTTGTGCATCTGCGATATTAGCGTAAACGCCTCCAACTACCGCAGCAAACATTGCAGCTCCCAGAGCACAAGCTTGCTCGCTAGTTGCCACTTTAATAGGTACATTTAGGATATTGGCTAAGGTTTGCATTACATAGGGTGATTTTTTAGAAATACCGCCTAATGCAATTACTTGTGTAATACCCACACCTTGTCCTATAAATCGATCCATGATGGCTTTAGAACCAAAAGCCGTTGCTTCTACCAA
>NZ_DHDZ01000053.1:3658-4242 GCF_002399615.1 Pedobacter sp. UBA4863 | reverse complement strand
TCTACGTCCATTGATCCAATCTAAAGCAATGAGATCATTTTCTGTAACTGGCAGTTGGGCTGCTTTTTCAGCAAGTTTAGGTAAAATAGCATCACTAGCTTTTTTCAAATCTTCTTTGCCCAAGGTCTCGGCCAATATTTCTCTCATTGGAAATTCTAGGATTTGCCTATACCAACTATACACGTCTCCAAACGCAGATTGACCTGCCTCCATCCCTAACATATTTGGTATGATAGAGCCATCTACCTGGCCACATATTCCGTTTACCAAGCCATCAAACTCTTGCGTTGGTACTACTACCATATCGCAAGTAGAAGTTCCCATTACCTTTACCAGACTATAAGCCTCAATTCCGGTTCCAACAGCGCCCAAGTGCGCATCAATGGCACCAACACCTACTTTTATTTCTTGAGACAGACCGAGCTTTTGCGCCCATTCTGCTGATAAGTTGCCCACCACCTCGTCGGTAGTAAAGGTTTCTTTGTATAAGCGATCCCTTAACTCGCCCAAATTAGGATGTAGTTCGGTTAAAAACGATTTGCTCGGCAAACCATCAAACTCTTCATGCCACATGGCTTTATGTC
>NZ_DHDZ01000053.1:2194-3317 GCF_002399615.1 Pedobacter sp. UBA4863 | reverse complement strand
TGATCTTTCCAGAGCACAAACATTGCATCCGGATCTTCTTCGAACCCTGGCAATAAAGCCAATGGCGTACCCGTTTCATCTACCGCTCCAGGGGTTGAGCCCGTGGTATCAATTGTAATTGCAACAATATTATTTACTACTTCCTTCGCTACTTGACCAACGATATTTTTAATCGTTTCTTCCATGCCCTCGATATAATCTAAAGGGTGTTGCCTAAATTGAGAAAGTTCGGGCCGACAGTATTTTCCTTCGGCCCATCTTTTATACAAACTTACTGAACAAGCTACCTCGGCGCCATTACTAGCATCAACTAACAAGGCTCTCACCGAGTCTGTTCCGTAGTCTAATCCAATTACATATTTTTTTTCACTCATTAGTTAAATTTTGAACCATCAACATCTACTGTACCGCAGAAGTGCGTTTTAATACCTAACTCTTCTAGCGCAGCTGCTTTAATTCTACAAGCTTTATGCGCCGAAGCTTCATCATTGGCATAAACTACCTGAATATGGTTTGCTTTGTGGCGAGCCATCATTTGATTTCTAGTTACACCGTCTAAAGTAGCATGCATCATTGGCCATTGGTAATTAGTTTCATTCCATCTTCTTTCGGTTTCTTCTTTTGGCAATTCTACCGCTTTACCCACACCTAAATCGCAATGTAGTTCGTTATTGATTACGTACACACGGCTCCAAACAATATTACCTGGCTTAGCTACTCCCCTTAAAGAACCTCCTCCAAATTTAAAGAACATGGCTGGCTGACGAATGCTATCAGAACCGGCATAACCATCTACGTGATGGGCTGGCGGAGCTGCTCCAGAAATTTCAAACACCCAAATAAAATCATCTACCTTGTCATTTTTGAAGTTTTCTCCCCAGCGTAAATCGTGTAATGTATTCTCTGCTGGCATACCCAATTGTCTCCACAATCTATAGGTTAATAAACCATCAATGCCCGCACATTCATCTACTTCGTTAAAGTGAGGAAGAGCTTCGCCTGCATATAATTCTTTGCCTTTTTCGTCGTAAACCGGTGGGCGATCTTGATTATTCAACAATCCCTCTACTAAATCGCTAGCTGGCACAAGATCTTTCAATCCTTGTTGATATTGAATACCGAT
>NZ_DHDZ01000053.1:1466-2083 GCF_002399615.1 Pedobacter sp. UBA4863 | reverse complement strand
GTATCGCAACCAAACTCATCAGCAATACGCAAAGCAGCAATATACATTTTGCATTGAAGCAGAGTTTGATTTCTGGTTAATTCGGTAGCTTCATCTGTACCCCAATCAAATTTCATTCCTTTAGCCAACAACCAATTTAGCACTTTTTCTGCGTCTTGGTCGCTTACCGTAAGCATTTTTGCGTACAAAGTAGATTGGCTCAACCTTTCTTTGAAGATGCCTGTGGCGTGCAATAAATCATCTGGCACAATGGCGTTGAACATCCCCATACAGCCTTCATCAAAAACGCCCATAATGGCTTTATCTTCTTTTAGCTTAGCGGCAAATTCACGGCCTACTTTCTCATCTGCAACAGGCACTTTTACATCTGCAAAAGACTTTACATGTGTTTCTGGGTGCTGTACTTTCCCGGTTTCTATCCAAGCTTTTACACCATTCAAGAAAAATTCGTCTGTAAAATCTACACTCCATAAAGTACTATAGTTTACATTGGCTTTAGTTAATGATCCGTTTAGGTTAAGCATACCTACTAAACCAGGCCATTGTCCGCTAAAATTAGCTACAGTTAAAATAGGTCCTCGGTGTGTAGTTAAACCTGCTAAAACATGATGGCTATA
>NZ_DHDZ01000053.1:0-1352 GCF_002399615.1 Pedobacter sp. UBA4863 | reverse complement strand
TGGCTATATTGCCAAACACTTTCGGCTACAATTAACGGCGCATCTTTATCAATGTTCTTAAACACTTCTATACCCATGCGCTGCGAATCGATAAAGCCATGTTTCTTTTCGGCATCGTATGCATGAGCCCTTTTTATGGTATAACCAAATTTTGCAATAGCGGCACCAAGTGCTTTTTCCATTTGGTCTTGCGTTTCCCAACAATTTTGGTTGGCCACAATCCTTAAATCGCCACTGGCTACAAGAAATATTTCTTTTTTCATTGTTCTGATAATTATGTTCTGATAAAGTCTTGCGTATCATCAAGTAGCACTAATACAAAAGAAGAGTATAGATTAGAGTTCTAATGGCAAAATCCTGACTCTTTTATATTTGGCAACAATATTCGCTTACAATACAAATATGGTTTTTGCCAATAGACTTTTCTTACGGCTTATTACCCTTTTAATGTATGATATTATCATAATATCTTCTAAAATTGCCCTTATCTGAAATTATTTAGCTATAATTAAGGAATATTAGCACCAAATATAAAATTCAACTATGAAACCTCTTTTCCATAAAGTACCGGTGAGCCTTCAAAACTCGTTTAGTATTAGGCATGATATTGAAGAAAATTTTGGAAAGATTTGGCATTATCATCCAGAATTAGAACTGCATTATGTAATTAGAGGGGAAGGTGTGCGGTTTATAGGCAACAATATTAGCAATTTTGCTTCTGGAGAAATTATATTATTGGGAGAAAACCTTCCGCATACTTGGCGATGTAGCGAAGAATACTTCCAGAATAATCCAAGTAATGAGGTAGAGGCTATTGTTATTCACTTTTTGCCCGATTGCTTAGGGAAAGATATCTTGAATTTACCTGAAGCCTATTTAATTCCAAAACTTTTTGAGAAAGCGAAAAAAGGGATGCTATTAACTGGAAAAAACAGGGAGAAATTGGCAGAGTTAATGCTTAAGGCAAAAGATAGCGAGAATCTTGATCGGTTAATTGTATTACTTTCTATTTTAAAAATATTAGCCGAAACTGATGATTATGCGATATTAAATCCGGGGAATGTACAATATCAATCAGACGAATCGGACTTAATTAGGCTAAATAAGGTTTATAATTATACGTTAACCAACTTTAAGAAAGAAATAAATTTACAAGAGGTAGCTTCTATTAGCAATTTGAGTGTTACTTCTTTTTGTAGGTATTTTAAGCAGATGACCAAAAAAACCTATTATGATTTCTTGATCGAAATTAGGGTTAGCCATGCCTGCCGTTTATTAATTGAGGATAAACACCCTACCAACATTATTTGTTACCAGTGTGGATTTAACAATGTTTCTAATTTCTATCGCCA
>NZ_DHDZ01000052.1 GCF_002399615.1 Pedobacter sp. UBA4863 | reverse complement strand
ATTAACTTTAAAGCAAAGAGCGCAGTCGGCGACTTTTCCTCCATTTTGGTCGCTCAAAATGGAGTGCCTATGCCCGGCATGAGGGCAGGAAAGACTGTGCGCTGGCGTTGCATACTGATTATCAGAGCGTAACATCCAAAACTCACGTTAAGTTAAGCGTTGGCGGGGACGCCACCACTTGATTTTGCAGACGTTGGTGTCCTCGCCAACGGACTAAACATTCTTAACTTAATGATATTGCCTCATCTAAGAGAGAGGGGGGTTAAGGCGGAAGTTTCTTATTTCGATCCGTAAGTTACAATTGGGATAATCATCTCTTCCATAGAAATACCGCCATGCTGGAAAGTTTCGTTATAATAATTTACAAATTGGTTGTAGTTATTCTGGTAAACGAAATATTGGTCTTCCTTTGCAAAAATATAGTTAGAACTAATATTTACCTTAGGTAATTTTGCCTCGTGTGGGTTTTTAATCAAGAAAACTTCTTTTGGGTTAAAATTTAAGTTTTTACCCTGTTTGTAACGCAAGTTGGTGTTGGTGCTTCGGTCGCCAATTACCTTGCTAGGCGTTTTTACCCTAATGGTACCATGGTCTGTAGTAATTACCAGCTTTACTTTCTTTTGAGCCAGTTTTTTTATTAAATCTAATAACGGAGAATGCTCAAACCACGATAAAGTTAAAGAACGGTAAGCGGCATCGTCGTTTGCTAGCTCTCTAATCATTTGCATATCTGTTCTGGCATGCGAGAGCATATCAACAAAGTTGAATACAATGGCGTTAAAATCATTATACATTAAATTGTTTACCTGCTCTACTAAATCTTTACCTTGGTCGAAGGTTAGGATTTTGTGGTAACTAAACTTACAGTCTTTTCTTAGGCTACGTTTAATCTGTTCGTCTAAAAATGTTTCTTCGTGTAGGTTTTTTCCGCCCTCGTCATCATCATTTTGCCATAGGGCAGGGAAACGTTTTTCCATATCTAAAGGCGTAAGGCCCGAAAAAATGGCATTTCTGGCATATTGCGTTGCTGTTGGTAAAATACTCGAATAAGTGTCTTCTTCCTCTAAGCGGAAATGTTCAGAAATTAAAGGGTTAATAACTTTCCATTGGTCGTACCTTAAATTATCAATTAAAATAAAAAATACCGGAGTAGTGCTGTTAATCAAGGGAAAGATTTTCTTCTTCAATAAATCGTGCGAAAAAAGCGGCGCATCGGCACTGCCATTAATCCAATCTATGTAATGGTTTTCTACAAATTTAGAGTACTGCATATTTGCTTCCGCTTTTTGCATGGTTAAAATCTCGTGCATTTGCGGGTCGTCCAATTTCTCTAGTTCCAGCTCCCAAAAAATTAACTTCTTGTAAACCTCTACCCACTCGTTATAAGTCAGTTTATCATTTAGGGTCATGCCAATGTTCCTAAAATCTTGTTGGTATGCCGATGAGGTTTTTTCGCCTACCAAACGTTTATTGTCTATCAATTTTTTGATGGTTAATAAAACCTGTTTCGGATTTACAGGCTTAATCAAGTAATCGTCTATCTTAGAGCCAATGGCATCTTCCATCAGGTTTTCTTCCTCACTTTTGGTAATGAGCACCACGGGCACGTCAGCACGTATGTTCTTAATGGCCGCTAGCGTTTCTAAACCTGTTAAGCCTGGCATATTTTCATCCAAAAACACCAAGTCAAAATGCGTTTTTCCAAAAGCCTCTAAAGCATCGTTGCCATTGGTAAAAGTACTCACGGCGTAGCCTTTTTCGTTCAATAATAAAATATGAGGTTTTAGTAAGTCAATTTCATCATCAGCCCATAATATATTAGTTTCCTGCATTTTATTTCCTTTTAGTGTAAATTAATAGCTTAAAAAGCGCTTGCCTTTTCTACTGTCGATAAAATTAGCAATTTTTGTACCGCAATAAGTACAGTTGGCAGTTTTTAGTTTGCGGTTGGCAACGTTGCAACATTTTAACCTTTCGGCGTTCCAACAAAATTAAAGAATGAACAAGAAGAAAATTATTAACGACCCTGTTTATGGGTTCATTACTATACCTACAGCACTCGTTTTTGACCTGATATCCCATCCGTATTTTCAGCGATTAAGGTACATTAAACAATTGGCAATGACGCATGTGGTCTATCCGGGGGCTTTAAACACCAGATTTCATCATGCTTTGGGCGCAATGCACCTAATGAACTTGGCACTAGAAGTGTTAAAAGGGAAGGGCCACAACATATCTCCAGAAGAAGAAGAGGCGGCAACTATTGCTATTTTGCTACATGATATTGGTCATGGCCCATTCTCTCATGCTTTAGAGCACACGCTAGTGCGGGGCATAAAACACGAAGACATTTCTTTGTTGATGATGAATAAACTGAATGAAGAGTTTGGCGGCCAGTTAACTACGGCAATTAACATCTTTAAAGGGAAATATCCTCGAAAATTCTTTTGCCAGCTTATTTCGGGGCAAGTAGATTTAGACCGTATGGACTACCTAAATCGCGATAGCTTTTATACTGGCGTAAGCGAGGGCGTAATTAGTTTCGATCGTATCATTAAAATGTTTAACCTCGTAAACGATCAGCTGGTAGTAGAAGAAAAAGGCATTTACTCTGTAGAGAAGTTTTTAATTGCCAGAAGACTGATGTACTGGCAGGTTTATTTGCACAAAACCGTGATAGCGGGAGAGCAGCTTTTGGTAAAAGTATTAGAGCGAGCAAAAGAACTGGCCGCAAAAGGAGCAGATTTATTTGCAACGCCGGCCTTACAGCATTTCTTAAAGAACGATATTAACGCAGTTAATTTTTTCGAAGAAGAGCTACATCTTCAGCAGTTCTCTAAATTAGACGATCAAGATATTTACGCCTCGATAAAAGTTTGGGCAGATAATGAAGACCCTATTTTGTCTAAATTGTGCAAAATGTTAAATGCCCGCAAACTTTATAAGGTAGAAATTAGCAATGAAGCACCAGCCCCAGAAAGACTGGCACTTTTGGCTTCAAAAACTTATAAGGCCTTAGGCATTGCAAAAGAAGACTTGCCTTATTTTGTGTTTACAGACACCATTACCAACCGTGCCTACAATGCCGAAAGCAGCAATATTAATATTTTAATGAAAAATGGCACATTATTAGATATAGCTAAAGCATCAGATTTGTCTAATTTAGAATCGCTGGATAAGACTGTTAAGAAGCACATATTGTGCTACTTAAGAGATATTTAGCTTTTTTTAACAAAATAATGATACAAATTTCTCGTTAATTCGTCTTATCGATACTAAGGTTTGATAATTTGTTCATATCAATTTAACATTTAACTTTGTAAAATGCAATTTACTGCCAAGCAGATAGGCGAATTTTTAAACGGAACTATAGAAGGCGACGAGAACGCTCAAGTGAGTACGCTTTCTAAGATAGAGGATGGGAAGCTTGGCTCTCTTTGCTTTTTATCTAACCCCAAATACGAGAGCTTTCTTTACAAGACAGAAGCGTCTGTAGTTATTGTTGCCAAAGACTTTATACCCACCCAGCCCGTGAAGAGCACTTTGGTAAAAGTACAAGACCCTTACAGCGCCTTTTCGGTGTTGTTAGAAAAATATAACGAGGTAGCAAACATGAGCAGGGAAGAAGTAGGCATACACAATTCTTCTTATGTTCATCCTTCGGCTAAAATAGGACAAAATGTATATGTTGGCCCTTTTTGCTGTATTGAAGAAAATGTAGTGGTGGGCGACAATGCCAAAATATATGCACAAACTTATGTAGGTGCCGGCAGTAACATTGGAAAAGACTGCGTGTTTTTTCCCGGGGTAAAGCTTTATAGGCATACATCTGTTGGAGACCGGGTAATTATCCATTCTAACACGGTAATAGGCAGCGATGGATTTGGCTTTGCACCACAAAAAGACGGATCGTACAATAAAATTGCTCAAATAGGCAACGTTATAATAGAAGACGATGTAGAAATAGGGGCCAATACAAGTATAGATAGGGCAACCATGGGCGCTACGTTCATTCGTAAGGGTGCCAAACTAGACAATTTGATACAAATTGCACACAATGTAGAAGTAGGCGCACATTCTGTGGTTGCCGCTCAAACAGGCATTTCGGGCAGCACTAAGCTGGGAGAAAATTCTGTAATTGGTGGGCAGGTAGGAATAGCCGGGCACCTTAACCTTGGAAAAAGAACCCAGGTAGGCGCACAGGCGGGAATAAATTTCGATACTGAAGATAATAAACAATGGCACGGAAGTCCGGCCCAGCCCCTAAAGGAATGGATGCGCTCTACCGTGATCTTTAAAAAGTTGCCAGAAGTTGATAAAAGGGTAAGGGAGCTAGAAGCCAAAATAACAGCACTTACCGCTGTGATAGAGAAAATGACAACAACACAAACACCATAATGAACGTTAAGCAAAGAACTATAAAAAGTGAGATTTCAGTTCAGGGAGTTGGCTTACATACAGGAGCCAATGTTACCTTAACTTTTTGTCCGGCGCCAGAAAATCATGGTTTTAAATTTCAAAGGATTGATTTGCCCGGAGAGCCAATTATTGATGCCGACTGTGATAATGTTACCGATACCGCAAGAGGAACAACTATTTCACAAAATGGCGCAAGCGTAAGCACCGTAGAGCATGTAATGGCTTCATTGGTAGGGATGGATTTGGACAACGTGCTAATAAAAGTTGACGGCCCAGAAACGCCAATTATGGACGGCAGCTCCATCAAATTTATTGAAGTGTTAGAAGAAGTGGGTGCTGCTTTGCAAAATGCAGATAGAGAATACTTTACTATTCCGCACAACATTACATACACCGAGCCAGAGAGAAGTGTAGAAATTGTTGCCATGCCGTTAGACGACTATCGTTTTACTTGTATGATCGACTATAACTCTCCTGTTTTAGGAAGTCAGCATGCGGGCATTACAACCATTAGCGAGTTTAAAAAAGAAATAGCCTCATGTAGAACCTTTTGTTTTTTACACGAACTGGAATATCAATTACAGCATAACTTAATTAAAGGTGGCGATTTAAACAACGCCATTGTAATTGTAGATAAAGAAGTAACCAAAGCAGAGCTTCAGCACTTAGCGAAAATATTTAACCGCGAAGAAATTGATGTTGCGCCACAAGGGATTTTAAATAATATGGAGTTGCGCTACCAAAATGAGCCAGCCCGTCATAAACTGTTAGACATGATTGGCGATTTAGCTTTGGTAGGCGTACATTTAAAAGGCCATATTATGGCTGCCAGACCCGGACATGCCGCCAATGTTGCTTTTGCTAAAAAAATTAAAGCCGCCATTAAAAAAGAAAAAGGTAAGAAAAAGATCAACACTTACGATGTAAATGCGAAACCACTTTACGACGTGGTAGATATCATGAATATTTTGCCGCACAGGCAGCCTTTTTTGTTTGTAGATAAGGTGCTAGAACTTACCAAAACTCACGTAGTGGGCGTTAAAAACGTAACCATGAACGAAGAGTTCTTTAAAGGCCATTTCCCTAGTGCTCCCGTATTTCCGGGTGTAATACAAATAGAGGCTATGGCACAAACCGGAGGTATTTTAGTGCTAAGCACCGTTGCAGATCCAGAAAATTATTTAACCTACTTCTTAAAAATAGACAATGTGCGCTTTAGGTCGCAAGTGCTGCCTGGAGATACCATTGTTTTTAGGTGTGATTTGATGGAACCAATTAGGCGAGGTATAGCGCAAATGAAGGGAATAGGCATGGTTGGAGAAAAAATAGTTGTAGAGGCAGAAATGATGGCCCAAATTGTAAAAGTAAAAGATAGCGAAACCGCAAAATGATACAACCCTTAGCATATATCCATCCGCAGGCAAAAATTGCCGACAATGTAGTAGTAGAACCATTTGCGGTAATACATAAAGACGTAGAGATTGGAGAAGGAACTTGGATTGGATCCAATGTTGTCATCATGGACGGCGCTCGTATCGGTAAAAACTGTCGTATTTTTCCAGGGTCGGTAATTTCTGGCGTGCCGCAAGATTTAAAATTTGCAGGCGAAATAACTACTGCAGAGATCGGCGACAATACCACTATCCGCGAATGCGTAACCATTAACAGGGGTACTAAAGATAAATGGAAAACCGTAGTAGGGAGCAACTGCTTAATACAGGCATACTCTCACATTGCTCACGACTGCCAAGTGGGCAACTATTGTATATTTTCTAATAGCACTACCTTGGCGGGACACATTACCATTGGCGACCACGTGGTTTTAGCCGGATTGGTTGCTATTCATCAGTTTGTAAAAGTAGGCTCACACGCCTTTGTAACTGGTGGCTCTTTGGTGCGTAAAGACGTGCCTCCTTATGTAAAAGCAGCAAGAGAGCCACTTTCGTATGTGGGCATTAACTCTGTCGGATTACGCCGTAGAGGTTTTTCTTCAGAGCAAATTAACGAGATACAGGAAATCTATCGCGTACTTTTTGTGAAAAACAACAACGTAACCAAAGCACTTGATATGATTGAGGCAGATTTCCAACCTACAGAAATTAGGGACGAAATAGTGGACTTTATCCGCAACTCTAACAGGGGTGTAATGAGAGGTTTTGGTTCGGGAAGTTAAGCGATATGCAAATTGTTCTTGAGCATTTAGGAAGACGGTTTAATAAAGAGTGGATTTTTAGAAATATCGATTTTACTTTTTCTCAAGGGCAGCGATATGCAATTTTGGGTCCAAATGGTTCTGGAAAATCAACCTTGTTAAGTGTGCTCTTGGGCAATTTAACACCTTCAGAGGGTAAAATTAACTACTTCAATGGAAAAGAGATTCTTCCAGAAAATATTTTTAAGTACATCAGCCTTGCTGCGCCGTATTTAGATTTGGTAGAAGAATTTACACTACAAGAAACCATAGATTTTCATTTCAAATTTAAAGCCTACCAAGCTGGTTTTGATAGCGCTGCAGTACTAGATTTATTAGCGTTAAGCAAAGCCGAAGATAAGCCCTTAAAATATTTCTCCTCGGGCATGAAACAAAGAACTAAGCTGGCCTTGGCTTTTTGTGCCGATACTCCCATTTTAGTTTTAGACGAACCCACTTCAAATTTAGATGCACAAGGAACCGATTGGTACCTTGGTTTAATAGAGAAATTTACGCAAGATAGGTTGGTTTTGGTAGGCTCTAACCAAGCTTATGAATACGGATTTTGCCAGCAACAATTGAATATTCTTAACTATAAAAAGTAAAATTTATAGTATAAATAGGTCAAAATACAGTCTTAAAGCCATTTAAAGCACGTTTAAAAAATATTTTAAAATTACTATTGTGTAATTAAAAAATAGTCTATACCTTTGCGCCACGAAACAGGGACGAAATATTAACGTTTCTCTTTCAAAGAAAATGCCGGGTGCATTTGATATAAAATAGCAATACAAGTACCAATGTTTAAGGTTATACCCAGAACAAAGGATACATATAAAGAGTAAAATAAATTTTCATAGTTTAGTTTTAGGTTTAGGTTGATTGTAGCTTCGGAGTGGTTCCCGAAGCTATCTTTTTTTATGCTAAATTTTAAAAATTGTTTTACCTTGCAGCTTTAAAAAAATAATAAGCACTAAAGTATAATAATAGCAATGGCAAAAGCATCAGAAATAAAGACAGGCAATATTCTTAGGGTTAATAATGAGCTGGTTACTGTTGATGAATGGAATCACCGCACACCAGGTAAGGGCGGCGCTTTTTACACTGGAAAATTTCGTAACATTAAAACCGGCAGACTGGTAGAGGCCCGTATGAATACCGATGAAGCGGTGGAGATTTGTCGCGTAGAAACAAATGACTACCAATATTTGTACGAAGAAGGCGATTCTTTGGTGGTAATGGACAACAACAGCTACGAGCAGTTTAACGTTGCAAAGTCGTTGTTTGGCAATGCAATTAAATTTTTGAAAGAGGGCATGAACGTAATTGTTTCTGTAGAAAGCGATGAGCCTATTATGGCGCAGTTGCCCAACTTTGCCGAATTTGAAATTACTTACTCTGAGCCAGCGGTAAAAGGCGACACTTCTACCAATGCCCTAAAAGCGGCAACGCTAGAGAACGGCGTGGAGGTTAAAGTTCCTTTGTTTGTAAACCAAGGCGATAAAATTAAAGTAGATACCCGTACAGGCGAGTATGTAGAACGTGTAAAATAACATGGAGATTTAAAGGTTAATAGGCTTTAGGGTTTATTTTCGATTTAAACTTTATAATATTGATGGCTTTGGATAGATTTCTAAAGCCATTTTTTATACCTTGTTTTTTATTTCATCATTGGTAGAAATGGCAAACAAATCAACAATTAGAAAGCAGGCTTTACAACAAAGAACAGCCTTGTCTGATGACGAGTTCTTAGCGTTAAACCAATTGCTTTTGGCACAATTTAAAACGCTCGACTTTTCGGAAATTAAAGCGGTACACGTTTTTTTGCCCATTGCTAAGAAACGGGAGCCAGATACCTTTTTAATGCTAGATTGGTTGCAGGCAAACCATCCTAACATTAGCATTGTGGTTTCTCGTGCCAATTTTGAAGACCATTCTATGAGCCATCATCCTTTTAGTAAAGAAGATTTAAAAGAGAATTTTTACCATATTCCAGAGCCGCAAACCACACAGCTATTTACCGGAAAAATTGACATGGTTTTAGTGCCTTTGTTGGCTTTCGATAGCAAGGGATATAGAGTAGGTTATGGCAAGGGTTTTTACGATCGGTTTTTAGCTGAAATAACTGCAAAAAAAGTTGGCATTTCGCTTTTTGAAACTAACAATGAAGACATTTCGGATGTACATAAAGACGATATTAGGTTAGATTTGTGCATTACACCCCATAGAATTATAAAATTTAAAATATAATATCGATACTTGATACTCAAATTTCGATACTGGACAATGGAAAAGGATTTTAGAATTACTAGCGCTAAGCAATACGAAGATACCATGATTGCGATGTTTGAATTGCAAGAGCAAGAGGAGCCTTTAACCGCAAAGCAACTTGCCGATATTGAAATTATGGCCAAGGCTGCCCAACGTTACGAAGATGAGGAGCTGTAGCTTACCTTCTTTTCATAAAATCGCTCACTAAATAAGCAATTGTTTTTCCGATGGTTTCATCTTTTCGCCCATCATTTAGTGTATGCGCACCTTCGCAAATATGTAAATAGGTAAAGTGATGCGGTAGCCAAAGCAAGAGCTGCCTTATTTCGTTTAAGCCAAATCCGCTTGGGGTGGCTGCACTTGATAAGGTATGGGATATGCTGTCTAAATCAATTTCTAAGCCTAGCGGGCTTTTCGCGTCTTTTAAGCGTGTTTTGGTCTCGGTAAAGATATCTTTGTCGGCTTTCAGTAAATCGTCGAAATAAAGGGCTTTAATGACGCTGTTTTTAGAGATAACATTTAACTGGGCCTCGCTCACGTAGTTCTGTTGTAGGCCTAAAATTTGGTATTCATCCAAAAAACCATCTCTAATGGCAGTGCTAAAGCCATTGCCGCTGTGCCTGCCTTCTTCGGGATTGCGCAAATCGGTATGTGCATCAATATTGAGCACATTAATTTTTCCCTTTAGTGCTAAAGCGGCTCCTTTAATAATGGGATAGCAGTTGTTATGGCCACCACCAATTACAACAGGAATTTTTCCTGCGGTTACAATAGTTTGAATAATGGGGTAAACCAGCTCGTCAATTTCGGCTACGCCTTTTCTAAGTTCGGCAACATCGGTAGCGTTGTTTTCGGGAATTTCAAATGCTCCTAAAACCAACAGGTCTTCTCCCTTTAAGAAATGATTTTGCTGTAGATTAAGCAATGCTTTTAAAGCGGGTTTCCAAGCTGTATGCGCTCCGCCTACGCCATAATTTGCCCTTACGCCTATATCTTCTGGAATGCCCAAAAGCACAAATTTTGCCGCAGATTGTTGTAGGCTTTCAGCAGTGATGGTTTCTTCAGCAGTAAATTGGCTATAATAGGTTACTTTTTCGCCAAGCTTAGTTTCGCCATCGCGTAGGTTAACCATGCTTAAAATATCGCTTTGCGAAAAAACGTTGAAATTAGCCATGATATACCTCTCCGTTTAAAATTACGGTTTCAATCTGGCTTTGGCCAAAACTGTAGGGCAAATACGCTAGGGATGTCATTGGGCGGGTAATGAACAAATTTGCCTTTTTGCCACGGGCAATGCTACCCACTTCGTTACTTAATTCCATTGCTGCGGCGCCGTTAAGCGTGGCTGCGTTAATGCTCTGTTCGGGCATCATTTTTAGTTTAATACAGCCTAGGGAAACCACAAAATTCATGTTTCCAGAAGGGGTAGAGCCCGGATTATAATCGCTGGCTAAGGCCACAATGGCGTTGCTATTGATTAAACCTTTGGCGTTGGCAAAGGGAATGTTGATGTAAAACGAGCAAGAAGGCAGCAAGGTGGCAATGGTGTGGCTTTCGCTAAAGGCTTGCAGCACATTTTCATCGGTTTCTTCTAAATGATCTACAGATACAGCATGGTGGGCTACGCCCAATTCTACCGCTCCAGAACTAGAAAGCTGATTGGCATGTATTTTTGGTTTTAAGCCATATTTCGCCGCTGCGGTTAAAATTTGTACTGTTTCTTCGTTAGAGAAGAAGCCCTTTTCGCAAAAAACATCAATGTAATCTGCTAAGTTTTCTTCGGCCACTTTGGGCAAGAGCTCATTAATAATTAAATTGATATAGGCCTGGTGGTTGTTTTTATATGCTGCTGGGTAAGCATGGGCAGCTAACAAACTTGCTTTAATCGGTATAGGAAAAGCGGCTTTTAAACGCTTGATTACCCTTAACATTTTTAGCTCACTTTCTACCGTTAGCCCGTAACCACTTTTAATTTCTATGGCTCCGGTGCCATGCTTAATCATGTCTTTTAAACGGATGCTGGCACTTTCGAAAAGTTCGTCTTCTGTGGCTTTTTGTAGTTTATTTGCCGAGTTTAAAATGCCACCACCAGCGGCTGCAATTTCTTCGTAAGTTTTGCCTGCAATTTTTAATGCAAACTCTTCTTCCCGCGGTGCTGCAAAAACAATATGCGTATGGCTATCGCACCAAGATGGGAAAACAAAGCGACCTTCGGCGTTTAAGGTTTGGTGTTTGGTGTTTGGTGTTTGGAGATTGTCCATCGAGCCAAAATCCTTAATTAATCCATTTTCTATTAACAGCCATGCATTTTCTAAAAAAGGAAGCTCGCTTAATTCGCTACCGCGAAGAAAAAGCTTTTCTTTTGGATGAACGCCTACAAGGGCTTTGATGTTGGTAATTAGCATATTTGGTTAATTGTTTAAGGCCCAGATTAGCGCTTTCTCTTTAGTTGCTCTAAAAATAGTGGTGTGTTTTTCTTTAGGCTCGTCGCTATATGTGTATACCAAGTTAGGTTGTGCTTCAGTTTTTAAAATATCTGCTAGTTGTTTGGTGTAAACAGAAATATCGGCAGCACTAGAGCCAGCAAACCATAATATTTTTGGTGTATTAAGTTTAGTCAAGTTTGTTTTTGCAGTACTCACTAAAGAATGATTGTTCCACCATAACGAGGGGTCGAAAGCAATATAGTAATCGAACATTTCTGGGTTTAAAAAGAAAGTTTCCATTACAAATAAGCCGGATAATGATTCGCCTAAAATCCCTCTCTTTTCGGTGGTGCGATAACGCTTGTCAATTTCTGGGATCAACTCATCGTTAATAAAATTTCTAAATTTTTCTGAACCACCAACAATTGGTGCTATTTCCTTGTCTTTTGCTACAGTGGTAGGTCCCGATAAATCTCTGCGACGTTGGGTGTTTTCTATGCCAACCAAAATAAATGGTGGTATTTTCTTCAGTTTAATTAGCTCGGCAAAAGTATTTGCGATGTGTGGGAAATCTTCAGCAATGCCTCCATCTGCCATGTACATTACAGGTAGCGAATCTTTTCCGTTGGCGTAATTTTCTGGTGTCCAAACGTTAATTGTTCTGCTCTCGCCAAGCTGTTTTGCCGTAATGGAAAAAGTATCGTGAGCAGGAATAGGGTCTTCAATTTGAGCAGCATTACTACAACTTGTAATGAATACAATTACGGTTAATAAGGGCAGAAGAAAGTATTTCATGATGTTTAGTTTAATTCCAATAAAATAGGGCAATGGTCGCTATGCAAAGCATCAGGTAAGATACGTACATTTTTTAACCTGTTTTCCATTTCTCGGGTGGTTAAATGATAATCTATACGCCAGCCCAAATTCTTGCCTCTTGCTCCGGCACGATAGCTCCACCACGTATAATGATGCGGGTCTTGGTTAAAGTGACGGAACGAATCGATAAATCCGTTATTGATGAACAACTCCATCCACTCGCGTTCTTCTGGTAAAAAACCTGATGAATTGGCATTAGATTTTGGATTGTGAATATCAATCGCTTTATGGCAAATATTATAATCGCCAGAGATGATCAGGTTTGGATAGTTTTTTCTTAGTTCTCCAATGTAGCCATCAAAGAATTTCATAAACTCATATTTTTTCGTTTGCCTTTCGTCGCCGCTAGAGCCCGATGGCAGGTAAACGCTCATCAAAGAGAAATCATCAAAATCGGCTCTTAAAATCCTGCCCTCGGCGTCAATCCATTGCTCGCCACAGCCATATTCTACGTGATTTGGCTTTATCTTGGTAAAAATAGCCACGCCGCTATACCCTTTTTTCTCTGCCGGAAACCAATAATGATGATAGCCTAAATGTTCAATTAGTGCTAAAATATCAGGAATTTGCTCTTTTAAAGCTTTTACTTCTTGCAGGCAAACCATGTGGGCATCTGTAGCCTGTAGCCAGGTAAATAAACCTTTGGTTGCTGCGGCACGAATGCCGTTTACGTTATATGATATGATTTTCATGTATATATTTTCCGTTTTTCAATAACTCCTTCTCCAATTTTTTGGCTGCTCGCTTTTTGAGTATCGTAACCGTCATTTTTATATCTTCTTTAGGTCGGTTCGCAATACCGGTTTCTAGGTTGGCAATATTATCTACCATGTCTAAACCTTTAACAATTTCGCCGTAAACGGTGTAATTTCTATCTAAATGTGGGGTGCCGCCAATGGTTTTATAAACTTCGCGTTGGTGGGCAGGAATTTTATGTTTTAAACGACGTTCTTCTAGTAGGTCTAGCTGCTCGTTGGTAAAAACCTTGCCTTGCACTAGATAAAACTGACTGCCACTTGAAGCTTTCTCTGGGTTAATACTGTCGCCTTCTCTAGCAGCGGCCAACACCCCTTTTTTATGGAATAAACTATCATTAAATTCTGCTGCCACGGTATATTTTGGGCCGCCGTTGCCTAGTGTAGTTTCGGGGGTGGCATTTTTAGATTCTGGATCTCCGCCCTGTATCATGAAATCCTTAATCACCCTGTGGAAAATAGTACCGTTGTAATAACCTTCTTTGGCTAATTTTAAAAAGTTATCCCGGTGCAAGGGCGTTTCGTTATAAAGCCTAACAATACATTCGCCTTTGGAGGTACTTATTTTAACATACTGATATTTAGGTTTAGCAGCATACGCAAAACTAAAGCAGCATAAAAAGTAAATTAGGAGCAGTTTTTTCATGATTGGAATGAATTTGTGCTAAGTTATTTAAAAATTATAACGAGTCATACAATTAGCCACAGTTACACGGATTTAATTGAAGCGTAATTTCTTTATTTGTGAATGAAGCCAAATCTGCACAGATGAGGCGAAAAATGTCTGCTTAAAGTTGAATTATTGTGAATGGGTTTAGAAGCTGTTTAAAAATGATATTAATATTTTACAGGTTGGGTTTGGTGGTGACACCAAACTATAGCTATGGGCTGTAGGCGGGTGGTGACACCCGCCTAGGTATTTATTCTTATTGAAATTTAAACAGTTTCTAGGTGCAAAAAATAATGCTTACTTTAGTAACTCATGAAGCTATATATTAAAAATATGGTATGCGATAGGTGTAAAATGGCGGTAGCAACGGCCTTCGAAAAGTTAGATTTACATCCTTTAAGCGTGGTTTTGGGAGAGGTAGAGCTGCCTGGCGAAAACCTTTCGGAAGAAAAGCACCATGCACTTAAAAACACCTTGGAAAACTTAGGTTTTGAATTGTTAGAAGACAAAAAGAAAACCTTGGTGGCGCAAATTAAAGCGGCTATTATTGAACTAGCGCACTATACAAAAGAGCCATTAAAGGTTAACTTATCCATATTTTTAAGCAATAAACTGGGCATAGACTATGCCTCATTGAGTGGTGTTTTTTCGGCAGAAGAAAACAATACCATTGAACGCTATTATATTCAACAAAAAATAGAGAAGGCAAAAGAATTACTGAGTTATGGCGAATTGACCTTGAGCGAAATTGCTTTTCAGTTAAATTACAGCAGTGTAGCGCATTTGTCGGCACAGTTTAAAAAAGAAACGGGTTTAACGCCAAGCCAGTTTAAGCAAGATTTAAAAAGGAAGACTTTAGATAGCATGTAATTTGCTTTCTTAACATACATCAACTTTTTGCCCGATTAACTGTTTTACCTTTGTGTTCAGATTAATTAAACAACTAAAAGTAAACAGATGAAAAAATTATTCTTATTCTTATTAGCAACAGGCTTAAGCGTAGCCACATTTGCACAAACGAAATGGTCAACAGATCCTATGCACTCGTTTGTGAATTTCGCCGTTAAACATTCTGGAATATCTTTTGTAGATGGCTCATTCAAAAAATTTAATGGGGAGTTTACAGCTGCTAAAGCCGATTTGACAGATGCCAACATCAGTTTTACGGTTGATGTAGCGAGTATTAACACCAGCGTTGATATGCGTGACAACCACCTAAAGAGCGCTGATTTTTTTGATGCAGCAAAATACCCTACCATGACTTTCGAAAGCACATCGTTAAAAAAATCGAAAGGAAACACTTATGTTTTAAAAGGAAATTTAACGATTAAAGACGTTACCAAGCCGGTTACATTTGCGGTGGTTTACGGAGGTACTGTAAAAGATCAACAGGGCAACAACAAGATGGGATTTTTAGCAACTACTACCATCAATCGTTTAGATTATAATGTTAGCTACGACCCTACAGGTGCTGGTATTGCAAAAAATGTAAACATTACGTTGAACCTGCAATTTGCCCAAGCGAAGTAATTTGCTTTCGCCACAGCTACACAGAAAAGCCATTTTAGAAACATTTCAGAGATTACGCTGTGCATCTGTGGCTAATAAATGTAAACAATGAAAACCCTAAATCAATTCAAGAACTTTACGGCTAATTTACCCGAGAATGGTGAGAGCGATATTATGCCAGCGCTTTTTATGGGCCATGGTTCGCCAATGAACGGCATTGAAGTCAATGAATTTAGCGCAGGTTGGGCAAATATGGCCAAGTCTATGCCCTTTCCAACTGCGGTTTTGGTGGTTTCTGCACATTGGTTTACTCGTGGCACTAAAATTACGGCAATGGATTTTCCGCCTACTGTTCACGACTTTGGCGGTTTTCCTCAAGCTTTGTTTGAGGTGCAATATCCTGCACCGGGAAATCCTGCATTAGCCAAAGAAACAGCGAGCTTAATTACAGCCACGGCAGTAGAATTAAACCACGATTGGGGTTTAGACCACGGTGCTTGGACGGTAATTAGGCACATGTACCCCAATGCTGATATTCCGGTTTTGCAATTGAGTATAGATTATACCAAAGGTGCGCAATACCATTACAATTTGGCGAAGGAAATAGCCGCTTTGCGTAAAAAAGGAGTTTTAATTTTAGGTAGCGGCAATATGGTGCACAACCTGCGAATGGTAAGTTGGGAAATGATTAATGGGGGGGGGTACGATTGGGCTATGGAGGCGAACGATAAGTTTAAGACCGCAATTTTGAACAAGGACCACCAAGCGCTTATTAATTTTGAACAAATGGGCAGCGAAGTGCGATTAGCTATACCAACACCAGAACATTATTTGCCCTTAATGTACACTTTGGGCTTGCAAAGTGATAAAGAACAGGCATTGTTGTTTAATGATAAGGCCGTTGGAGGTTCATTAACCATGACCTCGGTTAAGGTGGCGTAACGTGTTTCTGAGGCGAGCGATAAATTATTTAGCCCTTTGATAAGAAAACGTTATTTTTCTTCTTTTACCATTAATTTCTCCTTCAATCCAAGCTAGAAGCCGGTCTTTTCCGGTGTTTTGATAGCTGATTTGCTGCGGGAAATCGTGCTGGTTGTTTTCGAAATTAAAAGTGTTGCCCGTAGAAGAAACTAATTTAAAATCGGTTTTGCCTTCGTTTCCCTTTTCATATCCGGTAACACAGAAATACCAATCGCCGCTAATTTTCTTTAGCACTACAGTTTCTGTTAATACACTATCTCCAGCGGGATTAAATTTATAAGATGTACTGGTTAAACTATCCTTGTGCTTTTTCCAACGTTCTATAATTTGGCCAGTTTTCGTCTTTATCTCCCAATTTCCTGCTAAAAAATAGAAGGTTTTGAGCGTAGGTTCTTGGGCTAAAATGTAAAATGAAATGTTAATGAGTGCTAGGGTTAAGGATAGCTTTTTCATGTAATTTTATTTAAATGGTTGGTTTTTTATGCGCTAATGTTATGCGCTGGTTATATATAATCACTTTGTAGAGGCCCTAATTCTGCTTAACGAAACCTGTGTAATGCCTAAATAAGAAGCAATATAACCAAGTTGTACCCGCTGTAAAATAGTAGGCGAATGTTTTACTAAATCTTGATAGCGTTCGGTTGCCGTTTTAAACTGTAAATCCATAAAACGCTGTTCGGTAAGTAACAATTCTTGTTCGGCAAATTTCCTGCCCCAGTTGGCAAGGTGTATGTTTTGGAAAAATAAATGCTGTAAATCATTTACCGAAATTCGATAGAGGATGCTGTCTTCTAAAACTTCGATACTCTCATACCCGGGTTGATTTTTAAAAAAACTCAAAAAGGAAAGGATCACATCGCCCTCTTCTCCAAACCAAATGGTCGTTTCGCCTTTATCGGTTGCTCTAAAAGCTCTTGCAATTCCCTTTTCAATAAAATAAACATACCGCTCTATCTTTTGCGCATTAATTACAATTGTTCCCTTTTGGGCTTCAACGCTTTCAAATCGTGAAATGAACAAATCTTTTTCTGCCTGTGGCAAAGAAAAAATTTCATCTATTTTAGTGGAGATAAGGATCAATTGCTAAAGTTTTATAACACAATTTAATTTTTTTTCTGCGAATACTGTAACCTAATTTTTTTTGCTGTTGTCATAATTCACAGAACACGGTTCGCAACAATTGAATGTTTAACAAAAAATAATAAAACCATGAGTGGAGAATTAGTAGCCATCGTAATGTTTGTTGGCGCATTTGCCTTAGTTTTTGGCATCAGGTATCTTTCAAATAAAGAAAAAATGGCCATGATAGAAAGAGGGATTGACCCCGGCGCTCAAAAATCAACACCTAAACCTTTTTTAAGCTTAAAATTTGGCTTGTTGATGATGGGCTTAGGCTTAGGCTTAATTATTGCATTATTTACCACTAGAGCAGTATTTAGCGCCAACATGACTAATGCCGAGGAAGGGCAGGCCGTTGCTGTATATTTTGGCAGCGTTTTTATCTTCGGCGGCCTAGGTTTAATCGTTTCGTACTTAATCGAAAAAAAATGGCTTGATCAACAGCCTTAGGCAGCAAACTTGCCTTAAACAATTTCGACGAAGAAGAGACGAGGAGAAATCTAGCTACATTAATTGTACTTTTTGCTAGATCTCTCCTCGTTCCTCGTTTGAGCTTCCTTATTTCTTTTTTCGTTTAACCGCTTTTAAAAACTGAATGAGCACAGCTTCATCGTTTTTCAACGCTTTCTTCTCGTCTTTTTCTGTTAGCGCAATTTTCTTTAAATAAGGTTGTAAATTACCGGTTTCAAAAGCCTCTAATAGCATTGGATAAACATAGGCACTTTTACAAACTGCCCTAGTATTACCAAGTTTAGCCGCCACGCAGTCTAATGCTGCAACTACTAATTTTTTAGCAGAAACTTCCGGATTTTCATTAGCACAAACAGCCAACTGACGCATCGCTTCTAAAGTTCCGCCCCAAGTTCTAAAGTCCTTTGCCGTAAAATCATCTTTGGTAATTTCTTTTATGTATTGGTTAATCATACCAGAATCTACAGCCTTGCGTTTGTTATCTGCTGTATAGAACTGAAACAAATCTTGTCCGGGAATATCTTTACATCTTTTAACCAATTTAATTAGTTTTTTATCTGTAAGTCGCATCTCTTGCCTAATTCCTTTTTTACCCACAAAACACAAAAAAGTTCCGTTGGGTTTTTGTTTAACGTGTTTGTCTTTTAGGGTACTTAAACCATAGCTGTTGTAGTTTTTCTCGTAGGCGGCGTTGCCAATTCTGATGAGGGTTTCTTGCAATACTTTAACACAAATAGCCAGCACCTTTCGCTCGTCAAAGTTTCTGCGCTTTAAATCTTTTTCTACCTGTTTACGTGCTTTGGGTAAAGCCTTTCCAAATTCTAATAACCGGAAATATTTATGGTCTGAACGCCTGTTTACCCAATCTGGGTGATAGCGATACTGTTTTCTGCCCGCCACGTCGGTACCAATGGCTTGTAAATAGCCGTTCTTTTTCGGAGAAATCCACACATTTGTCCATGCTGGTGGCAACACCAACTTTTTGATACGCTCTAGGGCAATTTTATCTGTAATGCGGTGGCCCTTGTCATCTTCATAATTAAAATTTCCGGCCACACCTTTACGGTATATCCCTCCTTTATGTGGACTAACAAAAACTAAATGACTATCGTTAATGATATCATCGGTGCTTACCATAATTTCTATTTATGGCAACAACAAAAAGGGAGTGTAAATAGTTTGCTTGCTTCAGTGAACTTCTTCTAAGCTATTGTGGTTTCGGCAATATGGCTACTGTTAACCGGCTTACACAATTCATTTTGCCTTTATCGGTGTATAGTTTTATTTCCCATAGGTGTGTTTTGCCGCCTATGTGCAGTGGTTTGCAAACGCCTTTTACAAAGCCTGCGCTCACCGGTCTAATGTGGTTGGCATTAACTTCTAAACCTACCGCAATGTGTTTCGTAGGGTCAATACACATATAAGAGGCAATGCTACCTAGGGTTTCGGCCAGTACTACCGAAGCGCCACCATGTAAAATTCCGGCAGGTTGGTGTGTGCGTTCATCTACGGGCATGGTAGCTACGAGGTAATCTTCGCCAATTTCGGTAAATGCTATGCCCAGTAAAGCTCCAATATGGTTTTTAGGGCGATTGTTAAGCATTTCGGGCGTAAATTTTTTAAACCAAATCATATTTTAAATTAAAAAGTTAACCCCTCAATCCCCTAAAGGGGACTACAAACAAGGCGGTTAAATAAGGGTCAATAAATATTTTTTATATATTTCCCTTTAGGAGTTAGGGATTTAAATATCGTTCTACTATCACATTTTTGTGATGTATTACGTGACCAGCCAAAATATAAACCAAAGCTCTTACTGATATTGGATTATCATTTGCAATTCCGGTGCGGTCTAGCTCTTGTTCATTGAGCGAGTTAAGTAAAAACAGGTTAGCTTTTCTCATCCAAGCAAACTCTTCGGCCAAACTTTGTATGTTCCTCTCTGCAAAGCGTGCAGCGCTTACATATTCATTTTCGTCAAATCCGGGCAACTTACTTTTATCATTACGGGCAAAACACAATAGCCTATAGATCATGATGCGTTCTGTGTCAATAATATGACCTAAAAGTTCTTTAATGGTCCATTTGCCGGGCGCATAGGCGTAATCGGCTTTGTCCGAAATACCGTTGATAAACGCGGTGAATTCTTCAGCCTGTTTTTCTAGAACAACTAATACATCGCCCTCTACTAAGTCGATATAGCCTTTATACCACGTTGGGTATTCCTGTATTTGTGGTGGGTTCATATGTTATACTGCTTTTTAAAATAATCCTGAAGGTAGTTCCTTTGCCTATTTCCGAATCTTTCACGAAAATTTGACCACGATGGTAGTTCTCTACAATTCTTTTGGTTAAAGTTAACCCTAAGCCCCAACCTCTTTTTCGTGTGGTGTAACCTGGTTGAAAAATAGTGTCGAATTTAGAACGAGGAATTCCTTTTCCGGTATCAGTGATGTCAATTAATACTTCTTCTTTCGCTAAGTTCTCGATGATATTTATGGTAATTGTGCCATCGTTATCTATGGCATTTACTGCATTTTTGAGCAAGTTTTCTATTACCCAGTCAAACAACGGAGCCGACAGCATTGCCCTTACTTGCTTGTCTCCGGTAAGCACAAAGTTGATTTTATCTGAGGTGCGCACCTTGAAATATTGTACAAAACCGTTAATTATCGCATGTACTACATGGTCTTCTAATATGGGCTTAGATCCTATTTTAGAGAAACGATCGGCAATGATTTCTAAGCGCTGAATATCGTTCTCCATTTCGGCTACCAAGGGGTCTTCTTCTGCATCAAATCGGGTCTTAATGAGCTCTACCCAAGCCATTAACGACGATATGGGCGTGCCTAATTGATGGGCAGTTTCTTTGGCCATGCCCACAAATTCTTGATCTCTTTCTGCTCTCCTTGCAGCACTAAAACCAACATAGGCAATAATAAGAAACAAGGCAATAACGCCCAATTGAATGTAAGGGAAAAGCCTCAACTGGGTTAGAATGCTCGAATCTTTATAATAGGCTATTAACTCTTCGTCGTTAATTCCTTTCATTTTAGCAGGCTGATGTTGTTCTTTCATCTTACTCAGCTGTCGGGCAAAATAAAGAGAATCGTACTGCTTGGTTTTATTGTCTGGATAAAGTGTTTTGGTCGTATCTAAACCATCCCACAGGTAAATAGAACCATCTGTTTTAGTGATGATTACATCCATTTTATTGTTCTTCTTGATGGTTTCAAAAACTTCCGATAATTGTTCGTTATCGTACATTTTCATTCGCTGTTCGGCCACTTTAACCCATAGTAAAAACTGTGTTGCCTCTTCTCTTTCCATCTTTTTTACAAAAAAATCGGAATAAAAAACAGAAGCAGCTCCAATTAAGGCGGCAAACATTAACAAGAATAATTTCCAACGCTTTTTTTTCTGATACGGATTCATGCAGAGCCAAAATACAATATCAGAACGACAAAACCACAAAACCATTATGCTTTTCTAAAAGCCTAATCAATCATTTTTTTAAGCAGAATAGCTTCATCACCTATCAAAACAATATAAAAATAGATGAAAAACATATCTTTGCAAAAGCAAAGGGCAAAAGGCATAGGGGCTTTTAAAGCATTAAAACTCTATGCCCTCTGCTTAAAGCCCTCTGCTCAAAGCCCATGAACAAAGAAGTTAGAGTTAGATTTGCACCAAGCCCAACCGGCGGTTTGCATTTAGGAGGCGTTAGAACTGCCCTTTTCAATTATTTATTTGCAAAAAAACACCACGGTAAATTCATTTTAAGAGTAGAAGATACCGATCAAACACGTTTTGTTGAAGGTGCAGAACAATATATTGTAGATTGTTTAGAATGGTGTGGTATTTCTCCCGATGAAAGTCCGCAAAAACCGGGCGCTTTTGGCCCATACCGTCAAAGCGAACGCAAACCTAGCTATAGGCAATATGCCGAGCAGTTGGTGGCTAGTGGCTATGCTTATTACGCTTTTGATACGCCAGAAGAGTTAACAGCTAAAAGAGCAGCAGAACCTAATTTTTTGTACGGACAAAAAAGCCGTATGCAAATGCGCAACTCGCTTACTTTAACGCAAAGCGAAGTAAGTGAATTATTGGCACAAAATGCGCCACATGTAATTCGTATAAAAATGCCTGCTGATGAGCAGGTAACTTTTGCCGATATGATTAGAGGTGTGGTAAGTTTTGATACCAACTTGGTGGATGATAAAGTTTTGCTAAAAGCAGATGGTATGCCAACTTACCATTTGGCAGTAGTGGTTGACGATAAGGCGATGGAAATTTCGCACATTTTTAGAGGCGAAGAGTGGTTGCCATCTGCACCTATACATATTTTACTTTGGAAATATTTAGGCTGGGCAAACGAAATGCCTGCTTGGGCACACTTACCGTTAATTTTAAAACCAGATGGTAACGGCAAACTAAGCAAACGCGATGGCGATAGGTTAGGTTTCCCAGTTTACGCCATGAACTGGACCGACCCTAAAACCGGTGATTTAACCAAAGGATTTAAAGAATTGGGCTTTATGCCCGAAGCCTTTATTAACCTGTTGGCCTTATTGGGGTGGAACGATGGGACCGATAAAGAAATCTTCTCGTTAGAAGAATTAAAAGCTAGTTTTTCTGTCGAAAGAATAAGCAAAGCCGGTGCAAAATTCGATTTCGAAAAAGCAAAATGGTTTAATCACGAGTGGATTAAGCAGTTGCCGGTTGGCAGGTTAAAGTTGGCGGTTAGCAGTTTGTTAAAGCAAAACGGTATGGAGGCTAATGAGGAAAAATTAGCGGAAATTATTGAGCTGGTAAAAGACAGATGTACTTTGTTGCCCGATTTTGTGGCACAAACCGCTTACTTTTTTACTGCGCCAACCGAGTTTGACTCTGCTGCCGTAAAACCAAAATGGAATACAGATAAGGCAATTTTCTTTGAAGAATTTGCAAATACTTTAGCTATTGAATTAACTGCTTTAGAATTAGAAGCTAGCTTTAAGGCCTTGGCAGAAAATAAAGGTTTAAAACCCGGAGAAGTGATGCTGCCGTTGCGTATCATGCTGGTGGGCGGCAAATTTGGCCCTGGCGTATTTGATATTGTGAAATTGTTAGGAAAAGAAGAAACCCAAAATAGGATAGCTAAAGGTATTGCCGAATTTAATTCCTAAATTGGAGTAAGAAATTAAACATCTTATACTATGCAATGGTTCGGTAAAGGTAGCAACAACATGGAAGACGGTCGCGGTGGCGGCGGTGGTAAAGTAGCTTTAGGCGGTGGTATTGGTATCATCATCGTTATTATTGGCTTGTTTTTGGGTAAAGACCTCACGGGTTTAGTAAATCAACTGCCCATTACATCCGAACAAACGGAAGTAAAAAAGGGAAGTTCAGCAAATGACGATCCACAAAAGAAATTTGTTTCTGGTGTTTTAGAGTCTACAGAAATAGTTTGGGATGAACAGTTTAACCAAATGGGGTTTCAATACCAGCAGCCAAAACTAAGGTTATTTACAGGCGGCGTTCAAACGGCCTGTGGGGGCGCCTCTTCTGCCGTGGGGCCGTTCTATTGCCCTGCCGATAGCAAAGTTTACATAGACCTTTCTTTCTTTGAAGAACTAAAAAACCGTTTTGGTGCCGCAGGCGATTTTGCCCAAGCTTATGTAATTGCACACGAAGTAGGGCATCACGTACAAAACCTATTGGGCGCATCAGAAAAAGTACAGCGGGCTCGCCGTCAGCTCAGCGAAACGGAGTATAACAAGCTGTCGGTAATGTTAGAGCTACAGGCCGATTTTTATGCAGGCTTGTGGGCCCACCATGCACAAAACTTAAAAGATTTTAGGCTCGATGCCGGAGACCTGGAAGAAGCCTTAACGGCAGCCAACGCCATTGGCGACGATAAATTACAGAAACAAGCCACAGGCCAAGTTGTGCCAGATTCGTTTACCCACGGCACTTCTGCCCAACGCATGTACTGGTTTAAAAAAGGATTTGAAACCGGTGATATTAAACAGGGCGATACCTTCAAATCCGATTTATTGTAAAAAACTTTTACATCGACAACAAAAGCACAAGGTTTAATCGGACTTACATCTAGCCATTTTTCCTTTAAAGAATATTTTAAAAGATCGAGGAAAAATCGATAAATCGCTTTTATATGCCAAGCAAGCATATTGCATATAAAAGCAAATTTATCTAAGTTTGAGAATGATCTTACTTGTTGACGATACCCCAGAGAACCTTATATCACTAAAGAATGTTCTCGAAAAACATGGTTTTGAAGTAGATACCGCCAACTCGGGGGAGGAAGCGCTTAAAAAAGTGCTCAAAAACTCTTATGTACTTATCATTTTAGATGTACAAATGCCAGAAATGGACGGCTTTGAAGTCGCCGAAGCTATTTCTGGTTATAACAAAGCTAAAGAAACGGCCATCATTTTTCTATCGGCTGCCAATACTGAATTTAGATTTATAGCAAAGGGCTACTCATCTGGCGGGCTAGATTACATTACCAAGCCTGTTGATATTAATATTTTGCTGCTGAAGATTAAAACCTTTTATCGTATTTACGAACAAAACCAAAAGCTTAGCGAAACACGAAAAGCTCTTTTAGAAGAAATTGAGTTTAGAAAAGAGGCCGAAAGCAAAAAAGACGAGTTCATGAGCATTGCCAGCCACGAACTAAAAACACCCTTAACCAGTGTAAAAGGCTACATTCAGTTGTTAGAAAGAGGCTTAAACAAGGGTGATATCGAGCTGGTAAAAAGCCACCTCTCTAAAGCCCAAGTACAGTTAGAAAAATTAAATGGCCTTATTGCCGATTTGTTAGATATTTCGAAAATAGAAAGTGGAAAGCTAAAGTTTAACCAACAATATTTCGATTTAGATCAACTGTTGGATGGCATTATCGAAATTATGCACCAATCTAGCCCGGCGTTTAAAGTGGTAAAAAACGGCGCTGTAAATACAAAAATTTATGGCGACGAAATGCGCATTGAACAGGTAATAGTTAACTTTCTTACCAACGCCATTAAATACTCTCCGGGTACTAACGAGGTATTGTTAAACGTGCGGTTAGAAAAAAATGAGCTATATGTGGGCGTAAAAGATTACGGTATTGGAATGAAACCAGAGCAAGCAAGTCGGGTTTTCGAAAAATTTTATCGCGTTGAAGAAACATCTTACCGTTTTCAGGGTTTAGGTATTGGTTTGTACATCTCTGCCGAAATTATTAAAAGGCATGGTGGACATATTAACGTAAAATCTGTTTACGGCGAAGGCTCCGAATTTTATTTTACCATACCAATAGCACAACCAAGTTCACAAGTTTAATACTTATCTTATTTATAGATGAAAAAACTAACCTTAAAAAGCAACCTACGTATTGGTTTGGGAATTTCATTACTGTTGCTCATTATTAGTTCAACAGCTTCTTATATCAGCATTAAAAACTTAATTAAAAGCACCGACCTAGTGGTAGAGAGCAATGCCATCATCAGCGATGTGGACAATATTGTATCTATGCTTAAAGACGCCGAGACAGGTCAAAGAGGCTTCTTGCTAACGGGTAATCCTGTTTTCTTAGAACCCTATAGCCGAGGCGTACAAAGAACCGATTCTCTTTTTACCAAAGTAATGGCAGCTACTAAAGATAACGCCTTTGAGCAGCAACAGTTAAAAGCACTTAGAGCGGTGATAGATAAACGGATGGAAGTATTGGTCAACACCATCCAAATAAAAAAAAACAAAGGTGTAATGCCCGAGAACATATTGCTAGAAGGCAAGGTATATATGGATAATGCCCGTGAAATTATAAGGGAGATTCGGGCCGAAGAAAAAAGGTCATTAGCAGAAAAGACAGAAGAAATGAACAATTTGGCGGGGTTTTCGCCTTTCTTGATCATTATAGCCGCAATTTTATCAGTATTAAGCACCATTTTCTTTTATAGACAAGTAAGTGCCGAATACAACGAACGTGTAGATCTATTTGAACAACTACAACAGGTTAACGAAGAAACCACTAAAAGAATTGATACGATAAAAAGTATTGCTCACCAAATTTCTGCCGGTAATTATAAAGTTAGGCTACACGAAACTTCTAAAGATGATTTGGGCAACCTTTCTGGGTCTTTAAATAGCATGGCAGAAGCGTTACAACAATCTTTTAAACTTTTAGAAGACAAAGATTGGATGCAAACGGGCATAGCTACCCTTAACGATAAAATGGTGGGCGATAAAAATGTAGAGGATCTTGCCAAAGAAGTACTTATTGGCGTTTTAACACATACCAAAAGTATGGTGGGTGCTTTTTACATTTTACAAGAAGACCAGCATTTGCATTTAGTTGCAGGATACGCTTTGGATGTTAATTTTAAAAAGAAGAAAATTGCCATAGGCGAAGGATTGGTAGGGCAGGCTTTCCAATCAGAAAAACTAATCTTATTAGAGAAAATACCTGATAACGAAGCCACAATTAGCTATGCTACCGGGCAAACAAAACCAGCAAATGTAGTAGCTTTCCCGGTGATGAGAAACGGCCTGGTACTGGGTGTTATTGAACTGGCTACGATAAACAATTACCCGCAGCGTAAAATAGATTTTATGAATAATGTATCGGGTAATATCGGTATTGCCATAAATTCTGCACAGGGACATAAAAAGCTTCAAGATTTTTTAGAAGAAACGCAAGCACAAGCAGAAGAGCTACAATCGCAACACAGCGAGCTAGAAGCGTTAAATGCCGAATTAGAAGCACAAACCCAAAAAATACAAGCCTCAGAAGAAGAACTAAGGGTGCAGCAAGAAGAGCTGTTGCAAAGCAACCAAGAATTAGAAGAACGAAGCGCATTGTTAGAAGAGCGCAACCAGCTAATTTTAGAACGTAACCTAGAGATTAAGCAAAAGGCCGAACAGCTAGAACAAAGCACCCGATACAAATCGGAGTTTTTGGCCAATATGTCTCATGAATTGCGCACGCCATTAAATTCAATTCTATTGCTTTCTAAGTTAATGTCTGATAGCGATTCGCTAGAAAAAGAATACGTAGAATACGCCTCGGTTATACAAAGTTCTGGGCAAGGTTTGCTGAGCTTAATCGACGAAATTTTAGACCTTTCTAAGATTGAAGCGGGTAAAATGGAACTCGAAATTACCGACGTTAAGGTAGAAGAAATTACGGCCGACATTAGATCATTGTTTATGCCTGTTGCCAAAGATAAGCACATTGATTTGGTAATCGGTGTTTCTGGCGATGCGCCCCATACCTTTACTACCGATAAAATGCGGTTGTCGCAAATACTTAAAAATTTGCTCTCTAATGCCTTCAAATTTACGTCTAAAGGAAAGGTAAGCCTTTCTATAGGTTACAACGAAAAAGATAGCATGTTAAGGTTTATGGTTAGCGATACCGGAATTGGTATTGCCAAAAACAAACAAGCCTTGGTTTTCGAAGCTTTCCAGCAAGCCGATGGCTCTACTCGACGTAAATTTGGTGGTACAGGTTTAGGCCTGTCTATCAGTAAGCAATTGGCAAAGCTTTTGGGCGGAAACATAACACTTGACAGTATAGAAGGCGAAGGAAGTACATTTACGCTAACTATTCCAGTCAATTATAACAAAGAAAAAGAGGTTGCTCTTTTCAGTTCTTTAGAAGAAACCCAAGCAGACGAAGAACCCCAAACAACAGAAAAAGAACACTTTGTAGTGAGTAAAATTCCTAATGAGATAGCAGACGATAGACATCAGATTTCGCCAGGAGATAAAACCATTTTAATTATAGAAGATGATACTTTCTTCGCCAAAACTTTATTAGGTTTTGCCAGGAAAATGGGTTACAAAGGCTTAGTGGCCGTTCGCGGAGATGCTGGTGTTGAAATGGCCCACCAATACAACCCATTGGCTATATTGTTAGACATTCAACTTCCGGTTAAAGACGGTTGGCAAGTAATGGACGAATTAAAATCCAATGCCCTAACCAGACATATTCCGGTACACATTATGTCTTCTTTGTCGGCAAAAAGAAAAAGTTTACAAAAAGGGGCGGTAGATTTTATTAATAAACCCTTTGCGCTAGAGCACATGCAACAAATCTTCGAAAAGCTGGAATATGCCCTCAGCAAAAACCCGAAGAAAGTACTCATTGTAGAAGAGAACAAGCAACATGCCGATGCATTGAGCCATTACCTAAGCTCGGCAAACCTACAAACCATAGTGGCTTCTAATATAAACGACAGCATTGAAGCGCTGCAAAGCAAAGAGGCAGATTGTGTAATTTTAGATATGGGAATTCCAGACAAAACCGCCTACGAAACCTTAGAGACCATTAAAAAAAGCGAAGGATTAGAAAACTTGCCCATCATTATCTTTACCGGGAAAAACCTTTCTAAAGGCGAAGAAAACAGGATAAAACAATATGCAGATTCTATTGTTGTAAAAACCGCCCATTCTTACCAACGAATTTTAGACGAAGCAGCCGTTTTCTTACACTTGGTAGAAGAAAAAGAAAACAAAGACAAACCTTCAAACAAATTAGAAACACTGCAGAACATAACAGATGTGCTAAAAGATAAAGTGGTTTTAATTGCTGATGATGATGTGAGAAATATTTTTTCGCTAACCAAATCATTAGAAACACATAAAATGAAAGTGTTGCCAGCCATAGATGGCAAAGAAGCTTTAGCCATCATTAAAGAAAATCCTAAAATAGATGTGGTATTAATGGACATGATGATGCCAGAGTTAGACGGCTATGAAACCACAAAGCGAATTAGGGGAATGGCCATCTATAAAAACTTGCCAATATTGGCCGTTACAGCCAAGGCTATGGTAGGGGACAGAGAAAAATGTATTGCTGCGGGTGCATCAGATTATATTTCTAAACCGGTAGATATTGATCAATTAATATCATTATTAAGAGTTTGGCTTTATGATAAATCTAATTAATTGTTAAAATGGATGTTAAGAAAAAGAAAATTTTAATTATTGATGATGATAGCAGAAACATTTTTGCCTTAAAAGCTGTTTTAACTGCTAAGAAATATACTTGTTTGGTGGCCACAAGTGCTCAAGAGGGTTTCAATGTCATTCAAAAAAACGATGATGTTGGCGTGGTTTTATTAGACATGATGATGCCCGAAATGGACGGTTACGAGGCCTTGGCCAAAAGAGAGAAAGAACTTGCGCTAAAAAAGATTCCGGTAATTGCCGTTACAGCCCAAGCCATGACGGGAGATAGGGAACGATGCCTACAAGCTGGAGCGAACGGCTACATCTCTAAACCCGTAAACGTAGAAGACCTTGTTAAACTTTTAGAAGATTACCTATAGTGCCACAAAACGGAAATATAACCGATGAACACGTTGAAATTTTAGTCAACGATGTGTTAGAACAGCACGGTTATGATTTTACGGGCTATTCTAGGGCATCGTTAAAAAGACGGTTGGCTAGGCTATATACGCTAGACAAACACGTTAGCTTTGCCGAGTTTAGGTACAAAACCTTAAACGACAATGTTTATTTTAAACACTTTGTAGAAGGGGTTACGGTAAATGTTACCGAAATGTTTCGCGATCCTGCTTTTTATCGTTTGCTGAGAACTAAAATTTTGCCCAGTTTAAATACCTATCCGTTCATTAGAATTTGGCTGGCAGGCTGCTCAACCGGAGAAGAAGCCTATTCTATTGCCATTATATTAAAAGAGCTTAATTTGTTGCATAAATCGCTTATTTATGCAACAGATATTAACCCTACCGTTTTAGAAAAAGCAGCAAGTGGCATGTTCCCGCTTAGCCAAATGAAAAGCTATTCTGAAAATTACATCGCCTCTGGCGGAGAAAAAGAGTTTTCTTCTTATTATACCGCTAATTACTCTTTAGCTAAATTTGATACCGCATTAAAAGCTAAAATGATATTTTCTACCCATAATTTGGTTTCAGACCGCTCTTTTAACGAATTTCAACTTATTTTATGTCGTAATGTGCTTATCTATTTCGATAGGAGTTTACAGTTTAGCGTATTGCAGTTGTTTGATCAAAGCTTAGAAAGCTTAGGTTATTTGGCCTTAGGTACAAAAGAAACCATAGATTTCTCCCCAATTTCGCCCGTTTACGAAAGAGTTGGTACCGATAAAATTTGGAGGAAAAAAAGCATATGAAAAAAACAGGAGCCTTAATTATTGGAGGGTCGGCAGGTAGCCTAGATGTGCTTTTAAAGGTATTGCCCCAAATTAATCGTCATCTTGATTTTCCAATTATAATTGTGATACACCGTAAACAGGGTACCGATTCGCTTTTAACAGATTTACTAACTCACCGTACAAATTTGAAAGTAAAAGAAGCCGACGAAAAAGAGGCCATAAGGGATGGCTATATTTACATTGCCCCATCAGACTACCATTTACTTGTCGAAAAAAACTTTACCTTTTCGCTAGATTACTCCGAAAAAGTAAATTACTCCCGACCGTCTATCGACGTTACTTTTCAATCGGCGTCTGATGTTTATGGACCTAGAGTGGTATGCCTTTTGTTGTCTGGTTCTAATGCAGATGGCGTAAACGGGTTAATTTTTGCAAAAAGAAACGGAGGTATCACCTTGGCACAAGATCCTAGCTCTGCACAAGTTGCCTATATGCCAGAACAGGCCATTTTAAAGGCAAATGTTTCGGAAGTTTTAAAAATTGAAGAAATGGCCAATTATATCAACTCACTATCAACAAACAATTGAAAAATGGTTAAAAAAATTCTCATTTTCGACGACAATAAGGATATTTTAGAATTATGTACGCTGATACTTGAAGGCGCTGGTTACCACACCAAAGCGTCTTCTACGGCCGACAATATTATTAGCAGAGTAGCCGAATATGAGCCAAATTTAATTTTAATGGACAATTGGCTGCCCGACATAGGCGGTATAGCGGCCACACAAGAGCTTAAAAAGCATCCTGTTTACAAACATATTCCGGTAATCTATTTTTCGGCCAATAACGATATAAAAGCTCTAGCAGCAACGGCCGGAGCAGAAAGCTATCTATCCAAACCATTTGATATAGATGAATTGGAAGAAATGGTGGCCTCACTAATTAGGCAACAAGAATAAACAGTTGTTTTAAAGATATTTATCCTTACAAAGCTTGGTAAGGATAAGAGAGCTTAATTTAATTCTTCATCCTTCTTTGCTCGGCTTCTGTGCCAGTTGCACGCCTACGGGCAGGCTTTATTTCATTTTTACCAAATCTGTAACTAAAGTTTAATCGAAACAACTGGGTTTCGTTCTTCTGGTATAATTCATATTTCAAACCCGGATATGCACTTTTTAACCTTGTTCTGTTGGTGTTAAACACATCAGAAACAGCAAACTTTATACTGCCCTTTTTCTTCAATACCGTTTTGCTAATGCCCAAATCAGCATACGCTCGCTCTTCTAAATCAAGTGTGCCGTAGGTTAAAGGCGAATCGTAGTTGGCATTAAATTCGGCCGTTAAGCCATCCATAATGATAAAGCTATTTTGCATACGCAACTGATAAGAAGTTTGACCGGTTTTTAAGATTTCGCCATTCAAATTAGGTGTTTCAAAAGCCATATGAAAAACATTGAGGTTGTTGCTCATGGTCCACCATTTTTTAATTTTAACAGGCACCGTTAAGTTTGCCGATAAAACGGTTTGCGTTTCCAGGTTTTCGTTGGTTTGGTATAATGCCTTTTGTTCGGTATTGGGTAATATAACTTCGGTAATGGCATCGTTAGTTACGCTATAGCCCAAGTTCAAGAAATACTTTTGCTTTAGCGTATAATTCAATTCATAATTATTGGTGTACTGCGGCTTTAAGAAAGGATTTCCCTTGTTGTAAGTATATTCATCTAAAAAGTAAATAAACGGATTTAGGGCGTCGTAACTTGGCCTATCAATTCTACGTCCGTAAGAAGCGCCCAATTGGTGGTTTTTAGAGAGGGTTTGTTGCACGTAAATTGTAGGGAAGAAATCCCAGTAGCTACGCGCTACCACATTGTTTGCGGTAATTAAATTGCCTTTAGAGTTGGTTTGTTCCATTCTTAAGCCCAATTGTACGTTAGTTTGTTTAAATTGCTTGTTAAAGTTGGCGTAGGCTGCGTTTACATTTTCGTTATATACAAACCGGTTGCTTCTGCGCACATCATTTTGCCATACATTGTTTTTCCATTCTTCGGCACGTAGGTCGTTATCGGTTTCTACCCAGCTGCTTTTTATACCAGCCTCAAACTTGGTAGTTTTGTTAATTGGTAAGGTATAATCTACCTTGGCCGCTTTAATATCAATGGTACTTGGGCTATTGTTTCTTAAACGCCCCGTAGGTTTTACCGCACTACCATTCGGGAATAACAATTCGTTTACCAAATCTGCGCTATCTCTGCTGTTATATCTCGAATAATCTACATCGGCCGATAATTCTTGTCCCGCAGTGTCTAGCGTAGCTTTATAGTTAAGGTTGTAGGCCAAGTTTCTGTAGCTCGATTTTTGTAAATTGCTGGTGGTTAAGGTAGAGTCGGTTTGGGTAAATGATTTGCCGATATAGGTATGGTTGTTGGCTTTTTCGGCACCGCTGTTTAAATAACCGTTAGCCAACAGGCCAATAGTGTTGTTCTTGTTTAGGAAGAAATCTACCCCCACTTTAAAATTATTGTTTTCGAAATCTCTGTCATCGCCTCCTTTTTGAGAAAAATAAGTATCTGGATCGGTATTGGTGCTTTTTGCGATACGATCAATGTTAATAAGGTTTGTTCTTGTGCCTTTGTTAAAGTTATAACTACCAAAAACATTAACGCCTTTAGTACGATAGTTTAAGTTCAAACCGGTGTTTCCTCTTAGGTTTTTACCATAAGCCGTGCCTGCGTTAAAACTACCATTTACGCCGCCATTTTTACTTCTTTTGGTTTTGATGTTAATGATGCCCGAATTTCCAGAGGCATCGTATTTGGAAGAAGGGTTGGTAATTAACTCGATGGTTTCAATTTCTGAGCTTTGCATGTTTCTCAGTAAATTGGCTACATCTGTTTGGCTCATGTAAGTTTGCTTGCCATCGAGCATAATTAATACGCCTTGCTTGCCTTGCATCGATATTTTATCATTTTGATCTACGGTAATCCCCGGCGCCCGTTGTAGCACTTCCAAGGCCGATGAGCCTACCGCAACCGAGCTGTTCTCCACGTTCAGGACCATTTTATCGGCTTTGCGCTCTAAAAGAGGTTTTACTGCGGTAATACTCACGGCGTTTAAAGTTTTACTGGCCGATTTTAGTAAGATATCAGGCAAAATAGTTTCTGTTTCTGCCAGCAAGAAATGCTTTCCTTTATAAACCTCATAGCCCATCATATTTATTTTGATGTAGTAGCTGCCCGCCGCAATATTTGGAAAACTGAACTTGCCCTCTGGTGTAGTCATTGCAGTTTTAACCAAGGTCGAATCTGACGCTTTAAACAAGCCAACCGTAGCATAATCTACAGGTTTGCGCTGCTCATCTAAAACAGTTCCGTTTACATTGGTCTGTTTGCTTGCTTTTGTTGTTGCAAAAAGCGACAAAGACGTTAAAAAGGCAATAATTAATAAATATATCTTCTTCATTGTTGTGTGTTTTATCATTAAAATTTTGGGCATAAAAATGCCGCTACGCTTTGGGCGTATTTTTTTACTCTTAAAAAATTTTAGCTTAGTTTTTAAAAGGCAAAAGCCTTTTTTGTTGTTTGTGTTATATAGACGATAAGGGCTTGCAAAAGGTTACAAGAAATTTTAATTTTTTTAAAATTGGCGGCTTAAGAGCATAAAAAAAGTGGCTTAAACAGTTTTTAAGCCACTTTTATTGAAGGAATATATTTGGTTTGGCAGCAGCTGCACAAATTAATTTTGAGCACTGACCAGGTTATAAGAGCTTCGCTATTTCATGCCTAAAATATCTACGCCCTGTTCAAAAACAATGTCAACCGGTATTCCCTTTTGTGCCAGTTTATCTAAGTCTGTTTGTAACTCTGGTTTAATAATTCCCTTTTCTTGTTGGGCTTTTTCTACTGCGGCCTTGTCGCCATTGCCCTGTAAAGTCAATATTACGGCACTTAACTCGTTCATTGCAGTAGCAAATTTATCGTAATTTACTTTGTAAGTCCCAGCTGCGGTACGTTCAAAAGCGCCTTTTTCTTGGAAGAAGTTAAAGCATTGCATGTTTGCTTTGCCATGGGCACTTGATGCACCAAAACGTACTGAACGTAAAATGCCAGCCATGTAAGTAGTATAAAAGTCTTTGATATCGCCTGCTAGCTCACCTTTTTTAAGTAAACCGGTAACCATGTATAAGCCCAGCACATCGGCCTTGCCTTCTTCTAACCACGAATATTGCTCTTGCAGGGCGGTACGCACCATGCCTTTTCCGGTAATGGTATTTTTAATGCCCAAGCCATGAGCTACCTCATGAAACATCACATTCGCAAAAAAGGCATCAAATTTAATGTGCTTTTGCTGCGAAGGATCAATCAAAACGGATGAGATTGGTACTAAAATCTTATCGAATTTAGCTTTCATGGCGTTTTTTAACTGCGATCGGCGAGTTCCCTTTTCTTGCTGTATTTTCTCGTCATTTGGCAAGTTTACCGCAATGGTTTTAGAACCCGAATTGCAATCGCCGGCATAATAAACAACATCGTAAGCATTTAACTCCGAATCTGTGCCCGGCACTTCTTTCTTGTATTTGGCAGCAACAGGCAAGCCTTTTTGCAACTCTGGAAGCATGGCAACATACTTGGCCAAACGCTTACTCCATTCTTTGTCTTTTACTAACACGTAACTTTCAAAAGAAGCCCTTGCGTTAAAAAGCTTGTCTTCGTAGTTTTCAATTGGGCCAATAATGATATCCAAACCATTATTTTTCATGTCTAACCAAGCATAGTCGCTGGCGGTGTAATTATCGGTTACCAAGGCATCTGCCCTTAGGTTTAGGTATTTTTTTAATCCCGCATCTTCTGCCAATAAAGCGGCTTGCTTTAATAAACTACTCGCTTTTTGTAGTTCTGTAGCAAAATAAATATGATAAGGTACCGAAACCAGTTTCCCTTCTTCTCTTCTAATTACCGAATAAAGCCCTTGCTTATCTTTTACATCAGATTTTTCCAATTCTTCTTTGGTCATATCTAATGGATAAAAATTAACACCTAATGGTTTTTGCCCAATGCCTGCCAAAAAAGGTTTATCGCCATTTAGCCTATCCCAAGGGCCGTAGTTAATTTTCACAAACTCTCTGGTTTTTTCATCCTTAATGGTTGCCAATAAACTATCGCGTTGCGGGTAAGCTTGTTTCCAAAAAAGCTCATCCATAATTTGTGCCGCTTCAATTAGCAAAGGCAAAACTTTACGTTCGCTCGGACTTAGCAAATTCAAATCGGTGCTTAGCCTAACCTTTTCGTATATCGGTAATCGTTGTGCTACATATTCTGTTAACGAATCGACCTCTTTTTTTGCCGAATGATCTTGGTTGGTGCTTTTACTTGTACAAGCTGTTATGGTGGCTGCTATGGTAGTGCCTAGCAGTAATTTTCGAGCAATTTTAATGGTTGTTTTGCGCATATGCGATTGTTTTTTCGGGTTTTTGCGTGAATGTGCTAAATTAGTAAAAAATTACACTGCTAATTTAGTATTTAAACTAAACACACTTTAAAATGAAATCACAAAAAAAATCAATTGTGCTATTATGTGCTACTTTTTTGTTTTTAATTGCTTGTAGCACTTATAAATATAAAGCTACCGACAAAGTTTATAAGAACAACGCTAAGGCATTTTCTAAAGTAATTAGTGCCACTCCACCGCAAAACCAGCAAATAGACTCTTTGTTTAATGAACAATATTTTGTGGGAACTACCAATATGGGCATTAGAAAGCCAAATTTTGTGATCATACATCATACCGCACAAGATTCGTTAGGGCAAACCTTAAGAACTTTCACCCTTCCGCGTACCGGAACAAGTTCTCATTACGTGGTAAGCAGAGATGGTAAAGTGGTACAAATGGTGAACGATTATTTAAGGGCGCAGCACGCCGGAGCAGGTAAATGGGGCAACGTTACGGACATGAACTCTTGTTCTATTGGCATTGAAATGGATAATAACGGCACTACTGACCCTTGGACCGATGCACAAATTACTAGCTTGTGCGCCTTATTAAAAACGTTGAAGAAAAAATATAGCATTCCTACGGCTAATTTTATTGGCCATGCAGATTATGCACCTGGGCGCAAAAATGACCCTAAGAATTTCCCTTGGAAAACCTTAGCACAGCAAGGTTATGGCTTGTGGTACGATGATGTTTTGGATAGCGTTCCAGAGGGTTTTGATCCAATGGTAGGATTAAAAGTGATTGGTTATAACCTGGCACGACCAAATTATGCGATAGAGGCATTTAAAATCCATTATATCCAGACAGATACTTCGCATACGTTAACAGAGTTCGACAAGCAGGTGATTTATAGTTTGTACAGGAAATCTCTTTAAATAACAAGGCCGGGGCAAATTTGCCCCGGCCTTGTTATTATTTGAATTAGTACTTTATCTATCAATAGAACCCATTACTTTTTGAGAAAATGTGTTTAAAGCTTCCCTTGGTTCCGACCCGTTTTTAACGCTTTCATGAACCTCTAAAGCACCGCAAATATTGGTAATCATTTCTCCTGCTACATCAATTTCGCCCTCACTTACTCCTCTAAACTCACAAAAAGCTTCTAATACCTCTAAAGTTGTGTTTAATTGTTCTGGTGTAGCGTTTTCAAAAAATTGTCTTATTACTGGAACTTTCATCTTATTTAATTTTAGCAAATAAATCTGTTAAAACTTCAGCTTTATTGGTTTGAACCTGATCTACCAAAGTGCCGTTTTCGAAAGCGGCGAAAGTTGGTAGGTTATCTACTTTTGCAAATTTCCTCGATTCTGGAAATTTCTCTGCATCAACGATTAAAAAAGCTACATCTTCGTTTTCTGATGCTAATTTCTTAAACTTCGGTTTCATGATACGGCAGTTGCCACACCACGAAGCGGCATATTGCACCATTACTTTCTTATTATCCGAAAGGTATTGGGCTAAACTATCTTCTGTTAATTCTAAAAACATGATTTTAATATTTAATAGCTATGCAATCACCACACTTTTACAGTCTTGTGTTAGTTTAAGAAATCGCATAGTTAATGATTGGATAAAAGAGCTATTTAAATGTGTCAGACTGAGCTTGTCGAAGTCTAGTTCGTAAACATTTCGACAAGCTCAATGTGACAAGATTGGCAGCTAGAAACTAACTTGTTTAAGCTTTGCTTAGTTAGCGCTTAAGTACTCTGCAACGCCAGTTCTGGTAGCGTTCATTGCCGATTTACCTTCTTCCCAGTTAGCAGGGCAAACTTCGCCGTGTTTTTGTACGTGGGCGTAAGCATCAATTAAACGTAAATATTCTTTAACGTTACGGCCCAAAGGCATATCGTTTACACTTTCGTGGAATACTTTACCAGTTTCATCAATTAAATAAGTAGCACGGTATGATACGTTTGAACCAGAGAAAATTTCTTCGCCTTCTTCAGTATATTCTACTTCTTGGTCTAAGATACCTAAAGTACCCGCTAATTGTCTGTGCGTATCAGCAATTAAAGGATACGTTACACCTTCAATACCACCATTATCTTTAGCGGTGTTTAACCAAGCAAAATGCACTTCGTTAGTATCGCAAGATGCGCCAATTACTACGGTATTTCTTTGTTTAAAATCTGCTAATGCTGCTTGGAAAGCATGCAACTCTGTTGGGCAAACAAAAGTGAAATCTTTTGGATACCAGAACAACAATACTTTAGAGTTATTCTTTACTGCTTCTTCAAAAACGTTGATTTTCAAATCGTCACCCATTTCAGACATGGCATCAACTGTAATGTTCGGGAATTTTTTACCTACGAAACTCATAATTATTTTTGTTTTTAATTTTTTTCTTACCACAAAGATACTTTAAAAACTTAAGCGAAGCCAATACTATATGCCGATAGCCCTATAGACAAAAGCTATATCTTGTTAGCGATAAATTAAACGAAAGCTATAACAAAAGAAGCCTTGGCAATTTGCCAAGGCTTTAAATTAACCCATATATTAATTAAAACAACCTACTGCTTTATTAACTTAATTGTACTTTGAACAATGTTGTTTTTAGAGATTTTTAAATAATAAATTGCAGGCGCAAGTTTTTTACTAGCGTTTTTTACTAGCGTTTGGTGTCCCCACCAAACGCCAGATGTAAACCCTTGATGCTATTGCTAAACAGCTTACTGTTTTATGAGCTTAACTGTACTTTGAACAACGTTGTTTTTAGAGATTTTTAAATAATAAATTGCAGGCGCAAGTTTGCTTAAAGAAATATCTTGCTGTTCTGCTTTGGCTCTTTCGCTTAGTACTTTTTTGCCATTGCCATCAAAAAGCTCATATTTAACGCCTTTATAATCTGTACTGCCAGCATTTACACTTACATAAGCAGCTGCAGGATTAGGGAATACCACTACGCTGTTTGCCAAGCTTACATTTACGCTTTTAACATCTTTAAAAAGCTCCGATTTGCCATCTAAATCTACTTGCTTTAATTGGTAGTAGTTTACGCCCGTTTTAGCCGTATGATCTACATAAGTGTAGTTTAAAGCGGTAGATGAATTACCGTTTTGACCTTTAGAGGTTACGAAATCAATTTTTGTAAAGCTTTCCCCGTCTGTTGAGCGTAACACCTCGAAGCCTTTGTTGTTGCTTTCTGAGGCTGTTTCCCATGTTAAGGTACTTTGGTTGTTTACTAGCGCCGCGTTAAAAGAGGTGAGAGAAACTGGAAGGGTTCCTGCAGTAGTGTAAGAAGCTAAGCCATGTCCGAATACTACGTGGAAAAAAGTATGCGTTCCATTCGCATTTTTCTTGACAGCAACATCCGCGTATGCATTTGGATTAGAGCCGTTGGTTACAGCAGGAGGGGTTTCAGGAAAAAGTTCTGAATAAGAAAGGTATATAGGTGCAGCTAAATTAGTAACATCAAAAATTTTCATTCTTACTCCAGCATTGTTTGAAGGCGAACCACCTATCACCGAGCCAGATAATGCCATATATTTCTTTGTTCCATCTACAAAATACTCAGCGTTTGAAAAAAGCCATTCACTAGGTACAACATTGGTTGTTAGTGCATTGTTTATTGTTCCTGCTGTTTTATCTAAAGTTATTTTTCTTATGCCTACGCTAGATGGGCTAGCAAGAATAAACTCAGTATCTGAAATTGGAGAAATGCTACCTCTAGCATGATTTGATGCTCCAAGTTGAACTTCGTATACCTGACTAACTACTCCGCTTGTAACTTTAAAAACAGTCATTATATCATTTCCAGAACCTCCTACATACAACCTTGTATTGTCGCCAGTACCAGTAACTGCAAAAGAATCTCCTTTTCTAATAGTAACTGCAAATTCTACTCTAGATGGGTTGAGGTCTGTTTCGGAAGCCCATCTGTAAATACAAAACTTTCTATTATTTGCATCAACATTTGAGGCTAGATTAACAGCATAAATAGCCCCATCATCCGCAACTCTAACTTTAGTAAATTTGTAACCTTCAGACCAAGCAGGAATGGGGTTAACTGGTAAAGGCAACTGATCAGGTGTCGCTAAAGATCCTGTAGCTGGATCCAATATTTGGATTTTATTATTTCTATCTACTAAATAAAGCTTATCTGTAGTTTTATTATAGGCTATGCCCGACCTTTCTTGAGTGGTTCCAAATACAACCTCGGCATCTTTTCTCAATTTAGACCAATTTGTGGTAAGCGGAACTGTCTGCGCAAAAGCACCAAGTCCTGATGCTAAAAAAGCAATAGAAAGTAAAAGTTTTTTCATACGATTTAAATTAATGGTTTTAGAATTTGGTTAGTTCTTAATATTAGAAAAGAGCGGTTTCATCAGTTAAAAACGCACAATACTGTATTTTAATAGAAACAAGGTATAAGGCGCTCAATTTCAATATTGTAATATTAGCAAAACAAAATCAAAAACGCAAGAAAGCGCATCAAAAAAAACAAAAACCGCATGTAATGCGGTTTTTGTTTGCAAAATAAGGTAGGTTAGTTATTTTATCCTTGAAACTTTATACGGCTTTTTAATAGCCTTATGTGCGGCTTTTTGCCCAATTAAAGCATCGGTATCGCTAACTTGTTCGGGTTTATAGCTATTGCCAATCACATCCTGTTTAAAAATGGCTTCGTACCAAGCGCAGGAAGCCGTGTATCGGCCAATATTCAAATCTAAATGGTAGCCATCCCTGGTGAGCACATCGCCCAGCTTGGTGCGGGCATTTTGAATGGCGGTACCTGCGGGTACAACAATATCAATAGGCACTAAAGTTTTTACTTTGCTCGAAGCGTTGGCAATAGCATTATACATGCGCATTTGGTCTTTATTGTAACTTGCAAAGCCATTGTGCGTAGAATTTTGTGCATAGGCCCAAGTTTGGTGCCACACATACTTTACTTTGGGGTTTTTTGCCCTTTCTTTCACATAGTTGAACAATACTGGAAGCGGCTCTATATAAGTTTCAAATAGGCCAGATTTTGGGCTTGCTTGTTGAAAGCTGATGTAGTTCCAATTTTCATCGGCCAGTGCTTTTGAGATACTGGTTTTAGGGAATTTTTGCTTACTTCCATCTATACCAATCTTTCGGTATTCGTAAGCTTCCTTATCGCCTTGTGCGTTTTTAACATGTAGCTCTAAAGGTGCACCACCAATGTAAAGGTTACCGATAATCACTTTGTAGCCTCCAGCCTTGGCTAAGCCGTACAAATAATACTCTAAAGCATCGTCAGAGAAACTATTGCCAATAGCTAAGATTTTGATAACACTATCCTTACTCGGTTTCTCAAATCTGATTTCGCTAAAAATTGAAGCATTTGCAGTACCTACACTTGCTGAAAAGAAAGACAAGAACGCGATGATATAAACCAATCGCTTTTTAAAAAATCTAAAATACATCACCTAGGGTTATTAATATTTTTAAACATATACAGAATATCTATTGCGAGCAAGTATAATTTTAATGTATTTGGTAAAACGGCTATTTCTTTAATGTATTTTCGAACAGCTTAAAAATGCGTTTATATTCATCTGTCCAGCTACTCGGCTCTACAAAACCATGGTCTTCTACCGGATAAACAGCCAACTCCCAATTGTCTTTTCCTAGCTCTATAAAACGTTGCGATAAACGAACGATATCCTGAAAATGTACATTTACATCAACCATGCCGTGCAACATCACTAAATCGCCTTTTAGCTTGTCTGCAAAGTAAATAGGTGAGCTCTTCTTATAAGCGTTTGGATCGTTTATAGGTTCGTTTAAGATGTTAGAAGTATAGCCGTGGTTGTAATGTGCCCAATCGGTAACAGAGCGTAAAGCAGCACCTGCCCTAAAGGTATCGCTTTCGTTAAATAAACCCATTAGGGTAATGAAACCACCATAAGAACCACCATACAGCCCTACATTTTTAGGATTAACACCATACTTTTCTACCAACATTTTCACCCCATCTACCTGGTCGGTTAAATCTTTGCCGCCCATGTGGCGATAAATTCCGGTACGATGATTACGGCCATAGCCAGAGCTAGCCGTGTAATCGATATCAATTACCGTATAGCCGTTATCTGCCAACAAATTATTGAACATATACTCACGGAAATATTGGCTCCACCAGTAATGTACATTTTGCAGATAGCCTGCACCATGCACAAAAACTACTGCCGGTTTATTAGGATGTGGATTTTTCGCTGGATAAACTCTGGCATAAACATCATCACCGTGGCGGTTTTTGAAGGATACTAAGTCTGGTTGGCGCCATTGGTAACTATCAAATTCTGCAGAAGTAGATTTGGTGATTTTAACCGCCTTTGCTCCGGGCTTGTTCTCTTGAAGGTACAATTCCCAAGGCTTGTCCATATAAGAATAATTGATGGCCAACCATTTTTCATCTGGCGAAAGTGTCACTTCATTTCCACCTTTCATCGAAGTAATTTGTACTAAATCGCCGCCGTTTACAGCCAATTTGTAAAAATGCGTAATACCCGGATGCTCTTTATTCCCGCTGATATAGAAAGTGTTCTTATCCTTAGAAAGCTGTACTTGTTGTACTTCCCAATTGCCCGAAGTAAGTTGCTTTTTCTCGCCTGTAGCTACATTGTAGGTGTAAAGATGCGAATAACCTGTAGCTTCACTTTGGAAATAAAACCTTTGATGGTCGATCCATCTTACATCGCGGGCAATGCCAGGGCCACCAATCCAAGCTTCATCTCTTTGCCGGTCAATTAAATCTAACTTTCCTGTTGATGGGTCTAGCTTCAAAATCCAGAAATCTTTGTTGTCCTGCGACCTGCCGCTCACAACGGCGAAAGAACCTGTCTCGTTCCAGTTCACCACGCTGAGGTTTACTTTTCTATCCTCGTTCTTCTTCGTGCGTTCTTCTAATTGTTTCGGATAATCCTTAACGTAATCTGGTAAATCTTTAATTCCGGGTATTTGCGACACATTTACTGCATATACAGAATCTTTTTCAATGTCGAATACGTAAGTTGTAAAAGTTGCTAATGCTTCGCCAACTTTTGTTCTGGTGTTGAGGTCTTCGGTATAACCAGATGCGGTAACATAATTAGGCACAATGGTATTTTTATTGCCTACTGCTTGTTTAATTGTTCGGTAGCTCACATATTTGCCATCTGGGCTAACGGTTAAACCAATCATAAAATCGTCTCCCAACGCAATTGGTTTAATTGTTCTGGCCGCAGTGTTGCCTGTTGTTTGCATTCCAAATCTCCTTGGCCCCGTCATTCTTCCGTTTATTTCTTCGGCGTTTTTCTTTTTAATGATATCAAACAATGTTGTCTGATCGTTTTTTAACCAAAGGTCTTGTGCCGAAGTTCCCTGTTTAGCAGTGGTTCTTGTTGCCGATGGCAAAACTTCTGGTTTTCCTTTAACAAAATTGGTTAACTGCTTTAATTCTCCTGTCGCTAAATTTAATTGGTAAATGTTGTCTAATCGTTGAAAAACAATATTGTTGTTATATAAAAACTTGGCGTTGCTTTCTCTGTCTAGGGTATTGGTTAACCTCGTTTCTTTTTTAGATTTGAGATGGGTTAAATAGATATCCCCGTTTTTTTCTAACAAGCCCAACGATTTATCTTTATTGTAAACATAGTTGATGGCTGCACTTTTTTCGGCTTCTTCTTTTTCGGCCTTCGCTATTTGTTGGTTAGCCACACTTAATTTATAAGGTTGCGCTTTGTCCTTGTTTTCGGGGTTCCAATTAAAGAAAACAGTTTTGCTATCGGCCGACCAACGGTAGTCTTCGGGCGAGGTTCCCATCCATTTAGGGTCTCTCATAATCTTTTGAACTGTTAATGGGGCCAGGTCTTGCGCATTAGCAGTAAATGCGGCTAAGAAAAATAGAAAAGATAATTTCTTCATTTTGCTTTAGGTTATAGTTGCAAGTTATGTAAAAAGCATAAGCTCTAAAGCTGGGCAAAATAAATGTTACAAATCTGCCTTAAAAACAGACCGCTTTTAAATTAACGTGAGTTTTAGGTCTTAATCTAGTCTAAAAAACCCTAACCACGAAGTAGCTGCGAAGCAAAATAAATGCAGCGCTTGCTTCAAGCATCGGAGGTGGCGGTATATGGGCGTTTCGTCTCCCGAAATAAATTCGGGACTAGTTTTAATGGCTGTTTTAACCCTTTTAATAATCTAAAGGCAAGTTTGGTGAGGACACCAAACGCTAGCAGCCCGCTATAGGCGGGTGTCCCCACCCGCCTAAGTATTTTATTGCCGCTTAAATTAAAAAACTTATTAATAAGCTTTTAGGTTAGGCGTTAGACTAAGCGCCAGCGCAAACTGTTAACTAGCTTTAGTGCAGGGTTTAAAGCAAAAAATGCAACTTGCCTCCATGGAGTGCTAGTTGCTAAACATTTCCTTTTAAATACCAAAAGCAGTGTATCCCGTAATTAAGGCAAGTGGAGTTAAATACATAACAGGTATAGGTAACAGCCTAGGAGCACACCTGCTATGGTGCGTTTAACGTGGATTTGAGGTGGAGTTAAGGTGGACTTGAGCTGGATTTGTTTTTAGGATAGATGATCCTAAAATTGGGATTAACTCTAAATAACTAAAAATTAGCAACTAACAACTAACCACAAGCAAAATTAGCTATCTCAATATCTTCCCTGTCTTATCAATAGTTACATTAAAAGGAGGCATATAATCTTGGAGCATTACGGCTAATTCTCTTTTTGAAACCTGTCGCTCTGGGTTAAAATCTGTGGCGAAGCCATAAGTGGTTTTCCATTTTTTCTCTACTTCTTTACGAGTACTTTCTGGGGCTTTGTTCCCCACATAGCAAATCATACTTAAAGCGTCTTCAATAGTAATCGCCTCACTTTTATGGTCGTCGAACCAAATTTGAGCCTTGTAATAATGTGCGCTCATTGGCTCGCGGATATCGGCGGTGCTGACCAGCTTTTCTGCGTTAAAAAGCAATTTCCCATTTATTTCTTCGGCTTTTAGCATGCCAGTTATGCCCACCATTTGGATAGCTTTCCAGTTGCTGTCTTTTGTGCCTACATCTGCAAATGGTATTAAATTCGTATTAAAGGCGATCAGCTCGCCTTGTATTCTTTTAAGGTTCGATTCGGATGTTTTGAGATTGAAAAAGCCCGCATAAGCCGCTACAGCCCCTGCGCTTTGCCCCATCAACATACTCGAAGCATCAGAAACGTAAACTAAATTCTCTTGTGCAGGCATCAAGAGTTGGTACAACGATAAAGTTGTATTTGTGCTTCCATCAATATTTTTGCCAACAGCTACATTAGTTTTATAAATCGAATTTTGATAATCGAATTTTGCCCACGAAGTCGCTCCGGTAGCAGCAATCTTTAAAGCGGCATTTAGTTTTTGGTCGGCAATGTTAATGAGTACTTCTGGTCTTACGGTCTTTCCGTCTGATAGTTTAAAAACCCATCTTTTTCCAGCTCTATCTGCTTTTATCCATAGTACATTTTTAATTACAGTGAGATTTTTAATACTGTCTGTCCATTTAGATAGTACGATGTTTGCGATGTGTTTATCGAATTTTAGCGCTGCAAGACTGTCGTTCTGGTTTTCATAGGCTTTCATTTTTTTGATAAAGGTTTCTTGAACGCCAGAGTGCAGGTCATTTCCAACGGGGGCTATATCAAACCCTCCAGATTGTAGCAATAAAACAGTTTTAACGTTAGACTGTGCCGCTTGTATAGCCGCAGCAACTGCCGCATTGTTGTTGCCAACTATAAAAACATCCGGTTTTAAGGTTTGTGCCTTTAACTGAAGTGCTAGGAAGAAAGTAGAAAACAGAAATAGGTATTTCTTCATATACTTATATCGAACTTAACAAGGTTTATAAAACGCTAAATTGCCTATAATAATAAGAAGTTTTATGGGGGTTTAACTATATTTAACAATTATTCTACTAGGTTTTAAGCTTATGAACAGAATTGAAGACGTGTTTAGTAGCCAGCAAGCACATCAATATGTATTAAGGCAAAGTAATGCCCTACAACGAATAGACCTACTTCGTAAACTGAAAAGCGCTATTCAAGCGCATGAAGATGAAATTTACGTTGCATTGCATAAGGACTTAAGGAAAAACCGTTTTGAAACTTCGGTAACCGAGCTTTTTTTTATTTATGGAGAGATTGATTTTGCCATAAAAAATTTACGGCACTGGATGGCTCCTGTACGCATAGGGAAAACGTTAAGTAATCCGTTTGCAAAAAACCGCGTGTATTACGAACCCAAAGGAGTTTGCTTAATTATAGCGCCATGGAACTACCCTTTTCAGCTGGTAATGTCGCCCTTAGTTTCTGCTATTGCTGCCGGAAATTGTGTGGTGGTAAAACCTTCGGAACTTAGCCCTGCCACAAGTAAGGTTGTTTCGAGAATTATTTTAGATACTTTTGAAGAGGAGCACGTTGCTTGCATAGAAGGCAATGCCGATACGGCTCAGCATTTGTTGCAATTGCCTTTCGATCATATTTTTTTTACCGGCAGCACCGAAATTGGCAAAGTGGTAATGGCTGCCGCCGCTAAAAATCTAACTTCAGTAACCTTAGAGTTGGGCGGAAAATCGCCAACAATTATTGATAGAGAAGTAAACCTAGAAAAAGCAGCACAAAAAATTGCATGGGGCAAGTTGGTAAATACAGGACAAACTTGCATTGCGCCCGATTATATGCTTATTCCTCATGAACGAGTGGATGAATTTATTGGCCTTTACATCAAGTTTGCCACAGAAATGTATTTCAAGTCTAAAGAAGAAATAAATACAGAGGTTTATGGCAAAATTATTAATAAGAGAAACTTTGATAGGCTTAATCAATTAATTACCGATGCAGTGGAGAAAGGCGCTAGGCTTAATTGGGGCGGCAAAAGCGACGACAAGAATCAAACCATTTATCCGGCGGTTTTAACGCAAGTTTCTAAAGAAGCAGCGGTGATGAAAGAAGAGATTTTTGGGCCAATTTTACCAATTTTACCATATACCGATATTAACGAAGCCATTGCTTTTATAAACGAAAAACCCAAACCGTTGGCACTTTATATTTTTAGCAAAAACAAGGCTAACATTAAAAAAATTATTAAATCTACCAGCGTCGGTGGTACCTGCGTAAACGATGTTTTAGTGCATATTGCAAACCCGAAACTGCCTTTTGGCGGGGCCAACCATAGCGGAATGGGCAGCAGCCACGGTTTTTTTGGGTTTAAAGACTTTTCTCATGAACGTACGGTGGTTAAACAACGAAGCATAGATTTTAATAACATGATTTATCCTCCATATCAGGCAAAACAATGGGTGTTAAAACTGTTGAAGAAAGTAATGTAGTGTTGGTAACAGTCAACTTATTTAAGAAGCTGTTTAAATTTGATTCAAAGGAATACATAGAAGACGGGGATATCAACTATAGACTAAAGCCGATGTTTTTAAAATTTTCTAAAAAAGAAAGTTTTTTTATCATTTGTTAAATAAAATGTTTACCCAACTACCGATTTTTGCAGCAAAATTATAATACGATGAATTGGATCATATTAATTATTGCCGGGCTTTTTGAAGTAGCTTTTGCTTCTTGTTTAGGTAAAGTGAAAGAAACCAGCGGTGCCGAAGCTGCTTGGTGGTTTGTGGGTTTTTTAGTTTCTTTAACCATTAGCATGCTATTGCTAATTAAAGCCACCCAAACATTACCAATTGGTACAGCCTATGCAGTTTGGACAGGTATAGGAGCCGTAGGAACGGTACTTATGGGCATTCTCGTATTTAAAGATCCAGCTAGTTTTTGGAGGTTGTTCTTCATTGTTACGCTTATTGGATCTATTATTGGCTTGAAAGCGGTTTCGCATTAAGTGCTTATTTGTTTAAAAACTGGTTAACTGTATTGGCTGCCTTTAGCGGCTGTAAATCAATTAAACGAATAGCCAATTTCAACGAATAATCAAAAAGATGTTAATTTGCTGTAACCCCATGTCGCCACCTGGCGTCATAAGGTTAAATATGCAGCAATTAGAAACAGACTTGGAGCTCATTAATTCCGTTTTGGGAGGCTATACAGCTAACTATGCGGTATTGGTAAAGCGCCACCAAAGATTTGTTTTTACGTTGGCTTTGCGTTTTGCAAAATCCAGAGAAGACGCCGAAGAAATTGCTCAAGATTGCTTTATTAAAGCTTACAAAGCCTTGGGTACTTTTAAGCAAACTGCTAAGTTTTCTACTTGGTTATATACCATTACCTATACCACGGCAATAACGTACTTAAGAAAGAAAAGATTAGAAACTTCTTCCATTGATGACGAAGAGCACGTTTTGCAGGTAGCCAATAGCGATAGTTTTTTCGATGCCAATCCAGTAGAGAAAAAATCGACTTATCAATACCTTAACCAAGCCATAAACATGCTTTTGCCAGACGATGCGGCAATTATCACCCTGTTTTATAAAGGCGAACAAAGCTTAGAGGAAATAGGCGAGGCTTTAGTAATGGAGCCCAATACGGTGAAGGTAAAGCTGCATAGGGCCAGACACAGATTAAAAGAAAAATTACAACTTTTGTTAAAAGAAGAAGTAAAGGAGTTGATATGACAAAGCAAGAAGAACAACTTTGGAACTACATTGATGGCTTTTGTAACGTAACAGAAAAAGCTGAAATAGAGGCAAGACTAGCAACAGATGAGGTGTTTAAGCAACTTTATGTGCAATTGTTAGCAGTAAACCAACAGCTGGCTGCCCATTTAGATGTAGATGAGCCTTCCATGTCTTTTACCCGTAACGTAATGGCCCAGTTGCAACAAGAAATTGCGCCAGTTAGGTTAAAAACTAAGGTAGATGGCCGTATTGTTTACACCATAGGAGGTTTTTTCTCGATTACTTTGCTAGGACTTTTGGTTTATGCGTTTGCAACCGCAGAATTTAAAATAAAGATGGCGGTATTTAATCTGGGTGCCGATATAGATGCCCTCATTAACCCAACTTTTTTAATGGTTTTCTTGTTTGTAAATGCAACATTACTGCTCATTTATTTAGATAGTTTTCTTAGAAAACGAATGAAAAAAACACAAAAAAAGGGGCTGTCTCAAAAGTA
>NZ_DHDZ01000011.1:31131-31266 GCF_002399615.1 Pedobacter sp. UBA4863 | reverse complement strand
TGTAGGCGGGTGTCACCACCCGCACCATGTTTGTTTTGTTAACACACTCGCCTTGGGCTAGGGCATAAGGTATCCTTTTATAACGGTTGTAATAAATAAAATATAGATTGGATTAATAATTATAATAGTAGGAAT
>NZ_DHDZ01000011.1:30705-31034 GCF_002399615.1 Pedobacter sp. UBA4863 | reverse complement strand
TTAATAATTATAATAGTAGGAATGATCCAATGAAAAACTAGCCTATTTCTTCGAGTGTAAAAGTATCTTTTAAGCGCACACCCTTTTCTGTATGTTGTAAAGTGCAACATTCGTTAATGGGGTCGTGTTCTAAATAGAGGATATATTGGTTGGTGGCGGCTTCTTCTAAAAACTCCTTTTTCTCTTTCAGCGTTTGTAATGGAAACATATCGTATGCCATCACGTAGGGTAATGGTAGGTGGCCTACAGAAGGTAGCAGATCGGCCATATAAACAATGGTTTTATCTTTGTACTGTAGTTGTGGCAGCATCATGGCATCGGTATGTCCG
>NZ_DHDZ01000011.1:0-30618 GCF_002399615.1 Pedobacter sp. UBA4863 | reverse complement strand
GCATCATGGCATCGGTATGTCCGTAGGCAAAGCGGATGTTAATGCCATCGTGAAGATGTACGTTTTGCTGCGTGGGTATAAATTTTAGTTGCCCGCTTTCTTGGATAGGGATGATATTTTCCTTTAGAAAGGATGCTTTTTCTCTTGCGTTTGGTGTTGTAGCCCAATCCCAATGTTGTTGGTTGCTCCAATAAATGGCATTTTTAAACGCTGGGCGAAGCTGATCGCCGTACCTTTCTATAGAGCCGCCGCAATGGTCGAAATGTAGGTGGGTTAAAAAAACATCTGTAATATCATCTCTATGGAAACCATGTGCCGCTAAAGACTTATCTAAGGTATCGTTGCCATGTAAATAATAATGACCAAAGAATTTGTCGTCCTGTTTATTTCCCAGTCCATTGTCAATCAAAATTAACCTGCCGCCATCTTCAATCAATAAGCATCGCATTGCCCAAGAGCAAAGGTTATTTTCGTCTGCAGGGTTTGTTTTTTGCCAGATGGTTTTGGGTACAACGCCAAACATGGCTCCGCCGTCTAATTTGAAATTTCCGGTGTTGATGGTGTAGAGTTTCATGATGATTTACGTTTCTAGATTTACGAATTACGATTTGCTACTGTTGCAGAACCATATTGAGTTTGTCGGAATGTATTTTGGTTAACTGGTTAATTGATGATTTGGTAAATCGTTTCTAAAGTAAGCTTTAAAACAAAAATTGGCTAATTGTAATAGTAACAATTAACCAATTTAAACAGTTTGACCGATTAACCGATTAGGTTAACTATAAATGTATTACCTCACCGTAGGCATCAGCGGCAGCTTCCATAATGGCTTCGCTCATGGTAGGGTGTGGGTGCACTGCTTTAATCATTTCGTGGCCGGTAGTTTCTAGTTTACGGGCAACAACAATTTCGGCAATCATTTCGGTTACGTTGGCCCCAATCATATGTGCGCCCAATAATTCGCCGTATTTGGCATCGAAAATTAATTTTACGAAACCATCTTTTGCACCAGCTGCACTGGCTTTACCAGAGGCAGAGAATGGGAATTTTCCTATTTTTAACTCATAGCCGGCAGCTTTAGCAGCTTTTTCTGTATAACCTACAGATGCAATTTCTGGCGAGCAGTAGGTGCAGCCCGGAATATTGTTATAGTCTAACGGCTCTACGTGTTGGCCGGCAATTTTTTCTACACAGATAATGCCTTCGGCAGAAGCCACATGCGCTAAAGCTTGACCGGGAACCACATCGCCAATGGCATAGTAACCTTTTACAGAAGTGTTGTAATATTCGTCAACAACAATTTTACCTTTATCGGTTTTAATGCCTACTTCTTCTAAGCCAATGTTTTCTATGTTGGCCACTACACCTGCTGCAGAAAGTACAATATCGCATTCGATGGTTTGCATGCCGCTTGCAGTTTTAACTTGAACTTTACAGCCTGCACCACTTGTATCTACAGACTCTACCGATGAAGAGGTCATGATATCGATACCTGTTTTCTTTAAGCTGCGTAACAATTGTTTAGAAACATCTTCGTCTTCTACCGGAACAATGTTTTCCATAAATTCTACGATGGTAACCTTGGTGCCCATAGTGGCGTAGAAGTAAGCAAACTCTACACCAATGGCGCCAGAGCCTACTACCACCATAGATTTTGGTTGTTGCGGTAACACCATTGCTTGACGGTAGCCAATTACTTTTTTACCGTCTTGCTTTAAATTTGGCAATTCTCTAGAGCGAGCGCCAGTAGCAATTACTATGCTTTTAGCCGAAAGTTCTTTCTGAGAACCATCAGCTCCCTTAACTTCAACCTTGTTGCCGGCTTTAACTTTACCGGTGCCCATTACTACCTCAATTTTGTTCTTCTTCATTAAGAATTGAACGCCTTTGCTCATGCCTTCGGCAACATCGCGACTGCGCTTCACTACCGCATTGAAATCTGCTTTAGCTGCTGAGGTACTAATGCCATAATCGGCTGCGTGATTGATATATTCGAAAACCTGTGCGCTTTTTAATAAGGCCTTGGTAGGGATACAGCCCCAATTAAGGCAAATTCCACCCAATGATTCGCGTTCTACAATAGCAACTTTCATTCCTAATTGCGACGCTCTAATGGCAGTAACATATCCGCCCGGACCGCTACCTAGTACAACTAAATCGTAGTTCATATTCTTAATTTAAAGGGAAATTAACGTAATAATTTGCTGCCAAAATTAAAAAAAATGTTGATTAAAACATACGATTAGCTCATAACGTAATTGCAATAAATTGGGTTATAAGATGAAAGATTGGTAAAACTTTGTGTAAAGGCTTGATAATTTGATACAGTGCTATAAGTATGGTGCCATTATTACTTAGTTTATAGTTTGTTAAGTGTGGATAAGTTTTGCAATAGTTAATAATAATTTAACATTAGGTTGTGGGCTGTAATGAAATTAATACCTAGATTTGCAGCGGTATTTTAACATATTTTAACAAAACAATTAATTCATTTAAAAAAGAGCATGAAAAAATCTTTACTATTAAAAATTGTAACGGTTGTTTTTGTGGTAGTTGGTTTTGTGGGTTCGGTGAGCGCACAGGTAACTACTTCATCAATGACGGGTACGGTTAGAGATTCGAAAGGAGCTTTACCAGGTGCAAGCATTAAAGCAAGGCACACTCCTACAGGAACAACTTATTCACTTATTACCAATAACGATGGCCGTTATACAATAGGAAATATGCGTGTTGGCGGACCTTACACTGTTGAAATTAGCTTTGTCGGCTTTAAAACACAGACAATTAGTGATGTTTTTCTAAAATTGGCAGAACCATTTGTTTTAAATGTTACGCTTCAAGATAATAGCTCAACATTGGCAGAAGTGAAGATTATAGGTGCTGCTACTAATTCTATTATGAATTCTAATAGAAATGGAGCTACCACAAATATTAGTAATAGGGAAATTCAAGTTTTACCTTCAATCACCAGAAGTTTAAATGATTTAACACGTTTAACTCCTCAAGCAAATGGAACTTCTATTGGAGGAGGTAATTACAGACAAAACAACTTCACTGTAGATGGTTCTGAATTTAATAATAATTTTGGTATTGGTGGAAATTTACCAGCTAACGGTTCTCCAATTTCATTAGATGCGTTAGAGCAAATATCAATCAATGTAACGCCTTACGATGTAACTCAAGGTAACTTTATTGGTAGCTCAATGAATGCTGTAACTCGTTCTGGTACAAATCAGTTTTCTGGTTCAGTTTATACTTACTTCAGAAATCAAAATCAGCAGGGAAGACATGTTGGTAACTTTGATTTGACAAGAGGCGAGTTAGATGATAAAACTTACGGAGCTAGATTTGGAGGTCCAATTATCAAGAATAAATTGTTCTTCTTTATGAACGTAGAACAACAAAAAACTACGAGACCAGGTCAGCAACAAATTGCTGCCACCACAGCTGGTACTTTTGGAAACAACGTGTCTAGACCAACTGTGTCAGATTTAAATAAATTAAAAGAATTTTTGATTAATAATTATGGATATGATCCAGGTGTTTATCAAGGTTATAGCTTTGCTGCGGAGCGCTTGAATTTATTAGGACGTATCGATTGGAATATTAATGATAAACATAAATTAAACATTCGTTACAGTCAAGTAGAAAGTAAGGATCCTTCTATGGTTAACAACACTTCTGCTGCTCCTTCTAGTTTTAGTTCGGGTGCTGGTAGAACGGGTGTTAATAGTTTACAATTCTCATCTGCTAATTATTATCAGGAAGCAAACTTTTATTCATTATCTGGAGAGTTAAATTCACAATTAGGCAGGTTTACCAACACATTGAGAGCTTCATACACTAATCAAAATGATCCAAGAAGTTCGGATAGTGATCCGTTTCCTTTTGTAGATATTTTAGAAGGAGGAACACCATATACATCTTTCGGCTATGAATTATTTACCTATGGAAATTTACGTGATGTAAAAACAACGTCAATTATTGATAATTTAAAATGGTCATCTGGTAAACATAATTTTACTGCTGGTTTTCAATTAGATTTCAATTCCACAACTAATGGCTTTCAACGTTATGGAACGAGTTATTATAGATACAATTCTTTGAATGATTTTTTAACCAATCAACTACCTGCTAACTATGCTTTAACTTATTCATTAGAGCCTGGTTATGCGCAAGCATTTCCTAACTTTAAATCAGCACAGTATTCTGTTTATGGTCAAGATGAAATTCAACTTACTGATCGTTTCAAATTTGCAGTTGGTTTGCGTTTAGATTTGCCTACTTATCCAAAAGCAATGAAAGAGCATCCATTATTGGCTAATCAAACTTTTGCCAATGGAATGAAGTTAAGTACTGCTGAGTTGCCTAAGGCTAATCTAATGTTTTCTCCTCGTGCTTCTTTCAATTGGGATGTTAAAGGAGATAGATCTGTGCAGGTTAGAGGTGGTTCAGGTATTTTTACAGGAAAGTTCCCGTTCGTATGGATAGTTAACCAAGCAGGAGATGCTGGCTTATTACAAGTTACGGAAACTTGGGGAGCGGGCAATACATCTTATCCAACAGTTCCTGGTGTTTTTAATCCAGATCCTAATGCATATCGCCCGGCTACTCAACCAGCAGCAGGAACCATTTTGCCTAGCGCTATAACTGTTATCTCTCCTGATTTAAAAATGCCTCAAACTTGGAAAACTAGTTTAGCAATTGATGCTAAGTTGCCAGGTGGGGTTATAGGTACTTTAGAGGGTATTTATAATTCAGATATAAATACTGCATTTTGGAACAATGTTAACTTAAAAACACCTTCAGCATTAAATGTATCTGGTTATGCAGATAATAGAGTGATTTATCCGAATTCAAATTCAGATAAATATATTGTTAAGTTAAACAATGGTCAGCCATCTACTACAACAGGCGGTGCATTTAATACCTACCGTTTAGAGAATGGTTCTAAAGGACATTACTATGCGGTAACTGCTAAATTAGAAAAGCAATTCTCTAACGGATTTGCAGCAACATTAGCTTATACTAAGTCTGGAGCTAAGAATCTATATGATGGAAGTGGTGATCAAGCAGGAAGTGCTTGGGCTGGTACACCAACAGTTAATGGTTCTAATAGTCAAGAGTTGAGTTATGCTAGTTATGTAGTGCCTAATAGAGTTGTAGCTTCAATTTCATATGGTAAAGAGTTCTTTAAGCACGCTAAAACTACATTGTCATTGTTTTATCAAGGATCAATTGATGGTAGATTTTCTTACGTGTACGGAGGCAGTGCAGGAAATCTAACAGGGGATATTAACCGTGATGGAGCAAATGCAGATTTGATTTATATTCCTAAAGATGCATCTGAGATCGACTTCGAACCTCAAACTATTGGTGGGGTAGTTTATTCTAACCAAGCTCAAAAAGATCTATTCTTTAGGTATATTGAGCAAGACGCATATTTAAGTTCAAGGAAAGGTCAATATGCAGAACGTAATGGAGCTCAGTTTCCATGGAGAAATCAGGTTGACGTGAAGTTGTTGCAAGACATTTTTGTAAATGTTGGTGGTAAGAAAAACTCACTGCAGTTTACTTGGGATATTTTTAATGTAGGTAACTTCATTAACAAGAATTGGGGATTAGTAAAACAAACAAACCAAAGAGCAATTTTAAATCCTAGAAATGCTGCGGCTTTAACTCCAGGAGGTGCTACTAAGCCATTATTTTGGCTAGCTACTGATAGAGGTTTGCCTATTACAAGTACGTTTAGAGATTTAACTTCTATTTCTTCTACTTATTATATGCAATTTGGTTTCCGTTATACATTCAACTAATTTGTAAATAGTAAACTACAATAGTTAAATCCTCAAGCTTTTGCTTGGGGATTTTTGCGTTTAGTGCTACCTTAGAATAAACCTCAATCCAAACCCATGGATCAGAAAATTATTAACCTGTACGATTCTTATACCCACAGCCAAATTAGCCGTAAGGAGTTTATGAAAAAGCTGGTTGTTTTAACAGGAAGTACTGCCTTGGCCTTAACTATATTGCCCAGTTTAGAAAGTAATTATGCGGTAGCGGCAACCGTAAGCAGTGAAGAGGTGTTTACTGAAGATGTTACTTTTCCAGGGGTAGAGGGTAATATGAAAGGATTGTTTGCAATGCCAAAAGGCAATAAGGAAAAGCTAGGAACGGTGGTCGTTATCCACGAAAACAGAGGTTTAACGCCGCATATTAAAGATGTAACGAAACGTGTGGCATTGGCAGGTTTTATAGCTTTAGGGGTAGATGCGCTTTCGCCCGTGGGAGGTACACCCGAAGACGAGAATAAAGGCAGAGAACTGATTGGAAAATTGGATGTGGAGAAAAACCTGCAAAACTATTTGAAAGCATTAGATTTCTTGCGGGCGCACCCGTTGGGGAATGGTAAAACTGGTGTAGTTGGATTTTGTTGGGGCGGTGCCATGGCCAATAAATTAGCCGTTGCAGATCCGTTGTTAAATGCGGCAGTGGCTTATTATGGTTCGCAAGCTAAGGCCGCAGATGTGCCAAAAATTAAAGCAAGTTTATTGTTGCATTACGGCAGTTTAGATGAGCGCATCAACGCAGGTATTTCAATATACGAAGAAGCCTTAAAAGCAGCTAAAACTGATTATCAATTGTATATTTATGAAGGGGTAAACCACGCTTTTAATAATGATACCTCGCCAACTAGGTATAACGAGGCTGCCGCTAAATTGGCGTGGCAACGTACTATAGGGCTGTTAAAGAAGAAATTGGTTTAATTGTATTACTGGTACTCTTAGACTTTAAAAGCCAAAGAGTACCATATAGAGGTCTATCACTAGAAACTTTTTACAATATTGTTGTGCAAGGTTTTAGGGCTCCAATGGCCACTAGCAATAATTCTTCTTACGGTAAAAAGCGGATCATTTTCATCGCGTTTGTCTGCTAAAGAGAAAGCCATTTTAAAACCTCGTTTCTTTAGTTCTGGAATTCCTTTGGCGTTCCATAAACCAAACGGATAGGCAAAATATTCAATTTTTTTGCCAGTTATTTCTTCCAACTTTTTAGTAGGCTTATCCAATTGCTCTTCCCAATCTTTGCCTTCGTATTTTTTAAAGTTTTTGTGGTCGTAAGTATGGCTGCCAATGGTGTTGCCTTCGTCAGCAAGCTGCTTTATTTGGTCGGCACTCATGTAGTTAACAAACTTGCCCTTTTTGCCAATAGAAACCGTCATGATAAAATAAGCAGCTTTGTAGCCGTATTTTTTTAAGGTTGGGTTAACCACTGTAAATTGGTCTAAAACGGTATCGTCGAAAGTTAGCATAATTGGTTTTTTTGGCAGTGGTTTGCCTTCGTTCAAATAAGCGTACAGTTGATCGGGTAAAACGGTGTTGTAACCACTGTCTGATAACATTTTTATCTGATCTTTAAAGTTTTGTATTTCTACGGTATAGTCTTTCCCCATTGCGCCATCAGTAGCTCGCCAGTTGCGTACTTGGTGGTAGCACAAAATAGGCACTTGTGGCCTTTCTAATATTGTTTTAGCATTGGCTACCTTAATGTTTTTTGTATCAATTGGAGTGGTTTGGTTTTCCGTTTGCGTTGTTGCTACGGTAGTTGTTAAACTATCTTTAAGCTCGCCAGTTTGGCTGGTTTGAGATTTAGACTGACAGCCAACACCATAAACTAGCGACAAGGCAATTACAGGTAAGAAGAATAATTTCATAAAGTATTTAATATTAATAAACTGTTTAAATTTAAACGAAACGTAAAATCCAGCCTGTTGAAATTGCGTGCCCATACCGCATCGCCTTTTTATGCCGTTTTAAACAGTTCCTGAAACAAAACTAAGCAATAACCTCTTATTTGATATGACTGTGGATAAAAATAATTGAGGCTAATTTTTTTCCTGTTTAGCATTTGTGGAGCGTTAAGCAGTACTTATTGAAGCGCTGTTTACTAGTCTGCTACGGATTAATCACAATCACTCAAATATTACATAAAAACTCTGGTGTTCATTTTTTTTCTATATAAATTAGCTCGTTCATCACACACAAATTTAAAAACTGATTTTTCAATGAAAAAAATCTACTTTTTCTCTTTATTGGGGTTGTTTTCTGGTGCTGTTCATGCGCAAACTAAAACAATTACCACTACCGAAACCGTAGCAATGCCGCATAAGGCAAACTATCAGCAGGCCGCTAGGTTTTCGCCTAGTAAATTGCGCAAAATGATTTATTCAACCAGTGTAGATCCGCATTGGTTAAAACAGCGTAATAATTTTTGGTACGAGTACGAAACACCTAATGGGAAAAACTGGTATATCGTAGATCCGGCAGCAAGAAGTAAAAAAAAAACTGTTCGATCCTGAACAATTGGCGGCAGAAATTACCTTAATTACCAGAGATCCGTTTGATGCGCAACATTTGCCTATAGAAAACTTAAAGTTTAATGCCGATGAAAAGAGCTTTACCTTCGAAATTAAAAGTACTATAGAAGAAGTAAAACCAGACCGAAAAGATAAAAAAGCGGCAGACTCGATGCAGAAGAAAATCTTTAAGTTCGAATACGAGTTGGCCAGTAGGAAATTAACCGAAATTAAGCATTATAAAAAAGCTAAGGCAAAGCCAAATTGGGGTTCGGTAGCGCCAGATTCGTCTGCTATTATTTTTACCCGTAACTATAATTTGTACTGGATGGACAAGGGCAACTATCAAAAAGCATTAAAAAATGAAGAAGACAGTACTATTGTAGAGCATCAATTAACCAAAGATGGGGTAAAATATTATGCCTATGGTAGCGATGGTAACGGCGAAAACAACGAGGAGATTATTAAAAACGATAAGAAACGTAGAAGAGCTTTTGTGTTGTGGTCGCCAGATTCAAAGTATTTTGTGCTTCAACGTTCTGATAGCAGAAAAGTAAAGGACTTATGGGTAATTAACAGCGTGTCGCAAGGCAGGCCAACCTTAGAAACCTACAAATACCAAATGCCTGGCGAAACCGAGGCACCGCAAGACGAAGTTTGGTTATTTAATTTTGCCGCTAAAACAGGTAAAAAGTTAAACGTTGCTGCATTTAAAGACCAAAGTTTAAATGTGTATAGTAAGCCAGCACTAAACGCAGACAGAGATAACGAGTTCCGTCCGGTAATGTGGTTGGGCGATAACAATAAGTTTTATATGGGGCGTACCAGCCGCGATTTAAAACGTATTGATGTTTGTTTGGTAGAGGTAGCTAGCGGAAATGTTAAGCCATTGATAGATGAACGTTTTAATACCTATGTAGAAGTACAGCGCCCGGGTTTGGTAAATGGTGGTAAAGAGCTGATCCATTGGAGCGAACGCGATGGTTGGGGACATTTTTACCTGTTTGATGAAAACGGAAAGCTTAAAAATCAGATTACCAAGGGATCTTTCCATTGCGAAAACATTGTAAATATTGACGAAAAGGCCAGAGTTCTCTATTTCACTGCCAATGGTAAAGAGGCCAAAGAAGACCCTTATTACTATCATTTATACCGTGTGAATTTTGACGGTTCTGGATTGAAACTGTTAAATGCCGGCGATTTTGATCATGCTGTAAACATGGATGATGCAGGTCGCTATTTTGTAAACAACTACTCGAGAGTAAATACGGTGCCAAAATCGACCCTTTACGATAACAATGGTAACAAGGTAATGGAGTTAGAAACCGCAGACTTATCGTTATTGATGGCTGCAGGCTACAAATTTCCAGAGCCTTTTAAAGTAAAAGCAGACGATGGTATTACGGATTTGTATGGCGTAATGTATAAGCCCTTTAATTTTGACGCTACAAAGAAATATCCAATTATAGCGTATGTTTATCCAGGGCCACAAACAGAAGCTGTAAACAAATCTTTTGGTCGTAGTATGGATAGGATGGATCGTTTGGCGCAACTGGGTTACATTGTGGTAACGGTGGGCAACAGAGGTGGTCATCCAGCCCGTTCTAAATGGTACCACACCTATGGCTATGGCAATCTGCGTGATTATGGTTTGGCAGATAAAAAAGCAACGGTAGAACAATTGGCCGATAGGTATAGCTATATCGATGCCACTAAAGTAGGTATTACCGGGCACTCTGGTGGTGGCTTCATGTCAACTGCGGCCATGCTGGTTTATCCAGATTTCTTTAAGGTAGCAGTTTCTGCGGCGGGCAACCATGATAATAGCATTTATAACCGTTGGTGGAGCGAAAAGCATCATGGCGTTAAAGAGATTGTGTCGCTAAAAGGAGATACTACTTTCAAATATTCGATTGATAAAAACCCAAGCTTGGCTAAAAACCTAAAAGGACATTTGCTATTAATGCACGGCGATATTGATAACAACGTGCACCCTGCCGGAAGTATTAGGGTAGCGGATGCATTGATTAAAGCTGGTAAACGCTTCGATTTTATTTTAGTGCCAGGGCAACGCCACGGTTTTGGCGACATGACCGAGTATATGTTTTGGCGTTTGGCCGATTATTTCAATAACCATTTACTTGGCGATTTTTCGCAATCTTCCAATGTAAACATGACCGAAATGGATAGAGAAATTGAAAGAAAGAATTAAGCCTGTCTATGCGTATCACAAAAATCTCCGATAGTTAAATTATCGGAGATTTTTTGCTTTAAAAAGAATGAGGAGGTTAATTAGGATTTTTCTTTTCCTTTTTTTTGCCAAAACTCCAAGGGCAGTGCTTGCATTTGTTTTTACAGCAATAGCCACGCTTTAAATGGTAAGCTTTTGTAAAAACCATTAAGCCGTCTTCATTCAAATAGAAATCCTCGCCCTCTTTCACTTTTTAAATAATTGAATAATAAAATTATTGAATTTTGAATATACCTGTGATTTTTGGCAAAATAATCTTCGGCTTAACCTATTCTTCCAAGCCGTCAATTATCAGCCGTTTAGTATCTTAACCGTTAATTGGTTTTTAAAGTGTGCCTGTAACTGTTTTCCGTCACCATGTAAGGTCCACACTTCTCTTGGTTGTACTTCTTCAATAGTTTGTATAATGTCTTGCCAATCTACATGGTCAGAAATATAGAGGTGCAAACCATTGCCCTGTTGTAGGTATTTCCACCCTGTGGCAAATACCCTTACTACATTAATAGCTCTAATATAGCTGTTAAAAACCATTGGTGGTACTAGATATATGTTGCCTTCTAGCTGCTGTTTCATGATTTTTCTGTCGTAAACTTGGTAATTGCCCATGTTTATGCCCTGTTGCTCGTAAATGTTTACAAAAGGCATAATGGTATGGTGCACTAATATTTTTTTGTTGGGGCAGTGTTTGTTTATTAACGAAATTAACCTTTGGCTTTTGCCTAGGGCATAAGCACCAAGCATAATATTGCTAGTTACGGTATTTAGCTTCTTAATTTCTGTTGCCGCCTCCGGATGTTTTACTTCTGGGTCGGCAAAAGTAGTTTCGGTAATTAAAACATCTGCTTTAACAAACACAATGGGTTCGCACGTGCTATCGGGTGCTAGTTTGTAATCTCCAGTATATAAATAGCGTACATTTTGATATTCCATTAATACCATTGCCGAACCTAAGATATGCCCGGCAGGGTAGAAGCTAATTTTTACGCCATTTATGTCGAACTTTTCTTGGTACGCTTTTATTTCAAAACTAGCTGCGGCAAATTTTTTATAACGATGTTGCATAAAGAGCTGTGTAGCTTCGGTGCAGTACACCTGTTGGTTTCCACTTATGGCATGGTCGCCGTGGGCATGGGAAATTACGGCATTTGGCACAGGCTCTTGCGGATCTAAGTAGAAGTTGCCATAGCTGCAATATAGGCCAGTTTTAGTTAGTGTAATAAAATCTTGAAGTATTGGATTGGTCATTCGACGTGATGGACAAAGGTTGCTAGCTGATAGTTTGCTATATAAGGCTATTTAAACTAAATTTTTTATAGGAATGACGTTTACGCAATCATTCAGTCATTTTTAGAAACTGTTGGTGTAAGTGTAAAACTTGTAATATGATGGATTGGTTTTCGCTGTTTTCTATCAGGAAATCGGCCATTTTTATTTTCTGTTCGTCGGTAAACTGTTTGCTCATTCTAGCCAGTACTTGCGCTTCGCTTGTGCCATCCCTTTGGGTAACTCTTGTAATTTTAAGCGCATGAGGTGCAGTTACTAGAATGTTTTTGTCGCACATTTTATACGAGCCGCTTTCGAATAACAGGGCTGCTTCTTTTAGTGAGTAGGGCAAGTGTTTTGGTAACTTGGCATCCCACTCGTCAAAAGCTCTAAATACCGCAGGGTGCACCAGGGCATTGAGCTTAGCTAATTCGGTTTCGTTATTAAATACAATATTGGCAATATGCTTATTGTTTAACGTACCGTTGTTAAAATAGCTTTCTGCACCAAAGGTAGCTTTAATGCCCTGCATCAGTATGGTATCGGTAGTCATAATTTGTTTAGCAACAGTATCTGCATAAAAAACAGGAATGCCCAAAGTTTCGAAAACCTTGCAAATAGTAGTTTTCCCACTGCCAATACCGCCGGTTATTCCAATTTTTAACATTATTTTTCGATAATAAAATCTACACTGTTGGGTATAACGCTCACCAATTTAGCAAAATTGGGTATCTTGGTGATTTTAACGAAAAGTCTATTGTGTCCTAATATTTTCCAATCATTTAAATCTACGGCTGCTTTTAATTCTTCTTCATTAGTTTTAGCATAATTAGAGAGTGCCACCATTAGTGTAATTTTAACCTTTTTAGGGTACAGCTTTACATCATGATAGGCTTTGTTATTGAGTATGCTTAATGGTACTTCAATAGTTTTTTCGGTAAACTCATCTACCGAAATTTTTACACCAACATTGCTAGGGTAGATATTAATGTTGTTTTTGGAATTTTTAATGAGGTTTATCCGGGTATCTATATCAGTTTTAATATCGTTAAGCTTTAAACTATCAGTAGGCCAAGTATGTATTTTTTGTAACTCTTCTTGAGGACCAGAAATATTTACATAAGCCGGGCTAAGTTTTATTTCTTTTTCTATACCGAATTGGGGGGCAAATGTTAGTTTAGAAATTAATTTTAATGGTACGCGTTTATTGGTTCTTTTAGAAAAATCGAAATAAAGCGTATCAGGTTTAATGGAAATTACCCTTTGGGATGTTTCTAGCTGCCGGTTAACTTGGTCTAGTTGTTCTGATAAGACTACGTAGCTTCTGCTGTTTAGCTTTTGTAAACTTACGGCAATAGCGGGTGGTTTAATTCTTAGGCGGGCAAATAGGAGTTGCCAGCCCGTGCCTTCCACTTTTAAATCTACGGTATCTGGTTGTAGTGCTTTAAAAGCTTTTCCCTGTGGTTCTTCTTTATAGATGAGTTCGGTTTGTACCGCGTAGGGGTATTTCTTATTGAGGGCTAAAAATAACCAAGCGGCAACTGCACACAATATGCAAACTACAACGGCTCCGAAGCGTTTTTGTTCTAACCTGGTTAATTTAATAAAAGGCATGAGGTAAAATTACAATAAAAAAGCCACAGATACACAGCTTAAACTAATGCTAATGTGTATCTGTGGCTAAACCTTATTTTTTACTATGCTTTTGGCGCAGCGGCTTTTGTTGCATCAAGAGAGATGGCCGATTTATCGAAACGGATTTTACCACCTCCTTCTGTCTCAATAAGGAAGGTAGTTTCTGCTGTACCTACAATTTTACCATGAATACCTGCTGTAGTTACAATTTTATCGCCAATACCTAATTCTGAAACTAATTTTTTGTGTTCTTTAGCTTTTTTCATTTGTGGTCTAATCATGAAAAAATACATTACCACAGCCATTAAACCAAACATAATTAACGTTTGTGTTCCTGAGCCTCCTGCTTGTAAAATTACTGTTGATATCATTTTGTGTTGTTTTTTATTGTTGAAATATTGTTTTACTGTTGTTTAGTTAATAGCTTATAGTTCGTAAAAGGATAAGTCCTTAGTCCGTGTAGGTAATTTGCACCAATAGCCTATCGTAAAGCTACCCCTATAAACTGATGTCTATTTTTCCTTAATGTCGCCTACTAAGTGCAGTTCTTCAAACTTAGGGTTGGCATTAGAGCTAATGGTTATCACTTTATCTTGCAATCCTAATTTGCCTGCACTATCAAAAATTACTTTTATTGTACCCTCTTCGCCTGGTTTAATAGGCTGCGAGGGGTATTCGGGTACTGTACAGCCACAAGTTGCGGTAGCGTTGGTAATAATTAAAGGGGTTTTGCCAACGTTTTTAAACTTAAACTCGTAACTAACCTTTTCGCCTTGCTTTATCGTGCCAAAATCGTAGATTGCTTTTTCTACCTGTACTTTTGGTGCATCTGCCTCGGCAATTACTGCGGTCGATGTACTATCTGTAGCAACGGTTCCGTTTTCGCTAGCTTTATTTTGGCAAGCGATAAACGTTGCACTACAAATAGCAATTAAAAAAAGTTTTTTCATCTGTATTATTTTGTTGTTGTAATGTTGAAACGTTATAAAGTTGCATATCATTCATTCAACCTTATGATTATTCATCAATTAATCCTCTACCTAACTTTTTAATACTGTTGTTTTTCTTTAAATCGTTTAAAATTTTGTCTAAGATACCATTTATAAAAGTATTACTTTTCGGTGTACTGTAATCTTTTGATAATTCTAGGTATTCGTTAATGGTAACCTTAACCGGGATAGAAGGGAAGTTCATCAATTCGCAAATGGCCATTTTCATTAAAATAGTATCCATTAAGGCAATACGTTCCGACTCCCAGTTCTTAGTTCTATCTGCAATTAAGGCCTGATATTTATCGTCGTTTTTAAGGGTATAAGCGAAAAGGTCTTGCACAAAAGTGCTGTCTTCTTTCCAGTCGGCACTAATAGGCGTAAGCTTGTTCTCTAAAGGGTTTTCCGATTCGAAGTTTTTTAAGGTTTTGGCAATCATGCCCTGCATTACTTCGCGATCTACCGGCCAATTAATAAATTTATCTTCAAACGCTTGAACTACGTTTACGTTTTTCAAGAGCATTTTACGAAAGATAAACTTGATGATTTCCTTGGAGCTTTCTAGGGTTTCTTCCGCATCTTCGGCTAAATACGCCTCGTATTCTTTGGTTTCTTTTAACTTATTAAATATTGCTTTAACCAATTCTGGGTCTGCAAACCAGTTAATTTGATATTTGTTTACTGCGGCAACATATGCTGGGTTGTGCTTTAAAACATTCACAAACTTGTTGTGCAATAATTTTTGATTTGGATTTAGATCTTCGGCAGTAGGCAAATGTTTGTTGGCCCTTTCTATGGCATCATTTGCAGTATATTCGGTAACATCAACTATAAGTGCTAGCATAGAAACGTACATCTGATTTACTTCATCAATACTTTTCATTAAAGTTTTCTGACTGCTTACCGTGTCTTTTTTTTCGGTGGTGTGCCAAGCAAAGATATTTTGCATGGCTTTAATTCTTAAGTGCCTTCTGTTTAACATGAATGTAAGAACGATTGTGGTATAATTACCTTTTGTGTGTTATTTATTAAATTAATAGGATGATTTTATTTTCTTTATATCGTCGATACGTTTTTCGGCGATACGGGCAGCGGCTAAATTAGTGGGTATATTTTCAGATTTTGATAATTTGATGACTTCTCTGGTAGCTTCGTAAATATGCTCGGTAAGTTGTATGGTGCGTTTTTTTCCGAAGCCGGTTAATTCCGAGTAGCAACTGATAATTCCACCAGCGTTGATTAAATAATCTGGCGCATAAAGTATTCCTTTGTCGTGTAAAAGCTGTCCATACACTTGCTCGTCGGCCAGTTGGTTATTGGCCGAACCTGCAATAATGGCAAACTTCATGGTTTTTAAAGTTTTATCGTTAATGGTAGCGCCTAAAGCACAAGGGGCATAAATATCGGCTCCAACATTAAAAATCTTATCGGCCTCTATGGCTTTTGCTTTGTATTTACGAGCAATTACCCGCATATGGTCTTCGTTAATATCGGTTACGTAAACTTCTACGTTGTCGTTTCTTAGCAATTCTACCAAATGTTCGCCAACGTTGCCCGCACCTTGTACCACTACAGATCGGCCTGCCAATTCATCCGTGCCATAAACCTCTTTAACGCATGCCTTAATGCCTAAGTAAACACCTTTTGCAGTATAAGGGGCCGGATTGCCCGCACCACCTAACGATTCGGGAACGCCAGTAACGTGCTGTGTTTCCATACGGATGTACTCCATGTCGCGTACCGTAGTGCCTACATCTTCGCCCGCAATAAATTCTCCGTTTAGGTTTTTAACAAAACGACCGAAACTGCGCATTAAAGCTTCGCTTTTTTGTTTTCTAGAATCGCCAATAATTACCGCAGTGCCGCCACCTACATTTAGACCTGCAATGGCTGCTTTATAGGTCATGCCTTTAGATAAGCGTAAAACATCTTCTAAGGCTTCGGCTTCCGAGTTGTAGTTCCACATTCTAACACCACCCAAAGCTGGGCCTAAAGTAGTATCGTGTATGGCAATAATAGCTTTTAATCCGGTAGAAGGGTCGTTACAAAATACCACTTTCTTGTGGCCAGATTGGCTTAATTGCGCTAAAATAGCATAATTAGAAGAACTGATTTGCGCCATAGAAATAACGTTGAAACGTAAGTTGCAAAACTAAGACAAAAAAATCATTAAATCTAAGCGTATTTTAAATAAAGTGTATCTCCCTTTGGCAGATAGTTGATTGTCAATTGTTGATAGATAAATGGCATAACAATAAATCATTGCCTATCGGTCATCCATTATTAACAAAATAACTGGGCAACTAACCAATTTTCAATGAACTAATGAACCAAAAGCTTAACTTTGCCCTACAATGAGACACTTATTTTTCCTCAATAAATATTTTATAAAGTACAAATGGAGGGTTTTGCCAGGTGTTTTTTTTGTGGTAATTTCTAACATCTTTGGGGTGGTGCCTGCCCAGGTAATGGGACATGCTTTTAACCTCATTACCGATAATATTACTATTTATAGGTTGTACAATGGTTTTGATAGACAGGCAATTGTTTACGATATTTTTGGGTATAGCTTATTGTTTTTTGGTGCATTAATTCTTCTTTTATACTTGTTCAGAGGGTTGTTTCTTTTCTTTATGCGCCAAACCATTATTTTGATGTCTAGGCATATAGAGTTCGACATGAAGAATGAAATCTATGCGCATTACCAAAAACTTACCTTGGGGTTTTACCGTCGTAACAACACCGGCGATTTAATGAACCGAGCTACCGAAGATGTAAATAGAGTACGCATGTATGTAGGCCCAGCTATTATGTATGCCATTAATACCACGGTACTTTTTTGTTTGGTCATTTACTTTATGTTTTCGGTAAATACTACCTTGGCCATTTATGCCCTGCTGCCCCTGCCTATTTTGGTGATCGCTATTTACTATGTGAATACTATTATCAATCATAAAAGTGAAAAGATACAAGAGCAACTTTCACGATTGTCGAGTTTTGTGCAAGAGCGCTTTTCTGGGGTGAGGGTAATGAAATCTTATGTAAGGGAAGCTTATGCACAAGAAGTTTTTGCGCAAGAAAGCAATGCTTATAAAAGAAACTCCATGAGCCTAGTTAAGGTGCAGGCTTTTTTTTACCCAACTATGCTGCTTCTAGTAGGCATAAGCACCATTTTAACGATTTATATTGGTGGTAAACAAGTAATAGACGGTGCCATTACGCCAGGCAACATTGCCGAATTTATTGTTTATGTTAACCAACTTACTTTTCCTGTTACCATGTTGGGCTGGGTAACTACGCTTATACAGCGTGCCGCAGCTTCTCAAAAACGGATCAATGAGTTTTTAGAGTTACAACCCGATATTAAAACAGGTAAAGAGGAGATTTCATTAAACGGAAACCTGATTTTTAAAAATGTGAGTTTTACATACCCCGATACGGGCATCGAAGCTTTGAAGAACATAAGTTTCGAAGTGAAACAAGGACATTTTTTAGCGATTATAGGTAAAACAGGTTCGGGTAAATCTACCTTGGCCAACTTAATAATGCGCATGTACGATACCACCCAAGGCGAAATTGAAGTAGATGGTAAGCCTCTTAAAAAGCTTAATTTGCAACAATATCGTTCCCAAATTGGTTTTGTGCCACAAGAGGTTTTCTTGTTTTCTGATACTATAAAAAATAACATTGCCTTTGGTTTAGATACCGTACGTAACCCACAAGTAGAGCAAGCCGCTAAAGATGCCGCAGTTTACGATAACATTATAGGTTTTCAGCAACAATTTGAAACCATGTTGGGCGAAAGGGGCATTACGCTTTCGGGCGGACAAAAACAGCGGGTAGCCATAGCAAGAGCTTTAATAAAAGCTCCTAAAATACTTATTTTCGACGATTGCCTGTCGGCAGTAGATACCAAAACAGAAGAGGAAATTCTTAGAAATTTAGGCCGTTTAATGAAAGGAAATACCAGTGTGCTAATTGCACATCGTATTTCTACCATAAAAAATGCCGACAAAATTTTGGTGCTAGATGAAGGCCGTATTGTAGAAGAGGGTACACATGATGAACTACTGAAGCAAGGCGGAGCCTACACAGAGTTGTATCAAAATCAGTTGCTAGAAGAAGAAAATCTATAAAATATTAAAAAAAAACTGTAACTACTACCGTTTCTATTTGGAAATTTGGAAATTATTGCATTATATTTACCCCAACCAAAACCACACTACACACAATAAAAAAAATGGGAGATTTCGACAACAAAGAGAGAGAAGAGGTTTTTTCTAAGAAAGTAAGAGCAGGTAAGCGCACTTATTTTTTTGATGTAAAAGCAACACGTTCAGGTGATTACTACCTTACGTTAACCGAAAGTAAGAAAAGATTAGAAGACGGTGTTTTTGTAAAACATAAAATTTTCTTGTACAAAGAAGATTTTGAGAAATTTACAGAGGGGCTAACGGAAACAGTTGACTATATTAAATCTCGCCAAGATGTAGTAGAAAAACGTTACGAATATTCTGAGAACACAGATTATGTTGCAAAATCAGATGATGATTTTTCATTCTAAGAATTAAAACCAGGTATATAATCCTTCCCAATTAGGGAGGGATTTTTGTTTAAATAAAGTGCCAAACATAGTAGCCACAGCGCTTGTCCCGATTACGGGATACACAGATTTAGGGCGCTCAATATTTTTGATTAATCTATTTCTATGTATAAATAATTGCATCTGTGTGTATATGGCAAGATAAACTCCCTAAAAATTATGAAAAAATTCTCCTTATTTTTTATCGCCAGCCTTTTCTCCTTAAATGCTTTTTCTCAGGCCGAGCGAGTAGATGCAAAACTTAATAAAATGATTGCCGAATTGGCCAAAGACTTTAAAGGCGAGGTAGGTATTTATGTAAAGTCTTTAAAAACAGGTAAAATAGCAGTGCTTAATGCCGACACTATATTTCCAACGGCAAGTATGATTAAAGTACCCATTACTTGCGGGATTTTTGATAAGATAGAAAAAGGAGAGCTGGCTTATAAAACCCAATTAACCTATAAAGACAGCTTGCTATATGCCGGCGAAGATATTTTGGGATCGTTTAAGGATGGAGAAAAGATATGGTTAGCCAAAGTGCTGATGTTGATGATTACCACAAGCGACAATACCGCAAGTTTATGGAGCCAAAGTTTAGCCGGAACCGGAACTGCCATTAACTTATTACTAGAAAAATATGGCCTGCAACACACTAAGGTGAATTCTAGGACTGCAGGGAGGCGAGAAGATTGGAAAAGGTATGGCTGGGGGCAAACCACACCTCGCGAAATGGCCACCTTGCTCACTTTAATTAGAAAGGGCAAAATGATTAGCGAAGCGGCTTCTGAAAGGATATACCGGAATTTAATCCGTATTTATTTTGATAATGATGCCTTAGCCGAAATACCTCCCTATGTACAGGTGGCTTCTAAATCTGGTGCAGTAGATGCCTCCAGATCTGAAGTGTTTTTAGTAAATGCACCACACGGAGATTATGTAGCCTGTATCATTACCAAAAACCAAAAAGATACTTCTTGGAAATACGATAACGAGGGGGCAACACTCATTAGAAACCTCAGTAAAATGCTATGGAACTATTTTGAGCCCAACAGTAAGTGGCAGCCGGCTAAAGGCATGGAGAAATATCATTAACGGCCTGCTATGCCACCTATTATTGCAAATAGAAAGATAAGAGCATATAAAATAATAAATACAATTGCTAGTATGCCGTAAAACTTAAAAAACGATTTTAGCTTGCGAATACCTGTTTCTAAACTAAGCTGGTCGGCATATAATACCCCCTGTTTAGCTTTAACCGCATAACTAAAAAGCATTAAGCTAGGGTAAAGAAATAGTAAGGCATAAAGAAAAAATACAAAGGTAAATACGCCTCCACCTAGGCCACTGTACATTTCCATACCTGACATTTGCGAAATAGTAGTAAACATGGCACCCATGCCAAGGGCCATAATTGCCATTAAGCCCGAAAAGACAAAGCCCAGTATGCCAAGAAATTTAGCCCAGCCAGCCATGTCATAGAGATAGCTGCGCATATCTTCCGTTACGATTAATTGAGGCGCATTTTCTTGCTCTCCAGTTGTTGTAGTTTGTTCGAAGTTATTTTCCATAATTTTATTTGATTCTACTAAGCTAAATAAATTGTTACATTACTACAAATAAGAATACCGTGCCTTTATTTGATACATTGGGAATAAAACATAGCCATTTTGGCACTAACTGATATAGCAGGCACTAAAATCGTAAATCTATTTGTTATCTTTGCGCCTTGAAAAACTTGATGGATAAGCTTTTGTTCGATCCACTACAATCATAAATTTAAAATCAAAGAATTAAAATGGCATTACAATGTGGTATAGTAGGTTTACCAAATGTTGGGAAATCGACTTTATTTAACTGTTTATCAAACGCAAAAGCGCAGTCGGCTAACTTTCCTTTTTGTACAATAGAACCCAATGTGGGCGTAATTACTGTTCCAGACGAGCGCTTAAACAAACTATCGGAGTTGGTGAAACCACAGCGTGTAGTGCCTAATACCATAGAAATTGTAGATATTGCAGGCTTGGTAAAGGGAGCATCGAAAGGTGAGGGCTTAGGCAATCAATTTTTAGGCAATATTAGAGCTACCAATGCCATTATTCACGTTTTGCGTTGTTTCGACGATGGCAACATTATCCATGTTGATGGTTCTGTAGATCCAATTCGTGATAAAGAAATTATTGATACCGAATTGCAACTGAAAGATTTGGATACGGTAAGTAAGCGCATCCAAAAGATAGAAAAACAAGCGAAGAATGATAAAGATGCCAAAAAAGAGTTTGATATTCTTTCTGTGGTAAAAAATCATTTAGAAACGGGTAATTCTGTTCGTTCTGCAAATTTAACGGAAGATGATTTTGAATTCATCGGCGGCTTAGGTTTATTAACCCAAAAGCCTGTAATGTACGTTTGCAATGTAGATGAGGCTTCGGTAATAACCGGAAATGCTTATGTAGAGCAGGTTAAGGCTGCAGTAGCTAGCGAGAATGCAGAGGTGTTAATTATTTCGGCAAAAATTGAATCTGAAATTGCAGAGTTAGAGGATTACGAAGAGCGTCAAATATTCTTGCAAGATTTAGGTTTAGATGAGTCTGGTGTGGCGAAATTGATCAGAGCAGCTTATCGCTTGTTAGATTTATATACTTATTTTACGGCTGGTGTACAAGAGGTAAGGGCTTGGACCATTACCAAAGGGTTTACAGCGCCACAGGCTGCTGGCGTAATCCACACAGATTTTGAAAAAGGTTTTATACGTGCCGAAGTAATTAAGTACAACGATTTTGTAACCCTAGGTTCTGAAAATGCTTGTAAAGAAGCAGGTAAATTAGGCGTGGAAGGTAAGGCTTACGTGGTAGAAGACGGCGATATTATGCACTTTAGGTTTAATGTTTAACCCCTAAATCCCCTAAAGGGGACTTGTAAAGAGCAAAAGCCTCTTAGATTTTTATAATCTAAGAGGCTTTTTTTATAAGGTTTAGTTTTATCAACTTTTTGGGTAAACTGCATAGAAAGTTGACAAAGTTTTATCTCGTCTTGCCGCCATTTCTACGTTAGGAGAAATCTTTTAAAAAGTGATGGTTTATAAATGCAAATGCTTTTTAAACCCTTAAAGAGCCTCTAAAACCTCTAGCGCCGTAATAAGACTCGGCACCGTTATGGTAAACAAATACACGGCCAAAGCGGCAATCGCCAAAGATGGCACCACCAAGTTTTCTAACTTGGGGAGGGGTGGCCAGCCAACTTGAAGTTTTTGTATCGAAGGTGCCTAGTTTTTGCAGTTCGTGGTATTGTTCTTCGGTTAAAAGTGCTATTCCCATTTCTGCAGCCATGCCTATGGCACTATGCTTTGGTTTATGTTCTTTCCTTGAATCTAGCGCTTCTTGATCGTAGCAAATACTTCTTCGTCCTTTTGGGCTTTCTGCGGCACAATCGTAAAAGATAAATTCGTTTGTAGCTTTATCATAGCCAACAACATCTGGTTCGCCACCGGTAACTTCCATTTCGTTTAAAATCCAAAGCTTTTTAGGAGAGGTTTCTAGTTTCGCTTGTACTTTTGCCCACGCTAAACCTTCGTGGTGGTTCATATTTTTCTCAAAACGCTTCTTTAAAATGCTAATTAGCTCTTGTTGCTGTGCTGTAGAAAGTTGGTTTTGGTTGCTCATACTTGTTATTGTTTAGCTAAAGTTCTCAATTTGTTCTTTTTATTGCAAGTAAATTTAACGTTGGGTTTAAAACTGAAGCGATGTGTACAAGCCTTTGTGTGATAAACCCGATTGAATGGTTATATCCCGATTTTTCATCGGGAATAGAAGTGAAAGCGGGGTTACTGTATCCGAAATGTGGTTGACCTTGCTTTTCTAAATTAGAGCAATACGCCTCTTAAAAACAAGAATGCAAAAGAAAAATAGATGATTAAACCGGTTACATCTACCAAGGTAGCTACAAAGGGGGTAGAGGATGCGGCAGGGTCGGCACCTAGTTTTTTGAGCAGTAATGGCAGCATAGAGCCCATTAGGGTGCCCCAAAGTACTACGCCAACTAGCGAGCAGCCTACTACTAAGCCAATGCGTATGTAGTGTTCGTTAAAACCTGGCATGATAATTTGCCAAGCGGCTATTACACAAAAACTGAGCAAGCATAGGGTGGTGCCCAGAAAAATTCCGGAGAAAATTTCGCGGCGCATGACATTCCACCAGTCTTTAATGGTAACCTCGCCGAGCGCCATGGCCTGGATAATTAGGGTGGCTGCCTGCGAACCGCTGTTGCCGCCGCTAGAGATAATTAATGGAATAAAGGTGGCTAAAATTACTACTTTGGCAATTTGGTCTTCGAAACCAGACATGGCGGCAATGGTGAGCAGCTCGCCAAAGAAAAGTACGATTAACCAAACTACACGTTTTTTGTAGAGTTGAAATACGGGTACGTCGAGATATGGCTCGTCGAGGGCTTGTGTACCCCCCATTTTGTGCATGTCTTCGGTATATTCTTCGTGGGCTATCCACAAAATATCATCTACGGTTACAATGCCTAAAAGTACTTTCTGATCGTCGGTTACAGGTAGGGCCACACGGTTATTCATTTTAAAAACGTTGATGGCTTCTTCTTGGGGATCGTTCACATTTAACGAGATGAGGCGGTTGTCTGTGAGTTCACCAATTTTTGCTTCTGGGTCTGAGAGGAGTATTTCGCGAATACGAATATCGTCTAGTAATACGCCGTCTTTATCTATTACATAAACTACGTCAATGGTTTCCGAGTTTTTGCCGTACCTACGAATGTGTGAGAGTACTCTTTGTACTGTCCAGTCGGTTTTTACTGCAATGAAATCTGGTGTCATTAAGCGGCCCACACTATCTTCTTGGTAGCCTAAGAGGTTTAGGGCTTCTTTACGGTCGTGGTCTGGTAAGAGTACCAATAGCTTTTTTACGGCTTCTCCTTGTAACTCACTAAATAGGGCGGTTCTATCATCGGGCGGTAATTGCCTAATAATTTCGGTGAGCTTGTTGGCCTGTAGTTTTTTAATGATCCGCTCTTGAGTAGGGAAATCGAGGATACGAAAAACGTTTACCGCTCTTTTGATGGAAAGCGTTTCGATAAATTTAACTGCATATTGGGGAAGTTCATCTATTAGTTCTTCAACATCCGAAATGTTTAGTTCGTTTAAATAGGCTTTTAATTGCCTATCGTTTTCGCTTTCTAATAAATGTAATACTTCTTCTACTTGCAGTTCTTCCATAAGCGGTGGACTAGGTGTGTTTTTACTCTATGGGCGTGTAAAGTTGCGTTTTTATTTTTGAAAATGCTGTATTTATCGATAATTAAGGCTAATTATTTTAGATTGTTGGTTTTTAAAATAGAATGTGTGGCAAGAACTATTGAACAAACAAACTGATTAGCTATATTTGCCAAAATTTGCTCCCGTAGTTCAATGGATAGAATTATGGTTTCCGGTACCATCGATATGAGTTCGAATCTCGTCGGGAGCACGAAAGATAAAGCCTCAGTAGTTTAGCTGCTGAGGCTTTATCTTTATTTATCCTTTGGTGCTTTCTTTACCGAATGCACGGGCTGTTCGCTCTGTTCGCGTTGTTTTGCTGGCTCAGGGTTCTTAACTGGCTTTATGTTGCCTGCCTCAATGTCTTCTTTAACCGAATTTACTGGTTTGTTAACATGGGGTTGGTTTTTCTCTGGCTTGCCACCTTTTGTATTTCCTGTGATGTTCATCTTTTTTAGGTTTTAATGTTTGATGAATAACAAATAGGAGATGGATAATGTTCTTAGGTTTGAAGGAATGTTTATTGAACCTGGTTATTTTATGGATGCCTTTTCAGCGTCATAAAGTAGTGAAGGGATATTTTCGTTATATATAAAAAACATTCCAATTCCGTCTTTAGTTACGCCCTTTTTAATTTGGTAGGTGAAAACTGGTTTGTCTTCTACCATAAGATGCTCCATGTGCATCAAAGAAATGTTAGATTTTTCAAATCGATCTGCTAATTCGGTAATATGACTTGAAATTATGAATGCCGAGTTTTTAATTCTGGAAAAACCATCAACAACAATTTCGGTTGCTTCAGAAGCATCTTTTGCGTTGGTTCCTTTAAAAAGTTCGTCTAATATGACAAATATTTTCTGCCTTTCGACAAGGGTATTTAATAGGTATTTAACTCTTAGCACCTCACTTAAATAATGGCTTAGCCCGTTTTGCACATTATCGGCAATATTTATTGTGGTTACTAAGCCATTAAAAATGGTAGTACGCATAGATGATGCGGGAACGGGAAATCCAATATGAGCCAGATAAATGGCGATACCGAGCGATTTCAATAATGAAGATTTTCCAGCCATGTTTGAGCCACTTAAAAAAGTTAAATGGTTCTCATGGTTTATAGTGACATCGTTCTTTACCGCAGATGGAATTGCTGGGTGATAAATTCCATCAATATTTACACTCAATTTGTTTGCACCAGGCAAGTATTTTGGCAAAGTGAAATTTTTTTCTGAACACATGCTTGCAATAGTTTGCAGCGCATCAACTCTATGGACACAATCAAGAAGATTATGCAACAAAATAATGTTTTCTCTGGTTCTTATAAGCGAATCTAATTTGCTCAGCTCGTAAAATTTAATTGGTTTTATAGAGAATGCTCTCTTTTTATAAAGAGGTAGTTTCTCGATAATATCTTGCATTTCCTCACCTATGTCCTTTAAATGTATGGGGGCGTGAGGTTGCTGTAGATAATCGCATAATGAATAACAGCTTTTAATTAGGTGTAAAAGATATTTTAAGCCTATTTTAACAACATAATAGTCTTGCGTTTCGTGAAACTTATTTTTGATAAAAATAGCGAGAGCATCAATCAAATTGCCTCTCAGCTTTCTTTTTCCATAATTCAGATAATGCAAAATTAGATCTAATTGCTCATTTGAGATATCCAAATAGAATACATTTTCAGATAGAAAATTGAATGCAGCTGTTCGTTTTTCAAGTACGTCCAAGTCATTTGTCGGACTGCGCATCATTTCTTGAATTTTTTGATTGCCAGCTACGGTTTTACATTTATTGAACAAGCTGTATACAGAAAATTCAGATTTACTACCCTGAAAGATATTTAGATCTTGGTAGGTTTGGATATCAATTTCAAAGCTCATCATCTTTATTTTTTTAAAAATAAGATTTTTAGTTTAAAACAGTTACTTTACTAAACCGCTAAATTTCTATCCAATCGCTTTTTGAGAAGTTGTTAAACTCTGTTCTAGGTTCTAAATTAAGGTAGGGATAGGTTACTTTTGAGAGATATAGCCCTGTTGGTTTGGCAATTTCAAAGGTTTCGGGAATTTCTAGGGTAGATAGGTGATGTTCAAACTGATCTATACTGAGTTCGTTTTTGCCAATCTTCAATAAATTTCCAGTCAATATTCTTATCATTTTGCTTAAAAAACGGTTTGAAGCAATATGAAAACGGAAATGTTGCTCGTCGGCAGAGCAATAAAGCTTTGCTTCCATTACATTACAAATGGTATGTTCGTTTTTGTCTGGTGCAGTACAAAAAGCTCTGTAGTCTTTATATTTTGGCAGTAATGCTACTGCTTTCTTCATCTCTTGGGTATTAAGCTTTGTTACGTTGTAATAAGAGCTCAACTGCCCCAAAAATGGATTTTTATAGGTATGTAGGTAATAGTCGTATTTGCGTTGTACGGCATCAAATCGGGCGTGTTGTTTGCCATCCATAGGGATGATATCGAACACAGCAATGTTGTGGGGCAAAATTCTATTTAAGATAAAGAACAGGTCGAAATCTATCTCTTGTGCAATATCTACATGAAAAAAATACTGGTTGGCGTGTACGCTGGTATCTGTACGGCCACAGCCTACAATGCCTATTGGAACTTTGAAGATAGCACTCAACTTGCTTTCTATAACTTCTTGTACGCTATGTGCCTTAGGGTGCCGTTGCCAACCATTGTAGGTATGGCCATTATACCCAATATGAAAAAAATATCGCATCAAATAAACTAAACAAATTTCTTGATCATTAGGCTACAACCGTAGTGTAAACCATCGTGCGATACCAGGAACTTAATGGCATCTTCAACTTTCTCTAATCGGTCGCCTTTGTAAGTGCTTACGCTATAGGGTGTATAATTAACGAATTTGTCTGTAGCTAGATCTTCTTCTAATTGCACTATGTTAGTTAACAAATAAGCTTTCATTTGGGCAATTTCTTCGGCCGAGATGAAACTTTCTGGTTTAGAGCCATTTTTGTATTTGTCTATCAAAGTGGGATCTATGACGAAAGCATTGTTGGATAGCTTATAGCATAGAATTTGCTGGCTAACCACCATGTGCCCTATTTGCCACGCTAGGTTGTTGTTAAAACCTGTGGGTATTTTGTTCATTTGCTCAGTGCTCAAATCTTCAACCAAGCTTAATAAGGCCTTGCGGCTTGCAGTAATTACTTCGATTGTTTTTTTCATGACACAACAAAGATACTTTCTTTAGGATAGAAATAAGTTAATTATTGTGATCTAGTTAAAGGTTAAAATCCTGTAATTTATTACAGTTGCTTTAGTTTCTATAAATGTTTTACACTGCTTCCGTCATATCGATGAGGCACGAAGAGAAATCTATGGTAGAGATGTCGTTATTTCCATATTCTGCTCGTGCAAATGACTTGGAAGTAACTACTGTTAAGACTTTCAACCTGTGCTAAAACTATAGATTTCTAATCCATAAGGGTTTATTTGGTATTTATCCTCCTAAGTTTGATTGGCAGCGATAGCTCCCGATTTGACTGGGACTTAAGCAGAAAGCAAGGCTAGCGGAACAAAAGAGGCAATGGGCTTGATGTTCTAACAAAAAAAACGTCCGATGAATAATTAAATCCACCGGACGTTTGAATAGTTGGGCGATTAGGCCTGTTATTACAACTTACTTTGTGGCTGGTTTCGCATTTTTCACATAGGTGTCTAGCCATTTATTGGTTTCCCAAATCATGTGTAAAATGTTTTCTTTAGCTCTGTAACCGTGGCCTTCGTAAGGCAGGTAAACAAAACGAGTAGTGCCTCCATGTCCTTTAATTGCATTGAATAAACGTTCGCTATTGATAGGGAATGTACCTTGGTTCTCGTCCATTTCGCCATGAATTAACAGGATAGGGGTTTTAATTTTATTGGCATAGCTGAAAGGGCTCATTTCGTAATACAACTGAGGGGCCTGCCAGTAAGTACGGTCTTCGTTTTGGAAACCAAATGGTGTTAAGGTTCTGTTGTAGGCACCACTTCGAGAAATACCTGCTTTAAACAAATCGGTGTGTGCCAATAAATTGGAAGTCATAAAGGCACCATAACTATGGCCGCCTACCGCCATACGGTTTCTATCGCCCACGCCCATTTCACTTAATTTATCGATGGCGGCATTGGCATTTAATTTTAGTTGTTCAACAAACGAATCGTTAGGACGTTTGCCTGCTGCGGCAACAATTGGCATTTCGGCGTTGTCTAACACTGCATAGCCTTGCGTAACGTAAAAAATTGGCCCGCCAGAGCTAATGGTAATGAATTTGTTTTCAGATCCTCTCACTTGTGCGGCATCACTGGCCGAGTTAAATTCGCGTGGGTAAGCCCAAATTAAGGTAGGCAATGGCCCGTCTTTGTCTTTGTTATAGCCTTTTGGAAGGTATAAATCGCCTGTTAAATCTACACCATCGGCACGTTTATAGCTGATTTTTTGTTTAGTAACGCCTTCTAAAGCAGTATATGGATTAGTGAAATTGGTAATTTGCCTGTCTGCAATACGAAGCATTAAGTTTTTAACGAAATAATTCGGAACTTCGGTTTTGCTTTCTCTACGGGTTAATAAAACCAGTTTTTGCGGGTCTAGTACATCGGTTACCATCTCGAAAGTACCTTCTTGGCAACGCCATAATATTTCCGATTTTTTAGTGTTTAAATCAAATTTAGCGATGAATGGTAAATCACCTTTTGGCGAAGCGCCCATGGTATTGTTTAACAAGAGTTTAGTGCCGTTATCGGTAGTTAAGATCACTTGTCGGCCAAATTTGTTTTTCGTTGTTATTGGCGAGCCCGGATTATTGTAGGCATCGGTAGTGTTTAACTCATAAAGTGTTTCTAAAGCACCGGTAGAGGGGTTAAAACGGCTAGTTTTACTGCTTTGTTTAGTTCTCGATATTTCTCTTACTAAAGCAAGGTTAGCATTTCCCCAACTTGTACCGGCATAACGGTTTTTGGTTTTGAAAAGCTCTTTGCTGGCACCTGTAAATGGCGCTTTTAGCTCATAAACAGCATCATGAAAGGGTACGTTTTTCTTAATTAAACCACTGTCTAAGGGTTGTGCCCAAACTACGCTTGCCGCTTCGTCGTCCCTCCAGTCGAAACCACGAGGAACGTTTTGTACGTTGTCGTAGCCAGAAGGACGAACTTCGGTTGAAGGTAACTCTGCCAGTACTTTAATGGTTTTTCCTGTTCTATTGATGATTTTTACCGTAGAAGGGAAGCCATAGGCAGACACTAAATAAGAGAACGGTTTTTGAATGGTACGCACCATTAAGTAGTTTTTATCTGGCGATAGGTTTACCGTGCTATAGATGGCGGGGCTACCTATTGCAGTTTCTATACCGCCTTTATTTTGTACCAACTGTGAGGTTGCAAAAAACTCAAACAATTGTTCGTCGTAAGGCGATTTGATTAAATCTTGAATGGTAGCACTTGGAGCAACTTTGCCCAAGTTTTCTTGTACCGTAGGGCCTTTTGGTGCCAAAGGACGTTTTGGTGCTGCTGTTGCTGGTTTGGTAGCTGTTTGGTAAATTAAGGTGTTGTCATCTACCCATATTACACTAGCACCTAAAATGGCATTTAAAGGTTGTTTGTTAATTTTTGTAGCTTTAGCGGTAGCTACATCAATAATGTATAAATCAATTCTGTTTTGCGATGTTTGTGTGAACGCGATTTTGGTTTCGCTAGGGCTCCAACGAACATTGCCTGCATATAAAGTAGCAGGTAAGCCAGTAACGGGGTTGGTTTTGCCGGTCTTAATGTTTTTTAAGCTAAAGCTGTTAATGTAAGTTTGTCGGCTAGGGGAGTAATTGTTAGGATTAATGCGCATGCCTGCAATTTTGTACTCTGGCATGGCCAATTCTTCAATAGAAGGATAGGGATTGCGATCGCTAAATAAAATCCATTCTGCTTTGCTATCGATACTAACGCCCGGGGTTGGCTTGGCCAATAACAAATCGGACATTATTTTTGGAGGAGTTTGATAGGTAACAGCATCTTGTGCTAAAACACTACCTCCTAAACCTGCAAAAAGTAGGTTAAGTATAACTTTTTTCATTTTCAATATGTATGTTTAATTGATAGGATAAACTTACGCATTGTTAATGATTTAAGGCTTTTGTATCAAAAATTTTTGATTAGGGATTGTTCGCTATTTCTTTAACTTTTATACTACTGTTAACGTGAATTGAAAGGTTTTCATAAATATTAGTTCAAAAAAAAATGGGGCTGTCTCAAAAGTAGGCAG
>NZ_DHDZ01000020.1:8847-37393 GCF_002399615.1 Pedobacter sp. UBA4863 | reverse complement strand
CTACTTTTGAGACAGCCCCTTTTGTTTTACTTCTCTCTAAAGTTAGCCTGAAAAACCCGTTTTCTAATTACCGCTAGCTATTAAAGAGCACTTAAACCGTTTCTTATAATGATTTGATCCATTTCACCAGTTCATCTCTTCCTTTTCCGGTTTTCTGCTGTAGCCTACCCAACAATTCATCGTCTTTTCCCTCTTCGTATTTCAAATCATCATCTGTTAAATCTGCATAGGCTTGCTTAACCTTGCCTTTCAACTCATTCCATTTTCCTTTTAATTCTAACTTATCCATAATTTATCCTTTATTTAAAAGTTGTTTAACAATAGACTAATAGCTAATAAGCAAGCTTGGCATTTTCTATGCTAAAAAAGACCTGCTTACCGTTGGATATTTACTACCCAATTGCTTAAAAGGAACAAGTTATCGGCAATTATGTTTTTAAAAGTTAAACAAAAAAGGCCAGCTCTCGCTGACCTTTAATTAATAAATGCAAATAATTTTTTAAGCTTTTTTCGTCGCTTCGATAATTTCATCAACCACCGCTGGATCTAACAAAGTAGAGGTATCTCCCAAGTTTGTGGTTTCTCCTTCAGCAATTTTCCTTAAAATTCGACGCATAATTTTACCCGATCTGGTTTTTGGCAAGCCTGTTACAAATAATATCTTATCTGGTTTAGCAATAGCACCAATTACCCTGGTAACGGTTTGCAAAATATCTTTCTTGGTTAAGTCTGCGTCTTGGTGGTGGTTTGGATAAATGATAAAGGCGTAAATACCTTGTCCTTTAACATCGTGAGGATAGCCAACTACCGCACTTTCTACCACACCGGAGTGCATGTTAATGGCATTTTCTACCTCTGCAGTACCAATTCTATGGCCAGAAACGTTCAATACATCATCTACTCTTCCAGTAATTCTGTAATAGCCATCCTCATCTCTTAAACAACCGTCGCCTGTAAAATACATGCCCGGATAGGTAGAGAAATAAGTTTGGCGGCAGCGTTCATGGTCGCCATAAGTGGTGCGCAACATGCCCGGCCAAGGAAACTTAATACATAAGTTACCACTCACGTTATTGCCTTCTAGCACCTTGCCATTTTCGTCAACTAAAACTGGCTGTACCCCAGGCAAAGGCAAAGTGGCAAAACTAGGCTTTGTTTTGGTAACAGTAGCAATTGGCGAAATCATGATGCCGCCATTTTCTGTTTGCCACCAAGTATCTACAATTGGTGCTTTATTTTTACCAATTTTATCATCGTACCAATGCCAAGCCTCTTCATTAATTGGTTCGCCTACCGAGCCTAAAACCCTTAAAGAGCTTAAATCTTTTCCTACTAATGGCGCATCGCCAAAACTCATTAACGAACGTATGGCCGTTGGTGCCGTATAAAGAATGTTCACCTTGTGCTTCTCTACAATATCCCAAAAGCGTGATGGTGTAGGATAGGTTGGCACACCTTCGAAAATTAATGAGGTAGCACCTTGCGAAAGCGGCCCGTAAACAATATAAGAGTGACCGGTAATCCAGCCAATATCTGCCGTACAAAAATAAACTTCATCTGGCTGATAATTAAATACGTTAGTAAAGGTATAACCTGCATAAACCATATAGCCCCCGCAGGTATGCACTACCCCTTTAGGCTTCCCGGTAGAACCAGAAGTATATAGAATGAACAGGAGGTCTTCTGCGTCCATTTCTTCGGCTTCGCAAACGGCACTTACGTGCTTTACTTCATCTTCCCACCACACATCTCTGCCTTTAAGCATACTTACCGGTGTTCTAACGTGCGTAAGTACAACTACCCTTTCTACGGTAGGGCAACCAATTAGCGCATCGTCAATTACCTCTTTCAACGGAATTGGTTTTTCGCCACGATACACGCCATCGGCAGTTACCACCAATTTACACTGGGAGTCGTTAATTCTATCGGCAATAGACTTCGCAGAAAAGCCCCCAAATATAACCGAATGCACCGCTCCAATACGGGCACAAGCCAACACAGCAATAGCCAACTCTGGCACCATTGGCATATAGATACATATACGGTCGCCTTTTTGCGCACCATTTCTCTTTAAAACATTGGCAAAACGGCAAACGCGTTCGTGCAACATTTTATAAGTTAAGGTTACACTATCTTGATCTGGGTTATTCGGTTCCCAAATAATTGCAGGTTTATCTGCATTATGCACTAAATGCCTGTCTAAACAATTCTCGGTAATGTTAAGCTTAGCTCCTTCGAACCACTTAATTTCTGGTTGTTCAAAATTCCACGAAAGCACTTTGTACCAAGGCTTTCTCCATTGAAAATTTTGGGCTACTTCGCCCCAAAACTGCTCTGGATTTTCAATACTTTTTTTGTAGCTTTCTTCATACTGCTCAAAAGATTTGATTTGCATAGTATATCTTATAATAGGTTTTGGATTGTGAAATTGCTAAATTAAATAATTAAATACGATAAAAACATCAAAATCGTCTCAATTTTACAAACAAGTTTTCAATAATACCCCCATGATTAACAAGCACAATGCCTCTAAAAAAAACTGACAAAAAAAAACCCACCTATTTTTATAAGTGGGCCAAGTTAGAGCTGACAACTTAGTTAGAATGTCTTACAAGGGTTAGAATTTTTAAAAAACCTTACAAAACTAAACCGCCCCACCCATATTTGGAATACCTAAAAGTTAGTATTTTTCAAAAAAATACCCGTTCTAACGAACCGTTTATCTCCTTACAAGAAGGCATTGTCCTTTCCTGTTAATCGTTAAGCTTTCAAGTATTTTAAGTACCAAATAAAGAAACTGTTTAAATTTCAGTGATTTTTTTTTCTTTGTCAATCTGAGCTTTCCCATAAATCGGAACAAGTAGTTGAAGACTACCTATCGAAGAATGTTTCGACAGGCTCAACATGTCAGCTGTGTTTTATGAATAAGAAATTTAAACAGTTTAAAAATATCTAAAAATATTTTGGCAGTACACTTGATGATTAGAAAAATTATTCAGATATTTGCAGGCTCTTAAAAAGAATTAAGCGACGAATAACAAATAACAAAATAAAGTCATGTCAAGAGTTTGTGATTTAACAGGAAAAACCGCGATGAAAGGACATAACGTTTCTCACTCGAACGTTAAAACTAAGCGCAAGTTTTATCCTAACCTACAACTTCAGAAATTTTATATCCCTGAAGAAGATCGTTGGATAACACTAAAAGTATCTACTTCGGCTATTAAAACCATCAATAAAATTGGTGTTTCTGAAGCGATTAATCGTTTCATGAAAAAAGGATATTTGTAATAAACATTTACCGATTTTCGGTATAAATAGATAAAGAAATGGCAAAAAAAGGTAACAGAGTTCAAGTTATTTTAGAGTGCACAGAGCATAAAACAAGTGGTATGCCTGGTATGTCTAGATATATCTCTACTAAAAACCGTAAAAACACTACTGAGCGTTTAGAGTTGAAAAAATACAACCCGGTTTTAAAGAAAGTAACCGTACACAAGGAAATTAAGTAAGGATTAAGGTGGAAAGTGTAGGGCAAAAACGATATACATTAATTATCTAATTTGCTAATTATCACATTCTCTCATTAACATTAAAAAACATGGCAAAGAAAGTAGTTGCAACCCTTAAAACAGGTACAGGTAAAGAATATTCAAAAGTGATCACTATGGTTAAGTCGCCAAAAACTGGTGCTTATTCATTCAAAGAATCAATTGTTCACAACGATCACATTAAAGATGCTATTGCTGCTGCAAACGGCAAATAACAATATTCAAAGAATAGCTTAAGGCCGTTCCGTACTAACGGAATGGCTTTTTTATTTTATCAAACTATGGGTTTATTCGATTTTTTTAAGAAGAAAGAAACCGCACCTGAAGCTCAGGAAGCGCTAGATAAAGGACTAGAAAAAACCAAAGAGGGATTTTTTAGTAAACTAACCAAAGCTGTTGCCGGAAAATCTACGGTAGATGATGATGTATTGGATAATTTGGAGGAAGTTTTGGTAACTTCTGACGTAGGCGTTAGCACTACGCTAAAAATTATCGATAGAATTCAGGAACGTGTAGCAAAAGACAAGTATCTTTCTACTACTGAACTAAACCATCTTTTGCGTGATGAAATTCAGTTGTTACTAGCTGAAAACAACAGCAATGATTTTAGAAATTTCGAATATGGCGACCATAAACCTTATGTAATTATGGTAGTTGGCGTAAACGGTGTTGGCAAAACCACCACCATTGGCAAACTGGCCCATAAGCTGAAAAAAGAAAACTTAAGCGTAGTACTTGGCGCTGCCGATACTTTCCGTGCCGCTGCTGTTGACCAAATTAAACTTTGGGGCGAACGTGTTGGTGTACGTGTGGTAGCGCAAGCCATGGGTTCCGATCCTGCTTCGGTTGCTTTCGACACCTTACAATCGGCTGTTGCCAACAAAGAAGATGTGGTAATTATTGATACTGCTGGCCGTTTACATAATAAGGTTGGATTGATGAACGAGCTTGGTAAAATCAAAAATGTAATGCAAAAGATAGTACCTAATGCACCTCACGAGATTTTATTAGTACTAGATGGTTCTACTGGACAAAATGCTTTTGAACAGTGCAAACAGTTTACCGAAGCAACCGATGTAAACGCCCTAGCCATTACAAAATTAGATGGAACAGCTAAAGGCGGTGTGGTTATTGGTATCTCCGATCAGTTTAAAATTCCGGTAAAGTATATTGGTGTGGGAGAAAAAATGGACGATTTACAATTGTTCGACAAGAAAGAGTTTGTGAATTCGTTGTTTAAATAGTTAATTTTGTACTATGGCAAGTATCATTATACATACTGATAATAAGAAAGATATTTCTCTACTTAAAGAGTTAGCTGAGAAAATGGGCCTATCATCACAAATTTTAAGCAAAGAAGAAAAAGAAGACATAAATTTTGCTGAATTAATGAAGCAAAACCATGTAAATGATAATTTGCTTAAAGAAGATGCTTTAACATACTATCGCAACTTACAAAAGAAATAAATGGTTGTTCAATACAACAAGAAATTTCTTAAAGACCTTTCCTCACTCCCCAAAAAAGATAGAGAAAAGATTGAAAATTTCGTATTTGAAGATATTAACCAATATACAAGCTCTATCGAGCTTAACAAGCTTGAAAAACTTTCAGGCTACCAACATTATTATAAAATTAGATTTGGAAATTACCGGGTAGGTATAAAACTTGAAGAAGAAACACTCATTTTTGAGAGAGTACTTCATCGTAAAGAAATCTACAAACTATTTCCTTAACTATCATTTTTAAAAAATGATTACAAAAAACAAAACGACTACAAAAACGGTTCAACCTAAAATTAACGTTATTACCCTTGGCTGTTCTAAAAACACTTACGATAGCGAGGTGCTAATGGGGCAATTGAAAGGTAACAGCCTCAATGTCGAACACGAATCGAACAAGTTGGGCAAAGACGATATTGTAGTAATTAACACCTGTGGCTTTATAGACAATGCAAAGCAAGAATCTATCGATACCATTTTACAGTACAGCGAACTTAAAGAACAAGGAAAAGTTGGAAAAGTGATTGTTACTGGCTGTCTATCGGAACGTTACAAACCAGATTTAGAAGCCGAAATTACTAACGTTGATGCTTATTTTGGCACTAACGATCTTCAAAATATCTTACACAGTTTAGGGGCAAACTACAAACACGAACTCATTGGCGAGCGCTTGTTAACCACACCATCGCACTTTGCCTATTTTAAAATTGCCGAAGGCTGTAACCGTCCATGTTCTTTTTGCGCCATACCGCTAATGCGTGGCAAACACGTTTCGAGAGACATGAACGAGTTGGTGAATGAAGCAAAAATATTGGCAGCCAACGGCACCAAAGAATTAATTTTAATTGCACAAGATTTAACTTATTATGGGTTAGACATCTATGGCAAACGTAATTTAGACGAACTTTTACGACGCTTATCTGACGTTAATGGCATTGAATGGATTAGGCTACAGTACGCCTACCCCTCTGGTTTTCCGATGGAGATCTTAGATGCCATGAACGAGCGGGAGAATATCTGTAAATATTTGGACATGCCGTTACAGCACATTACCGATAACATGCTAAAATCAATGCGTAGAGGCATTACTAAGCAAAAAACCATCGATATTGTTAACGACATTAGAGCAAAAGTACCAAACATCGCTATGCGTACCACTTTAATTTGCGGCTACCCCGGCGAAACTGAACGTGATTTTGAAGAAATGTACCAATGGGTTGAAGCTACTCGTTTTGATCGTTTAGGCTGTTTCACTTATTCTCACGAAGAAAAAACACATGCTTATGATTTAGTAGACGATGTACCTGCAGAAGTAAAACAAGAACGTGTAGATGCCATTATGGAGCTACAACAAGGAATTTCTTATGAAATTAACCAAGAAAAAGTAGGAAATACTTATAAAGTTTTGGTGGACAGAAAAGAAGGCAATTTCTTTATTGGCCGTACTGAATTTGACTCTCCAGAAGTGGATAATGAAGTGCTCATTGATGCAAATTCTGGCTATGCCGCAATTGGCAGCTTTGTAAATGTAAAGGTAGATAGAGCTGAAGATTTTGATTTGTACGGACAGATTGTGAAATAACTCCCTATCATCATTTCGACCACAGCCTGCGAGTAGAGGCTGTCCAAAAAGCCGGTCGTCAATCTCGACAGTAACAAAGAGAGCTTTTCCAAAAGACTTCTCCTAGTGCCTCGTAGAAATGAACGGCGGTATTTCAACTTTTTGGACACCCTCTTAAAATCAATTAATAAACATCAAAAAAATTATCCAAACCTTCCAATACTTTTTTCATATTGCTACCATCTGCATCGTAGCTGTATAAAACCCAACCATTAGCAGAACCTATGTAAAACTTCACAAACATCTTCTTACCATCTGGCGATAGATGTACCTCATCAATACTGTCATGCTTTGTTTTACTAAACCCAGTAGGCAAACCGATATTTAGCTTTTGTTTACCTGAACCGTCGTAATTAGCCAAATAGAAGTCATCTGTTCCGCTAATGCGATAAAGAATCTTTCCCAATTGTTTCAAGCCATCAAATTCTGTCGTAGGTACAGTATCTGCTTTAGCTTCCTTTTTACAACTCATTTGAAACATAACAATAGCAGCCGAAAATAAAAATAGCGCTATACTACTCAATAATAGTTTTTTCATCTTTTCTTAAATATTTGTTTATAATCAAATATATAAATATAATTAAAAATACCCAATATATTGGGTTAAATAATATTTTTATGAAAAGCATCTTAGCTATGTGATAAATAATAGAGATAAAGATGTTTTAAAAGTGTTTGGCGTACATCTTAGGCAACTAAGGAAGGAAAGAAATTTATCACAATGGCAGCTAGAAGTAGCCGCAGAAATTTCTAAAAATCAAGTAGGCAATATTGAACGCGGCGAAGTAAACATTACCCTCACCACGGCTACCGCAATAGCCAAAGCCTTAAATATTCCGTTAAAGGATTTGTTTGATTATTAATATGGTGTAAAATAATACCTTTCACTCCGTCATTTTCAAAATTTAATTTAATTTCGAGATGTGAAGGCTAAATACATTTCCTATCAAGATACCCACTCATTTTCTAAATTGGTTTTAGATTATGTGAATGATGTTGATTTCTTAAAATCATTTTACAGCTACCGCCCAGATTTAAACGGTTTAAAGCAAGCTTTTGAAGATCATCAGTTTTTGGGTGATAGAAAGATTTTAGTGCAAGCTTTAAAAAAACAATATTTGGGTATTGAGGCAAATAAAGCCGTAAATGCAAATATTGATTTGCTTTTAGACCAGAATACTTTCACAGTTACTACTGGCCATCAACTTAACTTATTTACAGGGCCGCTATATTTTATTTACAAAATTGTAACCACCATTAACTTAGCTTTAGAGTTAAAAATTGCCTATCCAGAAAAGAATTTTGTACCGATTTATTGGATGGCTACCGAAGACCACGATTTTGAGGAAATCAACCATGTAAATGTTGACGAAAAAAATATCAGTTGGATACAGCAAACCAATGGCGCAACTGGCAGGTTAAGTACAAAAACCGTAGCGGCAGCAGTGCAAGCTTATAAAGGCTACCTTGGTATCAGCAAAAATGGCAAAAAGCTAGGCAAACTGGTAGAAAGGGCATACTTAGAGAATGATAATTTAGCCGATGCCACAAGAGTACTGGTAAATAGTTTGTTTGAACAATATGGCTTAGTCATCGTCAATGCAGACGATGCTTCGTTAAAAGCGCAATTTGCAAATATTATTAAGAGTGACATTATTGAGCAACATAGTGCCCGGTTAACCGAAAAAACTAGTAAAACTTTAGAAGAAAACGGTTACAAAACTCAAGTAAACGGCCGGGATATTAATTTCTTTTATTTAAAAGACAATCTTCGCGAAAGGATAATTAAAGAAGGTGATTTATACACTGTTAATCGTACCGAAATTAAATTTACAGAGACCCAATTACTGACGGAGATAGACACCTACCCCGAACGATTTAGCCCAAATGTAATTATGCGTCCGTTATACCAAGAGGTAATTTTACCCAACATCGCTTACATTGGTGGCGGTGCCGAAGTTGCTTATTGGATGCAATTAAAGGCTAATTTCGATTACTACAAAGTAAGCTTCCCAGTTTTATTGCTACGAAATTCTGCGTTAGTTATAGATAAAAGAAGCTTTTCTAATTTGCTTAAACTAGGTTTTAATTTCGAAGACATTTTTCTTTCTACAGCAGACTTACAAGAGAAATGGATAACAGCAAATAGCGATGCTGCACTTAGTTTAGCTGATGAAAAAGCAAATATCCAGTCGGTATTCGACAAAATTAAACTCAATGCGTTTAAGATAGACAAAACACTTGAAGTGTCTGCCGATGCTGTATTAACCAAAACTGAAAAACTGCTAGAGAAGCTGGAGAAGAAATTTTTCAAAGCCGAAAAAAGAAACCACGAAGTTTCCATCAATCAAATAGAAAACCTAAAAAAGCGTTTATTCCCTAACGGAACTTTGCAAGAAAGAGTTTTAAATTTAGCTCCGATGTATGTAGAGTACGGCGATGATTTTATTTCGAGCTTGGTAGAAAACTTTGAACCTTTAGGTGGCGATTTCACGTTGATATTAGCTTAAGCACGAAAGTCGATCGTCCGATATCGGAAGATATTAGGTTTAAAAAATAATTTTACAACTTTACAACATATTTAACCATGTTCATCAATTTCACCGAAAAAAAATTAAGAAACTTTACGTTCAGCGTATTTAAAAAGATGGGGTGTTCTGATGAACATGCCACTTTAGCAACTGATGTTTTAGTACGTTCTGATTTACGTGGAATAGATTCGCATGGAGTGGCTAGGTTAAGTGGTTATTATCGCCTTTGGGAGAAAAACAGAATTAATGCTACACCAAACATTCGTGTAGTTCACGAAACACCTACTACTGCAACTGTTGATGGCGATGCAGGATTGGGTTTGGTGGTGGCGCCTTTTGCCATGAAAATTGCGATTGAAAAAGCAGAAAAATATGGCAGTGGCTGGGTTTCGGTTAAGAACTCTAACCATTTCGGTATAGCGGGGTACCACGCTTTAATGGCGGTAGAAAAAGACATGATTGGCATAAGTATGACCAATGCTAGCCCCTTGGTTGCCCCTACTTACGCCAATGAGCGTTTGTTGGGCACAAACCCCATGTGCTACGCTTTTCCGGCAGGCAAATATCCCGCTGTAGTGGTGGACATGGCAACCGCAGCAGCCGCTAATGGCAAGCTAGAAATTGCGCAAAGAGCAAACAAGGAAATACCAAACGGCTGGGTACAAACCAAAGACGGAGAAAATTCAATTAATCCTAACGAACTAAAGACTGGCGGTTCGTTGCTTCCATTGGGGAGCGACAAAGACCACGGCAGCCATAAAGGTTACGGTTTGGGCGCTACGGTAGATATTCTTTCGGCTGTGCTTTCTGGCGCAAATTATGGCCCTTGGGTACCGCCATTTGTGGCCTTTTTAGAACCAGACCCAAATCCGGTAGGCAAAGGTATTGGACACTTTTTAGGCGCCATGCGAGTAGATGGTTTCCGCCCTTCGCAAGATTTTAAAGACCATTTAGACAATTGGATAGCACGTTTTAAAAGCGCTAAAACCATACAGTCTAATCAAAAAATAATTATTCCGGGCGAACCAGAATACGAATTTGAACAAGAACGTAAAACAGCTGGCATTCCTTTAATTGATGTTGTGGTTAACGACCTGAATAGTTTAGCTGAAAAAATTGGCGTAGCACTACTGTAAGTTATTTACTTGCTTTAAACAGCTTAAAGCTTTCTTTGTAGGTAAGAAAAAACGAATGGTTAAATTGTAGGTTTTTACTGCTTTGATCTAAATCAATATGTGGCTCAAACCTAATATCTAAGTATAAATTAGCCAACAAAGGGCGTAAGTACTGATAGCGAAACATTAAGATATTTCTCTTATCCAACGTATAGCCGTTATTATCTAAAGTAGTAGAAACCGATTGGAATAAAGGCATTCCTTTAATTGAAATAAACTTATCCCCTTTCCAGTACGAAGCCGCTATATTGCCCCAACGCGTATCTATACCAGCGTTAAGCCATAATCCATTCCCGCTATTATAGGGCCTAACTTTGGTGCTCGAATTATCTTTATAAACCACAACATAGTTTTTAGTGTAAACTTCTTTTATGTTGTAGCCTATTTTTTTACTCAATGTAAAACCTGCCGCACCGTTAAACAAGGTAGTTACAGGCACATTTTGCACTACATCAATTTGTCCGCCTTGATGATACAGTAAACTTTGCACTGGAATAGCTAATTTCCAGCTATCGTTTTTTAAGAGCGTAAATGCTGAACTAAAACCACCAACAATCTCCTCTTTCGAATTATCGCCCTTGTAAATCATTTTTTGCCAAGCAATCCAGGCATCTAAACTAAACTGCTCTTTATCGATAAGCAATTGCGTACCGTATTCTACAGGGTTTACTATTTTACGTTCAAAATCGTAAATGGGCTCGATGTAGTTATGCTGCAAATTACCCTCTAGGCTACCAAAAACAAGTGTTAAATCTCTTTTACTATACTTTACATTAAAAAGTAACTGACCATCGCGTAAGCCTGTATTATCGCCAAAATCTTTACGTAAATAAGCCCCTGCGGTTATCGCAAAATTTGGATGAGCAAAGTAGGTTAATTGCGGCTCTAATTGCGTTCCATACAACGTATAACCGTCATGAAATTTATTAGCATATTCGTAATTCCTAACATAGTTGAAATTATAGAAATTAAGCTGCAGTTCCTTAATCAAACTATCGGCAGGGCGAATACGATTATATAAGTAGCTGTTATTTAGTTGGGCATTTGCAAAATGAACAACCGTTAAAATTGGGAAAAGAAGTAAATATTTTTTCATTCAAAAGTTTTATATCCCTATCAATCAGTATTTCAATTGCAGACAGCACTCTGTTTGATTGGTTAGTAAACTTGTAAGCCTAACTTAGTTTAGTTTCAATTAAAGATGAAATTGGAATGTTACTCTCCCTTTTTCTCTCTATACCTTTTATACAATTTCACGGCAATCATGATCACCGCAGAAAAAATAATCAGTCCAATTAGACCATAAACCCAATCGATAGCACTTTTTAAGATTACCGTAAATACAATAGCAACCAATAAAATGGTGGCTACTTCATTCCACAAACGTAATTGGTTAGAACTCCATTTAAAAATACCCTTGCGCAATTGTTTCATTACCCGTTGGCAACTAAAATGGTAAGCCAATAAAGCAATTACAAAACCCAGTTTCACGTGTATCCAAGGTTGATATAACCATCCAGGCGCAATGTAAATCATCAATGCCCCCGCTATTACCGTAAGCGCCATTGCCGGGGTGGCTATAATGCTCCACAGCCGTGCAGTAATTTTAGCATATTCTTTTAGCAAAATACTTCTTTCGGGCTCAGGTTTGCTATTCGCTTCTGTATGGTAAATAAACAAACGAACGCCATAAAATAGCCCTGCCATCCAACTCACCACAAAAATAATGTGTACTGCTAAAATATATCTGTAATAGGCTTCCATAAAAAAAAATCCCCGTTCGGGGATTAAAGATATTAATATCTAAACTCTTTTACTACTTCTATGGCGTATTTAACATTGTCGAAAGGGATATCTGGCATAATACCATGTCCTAAGTTAAAGATAAAACCTTTTTCGCCACGCATGCGCTCAAACAACTGTAAGATGTATTTTTTGATGACAGGTTTGTCTGCATATAAAATATGAGGATCTAGGTTTCCCTGTATTGCAATACCCGCTGGCAATGCTTTTTTAATATTCAATAAATCTGCATTCCAATCAACAGATACCACATCTGGCTTAGCTTCGGCCATAATTGGCGCAAAAACAGAACTTCCTTTACAGAAAGATATTACAGGAACGTTGGTTCTATTTAAACCTGCAATAATTTGCGCATTATATTGGTGCGAAAACTCTTGATAATCGTTCCACGAAAGCGCCAATGCCCAACTATCAAACAATTGCAATGCATTAACACCTGCAGCTATCTGCATGTTCAAATAATCGATAGTTACTTTAGCAATTTTAGCCAATAATTTATGAGCCAATTCCGGATGGTTATGGATCAACAGTTTGGTTAATTTAAAATCTTTAGAAGAACCTCCCTCTACCAAGTAGCTCATTACCGTAAAAGGTGCACCAGCGAAACCAATTAATGGGATACGTCCATTTAAACGTTGTTGAATTACTTTAATCGCATCGGCAACATATTGTAACCTATCCAAACAATCGGTAGCTAAAGCATTAATATCAGCTTCGCTCTTTACTGGATTTGCAAACTTTGGCCCCACACCTTGCGTAAAGCTTAAATCGCCACCCATAGCCTCGCCTGTTACCAAAATATCGGAGAATAAAATTGCTGCATCAATACCCAACAAATCTACGGGCAACATGGTTACATCTGCGGCAATTTCTGGGGTTTTACACATCTCTAAAAAAGAGTATTTGTTTTTAATTTCCCAGTACTCTGGCATAAAACGACCTGCCTGCCTCATCATCCATACTGGTGGGCGCTCTGTTTGTTTCGAAAATGCTGCGTCTAAAAATAAGTTGTTCTCCATGTTTCTTAATTTGCCAGTTTCTTGGCCTCTTTCTCTATATTTGTTATAATTTCTATTGCTCTTGACGAAGTAGCCAATTCTTTAGCTTTCTCTGTATAGGCCAATACCCGGGTGCTATCCTTTTTTCGAAGTGCTAAGTTGGCTAAGTGAATTAGCACAAAAGCTTTATCGTTTTTACCACCTAAAGGGAAACGGCTGGCCAGTTGGAAATGATGCTCTGCGGCCTCGTAATTTTCTCTTTTAAGGGCTATGTTAGCACGCATAAACTCATAAAAGCCACGACGTGTTTTAGTTAAAATTTCAGGATTATTTATTTCATTCAAATACTTTTCGGCGCTATCATAGTCGGAGTTTTTGAAATATTTAGAAGCCATTAACACCGAACCATGTTTAAAATGGCTCCAAAACAAAAAGCCAAAAAGCATAAGCGATATGGCCGCTAATTGGTATTGCTTGGTATATAAGCTCACTAAGGCAGCGATGACAAATATTGCCATCAAAACAAATCGCCCTGTTTTATTATACATTAGTTGATATCCGTAAATTTATAGCCTACACCCCTAATGGAGTGGAAATAAACTGGATTTTTTTGATCTGGCTCAAAATACTTACGGAAGGTGAGGATAAAATTATCTATCGTTCTTGTAGAAGGATAAACATCGTAATTCCAAACTGTTTCTAGGATTTGTTCGCGAGAAACAGCTTCGTTTTTACGCTCAATCAATAGCTTCAATAACATGGTTTCCTTTTTAGTTAAAGGCACCACCGTACCATCATCTTGTTTCAATTCAAAAGAGTTGAAGTAAATGGTTTTATCTCCAATTTTATAAGAATTCAGTTCTTTTAAATCATCGGGTTTTAAGCTGCGTTTCACTAAAATCCCTACACGTAAAATTAACTCTTCCAAGTTAAAGGGTTTCACCAAATAATCATCGGCTCCTTTTTTCAGGCCCATCACCCTGTCTTCGCTGGTATTTTTAGCGGTTAAGAACAAAATAGGCACTTCTATATTTTCTAAGCGAATAGTTTCACATACTTGAAAACCATCCATTTCTGGCAACATTACATCTAAAATTACTAGGTTGAAACGCTCTTCCTTAAATACTTTTAGTGCGGTCTTGCCATCTTTAACAGCATGAACTTTATAACCTTCTAATTCTAGGTTTAATTTGATGGCATCTAACAAATGGTCTTCGTCTTCTACCAATAATACTCTTAATTTTTGTGACATATTAATTAAATGTTACTTCAAAAATTGCACCGTGAGGTACATTATCTTTAATGCTGATATCAGCATCGTGGTTTTGTAATACTTCCTTAACAATAAACAAGCCAAGTCCGGTGCCTTTACTTTTACGCACATTTTCATCGCCCACACGGTAAAATTTATCAAAAATATGCATCTTCTCACTATCTGGAATGCCCAGGCCCTTATCAGAAACCACTAATTTTGGCTTTCCGTCATTTTGGCACAACTCTACTGTAATTTCGGCACATTCTCCCGAATATTTTACTGCATTTTCTACCAAGTTAGTTACTACAGATGATAAAGCAAATTGATCGCCCTCTATCATTACGTCTTCTTCTATTTTGGCCGAAATAATTTGTTCGCAACCACATGAATGAATTTGCAACCTATCGGTAATACGAGTTACCAACTCAGAAAAATCAAAGCGTTCTTTAGGAAAAGAATAGGTTTTATTTTCAATTTTGGTGGCCAACAACATATTCTCTACCAAATCGTCCAACCGTTCTACGTCTTTCAGCGAATTTTTAATCAAAACCGTGCGTTGCTCTTTGTCTAATTCTCTGCGAACAATAGTTTGCAACGATAATTTTATTGCAGCCAACGGCGATTTTAACTCGTGGGTAATAGACATCAGGAAGTTTTGCTGCTGTTCTTTTAAACGATCTTCTTTTTTAATAGAAGCATGGATAAAATATGCGCCAATACCCAATAAAAAAAGAAAAACTGCTCCTTCGCCCATAATCATAGGCATGCGGCTGGCATCTATTTTAACCACCAATGCCCCCCAGCTAATGAGCTGACCTAAAGCATAAAATAGTAAAATGTAAAATATGACAATGGATTTCTTCATACCCTAAGCCTTAAAAGAGCTTTTTAAAGTTAATTATTTTTATTTGAAAAGCAGGTTTATGTAATGCTTCGGTTATTCCAGTCCCGCTTTTCGTTACTCCCGATGAAACCTGTGAAACAAGCAAGCATACAATTGAAAAGAACAAACTGCTATGCTTAAATCGGGATTCCCTTCAATCGGGTTTAGTGAACCTAGATTTCTGCACAAACTCAAATCCTCCCCCAACCCCCTCCAAAGGGGGGCACGCTTCTATTTTCGTCATTGCGAGGAACGAAGCAATCCTACAACTATCGAAAGAACAAACCAACGTTTTAAGATTGCTTCGTTCCTCGCAATGACGGCGAAAGTAGTTTGCTTCTTAATCTTTGTTCCTTGCTCTTTGTTCCTTTATCCTTATTCTCCAAAAACCACCTCCAAAGCTTCAAAAATCACTTGTTTTGCGCTATCTAATTCTACGCTAGTATGTGCTGCACTCACAAAACCAACTTCGTAACCCGATGGACCAAAATAAACCCCTCTATTTAAACATTCTCGGTGCATCACTTTAAATTTCTCCATACTTGCTGGGTCAATAGCCTCGGCAGTTTTAATGTCTTTATCGGTAAAAGCGAACCAGAAAATAGAGCCAACGGTAAATATCTTCAATTGGTAACCTTTAGTAGCCACATGGGCTTTAATATCGTTTATAAAAGCCTGTGCTTTGGCATTTAATTCTTCGTAAAAACCATTTCTACTTAAAATGGTTAGTGCAGCAATACCCGCCGCCATAGCCACTGGGTTGCCCGAAAGTGTACCTGCTTGGTAAACGCCACCATCAGGCGAAACATGCGCCATAATTTCGTTAGAAGCGCCATACATGCCCACCGGCAAACCACCGCCTATAATCTTTCCGTAGGTTACAATATCAGGCTTGATGCCATAATAAGCAGCAGCACCTTCAAAACCTACCCTAAAACCTGTAATTACTTCATCAAAAATTAACAGAGCACCATTAGCGGTACAAGTTTCGTTTAAAAACTGTACGTAATCCGCATCTTGAATAAGCAAACCATTATTAGCTGGAATGCCTTCTATAATTACCGCCGCAACATCGTCTTTAAATTGTGCAAAAGCTTGGGTTACTGCTTGCTTATCGTTCAAAGCAATTACAATAGTTTCATCGGCAAATGCCTTAGGCACACCTGCCGATGAAGTTTCGCCAAAAGTAACCAAGCCAGAGCCAGCTTTTACCAACAGCGAATCGCTATGTCCGTGGTAACAACCTTCAAATTTGATGATTTTATTTCTGCCCGTATAACCTCTAGCTAAACGAATTGCCGACATCACCGCTTCTGTTCCAGAGCTTGTAAAACGAATTTTCTCTACAAAACGGTTGTTTTTAATAATCAACTCTGCCAATTCATTTTCTAAAGCAGTTGGTGCACCAAAGCTCATCCCATTTTGCATTACTTCGGTTACCTTTTCTCTAATTTTAGCATTGTTATGTCCTAAAATTAAAGGCCCCCAACTGGCGCAAAAATCAATAAATTTATTACCATCGGCATCCCAAATGTACGGGCCATCGCCTTTTTGAATAAACAAAGGTGTGCCATACACCGATTTAAAAGCCCTAACGGGAGAGTTTACTCCCCCAGGGAAATAAGTTTTCGATTTTTCGTACAATTCTGCCGACTTGGCTCTTGATATATCTTGCATTCTTTAAGTTATAGGTTGTAAGTTATAGGTTTTACGTTTTAAGAGTGCAAATCCAACTTATTACGTAAAACTTATAACCTACTACTTTTACATCCATTTATTCTCTACAATATCTCTAATGTGGTAAGTAGTTATAATACTGGCACCAGCACGGGCAAAAGCGTACATGGTTTCCATTACTACTTTTTGTTCATCTATCCAACCTCGTTCTGCTGCTGCTTTTATCATCGAGTATTCTCCCGATACGTTGTAAACTGCAATAGGTAAATTGGTATTTTGTTTCAATCTGGCTATTACGTCGAGGTAAGCTAAACCTGGTTTCACCATGAGCACATCAGCACCTTCCGCTTCGTCTAATAGAGCTTCTCTTAGCGCTTCATCTGGGTTACGAAAGTCCATTTGGTAAGCTTTTCTGTCGCCTTTGCTTGGTGCACAATCGGCAGCTTCTCTAAAAGGCCCATAATAAGCTGATGCAAATTTTGTTGCGTGGCTCATTACTGCTACGTTCTCAAACCCGTTACTATCTAACTTTTCACGAATTGCGGCTACACGTCCATCCATCATATCTGAAGGTGCAAGCATATCTGCTCCTGCTTCTGAGTGTGCTAAAGCCATCTTCGCAATCAAATCAACCGTTACATCATTCTGTACATAGTCGTTGTGCATAATACCACAATGACCGTGATTGGTATAAGAACAAACGCAAACATCAGTAACCACGTATAAATCGTCGCCAAACTGTTTCTTCAATTCCCTTACCGTAACCGGCACTAATGAACTGGCACCGTAGGCCGATTTGGCATCCTCGCTTTTTTGATCGCCTACGCCAAACAACATGATTTTGTTTATACCCAAGCTTAGTCCTTTTTCTATGTCTTTTAATAAAGTATCGGTAGAAAAATGGCTGATACCAGGCATGGCATCTATAGGGTGATTTACATTTTTCCCAGGCACTACAAAATACGGATAAACAAACATATCTTTTGACAGTTTAGTTTCTGCCACCATTTCTCTTACAATGGGATTTTTTCTTAGCCTACGTGGTCTGTGCAGCATATTTTAGTATTGAGATATGAATATTAAGTATTGAGACTTTTAATAGTGCAAAAATGCAAAGACAGAAACATTATTATCTTATGTTTCTGTCATTTGTAAAGTCTTTACCTTATTTTAACAATCTGTGTTTATTTCAATTCAACTCCAAAAACTGCTTCTGCCAACCCAATTTCATCTGGCGAGTAAGGCAAAAGATACTTCACACCCATCTCGTCGAACTTTTTACCTGTTGAGTTGCCTATGGCAATTACTTGTTGTCCAGGTTCTAGCAGATTATCTACAAAATAAGCATCTACATTACTCGGACTGGTAAAAACCAGCACTTCGGCAGATGAACCATCAATATTTTCTTCCATTACGGTTTCGTAGATTGGCAAATCGATTACCTTAGTTGTTGGCGTTAAGAATTTTTGCATGGTTAACAGCGAGTCTTGCGCACGTGGAAAAACCACCGTTTGTCCGTCGGCTACTGCAGAAAAATCTCTCGCTACTTCTTCAATGTCGCCACCTTCGCCAACAAAATCTGCTAAGTAACCACATTTGCGCAACGAATCTTCAGAACCACGGCCTGCTACCCCAAACTTCACCTTTTTAGGCAGCACTGGGTTTAACTTAAAAAAGTATTCTACCCCATTTCTACTGCTAAACATAATCCAATCGGCATTTTTCAGAAAAAAATCATCTAACACCGTAACTATTGGGAAGGTTCTAATTAAAGAACGACCATCTATCGCTATGTTTTGCTTTTCTAAAGCTTTACGAAAATAACTATGCTCGCCAATTTCTCTTGAAATAAACACCTTAGCTGGTTTTTTTCTTTCTATGGCGTATTTAGCTACAATTTTCTCGGCCAAACCTTCGGTTGAGGTTGCCCTTAGGAACAAACGGTCTGGAAAATCTTCGGCAGTTTCTGCTTTAGATGTCCAAACTTCAAATGCGCCATCTTCTTTTTTACAGAAACAACCCAAAGGCATGTGACAACCACCTTCAAAAAGATTTAGCACTTTGCGCTCTACTGCTATGGTTTCTACCGTTGCGGCATCATTTATTTTTTGAAGCTCGTTAAAAAGCGCTGTATCATTTTCTCTAATTTGAATAGCCAAAGCACCCTGCGCTGGTGCAGGCACCATCTCTATCGGATCAATTACCTCCACATGAAACTCGCTCAAATCTAACTTTAAACGGTTAACTCCGGCTCTTGCCAAAACAATAGCATCGTAATTTTCATCACGTAATTTTTGGATACGTGTAGGTACATTACCACGTAAATCTTCGATGTTTAAATCTGATCTTAATGCCAACAATTGTGCTTTACGACGATTTGATGATGTACCCACCATTGCTCCTTTTTTCAACGAAAGCTTTTGGCTTATATCTATACAATCTTTCAAAATCAACAATAATTCTGACGGATCTTCTCTTTCTGGCACCGCTGCAATAATTAAACCTGGCGGGTTAGTTGTTGGTAAATCTTTGTGCGAATGAACGGCAATATCAATAGTGCCATTAATTAACTCTTCTTCAAGTTCTTTAGTAAAAAAACCCTTCCCCTCTAACTTATCCAATCGGAGGTTGAGAATTTTATCGCCTTGCGTTTTAATGATTTTTAGTTCTGCCTCAATGCCAATGCTGGCTAATCTGTCTTTAGTGTAGTTGGCTTGCCAAAGGGCTAAATCACTACCGCGGGTTCCGATAATTACTTTTTTCACTATATAATAAGATTTTAGGCTAAAATAAGAAAATTTGGCGAGGTGATGAATTGAAAATTTGATGGCATAAGCATTCGACTATTTGACAGTCGTAATATCATCGTGCTAATAGGTTTTTATGGCTTGCTAACTACGAACTTTTCTTTACTAAAATTTCTTTAGCCATTACCATGGGAACACTAATGTATTTCTTTTCCATGTAGTTCATCACTTGTTCTAAAACAGCTTTTGCTTCGTCATCAAGCGCATTTATTTCGTCTGCAAACACAGTGTTAACCGCCTTTTCTTTAATCTCCTTGATTTTTTTAGGCACTTCGCTCATTGCCAACTCAACTCTTCGCTGACGCAATACAGCATCAAATTCTTTAATATTTTCTTCGATGATATGTTCTGCGTTAACCAATTCATCGTAACGTTCTTGAATATTTTTACGAGCAACTTCTTTTAGCGATTCTACTTCAATGTAGTGGATAGGGAAGTTCTCCCTAACTTCTAATGCTGTATCATTTGGCACCGCTAAATCTACTATTACCTTTCTGCCAGTATCGCCGTTAAGCAAGCTCGTATAAATTTCTGAAGTTAATATGGGTTGTGTTGCACCAGTACAGGTAATAATTACATCAAACCCCGCTTTGTAATTAGCTAGTTCGGTTAAAGGAAAAGCCCTTCCGTTTAATTCTTTAGCCAAGCTTTCTGCTTTTTCCATTGTTCTATTGAACACAGAGAAATTAGAGTATTTGTGCTTTTTTAGATATTGTGCAATATTATTATTGGTTTCGCCTGCGCCAATAATTAGCAAACGAGAGTTTGCACACATATTTAATTCGCGTAATTTTCTATAAGCCAAAGAAACCACAGAAACCGGGTTTCTTGAGATATTGGTATGCGTATAAACTTCTTTCGCTGTTTTCACCACACGGTTCATAATCATACGCATATAATCGCCAGTAAAACCCGCCTTTTGGCAAGCTTCGTAGGCCTTACGTACTTGTCCTAAAATTTCTTTCTCCCCAACCACTAAACTTTCTAAAGAGCACGAAGTACGTAATAAGTGATTAAAAGCTTCGCCTTGCTCATAAGTAGAAACATTAGCTATAAACTGTTCCATATACTCTTCTGGAAGGCCCATATCAAGTACATGCAAAAATTTAGCAATAAATGCTTCGTTTAATTGCGCTGCAGATGTAAAAACAAATTCTACTCGATTACAGGTACCTACATAAAATATCTCTTTGATATTCAAATCAGATTGGATATTACGCAACCTATCTTCCAATGTTTGCTCACATATAACTAATTTCCCTAAAGCTTTTAGGTCAATTTGTTGATGTGTAAATGCAATAATCTTTAAATATTCCAAAATGGTTAGTCCTGTTATTTTAGCGAAACAAAAGTAACAACGCAATTGGGCTTATCTGTCATTAAGCTGTAATTTAGGTTAATTTAGAACGGTTTTAAATTAAAAGCTCACCTTTACATCAACCGGTCTGTTACCAAAGGCTACTATTTATCTTGTCATCTCCTATTAATTCGTTATTTTCTCTATCTTTGTCGCTCGAAGCAGAATTTCTTTAATCATTTAAAGTAGCTCAAAAGTTAGTCTTTCCGTAAATGATTGTTCTAGCTTCTTCGAAGGTAAATAGCCCTTAGGTCAACTTACTTTTTACTTTTTACTTTTTACTTTTTACTTTTTACTTAAAAAAGAATGTTATTTTCACAATTGAGGCTAATTGAGCCTATATTAAAAGCCGTAGAATCTGAAGGTTATACACAGCCTACGCCCATACAGGAAAAAGCTATCCCTAATATCTTAAAATTAAAAGATTTATTAGGCTGTGCACAAACTGGAACAGGAAAAACAGCGGCATTTGCCATCCCAATGTTGCAAATTTTGCACATGAGGCATTTAAAAACCAACAAAAAAGCAATCAAAGCTTTGGTTTTAACACCAACTAGGGAACTTGCCATACAAATACAAGAAAGCTTTAATGCCTATGGCAAAAATTTACCAACAAAAAACACCGTAATTTTTGGCGGTGTTGGCCAGCAACCGCAAGTTGACGCATTAAAAAAAGGTGTTGATATTTTAGTTGCTACCCCAGGTAGGCTTTTAGACTTAATGAACCAAGGCCATGTTAACCTCAGCGAAATAGAAATTTTTGTATTAGACGAGGCCGATCGCATGTTAGACATGGGTTTTATTAACGATGTAAAAAAAGTAGTTGGCAAATTACCTGCAAAAAGACAAACTTTATTTTTCTCTGCTACTATGCCTGCAGAAATTCAGAAATTGGCTAACACTATTTTAAATGAGCCTGTAATGGTAGAAGTTACACCTGTTTCTTCTACGGCAGAAACCATTAATCAGGCGGTGTATTTTGTAGATAAACCCGATAAAAGAAAATTATTAAAACACCTGTTAGATGAACTTAACATAGATCATACCTTAATTTTTACGCGTACTAAGCACGGTGCCGATCGTATCGCTAGAGATCTAGCAAAAGATGGGATTAAGGCAGCCGCCATACACGGAGACAAATCTCAGGGTGCCAGACAAAGGGCTTTAACCGAATTTAAAGAACGTAAATTAAGAGTTTTAGTGGCTACAGATATTGCTGCTCGTGGTATCGACATTGATGATTTAACCCACGTCTTTAACTACGATTTACCAAATATCCCCGAAACTTATGTACACAGAATTGGACGTACAGGACGTGCTGGTGCTAATGGAAACGCTATTTCGTTTGTAGATGCAGAAGAAAATGAATACTTAATTGACATTCAAAAGCTAATTAAGAGAACTATCCCAATTGTAGAGCAACATCCTTTTCCTTTAAGTTGGCAAACCATGCTAGCAAAAAAAGAAGTAGTACGCAAACCGCAGAAGGATTCTAAAGGAAATGCTGCAAATAACAAAAAGAAAGTATATCGAGGCGGTAACCGTCGAAAATAAAATAAGAAGTCCCGATGTTGTGTGAACTGACCCCAATAAGTGTCTAACTTTTTGGGGGCACATCAGGTTTAGCTGGGACTTCTTATTTTTATACCTTTCTTATTTTAATAATTTTTAACCAATGCATTACTTTCATCATTGGATAAGTTGGATCAAACTCCCACCATTTACTAGCAAAGTTTGGCGAATTAGGCCTTTTATGATGATTGTTTTGAAATAGCTCTCCCATTAACAAGAAATCCCAAGGTAGCGAGTTTTTACTATGATCATCATTATCGTGGTTTGAGTAGCCATATTTATGGCCGCACCAGTTTACAATTGCACCATGAATTGGTCCCATTAAAAAATGAATTGGCAATAGCAAAAACCACCAAGCAGATGGTGCAAAAGCAACATAGAACCAAATATACAACAGGCCGCAACCTAAGCGCCAAAACCAAGAATCACCAATTTTATCAATCAAGGGCCATTCTGGATAATTACCTCTAAACGCTGGTTCAGGCTCTATTTTATGCAATAAATAAGCCAAGTACATGTTTTTCGTCGCAATCATCATCCCAAATACATCTTTAAAAAAATGCGGCGAATGTGGATCTCTCTCCGTGTCGCTATAAGCATGATGCATACGGTGCAAAATAGCATAGGCACGTGGATTTAAAAACGAAGAGCCTTGAGAAATTAATAACAACAGATAGAAAAAACGTTCCCAAAACTTATTCATCTTAAACATTTTATGAGAAGAATAACGATGCAGGAAAAAGGTTTGGCTAAACAATGATAGAAACCAATGCGCCAAGAAAAAATATAATATTATCATAAAAAATATATACGGAGGAATTTCACAATTGCTCCAAAAGCTGCAAAGCTAAATAAATACTTGGTTATTACCTACCAAAATCGTCCTGAACACGAACAATATCGTTTTCATTAGAAGGATTTTGGGCATCGGTATGTTGCCAAATTTCGGCTACCACCCCCCAATCATCTAGGCCTATTAAACGATGGCGTTCGCCTTGGTGCAACTTAATCTGATTGTTGGGCAGGTAACGTTTCAATTCTCCTTCTTCATCTGTTTCGCTAGTTTTAATACCTACTGTTCCGCTAACCACTTGCCAAATTTCAGCTCTGCGGTGGTGGTATTGCCATGAAAGACGAACATTAGGAGCCACAATTAAAATTTTAGGACTTAGCTTTCCTCCTATTTTAAGTGTAGCTACATCTAAGCCATCAAAATAAGTATCTGCAAATTGTTGTGCTTGCGCTTCATCTATCACAAAAAAACCGCCCCAAGGCCTTGTTTCATCCCTATTTACAACATTAAAACCTTCTAGTTGTAAACGTTGCGCTACATTATCAAAAATATCTTTCTTTTGTGCATCCATAAAAATTATGCTTGTGCTGTTGGGCCACCAAATCCCATCGGAAATGGAGTTTCGTCTTGTGTCTTGATACGACCATGAGTAGCCTCGAATTTCTCGATATTATCTTGCATCGCATGCATCAAGCGCTTCGCATGCTCTGGCGTTAAAATAATTCTCGATTTTACTTTTGCTTTGGGAATACCGGGCATCACCCTAATAAAGTCTAAAACAAACTCTGTATTAGAATGCGTGATAATTGCCAAATTAGAAAAAATACCTTCCGCAATTTCTTCCGCTAATTCTATATTTAATTGATTTTCGTTCTGTTGTTCTTCCATAATAACAAAACTAATGTTTTAATTTAAAACTCTAAACTTGTTTAGGTTGTAAATCAAAGTATTTATTGATAAGTATATTCAAACGCCTGATAGGCACCTGAAATTTCTTTATAATACCTCCGCTGCCTAAGAGGTCTATCTTTTTGATCATAATCGTACTCGAATAAGTATTTATCTTTACTCGTTACATTACCACTTTGATCAAAATGGCTAATCTCTGAACTTATGATATTATTTTTCGAGAGGAAAAAATATCCCCAAATTGGAATGGATTCTTCTAAAAAAATTAGTGGAAGTTTATAAATAGGGTTAATCTTATCATCAAAGATAAATGAAGTTTCTGTTATTTTAATTCCGTTAGCATATTTGGCAACCACCTTACTCACATTCTGGCCACTGTATTCATACTCAAAAATATAGTCGCCTCTAACAGAAATTAAATAGCCTTTATTGTCATAACTATAGTTTAAAGTTTTTCGCGTGTCGAAATTTGACTCGGTAATTAAACCTTGTGTATTAAAGGTAAAGCCTACATTCGCTTCGCTAAAATCTCCACCTATTTTGGCAGCTTTCAAATGTTGACCCTCATAAATTAAACTATAATTGGCTTTATATAAAACTATTCCAGTACCATATGGCACAACGTGATAATAGCTAATTTGTTGAGCTTTGTCACCTCCGATTTCTAACAAAGGCCGATTTACGAAAAGTTCGGTTATTTTGGATAGCCTAGTATTTTTTTCTTCGCCTTTCTTTTTACATGCGTTAAAAGCAAAAAAAGCAAATATTAAAAGCGATAAAACTTTCCTCATCTTATAAAGATAACATAATACAAGCAAAAAATCCCTAACGAATTAACGTTAGGGATTTATCTTTTCAATTCTCCGTTGGGATATTAAAGTTAAGCTTCTACTTCTTCTTGTTTGGAAGCTAATAATTTATCGTACTCTTCTTGAGAGCCTACAATGATACGCTCGTAGCCACGTACACCAGTACCTGAAGGAATCAAGTGACCAACAATTACGTTTTCTTTCAAGCCTAACATTCTGTCTTTCTTACCTGCAATTGCAGCTTCGTTTAACACTTTTGTAGTTTCTTGGAATGAAGCAGCAGAGATAAACGACTTAGTACCTAACGAAGCACGTGTGATACCTTGTAGTACTGAACTTGCAGTAGCTGGCTTAGCATCTCTTACTTCGATCTGAGCTAAATCTTGACGTTTCAGTTGAGAGTTTTCATCTCTTAATTTACGTAAAGAAATAATTTGACCTGGTTTAACTATGCTAGAATCACCTGCTTCAACTACAACTTTCTTGTCATAAATCTCATCGTTCTCTATCATGAAATCCCAACGGTCAACAGAATCATTCTCTAAGAAACGGGTATCTCCCGGATCTTCGATGTGTACTTTCTGCATCATTTGGTGTACAATTACCTCAAAGTGCTTATCGTTGATTTTTACACCCTGCAAACGGTACACCTCTTGGATACCATTTACTAAGTATTCTTGTACAGCCGCCGGGCCTTTGATTGCCAAAATATCCGCTGGTGAAATAGAACCATCTGACAATGGCATACCTGCTTTCACGAAATCGTTATCTTGTACCAAGATGTGTTTAGAAAGAGGCACAAGGTATTTTTTAACCTCGCCATCTCTAGATTCGATAGTAATCTCACGGTTACCACGTTTGATACCACCTAAGGTTACTACACCATCAATCTCGGTAACAACCGCTGGGTTAGATGGGTTACGAGCCTCGAATAACTCAGTTACACGAGGTAAACCACCTGTAATATCTCGGGTTTTACCTGTAGCACGAGGAATTTTCACTAAAACTTGACCGCTTTGTACAGCTTCGCTATCATCAACAGCAATGTGTGCACCTACCGGAATGTTATAAGTTCTAATTACTTCTCCTTTTTTATCTAATACCCTAATAGAAGGGTTTTTAGTTTTATCACGTGTATCGATAATTACTTTTTCGCGGTGACCAGTTTGCTCATCAGATTCTTCACGATAAGTTACGCCATCTATAATAGCGTCAAACTCGATTTTACCTGCAAATTCTGAGATAATAACCGCGTTGTATGGATCCCAAGAAACAATTTTATCGCCTTTAGTAACTTTATCGCCTTCTTTTACATATAAAAATGCACCGTAAGGAATATTATTGTTTACGATTACTTTGTTAGTTCCTGGCTCAACAATTCTGAACTCACCTGAACGACCCAAAACGATTTCAATCACACCATCTTCGGTAGTGGTTTGCACTGTACGCAAGTTCTCAAACTCAATTACACCGTCAAACTTAGCGTTGATTTGCGATTCGTTGGCAATGTTAGATGCCGTACCTCCCACGTGGAACGTACGAAGTGTTAACTGTGTACCCGGCTCACCGATTGACTGTGCAGCAATTACACCTACAGCCTCACCTTTTTGAACACGTTTACCCGATGCCAAGTTACGTCCGTAACATAAAGCACAAACACCACGCTTGTTTTCACAAGTTAATACCGAACGAATTTCAACACCTTCTAATGGAGATTCTTCAATTGCCCTAGCAATGTCTTCTTCAATATCCTGACCTGCAGCTACCAATAACTCACCATTTAATGGGTTATATACATCATGTAATGACGTACGTCCCAAAATACGCTCGTATAAAGGCTCTACAATGTCTTCGTTATCTTTCAATGCTGTAGTGTACATACCTCTTAAAGTACCACAATCTACATCATTAACAATCATATCTTGCGCTACGTCATGCAAACGACGAGTTAAGTAACCCGCATCCGCAGTTTTTAACGCTGTATCCGCCAAACCTTTACGGGCACCGTGAGTAGAGATAAAGTACTCTAATACCGATAATCCTTCTTTAAAGTTCGACAAAATTGGGTTTTCGATAATCTCACCACCAGAACCAGATTTTTGAGGTTTCGCCATCAAGCCCCTCATACCTGCCAACTGACGAATTTGCTCTTTAGAACCACGGGCTCCCGAGTCAAGCATCATGTAAACAGAGTTGAAACCTTGGTTATCTGATGATAATTGGTTCATTACAAACGTTGTTAAACGGTTGTTGATACGTGTCCATATATCGATAATTTGGTTGTAACGTTCGTTGTTGGTAATGAAACCCATGTTATAGTTGTTTCTTACCTCTTCAACCTCGTTAGCAGCTTGTTCTAATAAAGTGTGTTTCTCTACTGGAATGTTTACGTCTTGTAAGTTAAACGATAAACCACCACGGAATGCGCTTTGGAAACCTAGTTCTTTGATATCATCTAAGAACCTAGCCGAACGAGCCATACCAGTCATTTTAACCACTTCACCAATAATATCTCTTAAAGATTTTTTAGTTAATAGCTCGTTGATATAACCAACTTCTTCTGGTACCATTTGGTTAAATAACACACGTCCAACTGTAGTTTCAATTAACTTGTTTACAATTGTACCATCTGCTTCTTTAACATTGGCTTTAACTTTAATAAAGGCGTGTAAATCTACTCTTTTCTCATTGTAGGCTATAATTACCTCTTCTGCAGAGTAGAAACTCATATCCTGACCTTTTACTACTCTTTGAGCGTCACTCCTGCGGCCTTTAGTAATGTAATAAAGACCCAAAACCATATCTTGAGAAGGTACTGTAATAGGCGTACCGTTAGCAGGGTTAAGGATATTGTGTGCAGCCAACATCAATACTTGGGCTTCCAAAATTGCAGCATTACCTAACGGTAAGTGAACTGCCATCTGGTCACCGTCGAAATCGGCGTTGAACGCTGTACACACTAATGGGTGTAATTGGATAGCTTTACCTTCTACTAATTTTGGTTGGAAAGACTGGATACCTAAACGGTGAAGCGTAGGTGCACGGTTTAACAACACTGGGTGTCCTTTTAATACGTTTTCAAGGATATCCCACACTAGTGGATCTTTTCTATCAACAATTTTCTTAGCTGATTTTACTGTTTTTACAACACCACGCTCAATCATCTTACGAATAATGAACGGTTTGTAAAGCTCGGCAGCCATATCTTTTGGTAAACCGCATTCGTGTAACTTAAGGTTTGGACCTACAACAATTACCGAACGAGCTGAATAATCTACACGCTTACCTAATAAGTTTTGACGGAA
>NZ_DHDZ01000020.1:0-8731 GCF_002399615.1 Pedobacter sp. UBA4863 | reverse complement strand
AAACGACCTTGCTTACCTTTCAAGATGTCTGAAAGTGATTTCAACGCACGGTTACCTTCAGTTTTAACAGCGTTTACTTTACGTGAGTTATCGAACAACGAATCTACAGCTTCCTGTAACATACGTTTTTCGTTACGTAAAATAACTTCTGGTGCTTTAATCTCGATTAAACGTTTTAAACGATTGTTACGAATAATTACACGACGATATAAATCGTTCAAATCTGAAGTTGCGAAACGACCACCTTCTAAAGGTACTAACGGACGTAATTCTGGTGGAATAACTGGAACAATCTTAATAATCATCCACTCTGGGTTATTCTCAATGTTTGCTCTAGAACCACGGAAAGCCTCTACCACTTGTAAACGTTTCAAAGCTTCGTTTTTACGTTGCTGAGAAGTTTCGTTAGCGGCTTGGTGACGTAAATTGTAAGATAAGCTATCTAAATCAATGCGTTTTAATAAATCTTCTAAGGCCTCTGCTCCCATTTTGGCAACAAATTTATTAGGGTCTTTATCGTCTAAATATTGATTTTCTTTCGGTAATTTATCTAAAATATCAAGATACTCTTCTTCAGTTAAGAAATCCATAAACTGAATACCTTGATCTGCCATTAAACCTGCTTGAATTACTACATAACGTTCGTAGTAAATAATCAAATCTAATTTTTTGGTTGGCAAACCTAATAGATAACCAATTTTGTTAGGTAAAGAACGGAAATACCAGATGTGCGCCACAGGAACCACCAAATTGATGTGCCCCATACGCTCTCTACGTACTTTCTTTTCTGTTACTTCAACACCACAACGGTCGCAAACAATACCTTTATAACGGATACGTTTGTATTTACCGCAATGACATTCGTAATCTTTTACCGGACCAAAAATACGCTCGCAAAACAAACCATCACGTTCTGGTTTGTAAGTACGATAGTTGATCGTCTCTGGTTTTAACACCTCACCACTAGAACGTTCCAAAATAATTTCTGGAGACGATAAGCTAATCGTTATCGAGGTGAAATTGCTTTTTAATTTATTATCCTTTTTGTAAGACATACTTCTTTAAGGTTAAAGCTTAAAGCTCAAAGCTCAAAGCTCAAAGACTAGGCAGTAAAGCTTTTATCTTTTTGCTTTCAGCTTTCAGCTTTCAACTTAGTTAATCTAACGTAATATCTAAACCTAAGCCGCGTAACTCGTGTACCAATACGTTAAACGATTCTGGTACGCCTGGAGTTGGTAGGTTTTCGCCTTTAACAATGGCTTCGTAGGTTTTGGCTCTTCCAATAACATCATCCGACTTCACAGTCAAGATCTCTTGAAGGATATTAGCCGCACCAAATGCCTCTAATGCCCAAACCTCCATCTCACCAAAACGCTGACCACCGAACTGAGCTTTACCACCCAATGGTTGTTGCGTAATTAATGAGTACGGCCCGATAGAACGAGCGTGCATCTTATCATCAACCATGTGACCTAATTTCAGCATATAAATAATACCTACAGTAGTTGGTTGGTCAAATTTATCACCCGTTAAACCATTGTTTAAGTAAGTTCTACCAGAAGCTGGCAAACCTGCTTTAGCAATCCATTCTTCTACCTCATCGCTCTTCGCACCGTCAAAAATTGGAGTTGCGAATTTCACGCCCAATTCTTTACCAGCCCAAGCCAATACGGTTTCGTAGATCTGACCCAAGTTCATACGTGAAGGTACACCTAGTGGGTTCAACACAATATCAACTGGCGTTCCGTCGTCTAAGAAAGGCATATCTTCATCACGTACAATACGAGCAACAATACCCTTATTACCGTGGCGACCAGCCATCTTATCACCTACTTTTAGTTTACGTTTTTTAGCTACATAAACTTTAGCCATTTGAACAATTCCTGATGGAAGCTCATCTCCAACGCTAATGGCAAATTTATCACGTTTGTAAGCACCTAGTTCTTCGTTTACACGGATACCATAGTTGTGCAACAACATTTTAATTTGCTCATTTTTGTCTTCGTCAGTAGTCCATTTGTATGGATTAATGTGAGCATATTCTAGATCGGCTAATATTTTTTGAGTAAACTTAGCGCCTTTAGCAATTAAAAGTTCTTTGTAAACGTTGAATACACCTTGAGATGTTTTGCCATTTACAACTTGGAACAATTTATCTACTAATTCGTTTTTAAGATTCTCAGTAGCGATATTATATTTCTTGTCTAACTTCTCAATTGCTGATTTTTCTTCAGCTTTTGTAGTTTTCTTAGCTCTAGAGAATAATTTAGTATCGATAACCACACCTTTAATTGATGGTGGAGTTTTCAACGAAGCATCTTTTACGTCGCCGGCTTTGTCTCCAAAGATTGCACGTAATAATTTCTCTTCTGGTGAAGGATCAGACTCTCCTTTTGGTGTAATTTTACCGATAAGGATATCGCCTTCTTTCACTTCTGCACCGATACGGATGATACCGTTTTCATCTAAGTCTTTAGTAGCCTCTTCAGAAACGTTAGGGATATCCGGAGTTAACTCCTCTTCGCCACGTTTGGTATCACGTACTTCTAGTTCAAACTCTTCGATGTGTAATGAAGTAAAGATATCTTCTCTAACAATACGCTCGTTAATTACAATCGCATCCTCAAAGTTATACCCTTGCCACGGCATGAAAGCTACTTTTAAGTTTCTTCCTAATGCCAATTCGCCATCTTCAGTTGCATAACCTTCGCAAAGTACTTGTCCTTTAGTAACTTTTTGACCTTTTTTAACAATTGGCTTTAAGTTGATACAAGTGTTTTGGTTGGTTTTTTTGAACTTAGTTAATCTATAAGCTTTGCTATCTCCTTCAAAAGAAACTAAACGATCGTCGTCATTTCTTTCATATTTGATTACAATTTGATTTGCATCTACATACTCTACAACACCATTTCCTTCTGCATTGATCAAAGTTCTCGAGTCGCGAGCAACGCGACCTTCTAAACCTGTACCTACAATTGGAGCCTCAGGACGTAACAATGGTACGGCCTGACGTTGCATGTTCGATCCCATCAAAGCCCTGTTCGCATCATCATGTTCTAAGAACGGGATTAACGAAGCAGCGATTGAAGTAATCTGGTTAGGTGCAATATCCATCAAGTCTAATTTCTCAGGCTCGATAATCGGGAAATCGCCCTCGTAACGTGCTTTAACACGTGGTGTAGAGAAATTACCTTTATCATCGTAAGCAGCATTAGCTTGAGCGATAGTTTTACCATCTTCATCTTCTGCAGACAGGTAAATCACATCCTCATTCATCGCCACTTTACCGTCAACAACTTTTTTGTAAGGAGTTTCGATAAAACCTAAGCTATTGATTTTAGCATGTACACATAGTGATGAAATCAAACCAATGTTTGGACCCTCTGGAGTTTCGATAGTACACAAACGACCGTAGTGCGTGTAGTGAACGTCACGAACCTCGAAACCTGCACGCTCACGAGATAAACCGCCTGGACCTAAAGCCGAAAGACGACGCTTGTGCGTAATCTCTGCCAAAGGATTGGTTTGATCCATGAACTGTGAAAGTTGGTTGGTTCCAAAGAAAGAGTTGATTACAGACGACAATGTACGAGCATTGATCAAATCTGTTGGCGTAAACACCTCGTTATCGCGAATGTTCATACGCTCACGGATAGTTCTAGCCATACGAGCTAAACCTACACCAAATTGTGCGTACAATTGCTCACCTACCGTACGTACACGACGGTTTGATAAGTGATCGATATCATCCACCTCTTCTTTAGAGTTGATTAATTTGATTAAATATTTAACGATGGCAATAATATCTGCTTTCGTTAATACTTTAACCTCATCAGGGGTATCCATTTTTAACTTACGGTTAATGCGGTATCTACCTACATCACCCAAGTCATAACGTTTATCCGAGAAGAATAAACGATCAATGATACCTCTTGCAGTTTCCTCATCAGGTGGTTCTGCGTTACGCAAAGCACGATAGATGTTTTCCACAGCCTCTTTTTCAGAGTTAGAAGTATCTTTTTGTAAAGTATTATATATAATGGTGTAATCAGCTTGCGAAGCACCATCATCTTTAGTTAAGATGATCGTTTTAACACCTGCATCGATGATTAAATCAATATGCTCGTCTTCTAAAACAGTATCCCTGTCTAAAATAACTTCATTACGGTCAATAGAAACTACCTCACCGGTATCCTCATCCACAAAATCTTCTACCCATTTTCTAAGAACTCTTGCAGCTAGTTTACGTCCGGTATATTTCTTCAAACCAGATTTGCTAACTTTTACTTCATCAGCTAAATCAAAAAGTTCTAGAATATCTTTATCAGAATCGTAACCAATAGCACGCAATAACGTAGTTACTGGGAATTTCTTTTTACGGTCGATATAAGCATACATTACGTTATTAACGTCTGTAGCAAACTCAATCCAAGATCCTTTGAAAGGAATAACACGGGCAGAGTACAATTTGGTTCCGTTAGTGTGACGGCTTTGACCGAAAAACACACCTGGAGACCTGTGCAATTGAGATACAATTACACGCTCTGCACCATTGATTACGAAAGTACCTTTCGGGGTCATGTAAGGAATAGTTCCCAAATACACGTCCTGAATAATGGTTTCGAAATCTTCGTGTTCAGCATCGTTACAAGAAAGCTTCAATTTAGCTTTCAACGGAACGCTGTAAGTTAGCCCACGGTCAATACATTCTGGAATGTCATAACGAGGTGGATCAATAAAATAATCTAAAAATTCTAAAACAAAGATGTTTCTAGAATCAGTGATTGGGAAATTTTCAGCAAACACTTTAAATAAACCTTCTGTATGACGGTTATCTGAAGTGGTTTCTATCTGAAAAAATTCTCTAAATGATTGCAACTGCACATCCAGAAAATCTGGATAATCGATAATGTGCTTACTACGTGCAAAATTTACTCTTTGGTCGACTTTATTTGCCAAGGGACTAAATTTAATTTAGTTTAAGAATAAACTATTTTTTGGTATTTAAAGGGAAGCATTTCATTCACCAAACAAAATGAAATGTTTATAAACGGGAATAGACTCCAACTTTAAAGTCGGAGTCTTTTCTTTGAGTTTCGTTATATTAAGTGATTACTTAATCTCAACTACTGCTCCAGCTTCTTCTAATTGTTTTTTAAGAGCTTCTGCTTCGTCTTTAGCAACACCAGCTTTTAATTCTTTAGGTGCACCATCAACTAAGTCTTTAGCTTCTTTCAAACCTAGACCAGTTAAGTCTTTTACTAATTTAACTACTGCTAATTTTTGACCACCAGCATCTTTCAAGATCACATCAAAAGATGTTTTCTCTTCAGCTGCAGCAGCTTCGCCACCAGCAGCAGGAGCAGCTACAGCTACCGCAGCAGCAGCAGGCTCGATACCATACTCGTCTTTTAAGATTTGAGCTAATTCATTAACTTCTTTAACTGTTAAGTTTACTAATTGCTCAGCAAACGCTTTTAAATCTGCCATTTTATTAAGATTTTAAAATTTTACGTAATTGTTGTTTGTTTAAATACGAACTTATTAGGTGTCCGTTAACCTCTTTCTTGTAGTGTTTTAACAATACCTGCGATCTTACCTCCGCCTGACTGCAAAGCAGATACCACATTTTTAGCTGGTGATTGTAATAATCCAATGATTTCGCCAATAAGTTCTTCTCTTGATTTAAGACTTACTAATGCGTCTAACTGGTTATCGCCAACGAAAATTGCTGTGTCAACATAAGCGCCTTTCAATTGAGGTTTATCTTCGCCTTTACCTTTTCTTAGTGATTTGATCAGCTTAGCTGGACCATTACCTACTTTTGAAAATAATAAGGCAGATTGACCTTTTAATGCTGTGAATATCTCAGATGAGTCGCCTTCCAATCCTTCGATCGCTTTTTTGATCAAAGTATTCTTTGCAACTTTCATTTCAATACCGCTCTCGAAACATTTGCGACGGATGTTATTTACTTTTTCAACAGATAAGCCTGAGGTATCGGTAATATAGAAATTACCATACTCTTGCATTTTCTCTTGTAGAGCTAAAACTACTTCTTGTTTTTCTTCTCTGTTCATAATTAGATCCCCGCTACTGATTTAGTTTCAATTGCAATTCCAGGACTCATTGTTGAAGATACATGAATGCTCTTAAAATAAGTTCCTTTAGCAGCAGATGGTTTCAATTTTGAAATTACTTGTAGAACTTCTAAAGCATTTTCATAAATTTTCTCCGCTGGGAATGATACTTTTCCGATTGAAGCGTGAATGATACCAGTTTTGTCAACTTTAAAATCAATCTTACCGCCTTTTACATCAGTTACAGCTTTACCAACTTCGTTAGTTACTGTACCCGATTTTGGGTTTGGCATTAAGTTTCTTGGACCTAAAACACGGCCCAACTTACCTACTTTTGCCATACACGCAGGCGTAGTGATAATAATGTCTACATCTGTCCAACCACCTTCAATTTTAGCTACATATTCGTCTAAACCTACAAAATCTGCTCCTGCAGCTTTAGCCTCTTCTTCCTTATCAGGAGTACAAAGCACTAAAACGCGAACAGTTTTACCGGTACCGTGTGGTAAGGTAGCTATGCCACGCACCATTTGATTGGCTTTACGCGGATCTACCCCTAAACTCACATCAATATCAACTGATGCATCGAATTTAGTTAACGTAATTTCTTTTACCAAAGCTGATGCTTCTTTCAAAGAATACGATTTACCGGCTTCTAGTTTAGCGTGTGCTATTTTTTGATTTTTTGTTAACTTAGCCACTAGTGTAAACTGTTAATGTTAAATAATTAGTTAAAAGGCGCATCACCTGAAACAGTGATACCCATGCTACGTGCTGTACCAGCAACCATACTCATTGCTGATTCGATAGTAAATGCATTTAAATCAGGCATTTTATCTTCAGCAATTGCCTTAACTTGATCCCAAGTCACCGATCCAACTTTTTTACGGTTAGGTTCAGCAGAACCACTCTGTAATTTGGTAGCATCTTTTAATTGGATTGCCACCGGAGGGGTTTTGATGATGAAATCGAAAGACTTGTCAGCATATACAGTAATTACAACTGGTAATACTTTACCTGGCTTATCTTGGGTACGAGCATTGAATTGTTTACAAAACTCCATGATATTCACCCCTTTAGCACCTAATGCAGGTCCTACTGGTGGCGATGGGTTTGCAGCTCCGCCTTTGATCTGTAATTTGATCAGTGCACTGACTTCTTTTGCCATTTTTTGTTTTTGTTTAATTAAAACTCAATGTTAAATTTTGGAAGCAATGTAACATTTAGAATTCCTTAGATTGCTTTATAAGCAAAAAGGACTGCAAAGATATAAATTATCTTGCAGTCCTCCAATAGTTTTTATAAAAAATTTATTACTCTTTTTCTACTTGCATGTAGTTAAGCTCTAACGGTGTTTTTCTACCGAAGATTTTAACCATTACTTTTAGTTTTTTCTTCTCTTCGTTAACCTCTTCAATAATTCCTGAGAAACCATTGAAAGGGCCGTCCATTACTTTTACGTTTTCGCCAACGTAATAAGCAACGTTCATGGTCTCGCTTTGTTGGCTCATTTCATCAACTTTGCCTAAAATACGGTTAACCTCTGCTTGCCTCATTGGAATAGCGTTACCTGCTTTATCGCCCAAGAAACCTATTACACTGTTAATTCCTTTAATTACGTGCTCTAACTCTCCGTCTAAAGCCGCCTCAATCATTACATAGCCCGGGTAGTAGTTACGCTCTTTGGCAATCTTTTTACCGTCTTTCATCTGGTAGTATTTTTCCGTTGGGATTAATACTTGAGGTACTAGATGAGACAAGCCTAAACGACTAATTTCCGAATCAATGTACTGCTTTACTTTCTTCTCTTTACCACTTACCGCTCTAACAACGTACCATTTCAACTGATCGCTCATCTAATTAAATCTATTTTAAAGTGAATTGTAAAAAGTTTCGAGAATATAGTTAGCGCCTTTATCCATAGCAAAAATTACTAAAGATATAATGGCCGAAGCCACCAAAACCAAGACTGCAGAATTTTGAAGACTGCCCCAAGTAGGCCAAGTTACCTTTTGGGTCATTTCTTCGTACGATTCCTTTATAAATTGAACTACTTTAGCCATATTTAAAAACTTTAAATGAAAAAATTTTGAATGATTGAATGGGCGAATTACTCATTTAAACACTTCAAAATTTATCATTTTATTTGCACGGGAACAAGGATTCGAACCCTGATCAAAGGTTTTGGAGACCTCTATTCTACCATTGAACTATTCCCGTGTATTAAAAAGAGCTAGCCAAAACTAGCTCTTTTTTTTATATTATAGCTTAAAATTAAGCTAAGATTTCAGTTACCTGACCAGCACCTACTGTTCTACCACCTTCACGGATAGCGAAACGTAAGCCTTTTTCCATTGCGATTGGGTTGATCAACTTCACAGTGATCGTTACGTTATCGCCTGGCATAACCATTTCAGTACCTTCAGCTAATGAAATTTCACCAGTTACGTCTGTAGTACGGAAATAGAATTGAGGACGGTATTTGTTAAAGAATGGCGTGTGACGACCACCTTCTGCTTTTGACAATACGTAAACCTCTGCTTTAAAGTCTGAGTGAGGAGTTACTGAACCTGGTTTACAGATAACCATACCACGACGGATATCAGTTTTCTCAATACCACGTAACAATAAACCTACGTTATCACCAGCTT
>NZ_DHDZ01000019.1 GCF_002399615.1 Pedobacter sp. UBA4863 | reverse complement strand
ACAAAAAATATCACTAATTTTAGAGTAGTCAATCATCTGTTTTTTATGTTTAAATATTTGAATGTCAGAAACTTAAATATAAACATATAGAGGTCTTTAGATAATTTCATATCTTTAATTGTCTAAAAAGGGGAAAAATGGAAATTTTTAAGGGTCAAAATCTTCTAGAGTTTGCTGAACACTTCAAAACAGAGTTAGATTGTGAAAAATATCTTGCACATTGGAAGTGGGAAAAGGGCTATTCCTGTCGCAAATGTGGCCATACGAAATATCAGGTTAGAAAAGACTTTTCAAGGACTTGTAATGTTTGTAGTGACACGGAAAGCCCAAGTTCAGGAACACTTTTTCACCGAGTTAAATTTGGTTTGAGAAAAGCCTTTTTTATTTGTTTTGAAATGAGTACCACGACCAAAGATTTGTCTGCCCTACAAATGTCCGTTCGTTATGGAGTTGCAGAAAACACAGCCCGCCTATTCATGCATAAAGTTCGTGAGGCAATGAGATCTGATGAAAAAGACGGTATGCAGGGCTTGGTCCAAATTGATGAATTTACGGTTGGGGGAAAAGAAGAAAATAAACAAGGTCGAAGCTACGATGCTAAAAAGAAAAAGGTCGTATGTGCTGTAGAGCTCACAGAGCAGGGGAAAGTTAAACGTTTTTACGCTTTAAAAATAGAAGATTTTTCATCGAGATCTCTACGGACAATTTTCGATAAACATATTGATAAATCAGCCCAAGTTGTTACAGATGACTGGAGGGGTTATCGACCAATAAGAGATTTTAACATTACCCAGACCAAGAGTAATAAGGGCAAGAATTTTCCAGTGCTGCATACCATGATCCATCAAGTAAAATCTTGGCTGAGAACAACGTACTCTTGGGTTTCGGCCGCTAATATCAACCGGTATTTGAGCGAGTTCTGCTTCAGAATTAATCGTTCACAGTCCAAGCAAACAATCTTTAACAATCTAATCAAAAGGATGGTGAATAGAAATCCAGTTTCTCAAGCTGATTTAATATGCAGTTAAGTTATGACCTCTATAAACATAATTACTTTGATTGACTAATTTTTTAAATCATTTATTAATCGAGTTCAGGTTTATACCATTAACCTATAGTCTAGTGTTGTTACCGTTACCATTTTTGTGGTATAATGATAACACCAACCACAATGTAAAAACAACAAAAGCACTGGCCAAAAACCTCAACCAACCAACAAACTAAAATTTTAGATGAACCCTGAAAAAAAGCAACTTTCCCTCTTCGACCTTTCGATGATTGTAGTAAGCCTGGTAATAGGCATGGGAATTTTTAGAACCCCCGTTAACGTAGCTGCCAAAGCACAAATTCCAGAATTATTTTTCTTAGCATGGATAGTGGGCGGCCTGGTAGCACTTTGCGGTGCCTTAACCTATGCCGAAATTGGTTCGCGTTACCCAGTTACTGGCGGCTATTACAAAATTTTCTCGGTTTGCTACCACCCTTCCATCGCATTTGCCATTAACTGCATTATTGTGGTGAGCAATGCGGCATCGGTGGCTGGCGTGTCGTTAATTGGTGCCGAATATTTAAACAAAGCACTTTTCCCGGTCGAAATGCAAACTAACGACCACCGCATTCTCATTGGCTTAGTCAGTATCATTATTTTTTATACCATTAACCTCATGGGACTGAGAACCAGTTCGAGAACCCAGAATATTCTTACCCTTATTAAACTGGCAATGGTAATTACGTTAATTTGCGCCGTGTTTTTCGGTGCACCAACAACCCAATTACCTTCGGTTTTTAGTACTGCCAATGGCTTACCGGCCACTTGGAGCGATTACGGCAAAACCCTCGGCATCTGCTTAATTGCGGTTTCTTTTAGCTTTGGCGGCTACCAGCAAACCATTAATTTCGGTGGCGAGGCAAAAGAAGCCAAAACCGTTATTCCTCGTTCTATTTTAGTTGGACTGGGAATTATCATCACCTTGTACATGGCCATTAATTACGCTTACGTAAAAGTAATTGGTTTCGAGCAGCTCAAATCGGCAGAGAGTATTGCCGCCATTTTAGCTGGCCACATTTTTGGGCCAACGGGTTTCACCATACTTTCGGTACTCATATTTCTTTCTGTTTTAGGCTACGTAAACGTAAACTTATTGAGCAACCCCAGAGCCATGTATGCCATGGGCGAAGAAGGCGCACTACCTAAAATATTCACTAAAAAGACCAGTAAAAATGATGTAATGGTGGTAAGCCTAACCATTTTCACCATCCTTTCTATTATCACCCTATTTTACGCCCAAACCTTCGATAAAATTTTAAACTACACCATTTTTATGGACGGTGCAGGCATGATTTTCTCTGCCGCCACCATCTTTTACTTGCGCAAAAAAACTGCCCATTTAGATAAAAGCACTATCTACACCATGAAACTATATCCGCTAATGCCCATTATTTTTATTGCGGCCTACCTATTTGTAGCCATCAGTATTTACAATGACGACCCTGAAGCAGCACTAAACGGAATATATATCTTCTTAGGTTTTGTAGCCATTTATTTCATCCAAAGATTTTTCAACAACAAAAAAACTGTCCAATAAATATTGAAACTAGAAAACAACTATTAAGCAACTTCTATAATCTTTGTTCCTTAATCCTTGTTCTTTAATCTTTATTCCTTGTTCCTTGCTCCTTAATCTTTTAACTTTAAAAAATGGATATATCTTACATACTGAACGAGCTTGGCGAAGAAAGGGATCATTATTTTAACGCCATTGCCCCCCCTATTGTTCAAACCAGTAATTTTAAGTTCAATACCGTTGATGATTTTAGAGCTGCATTAGCCGATGAATATCAAGGCAACTTATACACTCGTGGCTTTAACCCAACGGTTGATATTTTAAGAAAAAAGCTCGCTGCGCTTGATGATGCCGAAGACGCCTTGGTATTTGGCAGTGGTGTAGCCGCAGTAAGCATCCCGGTTTTGGCTTTACTAAAGCAAGGCGATGAAGTTATTTGTGTAGAAAACCCCTATAGCTGGACCATTAAGCTCTTTAATGATTTGCTGCCTAAATTTGGTATAAAAACTACTTTTGTAGAAGGAAGCGACACCACTGCTATTGAAGCTGCAATTACCCCACAAACAAAGTTGATTTACTTAGAATCTCCCAATACCTTTAGTTTCGAAGTGCAAGACTTAGCAACGATTGCCCAAATAGCAAAAGCCAACAACATCATCACCATGATTGATAACAGCTATTGCTCGCCGCTTTACCAACAACCCATAGCCTACGGCATTGACTTGGTGGCACAATCGGCAACCAAATATTTAGCGGGCCACAGCGATGTAGTTGCTGGTGTAGTTACTGGTAAAAAGCAGCTCATTAAAAAGATATTCGAAAAAGAATACATGAACATTGGCGCATCGGTAGCGCCACAAAATGCCTGGTTATTGCTTAGAAGCTTGCGTACGTTGCCAATTCGCCTCGAAAAAATCACCTCAAATGCCAGCAAGGTAATTGAATATTTAGAACAACATGAAAAAGTGGAAAAAGTACTACATCCGTTTAGCGCCACCAATAAACAGCTCCACTTAGCTAAAAAACAAATGAAAGCCTGTGGTGGCCTATTTAGCATTGTACTTAAAAATTCGAGCCTAGATAAAATAGAAACCTTCTGTAATAGCTTAAAGCATATTTTAATGGCAGTATCGTGGGGAGGTTACGAAAGCTTGCTAATACCGGCATGCGCAGGCATGAGCAAAGCTAATTTCGATCCAACTAATAAAAGGCATATCCTAATTAGAATTTATGTGGGTTTAGAAGAACCCGAATATATTATTGAGGATTTGAAACAGGCTTTGGAAAAGATTTAGAAACTTTTTAAATTTTTGTCAAAGAAAATACGTAAACAGCGAGGACGCCGTTCTCTGCGCCTACCTCGACAAACGTAATTTATAAATATTCTATTCAGTTTAAACAGTTTCCTAATCTCATGAAATGCCTATTCATAATTCTTATGCTATACCCTGGGCTTACTCTTGCCCAAAAGAAAGAAATTGACACAAACTATATCTATTGGAATAAGGACAGAAAATTAAAGCAAGAAGATTTTCTTATCAAAACCGCTAACAATGGCGCTAGTTCTTCCGCCATGTTTGGGAGCGAATATAATTTAACAGGGATATTTTCAATGCAAATTCCCAAAAATTATAAAGAAAAAATTCGTCATTATTTTGTTAGAAACGCTTCTTGGATAGATACCACAGCAAATATTTCAGATAACTTAACCTATCAACAAACACAATTTGACCTATGCGAAATTTATTTTCGTAAGTTTAGAAAAGAAGTAAACGAAAACAAAAAGAAGATATTTTGGGGTAAATTAGCGATTAGGGATATTAACACTAAAATTTTAGCAGACTATAAAAAAGAGTAGTCATCTACGACCAAGAAACGAAATCTGGAAATCTTCCAGATAAACAACAAGAATGGGAATTAATAATTTTGAAAGAACTCGAAGAGCTAAGCGAATTTGGCATTGATTAAACAGAGTATTCTTCTTCATTCATAACAATCGCACACCTAAGCAATTCATTTTATCGCAAAACAATAACCTTAACAAGCAAAATTCGAAAAGTAAACCTTTGTACAATTAGTGCCTTTGTGATTAAAACATTAAAAACACTACCTATTACAAATCGTAAAAAGCTAGCTAATTTTCAAAGTATTAACTTTACTTTTACATCAAATTTTTAATGTATGGAAACTTTGCACTTCGAGCTCAATCAAATTCTCTCTACCTCCATGATTTTGTTTGCCATCATTGATATCCTGGGCTCCATTCCGGTCATTATTTCTTTGCGCAAAAAAACAGGGCATATCCAATCAGAAAAGGCAACTATTGTGGCTACGGCCATCATGATTTTGTTTTTATTTTGTGGCAAGTCTGTTTTAAATGTAATTGGCGTAGATGTGCAGTCGTTTGCAATTGCGGGTTCGCTAGTAATTTTCTTCATTGCCATGGAAATGGTCCTTGGTATCCATTTTTTTAGGGATGAAGCGCCCGAAACTGTTTCTATCGTTCCGCTGGCTTTCCCACTAATTGCCGGAGCAGGCACCTTAACCACGCTCCTGTCGTTAAAAACAGAATACCGCACAGAAAACATCCTGATAGGTATTATTTTAAATATGGTATTTGTTTATTTTGTATTAAAAAATACGGCCAGATTAGAAAAGCTTTTAGGTAAAAACGGATTAAATGTACTTAGAAAGAGTTTTGGCGTAATTCTTTTGGCCATTGCCATCAAATTATTTAGAACCAACACCGGACTGTAACATTTATTGCATCAAACCATCTAAAAGACAAATGCCTTAAGATGAATTTATTTGAGCAATTTACGGTATATGTGGGCACTTTAGCTATTCTTTTTGAAGCCATTAGCTATTTGCGTGGCAAGCTAAAAGGCAAGGCCTAATAAAACTTATAGCACCTATTAAAGTTGTTGCTTCTTTCTTTGGTGTACCCTGCTTGGCCAGATCTCTCGTATTTCACCCCAACACGCTTAACCAAAAAATAAAATATCAATTAAATCTCTAATGTTCGAAAGAGCACATCAGAAACTTTTTCTTCTTAATCTGCACCAAATTTCTATTTTTGGGCTGAGTTAAAAATTAATATGAATAATTGGTTTAATAAAAACGGCATCCATCTTGCCATTCTAGCAGCATTTGTTGTCATCTGCTTTGTTTATTTCAGTCCGGTTTTGCAAGGTAAAGCACCAGCGCAAAGCGATGTGATCCAGTCTAAAGCCATGCAAAAAGAAATCATGGAGTACAAAGACAAAGACGGCAAAGGACCACTTTGGACAAACCAGATGTTTGGCGGTATGCCGGCCTACCAAATATGGGTACAGTATGCGTACAATGGCGCAACGTATGGTATAGCCTTAATTACCAAAACCTTCCCAAATCCGGTAGGTACAGTATTATTACTATTGGTAGGCGCCTATTTCTTATTTATTACGCTAAAAGTAAACCCTTGGCTGGCCGCGGCCGGGGCCATAGCCTTTGCTTTTACCACCTACAACTTTGTATTAATTGCCACAGGCCATAGCAATAAAGCTTTGGCTATAGGTTTCTTCGCCCCAATTATTGCCGGTATTTTAATGACCTTACGAGGCAGATACCTTCTAGGCGCAAGCTTAACCGCACTTTTCTTAGCCTTAGAAATTAGGGCTAACCACGTTCAAATGACCTATTACCTATTCCTTTCTGTATTAATTTTAGTGGGAATGGAGTTATATCAAGCCTATAAAAACAAAACCCTTCCTGCATTCGGAAAAGCAATTGGCTTTTTAGCTGGTGCCGTAGTAATTGCCGTAATGATCAATGCCAGCTTATTATGGACCACTTCCGAATACGCCGCAGAAACCAATCGAGGTAAATCTAACCTAACCTCTACCGAAACAGGTACAAAAGAAAAAGCAGGCATGAGCAAAGATTATGCTTACGCTTGGAGCCAGGGTGTAGGCGAAAGTTTCACCTTCTTAATTCCTAACCTTTATGGAGGTGCCACAGGAATTGATGAACTAGTAAAGCCAGAAAGCAATTTATACAAGGCCGTAGCAACAGATTTTTCTGGCGGAGACCCAGCGCAAACCACCCAAATTATCCAACAATTGGCGCAAGGTTTTAACATGCAAGAATACTGGGGCGAAAAACCGGGCACATCTGGTGGTTACTATTTTGGAGCCATTGTTTGTTTCTTATATATTTTCGGCTTATTTATAGTCCGTAACCGATTAAAGTGGTGGATTTTAGCAACCACCATACTCTTCATGTTGCTTTCATTCGGTAAAAACTTCCCTCTGGTATCCGATCTATTTTTCAATTACTTTCCGCTGTACAACAAATTTAGAGCAGTAGAATCTATATTGGCTGTAGTGGGTTTAATGGTGCCAATATTAGCATTCTTGGCCTTAAAAGAAGCGCAAGAAGGTAATATCGATCAGAAACAATTGGTAAAAAAACTAACTTGGTCGGCAGGTATTACAGGTGGCTTTGCCTTAATAGTGGCTATTGCACCTACACTATTTTTCAGTTTTAAAACCAATAACCACGCAGAAATTGTACAAGCTTTAACCCAAGCGTTACAAAACAACGCCAGTGCAGCACAAAAGTTAACAGAAGCATTAATAGCCGACCGTGCAGCCATTGCCCGTACCGATGCTTTTAGGGCATTCCTATTTATCGCCATTGGCTATGCAATTGTTTGGGCTTTTATTACCAAAAAGCTAAATACACAACTGGCTTTTGGCTTATTGGCTTTTGCTGTATTAATAGATATGTGGCAAGTTGACAGAAAGTACCTGAACAACAAAAACTTTGAAAACAAAAACACTTTGGCCAACTACTTCCAGCCTAGAGATGTAGATAACTTTATCACCAGCGATAAAGACCCGAACTTCCGTGTTTACGACCAAAGTATCAACACCTTTAACGATGCAAGCACTTCTAACTTCCACAAAACGGTGGGCGGTTACCATGCAGCTAAATTAAAGAGATACGACGAGCTTATCCAACATCAGTTTTCGAAAAGTGTAAACCAAGACGTTTTAGACATGCTCAACACAAAATACTTCATCACCCAAGACCCTCAAAATGGCTCTTACAAAATGAGCAGAAATTCAACTGCCTTGGGCAATGCATGGATCGTGAAAGGCGTTCAGTTCGTGAAAAATGCCGATGAAGAAATGACAGCCATCAGCAGTTTCGATCCTAAGCAAGAAGCCATCGTTGACGAACAGTACAAAAAACTGCTTGATACTACTCGTTTAGGTGCAGATCCAACAGCCTTTATCAAATTAGACAAATATCATCCAGATCATTTAGAGTACAGCTACAGCGCTCCACGCGATGTAATTGCAGTATTCTCTGAAATTTATTACGACAAAGGCTGGAACATGTATATTGACGGTGTACAAAAACCTTATTTCAGAGCCGATTACGTTTTACGTGCGGCACAACTACCCGCTGGCAACCACAAAGTAGAATTCAAGTTCGAACCTAAATCTTATTACACGGGCGAGAAAATTTCGCTTGCAGGAACTATCCTTTTAGTACTTTGCTTAGGTTTTGCAGGCTACAGCGAAAACAAAAAGAAGAAAACTGCATAATTACTATAATACAAAAAACAAGCCCTTTCTGAACTTTAGAAAGGGGTTGTTTTTTTTTAAAAAATGGCAATAAATTGCTAAAACATATCAATTTAATTAAAATTATCTTTTAATTATTTTTTTATTTTCAATGTTTTCTTTTCCAATAAGTCTTATAAAATATACTCCAGTAGGATAATTGATGAGAGAGATTTTCTTGCTGTGATCTGAAGGACTTATAGAATTACTTTGAAAAACCTTACCACTTAAATTTACCACTTCTAATATATAAAAACTACCAGCATAGAATGACACATTAAGTTCATTTTCCGTTGGATTGGGGTAAAGCTGAAGGCTGAAAGCCGAAAGCGAAAAGCTGACCATTCTAACGCCTAAATCTGTGGTTTTTCCATCATTGTCTATTTGCGCCAGCTTGTAATAGTTGTTGCCCGTTAATGGCGAATAATCGACATAACCATAACTGCTACCGCTACTACCATTTACTTCCCGCAACCTCACAAACTTTCCTTCATCGCCGCTGCGGTAAACTGTAAACTGTTTATTGTTAACTTCATTAATGGTTTGCCATTGCAGTTTTGTCTTATTGCCATCAGCGTGTGCTGTAAAATTAACCAGAGTTACAGGTAATACAGCCAAATTGCCTTGATATTCATAAGAGCCTAAATCAATAATACCTCCGTTATAAATACGTGGATTTCCACTCAAGTCTTTTGTATTGACATCCAGCCCCGTAAATAAAGTATTGTTGCCTGCATTGATAGCTATCGAATTGTATAACAACGTATAGTCGCCTGCTGTTGGGTTGTTAAAAATATTTGTCAATGTAATTCCTGTAGCATCTAAATTATTGTTTGCAGTATTGTTACTTCCTTCTATTAACGAATATTGTGCATTATAATTAGGATCGACATCGCCAAAAACAATGGCATTTCTATATTGTAATATTAACGATTCAGAGTTGACATATACGGCACTTCCATTAACAGCATTATTATTGGCAATGGTTACGTTAGTAAATACCGGAATTTGCAAACCTGAATCAAAATAAAAACCACCACCTTTATTGGTTGCCGTATTATTGGTAATAGCTGTATTATTTAATGTAAGCCCCGAACCGTTGCTGTAAACACCTCCGCCATTTGCAACTGCCTGATTGCCCTTTATAGTACAATTGCTCAATTGGACCGTGGGTGCACTACTGTTATACAACCCTGCACCTTCTGTACCGGCTTTATTGTTGCTCAAAATAGTGTTAGTGGCAATAACCGATGCGCCATCGTTAAAAATAGCGCCACCTCTGCCTGCAATAGCTAAGTTACCATCAAAGGTACAGTTAGTGATAGTAAGGTCGGAGGCGGTATTGTACATCCCTCCGGCATCGGTTGCACAAGTGTTGTTTTGAAAGCTACTGTTTTGAACATCAACCGTTGCAAGCTGACTGAACATTGCTCCACCAACATAAGTGGCATAGTTATTACTAAAACTGCACTGGTTTATCGCTACTTTAGCTTGCTCATTAGAAAATGTTAATAGGCCAGAAACCAGCATACCTGCCCCGCTATCCAGATATATGAATTCATTGTTTATCATCGGGAAGTCCGTACTATTATCTGCATAGCCATCGTTTACATTAAAGCCGTCTATCAAAGCAGCATCCAAATCCCCTACGGCAATTACTACGTGGTAGGCATTGCCATTATCTAAGATGCTATTGTTATCAATATCGCCCGAGAGGACAGAGCCTCCTCCAGTCGAAGGAAGTATGCGTGTATTGATATTGGTATTGCCACTAGCCGGGTCGAAACCACCATATAATTGTACGTTTTTCACTAATAGAAAGGCAGCACTTCTGGCATCCGTAGGAGGAGTACCTAAATTTTCGCCATCTACGGGGCTGTACAGGGGCGTATAAGTGCCTTTGGCTACATAAATTTTTAAGGGGTTGCCCGATGTATAGTTATTTTGCTGTTTGGCATACTTTAGGGCATCGGCCAGTTGTGGGATGGCATTTTCCCAGCTATCGCCACTGCCGTTACCACCTATAATACCAACATTTACATATAGTATGTTACCTGTACCGGGTGTTTGAGCAATTGCACCAAAAAGGGCGCATAAAATAACGATAAAAGTAAGGGTAATTTTTGTTTTCATTTAGTGTTAGTAATAGATTTATCTTTTTATTATTCTTCTGCTCTGATATTGGCCTTTTCCGCTTAGTGCTACGATATACATTCCTGCCGGATATCCACCCAATGAAACCTGTTTACAGCTTTCGTTTACTTTTATCGCTATGCGCTGTAATACTTTCCCACTTAGGTCAACCAACTCTAATTGCGAAAATTTAGCTACCTCGAAAGCAACAGTTAATTGGTTTACAGTGGGGTTGGGGTAAAGATTGAAAGTGGGAAATTCAAATCGGAAAGTTACTGTTGTTACACCCAAATCGGTGGTTTTTCCATCGTTATCTATTTGTACTAGTTTGTAATAATTGTTACCGTTGGCAGGGTTTTTATCTGTAAAGATGTAAAAAATAGAGGTCTGGGGGATGGAAGATCTTTGACTACTACCATTGCTACTATTATTACCGCCACTACACACCTCTCCTATTTTTACAAACCCCAAATCTTCCTGTTCCTTGCCTTTCAACCCTTCACTCCTCCAAATCTCAAAACCTTTATTATTAACTTCATTGGTGATTTGCCATTGCAACTTAGCATAGGGCCCATCGGCTTTTGCCGTATAGCTTACTAAGGTTACAGGTAACACAGGTGGATTACCCTGGTATTCATAAGCACCCAAATCTATTATACCGCTATTGGCATACTTATATATTCTTGGATTACCTGCCAGATCAAAACCGCCTGCCCCACCTAAAAACGGAAGAGACAAAGTGTTACTACCAACATTAATAGCAGGGGATGATGATTTTAAGGTATAATCACCACTGCTTGGATTGGCAAAAATATGGGTTGCTGCCCAAACACCTGCGCTGATATTTCCATTATCGGTATTAGTACTTGCCTCTATTAAAGTATATTGAGCAGTATAAGTTCCTGAAATGCCGCCCCAAACAATAGCATTATTAAACTGAGGATTGCCTGCGGCAACATTAACCGCATTTACGGCATTTCCTGCAATGGTTACATTGGTAAATACACTGTTTTGGGCGGTACTGTTATAATATAATCCACTACCGCTAACAGCTGTATTGTTGGTAATGGCGGTATTACCAAAAATAGTGCCTGAATTTTCGAGATAAACGCCACCGCCATTTTGCGTAGCCGTATTGTTTTTAATGGAACAACTTTGAATTACAGCATTAGCATTGCTCATAAACATTGCAGCACCAAGTGTAGCGCTATTACTGCTAAAAGTACAGTTGCGTACTACCACATTATTCCCTACATTAATCATATACATGCCTGCTCCTGTATTTCGGCTAATATTTTGCCCATTTACCGAAACAGTGCCACTACCATTGGCATTAGCGCCCAACAGGGTAAAACCATCGATAATTAAACTATCGGTAAGTGGTACATCGGCCAATACCATAATATGATAATTGAGGTCGGTTGAGCCGTTGAGAATGGTTGGATTGGCCATAATATCCCTAATACCGGTAGTTGCATTGTAACCCCCTGTTATTTTAAGGTTGCTGCGGGTAATGGCAAAGGTTTTATCTTGTTGGTTGGCATATAGACCTGCACCAGAAGGATAGTAAGTACCTGCTGCTACCCTTATTTCAGTAACATTTGTACATTGGCTAGCTAGATCCAAGGCATCTTTTAGCGTTTTATAAGCTGTTGCCCAACTTGCACCATTACCCGTAGTTGGTGTTAACCAAATTGGGCCGCTACCGTTGCCGTTTACTGTTGCATCGACATAAAGTATCGAGGTAACAGCGCAGGCATCTGCTTCATAAACACCCAAATCTACCGAACTGCCCTGTATGCGTGGGCTACCCAACAAATCGATGGTAATACCCTCTCCATTGGGATAAATATTTCTGCCCATATTTATTGCGGGACCACCTACTTTTAAGGCATAATCGTTGTTTGCCGGGTCGTTAAAAATATCGGTAATAGGTCCGGCGAAGTAAATATTATCATTGTCATCAAAATTGGTTGCACCCTGTATTAAACTGGCATTAAAAAAGTCTAATGGGTTGGCCACAGAAACATCCTTAACAATACCATTATCGCCTTTATTTGCCGTATTACCATATACAATACAGTTTGCAAAGCTAGGATTAGAATAAGCCATACTGTTCATTGCACCGCCATAACCATCGGCGTGATTGTTTGCCAATGTACAATTGATTAAGTTGGGATAAGCATTGATAAGGTTACATATAGCCCCTCCCAAATAAGCGGTATTATTGTACATCAGGCAGTTTACCAATTTTGGATTGGAATTATCGTTGGCCATTGCGCCACCGCTACCCAGATTATAAGTTTGGTTATCGAAAAACACACAATAAGTAAGCAACGGTGCAGAATGGTTTTCGTTGTACATACCTGCACCTTTATTCCCTTTATTATTTTTAATGACCAAATTGGACAATGTGGGTGATGCATAAGAATTATACATTGCCCCGCCGTTGCTATTCGCTCCGCCACCTGCACCTGCGGTGAGGGTAAAACCGTTTAATATGGCAGTGGCATTTATCGGATTATCCGATGAAGCATAGTTCCATATTACAGGACGTTCGTTTCTTCCGCTAAGTACAGAGCCTTCTATTACACTTCCCTTAGCAGCAATTATCCGAGCATCTAACAAATCATCAATACCATTATTAGGATCGAAACCGCCGTAAATAGCAACACCATTTTTCATTACGAAACTACTGCCTGATACTTCGTAAATTCCTTTCTCTACCCAAACCTGCTGTGTCCCCATTGCACTTACCGCCGCATGCAAATCGCCGGTGGCATCTGCCCAGCTTTTCCCAGAACCTATGCCGGTAGTGCGTACATATACAATACCCTTGGCATCGGGCGTAGGCGCAAAAAACTCATAAGCGCCCAAATCTATTTTACTGCCTGCATTTCGTGGATGCCCTGCTAAATCTTTGGTATCGCCACTTAAACCACTAAATAAAGTATTGTTGCCCTTATCTATTGCCACCGAGCCCGATACCAAATTATAATTGCCACTAGCAGGATTAACAAAAACGTGAGCAGACAAAATACCAGTGGCATTTAAATTGTTGTTTGTTGTACTAATATTGCCTTCTATAAAAGAATATTGTGAGGTATAATTACCGCTTATACTGCCAAAAACAATGGCATTATTCAATTGGGGCGCTCCACCAACAACGTAAATAGCGCTTCCTGTTATTGCTGTATTACGGGCAATGGTTACATTAGTTAGTACCGGATTACCTGAATAATTATATATAGCCCCCCCATTATTAGTTGCTTTATTTCCAACTATGGCGACATTTAATAATAACGCACCAGAACTTTCATTATATAAGGCTGAACCATTAACAGCAGTATTATCCTTAATAACCAAATTACTTAATATTGGCGAAACATTTCTGTTATAAATACACCCTCCAGATGAAGCGGTGGTTGATTTCCCTTTGGTAAGCGTAAAACCATCAAGTATTGCAGCAGAGGTTAACCCGTTATCGAAATTCCAAATGATGGGCCGTTCATTTTTCCCGTTTAAGATAGAGCCCTGTAAATTGGCTGCATTGGGCATTATTCTAGCGTGAGATAACTCTTTGATATCGTTATCCGGATCAAAACCACCATAGATTTTCACACCTTCTTTCATCACAAAACTGCTAGGTGATGGGACATCGTAAGTTCCAATGGCTACAAAAACCCTTTGTGTCCCATTAGCATTAATTGCACTTTGTAGATTAGTAGTGGCATTTGGCCAGCTATCGCCGCTTCCATTGCCTCCCGAAACATTAATATTCACATAAACAATGCCATTGGCATCGGGGGTTTGGGCTTTGGCTGTGATTGTTGTGATGGCATAGATTACACCAATGGCACAGGCTTTATGGATGAGGTTTTTCATATTGTATTGTTTTTTAAACCACGATTTGTCCCAATCATTCGGGAAAGACACCAAGAACACGAAGTATTTAAATATTTGTGGTTTGTTCCTACTTCTTAATCACTTTTCTGCTTTCTGTTTTTTCATTGCCATTTAATGTTATGATGTATACCCCTGCCGGATATGCACCCAAAGAAACGGTTTTACTGTTTTCCTTTTCACTGATACTCATTTTTTGTAATACCCTGCCATTTAAATCAACGACTTGCAATTGGCTGAAAATGCCTGTTGCAACGGTGGCGGTAAATACATCGGTAGTGGGGTTGGGGTAAAGTCGGATGTCCGATGTCGGAAGACCAAAATTTACCGTTCTTACACCCAAATCGGTGGTTTTACCGTCATTATCTATTTGTACTAATTTGTAATAGTTATTGCCGTTGGCAGGGGTTTTATCGGTGTAGGTATAGTGGAAAGTGGAAAGTGAAGTGTTGAAAGTGGCGGGCACCTCGCCTATTTTTATAAACGTTAAGTTCTCCGAGCTTTCTGCTTTTTGCTTTCCGCTTTCTGCTCTGTAAATCTCAAAACCTTTGTTGTTGGTTTCGCTGGCGGTTTGCCATTGCAGTTTGGCGTGGTTGCCATCGGCTTTGGCGGTAAAGTTTACCAAAGTTACGGGCAATGTGCTTTCGCCCTGATATTCGTAAGCGCCTAAATCTATCACACCCGAATTGTAAACCCTTGCATTTCCGGCCAAATCTTTGGTGTTGGTATCTAAACCTGTAAATAAGGCTTTGCTTCCTTTGTTAAGTACAGGCGAAGTGGGCTTTAAAGTATAGTCTCTTGCCGATGGATTTGTAAAAACATTGTTTGTGGTAATTCCGGCTGCATCTATATTACCATTAGCAGTGGCCGATGAACCCTGCACCAACGAATATTGGGCGGTATATGTCCCCGAAATAACTGTTCCGTAAACAATAGAATTGGCAAAGGAGGTGGTTCCGCTAGGTGCAAACAACGTAGTTGAGCCTGTGTTGCCTACCACGGTAGCGTTGGTTAACGATGGCGAAGAATTCGCATCGTTTCTTATTGCCCCACCATTGCCGGTTGCGCTATTATCGGCTATTAAAGCATTTACCAAAACAGGCGAAGAATTGGTACGGTTGTACATTCCGGCACCATTTTGGGCAGAGTTTTCGATAATTTTTATGTTGGTCATTACGGGCGAAGCAGAAACATCGTTATACATACCGCCACCGTCGTTATTGGCAATGTTGTTTTTGATGACAACGTTGGTCATTACAGGCGATGAGCTGTTGCGGTTGAAAATACCGCCAGCGTAGTTTGCCCTATTATCGGATAGGGTTACGTTGCTCATTACGGGCGAAGCCGAATTGATATTGTACATACCACCACCGTCTGATGTTGCGGTATTTGCTTTTATCCACAAGTTGCGCAAAGTTGGCGATGTGCCGTTGTTGTACATCCCTGCTCCTGTGCTGTTTTTTCCGTCTGTAAGCGTAAATCCGTCTAAAATAGCTGTATTGTTTACACCGTTATTGTTGTTGGAGATGACCGCCCCAGCATTTTGGGCGCTTAAAACAGAGCCTAAGCCTCCTCCAACTCCTCCAGAAACTGGAAGAATACGAGTGTCCGATAATGTTTTGATGTTGTTATCGGGGTCGAAACCGCCGTAAATGGCTACGTTGTTTTTCATTTCGGTATTGTTTACAGCGTAAGTACCTGTGGCTACCCACACCTGCTGTACGCCTGTCACACGGATTGATTTTTTAAATTTATTGGTGGCGTTTTCCCAAGAACTTCCGTTTTTATCACCTGTGGCAGTTTCTTGTACATAGATAATGCCGTTGGCATCGGGCGTTAAAACTACATAAGGGAATGCGCTGTGCGAACTCTCGTAAGCTCCCAAATCCAGCACACCGCCACCACTATACTGATAAACCCTTGCATTGCCTGCCAAATCTTTGGTATTGGCATCCAATCCGGGGTAAAAATCCTCTTCGCCTGCATCTATGGCAATAGCGTTTGATTTTAAAGTATAATCGCCTGCGGCAGGATTGGTAAATACATCGGCTTCGGTAATTCCGGTAGCGTTGATATTGCCGTTTGAGGTATCGTCACTGCCCTGTAAAAAAGATTGTTTAATACTGATATCATCCGAAATACTTCCAAAAATAATAGAGTTATAAACCCCAATAGACGCTCCGCTTAATGGAAGCGCTGTAAGCGCCCTAACACCTCCATTGGCAGAGATGTTATCTGCAATGGTTACATTTCTTAGTTCTACATAGCCCGATCTGCTTATAACGGCATTGGCAGTACCGGTATTGCCGGCAGAATTACCGGTAAAAAGAACATTAGTTAATACAGGCGAAGAATTACCTTCATTACATAATCCTGTGCCACTTTCATAGCTTTTGTTTCCTTTGATGACAGCGTTGGTAATTTTAGGGGAAGATGCGTTTCCGGTGTAAATACCGCCTCCATAATGGCTGGTAGTATTGTTCTGTATAACCAAATCCGTAAAAACAGGAGAGCCTCCGAATACATATATTCCGCCTCCGTCTGAGTTAGCAGTATTGTTTTTTACCACCAAGTTCCGGTAAACGGGCGAAGCACCTATATTACGTATTCCGCCTCCCTTATCAGATGTAGTACCATTTTTTATCGTAAATCCATCTAAAACAGCTGTGTTACTTACAGTATTTTCAACATTCCAAATTACGGGTCGTGCATTTTCTCCATTTAAAACAGAGCCTTCGGAAACCGATTTATTGGGTAAAATCCGGACATCTGCCAAAGTTTTGATGCCATTATCAGGGTCGAAACCGCCGTAGATTTCTACATTGTTTTTCATTACAAAACTGTTTGCGCCTACATTGTAATTACCAATGGCGACAAATACTTTCTGCACATCTGCGGTGTGAATGACGTTGTGCAAATCATCGGTGGCATTGTCCCAACTATTTCCGGTTTTGTTTCCTGTGGCGGTTTCTTTTACATAGATAATTCCATTGGCATCGGGAGAAATTTCGAAATATTCATAAGCGCCCAAATCAATGGCAGTGCCCATTAGTCTTACTTTTCCTGCCAAATCTGTTGTATTGTCATCCAAACCTGCATATAAGACACTATTTCCCACATTAATAGCAGGCGAGCCGTCTTTCAGCGTGTAATCTCCACCCGGGGCATTTTTAAAAACAGCATCGGCTAAAATGGTTGTTCCGTTAAGGTTGCCGTTTGTTCCACCTGCATTACCCTGCACCAGCGAATATTCTGCAGTATATGTTCCCGAAATAGTTCCATAAATAACAGTATTGTTGATTTGCGGTGTTCCGCCTGCAATTTCTATGGCGGTGTAGTTGGTGGTGGCGGTGTTGTTTGCCAAAGTAACATTGGTAAGTACCGGATTGCCCGACAGGTTGCGGAAACCGCCCGCCTTAGCACTGCTACTGTTATTAGCTATAAGCACATTGGTTAATTTAAGATTAGCATTTTCGTTGAAAATTCCACCTCCACCCGCACCCGTGGCGGCAAGCGTTGCACTGTTGCCGGTTATGCTTACATTGGTGAGCACCGATGCCGAACTGTTGTTGTAAATTCCGCCTCCGTATTGTGCGGTGTTGTTTTTAATAACGGCATTGCTCAGGTTGATAGCCGATGATAAATTATTGTAAATACCGCCGCCTGCTGTTGTTGCCGTGTTGTTGCGGACAACGAGGTTCCGCAATGTTGGCGAAGCATAATAATTGTAGATACCTGCACCGCTGGTGCCACTACCGTTCATAATGGTAAAACCATCCAATACTGCGGTGCTATTTAAAGCTGTCCCCGAAGTAAACAAATTATAGATAACACATCTTCTGTTTTCCCCATTCAAAACAGTGCCATCGCCCGTTCCCTTGTTTGGTAAAGTACGGGTATCCCAATCGGTAGTATTGCCAACGGGATTAAACCCACCGTATATTTCTACGCCGTTTTTCATTACAAAGCTGTTGCTACCTACATTGTAGTTTCCTGTTGCTATATAAACTTTTTGTACGCCCGTAGTGTTAATGGCATCCTGCAACAAGCCGGTAGCATTTGCCCAGTTGTTTCCGTTTCCACTGCCTGTTGCAGTTGCTTTTACATAAACAATACCGTTGGCATCGGGCGTAATGTTTAGCTGGTATTCGTAAGCGCCTATATCTATGGTTGAGCTTGAAAGACGCGGATTTCCGGCCAAGTCTTTAGAGCTGGCATCCAAGCCGGTATAAAGTGCGTTACTGCCCGCACCTATTGCCGGCGAAGCCACCTGCAAGCTATAAATGCCGTTGTTTAAATCGGTAAACAAAGGGTTAACGCCTACTTTGTTGAGGTCGGCAGCGTTGCCTGTGGTATAAGTTTGGGCAATGCTGTTTTTAAGCGTTACCGTTCCGCTTCCTGTGTTTTGAATATCCGCCCCTGCGGCAGCTCCCGACCATTGCTTTATGTTTGCCCAAATGATACTGTTGTAGATTTTTGGCGATGAGTTGTCGTTATAAATACCTGCGCCATTCTCTGAGCCTGATGACGATACCAAATTGCCCGACAAAATAACGTTGGTAAGCACTGGTGCCGATGCGTTGGCATTATAGACAGCTCCGCCATATACCGTACCGCCCGATGTGCTGGATGCCGAATTGGTTTTGAAAACCGTATTGGTAATTGTAGGGCTTGAGCCGTAGTTGAACATACCGCCGCCGCTTACACTTGCCGTGTTGTTGCGGATAACCAAATTGCGCAAGGTGGGCGATGCGCCTGCGTTATAAATGCCTGCACCGCTTGCGCCGCTACCAGCGGTGATGGTAAAGCCGTCCAGCACCGCCGTGGCGTTTAGCCCGTTGTTAAAATTCCAGATAACGGGACGTGTACTTTGCCCGTTGAGAATGCTGCCTAGCAAGCTGTTGGAAGCATCGGGCATTATGCGCCTGTTGGCAAGGGTTTTGATGTTGTTGGCAGGGTCGAAACCGCCGTATATCTCCACGCCGTTTTTCATCACAAAGCTGTTGTCGCCTACATAGTAAGTACCTGTTGCCACAAAAACCTTTTGTGCCCCGTTTGCCTGTATGGCATTGTGCAAATCGTTGGTGGCATTGTCCCAGCTACTGCCGTCTTTTGTTCCCAAGGCAACCTGCCTTACATATATTGTACCATTGGCATCAGGCAAGATACTGTATGGATATTCATAAGCGCCCAAATCTATGGTAGTCCCTACCAAACGGGCATTACCTACCAAATCTTTGGTGTTGGCATCCAAGCCCGAAAACAGTGCATTGTTTCCTTTGTTGATAACCGGAGAAAGCTTTAAGCTATAATCGCCTGCTGAGGGATTGGAGAAAATATCTGTTGCGGAAATGTTTGTTGCATCGATATTTCCATTTGTAGTATTACTGAAATTTCTTACGAGGGAATTTTGTGCCGAAACTGTTCCCGCACCCACCGTTGTTTGCATTATAATAGAATTCCTGACATTCAGCTTTGAAAAAAGCTCGACAGTAACCATAGAAAGCTGTGCGCTGGCATTATAATTATCGGCAATGGTGGCATTAATCAAAGTCATAGCCAAACCTGCCTGGGCATCTGTATTGATAACATCATTGCCCGTATTGCCCGTCATCAATACGTTGGTAAACTCTGCGGTGGCACCTAAATAATTAAACACTGCCGCCCCTGTTGGTGCCTTGTTGCCTTTAAAGGTAACATTGGTAAATGCAGGCAGCCCGGTTGAGTGATTTACAACCGCTCCGCCGTAATAATCGCTTTGGTTATTGATAAACAAGGTATTGCTTACCACAGGCGATGACTGGTAGTTATACATTCCACCGGCGGCCATTGTTGCGTTTCCATAATTATCCTTGATCACCAGATTACTGAATGTTGGTGAAACGCCTTTGTTGGTAATGCCTGCACCGCTATTAATACTAGTTGTATAACCGGCTATGATGGTAAATCCGTCCAGAACGGCGGTATTGGTCAGTCCGTTGTTGTCGTTCCATATCACAGGTCTTGTGCCCATTCCGCTTAAAACAGAGCCTCTTACGGTTTCGGTAGGTTTTATACGGTTTGCAAATGAGGTATTATTGTTTTCGGGGTCGAAACCGCCGTATATCTTCACACCGTTTTTCATAACGAACGATGATGTGCCTACGCTGTAATCTCCAACAGCTACATATACCTGCTGTGCGCCTGCTGCATCAATAGCTCCCTGTAAATAGCTGGTAGCATTGCTCCAGCTTGAGCCGTTGCCCGAGCCATTTGGGGTTACATAAACAATGCCGTTGGCATCGGGAACAATGATGTATTCATACGCTCCCAAATCTATGGTAGCGCCTACAAGCCGGGGGCTGCCCGCCAAATCTTTGGTATTGGCATCTAACAATGGGAACAACGCATTGCTACCCTTGTTGATGAAATCGGGATGTGGTTTTAAGCGGAAATCGCCTGTGGACGCATTGACAAAAATTTCGGCGAGCATCGGGTCATCTTCCACACTGACAAGGTCTTTTCTATAGGTATTCTGAGACGTATAACCGCCGTTGTTGGCCTGAACACCTCCAAAAATAATAGAATTATTAGCGGTTATATATCCACTGTTGAGTATCTGCAAAATAGTCCCGGCTTGGATATTTTTAGCTATGGTTACATTATTTAATGTGGTGGTTGCGCTCCCTGTGCTTACAACAGCAAAATTTTGATAGTTGCCTGTTATCAGCGCATTGGTAACGGTAGCGGTTCCGCCGTTAGTATAGATAGCCGAACCTCCAGCAGACGAAGAATTGCTTTTAAAAATCACATTATTAAAGACAGCATTAGCATATTGATTGTAAACAGCACCTCCTTTATCTGAGGAATTACTTAAAAATGATGTATTACTGATTACACTTGATGAATTAATATTGGCAATCCCGCCTCCGGCAGTGGCCGCATAACCCGATTTGACAACCAAATTGCGTAAAGTTGGAGAAGAATAATAATTAAATATACCTCCTCCGGTATCGCCCAAACCAATCATCGTTCTGGCAGTGCCTCCTTTTATGGTAAACCCATCTAAAACAGCCGAACTACTTAGTCCGTTATTATCATTATAAATAACACGCCTGTCTCCATCTCCGTTCAAAACAGTAGCTTCTGTGGTTTCTGTTGGCATAATACGGTTGTGCGCCAAAGTGGTAATGCCGGCTCCGAGATTAAAACCGCCATAGATTTCCACATTGTTTTTCATTACAAAACCATTGGTTGGCGATGGGTAATTCCCAACGGCTACAAACACTTTGCTAGTACCCGAGGCATTAATAGCACCTTGTAAATTATTGGTAGCACTTCCCCAACTTGAGCCATTGCCTGTGCCGTTTTCTGTTACGTAAACAATGCCATTGGCATCGGGGGTTTGGGCCGACACAGTAAATATTGAAAATAGAAATGCGAGTAATAAAAAGGATAACGCTTTTTGCATACGAACTGATTTAAATGAATATCAGCCCGAAAATTACATTAACCTACTTTACAGCGTTTAAAAACAGCCGTAACAAAAGCGTAACAACTGCACCCAATACCCCTAAAAAGGGCTTGAATGATAAAAAAACGAGGTACTGTTAAATACCTCCTTTAAGAAACTACATTCCCTACCAAACTCTGTGGCGTATCATTAAGTGTGCCGCCCATTTTTTTACGTACCCTGTTCCATGTAACACGAACAGCATCTGGAGAAATACCCAGAGCCTGTGCCATTTCCTTGTGCGATAACTGTAACTTAGAAAGCATGAGGTAACGTAGTTCGGCTTCGGTAATGGTAGGATAATCTATCTTTAGGCTTTTGATGAAATTAGGATAAATCTTCGCAAAATGTTTTTGAAAACCAATCCAATCCTCATCCGTTAATATTTTAGTAGCTCTAAGTTCTGTTACCGTTTTTTCCAACAATATACGCTCTTCTGTTTCAGAACTTTTTAGCTTTTTCAGTTCGTCGCTAAATTTTTCGGTGATCTTGCTTTGCTCATTAATTTTATAAATAAAGAGATTGATTGCGTCCTGGGCTTTTTTAAGTTCTGTTTCTACCTTCAGTTTTGCTATCTCGATAGCTTGTTGTCTTCTTTTCAAAACAAGATAACCGAGTACCAAAACCACGCACAAGCCTATGACAATGGCAATCATTAGATTGCGTTCAATTATCTTCCGTTGCTTATCGGCTAATTGTAATTGTTCTTTCTGCCTATCAACCTTTTGCTGTGCTCTTAACACTTTTAGCGCACTAAATTTTTCATTATATCTGTTAAATGCAACTACCGATGAATCGATATATTGTTTAGATTTTTCCGTATTGCCCATAGCAGCGTACCATTTACTCATAACGGGATACAAAAGACGCAAACGGTCGGGCTGTCCAGCTTTTTTGACATGATACTTTGCTTGCTCAATAAACTCCCCAGCCTTTCCCAAATTTCCTTTGTCTCTGTAAATATCGGCCAACAAAATAGAAGCTCCGGCAGCACAGCCATAATCGTTTTCGACTACAGCACCGTTAAAATCTATTTCCAATAAGGGGATGGCTTTATCATACTGCTTACGCAGATACATACTATTACCCAAATTACCTATTGCTATCCTTTTCCATACCATAGCATCGGGAAAGGTAGTTTTCTGTACTTCTTTAAAGTAATAATCGGCACTATCAAGGTTATTGAGTTGTTGGTAGCACAAGCCCAGTGTATTCCTCGCATCATTTAGCACCATTGCATTGAAAGTATTTTCGGGCAGTTGTATAGCTTTTTTAAAGTATGTTACGGCAAGTGCATAATCCTGAAAAAAATAATAAGCTTGGCCAATCTGCATTAAATCCCTTGCCATTTCAGGATAATCGCTAGGTTTTATGGTAGCCAACTCCTTATCTAATAACAAATATTGCTCAAAAGCAAGCTCGTAATTTTGTTCCTTTTTCCAATAAAATTCGGCCAAGGCTCTTAAAGCACGTGATTTTAAAAAATAGATATTCTCTTTACTTACTACGCTCAACTGCTCTTTTAACTCGTTAATTGCTAATTTCTTAGGTTGATTTTGATAAAAAGCATTCCAAAAAACTTGAAAAAAATGCACTTCTAATTCTAAGCCCCGGTCTTTATGTTTTCGGGCGAAGGCTTTTATCTCATCTGCTTTTTTAGCCCGTTGCGTAGAGTCTGATATACCTATCAGATCTTGGTACATGGCATGGACACCATTTACCTTTTCCTTGTAAGGCTTGTGTAACAGATTTTCGTACTGCGCCAAGGAAACTAACGGTAAACATAAGCACCAGAGATAAAAAACGTATTTGAGTTTCAAAAGACAGCGATTAGTTTATTGGTTTACACAAGCTAAAGGTACAAAATTGTTGGAAAATTGAATATTGTAAGGTTTGGTTAACTGTTTAGCTCTGCCAAAGGCATCATTTTTTAAAAACAGCCAATTGCTTTGTGTTCTTCGTGTCTTTGTGGTTAAACAAAAAGGACAAAGCCTTTATCGACCTTGTCCTTCCTTTTTTTCTTTATTCTATTAAATTAACTAGCAATACTGATCAAAAGCGCCAATTAAGTTTTCGGCAATCATTTGTGCAGGCCTACCTTCAATTTGATGGCGTTCTACAATATGTACCAACTTACCATCTTTAAACAATGCCATTGATGGCGAAGACGGAGGAAAAGGCATCATATAAGACCTAGCCCTATCTACCGCATCTTTTTCCATACCCGCAAAAACAGTGACTAATTTATCTGGGTGCTTTACATTAGCTGCCGCCAATTTAGCCGCCGGACGAGCATTGGCTGCCGCACAACCACATACAGAATTTACTACTACAAATACGGTTCCTTCGCCCTTAATGGCAGCATCAACCTCTTCAGCGGTTTTCAACTCATCAAAACCAACGTTTGTCAACTCGGCACGCATGGGCGCTACTAAATATTCTGGATACATATCTATTTTTTAAATGTGCTTGCAAAAATAAGCATTTTGTATATTATTTCGCTTATTCAGCGTTATTACAAATAGTTTTAACAATAAAATGATATTAGGCCACAATTCCTTATATCTCTGAAAATCATATATTTGTTCACCAAACATAAACAAACTATAAATTATATATGTCAAAAAAGAAGGATAAAACAACCGTCATCTTTCTTAATAAAGATCAAAACTATAGCAAGCCCGTACAAATTAGCACCTATTACCTAAAGCATTGGAAAAAATTTGTAGCGAGCCTCATCATGCTATTTTGTGTCTTGCTGATTACCATTTTGCAGCTCGCAAAAAGCAAAGCCGAAATGCAGCAATCCAATAAAAACTTAGTTGCACTAGTAGAGAAACACAAAAACGAAATAGTACAAATAGACACCTCTACCATAAAGAAACATTACCTTTCTATAGACGATAAACTTAAAACAATTAACAAATACCTTAAAGCTAGAGGCTTAAAACCTCTGCCTAAAAACCAAGGCGGAGAAACCGATAACGAAATGGGCTCGGCAGAGGAAATTGGCAGCTTCTATGAAGAATATTTAAAGCGAATGATACATTTAGTGGGTTTTACCCCAATGGGCTATCCGCACAAAGGCCGCATTAGTTCTAACTACGGCCACCGCGAAAATCCCTTTACTGGCGAAAGCATTGAAAGGCACAAAGGTTTAGACATTAAAGGAAAACATGGCGAATTGGTAAAAACCACGGCCAGTGGCACCATTAAATTTGCAAACCGTAAAGGCGGTTATGGCAACGTAGTAATTGTTAACCATGGCAATGGCTACGAAACCTATTATGGCCATCTTTCTAAAATAGCCGTAAAGCAAGGCCAAAAAGTGGTTGCCGGCGATATTATCGGAAAAATTGGTTCTACAGGCAGATCGACCGGGCCACACCTACATTATGAAGTACATAAAAATGGAAAAATTGTAAACCCTAAGTCATACCTAACCCTCGAATAGAATGTTCAAAAAAAACAAAGGAGCTAAATCACTAGATTTAAATCAACAAGAAATAACCACGCTAATTGGCCCAGGCTATGAAATTGTTGGCGAAATTAACGGCAAATCAGTAATTAGAATAGATGGAAAAGTAACCGGAAATATAACAACCGATGGTGGCGTAATTTTAGGCGACAAAGGAGTTATTATTGGTAATATAAAAACCAAATCGGCCATTATTTATGGCACCATCAGCGGAAATGTAACAGCCCTGCAATTAGAAATTAAGAAAACAGGAATAGTAAATGGCGACATCAATACCGAAACATTAGAGATTGAACTGGGCGCACAATACAATGGCAACTTAAAAATGAAACAGCTAGTTAAAACCGAAGAAAAGGTATTAAAAGCAGTATAAAACGGCAGCGCCACCAAATTTTAGCGCTGCTGTTCCAATATTTTTAAATTTGTTGGTTTTGCATCTGTTCTACCCATTCTTTCAGTGCCTCTTGATCCGAAAGCATTTCGAAGCCAAATACCGATACAAATACAATCAATGCAATAACGATAAGGATCCCGAAAACCAAGCCTATAATAGCGCAAACTCTTCCTGCATTTAGGTTTTTGTAAGAACTCTCGGTATAAAAACCAGTATTAGCAAAATACAGCACTTTATCTTTTTTAGCCAATACTAGGGCAATAATGGCCAAAACCAAACTAATTGCACCATAAAAACAACAACAGGTTACAATAGATAATATACCTAAAACCAATACCGCTGTTGCATTGGGCAATGCTTGTTGCATACCCCCAAACCCAAAACCCGCACCTTGCTGCTGAAACTGATTTGTTTGATTAAACGGCTGATTAGCCTGTTGCCCCGACCCGGAATTGTTGGGCACTTGCTCTGCTGACATACTTCTTTAAAATAATTGTTGGTAATAAACTTTATAAATATAGTTAATTATAATAATGGCGGTAGCGCATATATACAGTGCTTTAATAATTAGCGCTCCACTTTTAAACTCAAATTTTAAATGCATTAACGTAAAAAGCACCAATGCCAAGAGCACTAAAGTAGGCGGGTATAATTTTATCGAAACCAGCACATCGCCCTTTAAAAGCGCTACAAAAGAGCGTTGTAAACCGCAGCCCGGACAATCTATACCAGTTAAATTTTTAAATGGGCAAGCCCACAAATGTTTTTCTAACCAATAGATAAACCCTCTACCCTCTGTAAACAAAATAAATGCAGTTACGGTAAGCAAGCCCTTCATTGGCACTAAAATAAAAATTTAATTTATGCTAACCTATTTGTTAAATTGCACTACTAACAATTCTTCAAAACAATGAAACAACTCATATTATTAACCGCTTTACCATTAATTATACTACAGGCCAAGGCGCAAAAACCAGAAGACACCGAATTTTATAAACCAATACCCCCTAAAGTAACACCAGGCAAAACATTTTCAGATGCGCCTTCTGATGCCATGATCCTTTTTGATGGAAAAAATTTAGACCAATGGGTTTCGGTAAAAGACAAAACCAAACCTGCACCATGGACTATTGCCGATGGCGCTTTCACCGTGAAAAAAGGAACAGGCAATATCGAAACCAAAAAATCTTTTTTAAATTACCAACTCCACTTAGAATGGAAAATACCCGCTAACATTACGGGTAAAGGGCAAGCCAGAGGTAACAGCGGCTTGTTTTTAGCCTCTACAGGTAGTGGCGATGAAGGTTATGAACTACAAATTCTAGACAATTACAACAACGATACTTACGTAAATGGACAAGCGGGCAGTATCTACAAACAGTTTATTCCACTGGCAAATGCCAACAAAAAACCCGGTGAATGGCAAACTTACGATGTAATTTGGACAGCTCCTACTTTCAACACCGATGGTTCATTAAAATCTCCTGCTAGAGTTACTGCTTTTTTTAATGGCGTATTGGTACAAAACAACATTACTTTAGAAGGCCCAACACAATACATCGGCAGGGCATCTTACAAAAAAGCTCATGGCGCTACTCCAATTAAATTGCAAGATCATGGCGACCCTAGCGAACCCATTAGCTTTAGAAACATTTGGATTAGGGAGCTTTAAATTAAACTACACCCGTAGTGCATTATCAATAA
>NZ_DHDZ01000008.1:24030-24269 GCF_002399615.1 Pedobacter sp. UBA4863 | reverse complement strand
ATAAGAAACTGTTTAAAAATGATATTAATATTTTACAGGTTGGTTTTGGTGGTGGCACCAAACTATAGCTATGGGCTGTAGGCAGGTGTCAACACACGCCTACCTATTGGCCCATAGGCGAGTGTCCCCACCCGCATAAGTATTATTTACTTTCACTTAGAGCCTGTTTAAAAACGATATAAATATTTTTTACAGGTAAGTTTGGTGAGGACACCAAACTATAGCTATGGGCTGTAGGC
>NZ_DHDZ01000008.1:0-23846 GCF_002399615.1 Pedobacter sp. UBA4863 | reverse complement strand
TATTCTTATTGAAATTTAAACAGCTTCTTAAAGACCAATATTTATTTTAAAATTTTACATTCTAAAGCTAATTCATCTTTTGTAGCACACACTCGCGACTACTAATAAAAGTTTTTTAATTTTTTTAAAAAGTATCAAACGCTTGAGAGGCACTTTAAACGCACTTTTTGAGTAAAACAGGGGGCTTGCTCAAAATTGTGCTATTTTATTTCTATCCAAACTATCCTATATTTACTGCTCCGTTCAATAAAAATCAAAGATTAATGGCAAGATTAAATCTATTAGAAGAAACGAGGTTCGAAAAGCTACCAGTAAGTATTTTTAAAAATCCGAAAGAAGCTTCGCTAAGTGTTGCAAACCGTATCGCTTCGCTAATCAAAGAAAAACAGCAACAAAACCAAAATGCAGTATTGGGTTTGGCAACAGGGGCAACACCGGTTGCGGTTTATGCAGAATTGGTAAGGCTACACAAAGAAGAAGGCTTAAGCTTCAAAAATGTGATCACCTTTAACTTGGATGAGTACTATCCAATGCAGCCAAATTCGGTACAGAGCTATGTTACCTTTATGAATGAAAATTTGTTCAATCATATCGACATAGACAAAAACAATGTACACATTCCAGATGGCACCCTAAGTCTTGAAGAAATTCCAGCTTTCTGTTTAAATTACGAGAAGAAAATAGAAAGTGTTGGCGGACTGGATATTCAGATTTTAGGTATTGGTCGTACAGGGCACATTGGTTTTAACGAGCCGGGCTCTGCGCCAAACTCGGGAACCCGTTTAGTTACACTAGACGATTTGACGCGTAGAGATGCTGCCCGCGATTTTGGTGGCAAATCTAACGTGCCTACCAAAGCCATTACCATGGGTATTGGTACTATCTTCAAAGCCAAAGAGATTATCTTGATGGCTTGGAACAGAAAAAAAGCTGCCATTATTAAAAAGGCTGTTGAAGGCGAAATTTCTAGCGAAGTACCGGCAACTTACTTACAGCTATCAGACAATGTAGAGTTTATTTTAGACGAAGATGCGGCTTTAGACCTCACTAGGTTTAACACGCCTTGGTTGGCAAGAGATTGTGATTGGACACCGGCGCTTACCCGTAAAGCGGTAATTTGGTTGGCAAAGCATCTTAAAAAACCTATCCTTAAGTTAACTGAAGACGACTACAACAATAACGGTATGGCGCAGTTGGCTACAGAACAAGGCCCGGTTTACGACATTAACATCAACATTTTTAACAAACTACAACATACCATTACCGGATGGCCGGGCGGTAAACCTAATGCCGACGATAGCCAACGTCCGGAAAGAGCAAATCCTGCAAAGAAAAGAGCAATTGTATTCTCTCCGCACCCAGATGACGATGTAATTTCTATGGGCGGTACATTTATTAGGCTGGCAGACCAAGGGCACGATGTACATGTGGCCTACCAAACTTCGGGCAATACTGCTGTTTGGGATGATGACGTGTTGCGCTTTGTGGAGTTTAACATCGATTTCTCTGAAAAAATGGGAATTGATCAAAAGAACATGAGAAAAACTTACGATGACATGCGTGAGTTTATGGCCAACAAGCTACCGAACCAAGTAGATACAGAAGAAATTAAATTGGTTAAAGGTTTAATTAGAAAAGGCGAAGCCATTGCTGGTGCTCGTTTTTCGGGCTTACCTGATGATAACATCCATTTTATGGCATTGCCTTTCTATGAAACTGGCAAGGTGAAAAAAAATCCAGTTTCTGAGATTGACATTCAGCTAACTATGGAATTGCTTCAAAAAGTAAAGCCACACCAAGTTTTTGCCGCTGGCGATTTTGAAGACCCGCATGGTACGCACATTGTGTGTTTTAACTTAATTGTTGAATCTTTAAGACGCTTAAAAGCTACCGAAGATTGGGTTAACGATTGTTGGTTATGGATGTACCGTGGCGCTTGGCACGAGTTTGAACCTCACGAAATTGAAATGGCCGTTCCGTTAAGTCCTAACGAAGTGGAGCGCAAGAAGCTGGCCATTTTCAAACACCAATCGCAAAAAGATATTCCAGTTTTCCCTGGGGATGACCCAAGAGAATTTTGGCAAAGGGCAGAAGACAGAAATCGCGAAACTGCAAAAACTTACGACGAATTAGGTTTAGCAGACTACGAAGCGATGGAGGCTTTTGTGAGATACCATTATTAAACCTCCCCTAACCCCTCCTAAAGGAGGGGAAATCAAATTGCCCTCTTCTCTTCCGCTTGGGAGAGATGCATAGGGAAGGAGCGGATTTAAAAAATATCTTCTATCTTTAGCTTAATAAACTAAATGATAGAAGATATTTTTATTTACACACCATGCAAACCAAACCACAACGCCTCTTATCGCTCGATTTTTTTAGGGGACTAACTGTTGCGGCCATGATTTTGGTAAATAACCCCGGCAGTTGGAGCCACATTTACCCACCTTTGGCGCATGCTGAATGGAACGGCTGCACCCCTACCGATTTAGTGTTCCCTTTCTTCTTATTTATTGTTGGTGTTTCTATTGCCTATGCCATGGGCAGCAAAAGAGAAGACGCCGCAGTTCACGGAAAAACGATATTAAAAGCCTCGAAGAGAGCTTTCACGCTCTTTCTTTTGGGATTTATTCTAGCATTTTTCCCTAGAAACTTTAGTGATTTCGATTTTATGGAGTCGTTAAAAACAGTAAGAATACCAGGCGTACTACAAAGAATTTCGGTGGTATTCCTAATTTCATCCATCCTGTTTTTAAAACTGAGTGATAAAAGATTATTTCAAACCATTGTGGTACTCCTATTTGGCTATTGGGCTTTAATGACCTTCGTTCCCGTACCCGATTTCGGCCCTGCCAACTTAGAAAAGGAAACCAATTTGGGGGCCTGGTTAGACCGTACACTTTTAACCGAAGCCCATTTATGGAAAGCTGCCAAAACTTGGGACCCAGAAGGAATTTTAAGTACATTGCCCGCTATTGGCACTTGTTTAATTGGCGTATTGGCAGGTACTTACCTTAAAAAGAAAACCATAGCACCAGCTACAAAAATTGCTTGGTTGTTTTCTGCAGGCACATTATTGTTCATAGGTGGTTTACTTTGGGATTTACAATTCCCTATCAATAAATCGTTATGGACTAGCTCTTATGTGTTATATACTGGCGGATTAGCGACCGTTATTTTAGCCTTGTCTTACTGGCTGATAGATGTTAACGGCTATAATCGCTTTACCAAGCCTTTTGTGGTTTATGGGGTAAATGCCATTACTGTTTTCTTTTTATCGGGCTTAATGCCACGATTACTGAACATGATTAAAATTGACCTAAATGGCGAAAAAGTAGGTGCTTTAAGTTATGTGAACAAGGCTTGGTTTGTGCCTAATTTTGCCGACCCCTTAAATGCTTCACTAGCTTATGCTGTTGCTTTTGTGCTTTTCTGGTATGTAATTCTTTGGGTAATGTATAAAAAGAATATTATTATTAAGGTTTAAGGGTTTGGAGTAGAGAATAAGGAGCAAGGAACAAAGAACAAGGAGCAAGGAACAAGGAGCAAGGAATAAGGACTTGGTAGCTGTTGTACATTTAGCCACAGATACACAGATTTAACCTATGTTTGGTGTATCACCGCTACCATTTATGATAACCATAAGTAAAACCACCAAGGCTCCAAGAACACAAAGACTTATCTTCCACATTGGATTTTAAGAATAAGAGCGCTAAATGTTTTGGCAAGCCCATCACAACAAATGAGCGCTGAAATAGGCCTGCCTGCCAATGCAATGCCCACCAACAGCAGTCTTTTACTTGGCTTACTTCACCTCTACTCCAACTGGTCCGCTGGGCTCGCTTTCGTTCTTAATTCTATCTAATGCGGTTACCAAATAACTGTATCGTTTACCTTTTTCTACGTTGGTGTCTAAGTAAAAAGTGTAATCGGTAAAAATTATATGTATCATATTTCTAGCGTTCAATACATTAATTTTTTCACCTTCTTCAAAACGGTAAACCACATAGCCCGAAGCTGTTTCTCCATCCTTAGCTTTTAGGGGCTTTGCCCATTTTAAGTTCACGCCATCTTCCTGCGCATCGGCAGTTAAGTGTTGGGGTTCGTTTGGCGCTAGGTCATCTATCCAAGGCATTTGTGGTGGCAAGGCTGGATATTTATAAAAATTGTTTTTGAGCGAATCTGCCAATCCCCTAGCTACTGTTGATAATGATTTAGAACTGAAATAAACACTTCCCTGCACGCGGTTATTGGCCCTAATTGCCCTAATCTGATTAGGTATTTCATTAGGTTTTGCCCAAGCAGCTTCTCTTTTAGTGCTACCATTATGGATAAGGTAAGCACCTTGGCCAATATATAGATGGCGACCAAAAGTATTATTGCCCCACCAATCTAACAGCACCTGAAACGGTGCCGCAGCACGAGAAAAAGAGAAATATATTTGCGGATTAATGTAATCTACCCAACCTTCTTTCACCCATTTTCTAGAATCGGCGTAAAGTTCTCCATAGTTAGATAAACCGTTAGTTTTAGAGCCCAGCGTGTCTTCCCTAAAGTTTCTCCAAATACCAAATGGACTAATCCCAAATTTAATATGCTTTTTGTAATGATGTACACTATCGTTCACCATTTTAACCAGCAGGTCCACGTTGTTTCGGCGCCAATCATCAATCTTGGTAAAACCGTTCGGATATTTCTCAAAAGTGGCGCTATCTTTAATTACCTGCCCCGCAATGCGATAGGGATAAAAATAATCGTCAAAGTGTACACCGTCAATGTCATAGCCTTTTACCACATCGAGTATTACCTGGGTAATGTACTCCCTATTTTCTGGAATACCTGGGTCGAACAAGATTTGCCCGCCGTATTTGTAAAATAACTCTGGCCTTTTATTGCTAATATGGTCTGGCTCCGTTACCGCCCTTGCCGACATGGTGGCCCTGTATGGATTAAACCAAGCGTGTAGTTCCATTCCCCGTTCATGGCATTCTCTTATGGCAAAAGCCAAGGGATCATAACCTGCTGCAGGGGTTAAGCCTTGCTTTCCCATTAGCCAATGGCTCCAGGGTTCTCTAGATTTTGCATAAAGCGCATCTGCTGTGGGCCTAATTTGCAGAATAACTGCATTTAACCCATTTGTTTTATGCTGGTCTAATATGGCAATAAGTTCTTGTTTTTGTTGGTCGGCCGATAGCCCTTGCTTAGAAGGCCAATCTATATTAGAAACACTTGCTACCCAAACCCCTCTAAATTCGCGTTTCGGGGCAATTTTTAGCGCTTGTTGTGCGTTTAAGGTAGAAACAAAGATGAAAAGCAGCAGGGTAGCTAAAAAGGGATACTTAAAAATTTTTAACATTTTAAAAAGTTTGATTAAAATAGGCTAAAGTGTTAACGCCTTTTTCATGTTTCTTTTACAAAAGTGACATTATTTTTATACTTTTTTTATTTTTTGCTAAGTTAGCATTTAATTTTATGCTTTAATTTTACATTAGTACACTCACCAAAGACCATGCACGAGCCTGAAAAAGCTATAAACAACAAAGTAGATCGCAATAAAGTTTATTTCTTAATTATTGTAATTATAGCGTTACTTGGAATAAACGGATATTTATACTTTAAAGATAAACAGCAAACCAACAGGTTTGTAACTATAAATACGGAAAAAGATCGTTTAAAATTAGAAGTTGAAAAAATAGAAGTTGAGCTAGACAGGGTTAACTTGTTAAACATTACGCTAAACGACAGGTTAATTGATGAGCAAAAACTAGCTAGGGATAAAATTGCAGAACTTAAGCTTGCCCTTAAAAAAGGAGAGCTTACCCAACGTGAGCTAGATGAAGCGCATAGGCAAATTAATACGCTACGTGATTTTGTAAAAAACTACAACAATCAAATCGCCATTTTGGAGCAGGAAAACTCTTATTTAAAAACAGAACGCGACAGCTTAAAAACAAGTATTAACGACTATAACCAACAAACTGAAAATCTACGAAGAGAAAACAAAACCCTAAATAGAAAAGTAAAAGCTGGCTCTGCATTAAAGACCTCAGCTATTGAAGTAAGCGCATTTAGGGTAAAAGATAATGGCAAAACTGCTTTAGTTACAAAAGCTAGCAGTACCAATAAGTTAACCATTAATTTTGGCATTGCCCCAAATGAATTGGCAGAGAAAACCTACCACAAGATTTTTTTAAGGATTATTGACCCAGCGGGAAATTTAATTGCCGACGAAAACAACATGTTCGAATCTGGCGGTCAGCAAATGCAATACAGTAAAGCCATTGAAATTTCGTATAACAACGACGAGACCAAGTATAAAATAGATTGGATTAACCCTAGGTCTTTTATTAAGGGCAATTACGGCATTTTCTTGTATGCCAATGGCTTTCTTATGGGTAAATCGGAGATTGAGCTTAGATAAGACAAAAGCATTTAAAAAGAAATCCCGTTTAGGTTTGTCCTAACGGGATTTTTATTTGCTAAAAGACTAATTGAATTAACGAATTAGGCTTTCAATGGCTTTATTTACTTTATCGAAACCAAACTGATTTAGCGTTTGTTGCATCCCGGCAGCTATTTCTTGGTTCATTAAGTTGCCAATAGTGCCTTCGTGCGTATGTTTCACTTCGTACATTGGCTTAAAAGTTCCGGTTTCAATCTGTTCGCCAACCACTTTGTAAGCATCTCTAAAAGGCATGCCGTTTAAAGCGAGCTCATTTACCACTTCAACACTAAACAAGTAATCGTATTTTTTGTCTTTCAAAATATTGTCTTTGATGCTGATGTGCTGCAACATAAACGTAGTGATTTCTAAACATTCGTTCAGTGAAATAAACGCAGGGAACAGGTTTTCTTTCAGCAACTGTAAATCTCTGTGATAGCCCGATGGCAAATTGGTGGTCATCATGGCAATTTCGTTAGGCAAAGCCTGAATTTTATTACAACGAGAACGCACCAGCTCAAAAACATCAGGGTTTTTCTTGTGCGGCATAATGCTGCTGCCCGTGGTAAGTTCTGATGGAAAACTGATAAAACCGAAGTTTTGGTTGATGAACAAACAAACATCCATGGCCATTTTAGCCAAAGTAGCTGCTACCGAAGACATGGCCTGTGCTAAAATACGCTCGGTTTTACCACGACCCATTTGTGCATAAACCACGTTATGGTTTAAACTTTCGAAGCCCAAAAGTTGGGTAGTTAACGTTCTGTTTAACGGAAAAGATGAGCCATAGCCCGCAGCCGAACCCAATGGGTTTTTATTGGTGATTTTCCAAGCGGCCAACATCAGTTCCATATCGTCGGCCAAGCTTTCGGCATAAGCACCAAACCACAAACCAAATGATGATGGCATGGCGATTTGCAAATGCGTATAACCCGGCAACAATTTACTTTTATGTTCTTCGCTGAGCTGGATAAGTTGATTGAATAGCAATTCGGTATTACCTACCATTTCTTCAATACAACTACGGAAATACAACTTTAAATCAACCAAAACTTGGTCGTTACGTGAACGGCCGCTATGGATTTTCTTACCTGCTTCGCCGATGCGCTGGGTTAACAACCACTCTACCTGCGAGTGCACATCTTCCACGCTGTCTTCGATAACGAAGTTGCCTTCCTCAATTTCTTTGTAGATATTTTTTAATGCTGCTTGAACTTCCTTTAGCTCTTCGGCAGTTAATAAATTGATGGTTTCTAGCATTTGTGTATGTGCTAAAGAGCCCAGCACATCAAACTTTGCCATTTGTAAATCTAATTCACGGTCTTTGCCAACGGTGAAGTTTTCTACAAATTGGTTTACATCAATATTTTTCTGCCAAATTTTCATTTTATGGTATGCTTATAAATCTGCTGCTAATTTAAGTTTTATTTCTGGCCATTCGCTTTTAAGGATGCTATAAAATACCGTATTGCGAATAAAGCCATCGGCAATTTTCATGTGTTGCCTTAAAGTTCCTTCTTCGGTTGCACCTAATTTTGATATCGCTTTGCGTGATTGCACATTACGTTCATCTGCTTTTAACTCAATTCGATTTAAACCCAAAGTTTCAAAGCCATATTTTAGGATTTCGTACTTCATTGCTCTGTTTAAACCCGAACCTTGAAATTCTTTTCCAATCCAAGTCCAGCCGATTTGCCCACGTTCATCTTTCCAACTGATTTCGGCCAAACGGGTACAGCCAGCTACTTTTCCCGAAACAGCATCAATGATTGTCCAAACCGCACAATGGCCAGCGCTTCTATCTGCAATTGCCGATTGAATATATTGATGCAGATTTTCTCGGATACTGAGATCTTTCAAGCCATAAACCCAAAGTTCTTTTTCTTGCGCAATTGGCCAAAGCAATGCTTCATCGCTTTGCTGTAAAGGACGTAAGATTACTTTTTGGTTTTGTAAGGTAACTTCTAGGTTTTTCAAATCGTAATTCGTCAATCTACAATCCAACCACTGGTTTTAACATCGCAATATAGCCTTCAATGCCCTGTCTAATTTCATCCACATACAAAAACTCATCGGCCATGTGCGAGCGACCAGAAAAACCTGGGCCACATTTTAATGATGGAATAGATAATAAAGCTTGGTCTGAGGTGGTAGGCGAACCGTAAGTGGTTTTTCCTAAAGCAATGCCAGATACTACAATTGGGTGATTTTTATCAATTGACGATGGCTTTAACCTTACCGACCGTGGTTTTACTTCGCAGCTTACATGTTGTTTGATAATCTCTACCACTTCTTCGTTGGTATAAGCGTCCGTTACGCGAACATCAACCGTAAACGTACAATTTGCGGGTACTACATTGTGTTGCGAACCTGCATTGATAATAGTAACCGTCATTTTCACGGGACCAAAAACCTCTGATACCTTTGGAAATTGGTACGTACGGAACCACTCAATATCTGGCAAGGCTTTGTAAATGGCATTTTCGCCTTCTTCACGAGCTGCGTGACCAGCTTTTCCGTGAGCCGTGCAATCAATTACCAAAAGTCCTTTTTCGGCGATAGCCAAATGCATTTCTGTAGGTTCGCCCACAATGGCAAATTCCAATTCTCCCAAGTCTGGGATGACCAACTCTAAACCATTGTTGCCTGAGATTTCTTCTTCGGCAGTTGCCGCCAAACAGAAGTTATATTTTAAACCTTCTTGCTCGTAAAAGTATAAGAAAGTAGCAATTAACGACACCAAACAACCGCCGGCATCATTGCTGCCCAACCCAAATAGCTTGCCATCTTCAATGGCGGCATCGTAAGGATCGCGTGTATAGCCCGAATTTGGCTTAACAGTATCATGGTGCGAGTTGAGCAGAATTGTGGGCTTAGATGCGTCGAAATGCTTATTGTACGCCCAAACATTGTTTAGCTTACGGGTGGTTTTAATACCGTGTTCGCCTAAAAACTGCGCAATTAAATTGGCTGTTCTATCTTCTTCCTTGCTAAAAGACTGAATGCGAATTAAATCACGCAATAATTCAGTACTTTCTTTAATTAGTTTTTCAATCATTCTATTTACGATATTAGAATTACGATTTACGATTTTGCTCGTTTCTGCGAATAGTTACAATTGATGCTACTATGATTGACAACAATTCATTTCCCTCTTCCCAATTCTTTCGAATAAAATCCTTTTCATTTGGATTGAATTCTTCCAACAATTCTAGAAAAAACATCGCTTCATCTAATTCTTCTTCAACTATCTTCAATTTGTTTACGAAATCTGCAGTAGATTTTGCTCTACATGCAGCTCTATAATTCGCCCCTACCGAACTAGAACATCTTACCAATTGATTAGAATAGTTTTTATTTATTATGTTATACGATAACCTCGAAATTAGCTTAGCAATTGATATCGAATATGCTTTTGTTCGCTGTTTTAACATCTCGCTATTCATAATCGTAAATCTAAAATCGTAAGTCGTAAATCCCTTTATTCGTTATATAACCCACCAGCTTTTTTGGCCGATAGTTTTATTCCTTTAATTAGCGATGAACTGAAACCGTTATGCTCCATTTCATTTAATCCGGCAATGGTACAACCTTTTGGCGAAGTTACTTTATCTATTTCGGTTTCTGGGTGGGTTTGGTTCAGCAACAGCAAATCTGCCGCACCTTTGGCCGTTTGCACCGCCATTTTCAAGGCATCGTGGGCATGGAAACCAATTTCTACACCGCCTTGCGATGCCGCTCTAATGCTGCGTAAAAAGAAAGCAATGCCGCAAGCACATAATGCCGTTGCCGAAGTCATTAAATCTTCTTGGATAGTTACTACAGCGCCAACAGTTTCAAACAAGGCTACCACTTCGTTCAGATTTTCTTCGGTTGCGTTATCTGTAGCCACGCAAGTCATGCTCTGCCCAATAGAAATTGCGGTATTTGGCATCGCTCTAATTACCTGCACATTTTCGCCGAGTTCTTTGCGTACATCGGCACAGGTTACTCCCGAAATTACCGATACAAACAGTTGTTTTTCTGGATTAACCGCTGGTGCCAATTGCGTTAAAACTTTCTTCAATTGTTGTGGCAATACAGCCAGAACCACAATATCAACTCCTTCAATAGCCGTGAGGTTATCATCGCTTACTTTAAAACCAGCAGCCACTTCTTCGGTCATTAACTTAATATTTCTACGAGTTAATGTAATGTTTTCTGCCTTGCAATACGCTTTGTTTACCAGTCCTTTCGCTAAAGACAGTCCGATGTTTCCGCTACCTATAATGGTTATTTTTTTCATCATTTTGTGATTACACAGTTTTTATGATTTCACCGATACTTCGATGGTTAATTATTTTTTGAAAAACAATCGATATGCTCTTTTTAATGTTAGTCCTGTCTGTCCCGTATTTATCGGGGCTATTCGCTTCAATTTTTTTGCCCTCTGTTTCCGTCATTTCGAATGCTAGTGAGAAATCTAAAAGTTAGATGCTTCTCAAAAACAGATTTAACTTCGTTGATTTTCAATTCTCAGTTGTACCTCCTTCGAAATGACGACTAAACAATGTTACTTCAACAATTTTGTGCCAAAGGTTCCCTTTTCAATCTCCGCCAATTCATCGGCTTTGCCAATATATACCGAAGTTACGCCTTTATTAATAGCCTCAAAAGCATTATGCAATTTCGGGATCATTCCACCTGCCACCGTTCCATCAGCTTTTAAGGGTTCAAAATCAGCAGAGCGAATTTCCCTTACTACCGTTTCATCATCGTTTACATCTTTTAGCACGCCTTTTTTCTCAAAGCAATATACCAAATGTGTTTCGTAAACGCTCGACATGGCCACCGCCACCGCCGAAGCTATGGTATCTGCATTAGTATTCAATAACTGCGTAGCCCCATCGTGCGTAATGGCACAAAGTACAGGTACAAATCCAGCTTGCAGCAAATTAGTCAATGAGCCAACCGAAACCGAGCTTTCATCTAAATCTCCTACAAAGCCGTAGTCTATTTCCGTTACTGGACGCTTTTTTGCTTTAATGATATTGCCATCTGCGCCCGTTAAACCAATGGCATTGGTGCCTTTGGCTTGCAACTGTGCTACAATATTTTTGTTGATCAAGCCCGCGTAAACCATGGTTACCACCCGTAAAGTATCAATATCGGTAATCCGCCTACCATCAACCATCTTTGCTTCAACACCTAATGAAGCGCTAGTTTCAGTTGCAATTTTACCACCACCGTGAATTAAGATTTTAGGCCCTTCTAAAGCTGTAAAATCCTCTAGGAAACGATGTAAGTTCTCAGAATTATCGATGACGTTTCCGCCTATTTTTATGATGGTTAGTTTTTGCATAACACTGTTCTATTGTTGAAAGGTTGGAATGTTTTAAAGTTGTAACGTTGCCAAACTCTATTCTGACCACACTGCCAATTCATAGCCATCAGCGTCGGTAAATTGGAAACGCCTACCCCCAGGAAAACTGAAAATATCTTTCACAATTTTTCCGCCAGCAGCCAATACTTTGTCCCTGGTAGCTTCAAGGTCTGATGAATAAAGTATCACCAAAACAGTTCCATTAACGGGTGCGCCTGTGGTAAATCCTCCATCAACATATTCACCTTCAAATGCAGTATAATCGGGTCCATAATCGGAAAATTTCCAACCAAAGCATTCGGTATAAAAATTCTTCGCTTTTTTAATGTCTGCTGATAGGAATTCGATGTATTGTATTTGTTCGTGTTTTAGTTTTTGCATGGTTCATCTCGTTATTTGAATGGCGACTTTATTATTTTAACCTTTCCAATATCCCTTGTATTTGTGAGACTTACGAAGTTTTAAAAACTTTGTAAGTCTGCTCTTGCAAAAGCTTTGGGCTTTTAGCTTTAGTCTTTCTGCTTTTTATAGTTCTTCTAACATTGCTTTTAGCACCGCTTGTGCAGACCATAATCTATTTCCTGCTTCGTGAATGACTAATGAATTTGGTCCGTCTAATATTTCGGAAGCCAATTCTAAATCTCTACGAACCGGCAAACAATGCATTACTTTTGCATTTTTGGTGAGCTTTAGTTTTTCATTGTCCATCATCCATCCCTCTGGAAAATCTAACAACTTGCCATATTCTTTGTAGCTACTCCAATTTTTCACGTAAACGTAATCTGCATCGGTAATAGCTTCATCTAGATTATGAGAGATTTTTGCCCCAGGTGTAAAGCTTTCCTCTAGCTCAAAGCCTTCGGGTTGTGCAATGGTAAAATCTAACATGCCCTCGGCTTGCGCCCTGCACATCCACTCGGCAAAAGAGTTTGGTACCGCTTGCGGTAGTGCTTTAATATGTGGCGCCCAAGCTAAAACCACTTTTGGTACTTTTCCGTTAGCTCTTTCAGCTATAGGAATTGGATTGGTTTCGGTAATGGTTATTAAATCGGCCAAGCTTTGTAATGGATGCCTGGTTGCACTTTCTAAACTCACCACAGGCACGCCACAAAACTTCACGAATTTATTGAAAAACTCTTCGTTGTAATCTTCTTCTCTGTTTTGTAGCTTAGGGAAAGAACGTAAGCCTAAGACATCGCAATACTCGCCCATTACGGCGGCCGCTTCGCGAATGTGCTCTACAGTAGTACCATTCATGATCACACCATCCTGCGTTTCTAAAGCCCAGCCTTCTTTGTCCATGTTCATCACCATCACGTTCATCCCTAAATTAAGGGCTGCCTTTTGGGTACTTAAACGGGTACGCAGGCTGGGGTTCATAAACACCAACCCGAGGGTTTTGTTTTTACCCAAATCGCCATAAGCATAAGGACTAGCTTTTAATGCCAATGCACTTGCTACTAATTGTTTGATGTCGGCTACATCGTGTACGGAAGAGAAAAGTTTCATCTTAAGCGGAAAGTTAAAAGCGGAAAGCAAAAAGCTTTTCCTAGTTTACTGTCTAATTTTCTTCAAGAGGCCAATCAGCATAGCTTTTACCTCATTAATTTTATTGTCTGTTTCCCTATATAAATCTTCAGTTATATAGTTCAAATCTTTTATCAATAATACTGCATACTCGGTTTCATGACAAGAACCTAAAGCCATATCTAAAAATCTAGCGAAGTCTGCATCAGAATTTCGTCCTGCACCTTCAACAATATTTAACGCAATGGAGTACGTTGCTCTTTTTAACTGGCTACCCAAATCATATTTTTCAGAAGTCGGTAAAACAGGCAGCACACTTCCATAAACGAACAGCGTTAACCCATGTGCCTTTTGCCAAACTTCATATTTTTTGTAGTCTCTCATTTTTGTCAATGCTTTTTGCTTTCAGCCTTAAGCTTTTATCGCTTTCTCAAAAGCAACAAGAAACTCATCAGCATTGTCCTTTGTCAAATTTAAAGCTGGCAGTAAACGGATAACATTAGGTTTCGCTTCGCCAGTAAAGATGAAATGCTTAAACAACAAATCTTTCTTCACATGGGCTAGCTCTTCTCGTAACTCGATGCCAATCATTAAGCCTCTGCCACGCACTTCTTTTACTTGCTCAAATTTCTTTAGTTCTTCGATTAGATAAGCGCCTACTTCTGCTGCATTTTTCATCAAGTTATCTTTTTCGATTACTTCTAAAACTGCCAACGCCGCAGCACAAGCCAAATGGTTACCGCCAAAAGTAGTACCCAATTGTCCGTGCCAAGGTTTAAATTTTGGTGCAATAGAAATTCCCGCAATTGGGAAACCGTTGCCCATGCCTTTTGCCATGGTATAAATATCGGCATTTACGCCAGCCCAATCGTGCGAGTAGAACAAGCCTGTTCTGCCATAGCCACATTGTACGCTATCGGCAATGTAAACGGCATTGTATTCGTCGCAAAGCGAGCGGATTTTTTGCAAGAAACTTTTTGAGGCTTCTTTGATACCGCCTACACCTTGGATGCCTTCGATAATTACCGCAGCTATTTCTTTTCCATGTTTTGCAAATTCATCAGCTAGAGCCTGTTCATCGTTAAATGGCAAAAACGTAATATGATCTGTTTCGTTAACAGGAGCAACAATTTTTGGGTTATCGGTAGCGGCTACCGCTAAAGAAGTACGGCCATGAAATGCGCCTTTAAAAGCAATTACTTTCTTTCTTCCATTATAAAAAGAAGCCAATTTCAAGGCATTTTCATTAGCTTCGGCACCTGAGTTACATAAGAACAGTTGGTAATCGGTTTTACCTGAAACTTGGCCTAATTTCTCTGCCAATTGTACTTGCAAAGGAATTTTGATAGAGTTAGAATAAAAGCCCACTTTGTTTAACTGCTCGGTTAAACGTTGCACGTAATGTGGGTTGGTATGGCCAATGCTAATTACCGCATGGCCGCCATATAGGTCTAAATATTGTTGTCCGTTAGCATCCCAAACATTGCTGCCTGCTGCTTTAGTGATTTCTATGTCGTTTAATGGATATACGTCGTATAAGTTCATTTTTTCGTTGTTGTTGTCATCCTGAGGAACGAAGGATCTGGTTCATCGCTTGCAGATACTTCGGCAAGCTCAGTATGACAAGGTGTTTAAAAGTTCGCGGCCTTTAAGCGCAAACCACTGTTTTCTTCCAAGCCAAACATTAAGTTCATATTCTGAACTGCTTGTCCGCTGGCACCTTTTAAAAGGTTATCGGTAATGCTAATGATAAACAGTTTATTGCCATGTTTTTCTAAGTGTACAAGGCATTTGTTGGTATTTACCACTTGTTTTAAATCGATGTTTTTTCGGCTTACGTGTGTAAATGGATGGTTGGCGTAATAACTTTCGTAAAGCTCGTAGGCCTCATCTTCGGTTAAATTACATTCGGTATATATTGCTGCCAAAATGCCTCTGGCAAAATCGCCACGTTGTGGGATGAAATTTAAAGCTCCAACCCCTAAATCCCCTGAAGGGGAATTCCTAACCAATTGCAAAAGGCTCTCGCCAATTTCATTTAAGTGTTGATGTTCAAAAGCCTTGTAAATCGACAGATTGTTATTTCTCCAGCTAAAGTGTGAGGTTTTGCTTAAACCCTGACCTGCGCCTGTTGAGCCTGTAGTGGCATTGATGTGTACTTCGCTTTGCAATAATCCCTTTGAAGCTAATGGCAATAAACCTAACTGAATACAAGTGGCAAAACAACCTGGGTTAGCAATGTTTTGTGCCGATTGGATTTTATCTTTATTCAATTCTGGTAAACCGTAAATAAATTGACGATTTCCGATTGACGAATTACGATTTAATCTAAAGTCTTGGGACAAATCGATGATTTTTACTTTTTCGTTTATCGGGTTTGCTTCTAAAAATTTCTTTGCATCACCATGACCAACGCATAGAAACAACACATCGATGTCTTGCAAAATTTGGTCAGTAAATCTCAAATCTGTATCACCAAACAAATCAGTGTGTACATCCGAAATCAGATTTCCTGCGTTGCTGCTGCTATTTACAAAAGCAATTTCTACGTTTGGATGGTTTAACAAAATACGCAACATCTCTCCGCCCGTATATCCTGCTCCGCCAATAATCCCTGCTTTTATCACCCCTAAATCTCCTAAAGGGGACTTTGAATTTATATCATTAATACTTTGCTCCATAACTAAATGTTGGGTTAAGCCCCCTTCAGGGGGGTGGGGGTTATTCCCCCGAGTTTACTTTATGCCAAATCATTACTTGGTTGCCGAATATTTTAGAGAAACCTTTTACGTCTTCGCCACTCCAAGCATTGTTCATTTCGCCGTAACTGCCAAATTTATTGCTCATTAAATCGTTAGCACTTTCGATACCGATGATGTGGAAACGATATGGCAACAACTCTACAAATACTTTTCCGTTAACGGTGCTTTGTGTAGAACTCAAAAAGGCTTCCATGTCTCTCATAATTGGATCGTGGAATTGGCCTTCGTGCAACCAGTTACCATAGAAAGAAGATAAGTTTTCTTTCCAGCTCAACTGCCATTTTGTTAAGGTGTGTTTCTCTAAAGCATGGTGCGCTTTGATGATGACCATTGGCCCCGCTGCCTCAAAACCCACACGACCTTTAATGCCGATAATGGTATCGCCAACGTGTATATCACGACCTACACCAAAAGGAGCAGCAATGGCTTGTAACTTTTGGATAGCTTTTACTGGTGCCAAACGCTCACCATCAACTGCAACCAATTCGCCTTTTTCGAAAGTTAATTCTACTTTCTTGGCTTCGGTTTCGGTTACTTGGGTTGGCCAAGCACTTTCTGGCAGGGTTTGATTCGATGTCAATGTTTCTGCGCCACCTACCGAAGTACCCCACAAGCCTTTGTTAATCGAATATTTTGCTTTTTCGGCAGTATATTCTACGCCATGTTTTGCTAAATATTCAATTTCCGCTTCGCGTGATAATTTCAAATCTCTAATTGGTGTAATGATTTCTACATTAGGGATCAGGATATTGAAAATCATATCGAAACGCACTTGATCGTTACCTGCACCGGTACTACCGTGAGCCACATAATCGGCACCAATTTTCTTTACGTAATTGGCAATTGCCGTAGCTTGGCAAACACGCTCGGCACTTACCGACAAGGGATAAGTAGCATTTTTTAATACGTTACCAAAAATCAAATACTTGATGCTATCGTTGTAATAGTTTTCGGTTTCATCTACCGCAGCGTGCGATGTTACCCCTAAAGCATAAGCCCGTGCTTCTATTTCGTTTAACTCTTCTTCAGAAAAACCACCCGTGTTTACCACTACAGAGTGTACTTCTAAATTTCTGTCTTTAGTTAAATGAATGCAACAGAACGAGGTATCTAAACCTCCGCTAAATGCTAAAACAACTTTTTTCTTCATCTTGTATTTATTTTATTAACCCTCAACTCCTAAAGGGGAGTTGTGTAGGATGATTTATAATTTCTATTTATTAATTAACGCCAAAAACAACAATAGCGATTTTAGGTCGCCACCTCTATTTTTTTCTATTAAACGCTGTTTAATGCGCATAAAACGTTCGTAAAGCTTTGGCTTTTTCTGTAGTTCTTCTGCAAATTCTTTGGCTGCTTCGTGTTTCTTCTCTTTTGGATCGTACAACATGGCTGTACACATACAGTTTTTACGCTCCTTCATCTTCAATATCTCGAAGTTTACACAGCTTTGGCAGCCTTTCCAAAATTCTTCATCTTGGGTAAGTTCCGAATAGGTTACAGGTTCGTAACCTAAATCAGAATTGATTTTCATTACGGCCAAACCAGTAGTCAATCCAAATATTTTTGCTTTAGGGTACAGCTTTCTCGATAAGGCGAAAATCTCTTCTTTAATAGCTTTTGCCAATCCGGCTTTACGATATTTGGGGCTTACTATTAATCCTGAGTTGGCTACAAACTGCCCGTGGCTCCAAGTTTCAATGTAGCAAAATCCGGCCCAGGTGCCATCCTTATGGAAAGCAATTACCGACTTGCCTTCTTGCATTTTGCCTGCCACATATTCTGGCGAACGTTTAGCGATACCTGTGCCCCTCGCCTTTGCAGATTCAGCCATCTCGTCAACTATTTCTTCTGCAAAAACACGATGTTCAGGAAGTGCGACTTGCACTATAAAATCGTTATTATTCATTAATTCTTTAACGAAAAAATAAGGTTATTCTTGTTAATTGGGTTTTTATTGAGGATCAATTCCTCATGGGTTTTAAGTTCCCTAGGGGCAAGACTTAAATACGCGGGGTAAAAAGTTGCCGACTTGTAGTGATGTAGAATATGGGGTGCAAACGCTCAATAAAATAACCGTTAGGAGCCATTGTTTTGGCTTCTAAGACAGATAGTTTATGGATGATTTGATTGCTCATTTTTTATAAAAACCAATTATCTGAATTGATTGTGCCGCAAAGGTTTAAATAAATTTCGAGTTGTGCAATACAATTTGTGTTTTTTTACATTTTGTTTATTATTTATTAACGCTAAAAATCAAATTTAAAATTTTAATGTAGCGAAATTGAATTGTTAAACGTATTGATAGCAGTTTGGCTTGTGTTCCACTCGTTATTCTTTATTTAACAAAGTTTAACATCGCACTAGAGCCAATAAAATCAATATTTGTATATTTGAAACATAATTTTAAGACAAGAAAATATTTTGGTCATCAACTTTTTATCATGAATACAACTCCTACTAAATTCTCCTTTAAAAAAACATATGCTTTAATTGCAATGGCAACAATGGCATTAATTTCGGCTTGTGGTAAAGATGACACCCCAGTTCTCGCCTACGGCTCTTTTAGTGTTTATAATACTTCGCCAACGCTTGCAACTTATGATGTTTATTTGAACGGATCTAAATTAAATAGTGCAGCACTGCCCTATGCCGGGGGTGTAAAATACTCGCAACTTGTTGCTGGCACTTACGAAACTAAATTTACCGTAGCTAGCGAAACAGCTGCTCTATATACAAAAAGTATTACAGTTAGTAAAAACTCTATTTCTACGTTGTACTTAATTGGTACCAGCAATAGTTTTGATGGCTTGCTTGTTTCTGATGAAACCACCAATGTATCGAACGACAAGGCCTATGTACGTTTCATTAATGTTTCGCCAGACGCTACCGCCCTAGATTTAGGCATAAAAGATGCTACCAGCAATTTGGCCAGTAACAAGGCGTTTAAAGCGTATAGCGAATTTGTGGCCGTAGAACCGGGAACAAAAGTTTTTGAAATTAAAGAGGCTACAACTCCAAATATTAAAGCTACTGTAGAAAAAACCTTGGTAAAGGGCGGGTTTTACACCATTTTAGCTGGAGGAAAGGTTACTCCAAGTAATGACCTAGAAAAACCTTTTAACGGCCAAATACTTACCCATCAATAATTACCTGCCAAACCGAAAAAAATACGCCAGTGGATCTACTTCATTTTGTAGCATCCCAGTAATCATATCGGCTCCTATCACCGAAAAAGTAATGCCATTGCCACCAAATCCCAAGCAGAAATAAGTGTTTGGGAATTTGGGGTGAGGACCAATGTATGGCAACCCGTCTTTGGTTTCGCCAAAGGTGCCGCTCCAAGTAAAATCGGTTATAAAATCTATTTCGGGCATTAGCTTTTTTATTGCTTTTGATAGCTTTTCTTCTTTTTGGCCCAGCAAGGCATCGCGTAACAGGGCATTTTTAAAGTTCTCGTCTTCGCCACCCACCAGCAACCTATGGTCTGCAGTAGTTCGCATGTATAAATAGGGATGGGCGGTATTCCAGAATAAAGTGTTTTTAACTGCCGAGGGAATATTTTTCATACGCTCGCTAACCACAGCGTAGGTGCTTTTTAGCTTCACTATTTTTTCGGGAATAATTTGTGTGCTCTCATAGCCTGTGCAATAAATAATTTTTTTGGCTCTTATTTTAGCATTAGTACTGGTTTCTACCAATACTTGGTCTTCGAAATATTTTACTGTTTTGAGTTCGGTTTTATCATAAATTTCGAGTCCTTTATTTTGATTGTGATTAAGCAACTGATGAGCCAATCGAAACGCATCTACACTGCCGCCATCTTTTGATAAAATGCCGCCTTCGCTTTTTAGGCCATAAGTTCTACGAATTTGCTCCTGCCCTAACCAACAAACCTCGAAACCTGCTTTTTCCCTTCTTTCAAATTCTGTCTTTAGCCACTTAACATCTTTACTGCTGCTAGCAAAATATAGCGATTCCTTTTTCATAAATTCATTATCAGATTTAATTTCTGCGGCAATTTTCCCTAAGGTGTCAATAGAATCTCTACAGGCTTTGTAGCTTGCAACTGCCCCAATCTCGCCAATAAGTTTTGCTAATTGGTATAAGGGCACGTCTATTTCGTATTGTAACATAGCGGTGGTGGCCGATGTACTTCCATTGGCCACTTCTCTTTTATCAATTATCAACGTACGAAAACCAGCTTTTATGCAAGCATTAGCCATTAATGCCCCTGTAATACCTGCACCCACAATAAGTACATCGCAATCAGTGTCTGCTTGTAACGATGGATAAGAATTTAATATGCCGTTATTGATTAACCAATAAGGTTCATTAGATCTGATATTCATGGCAGTTGTTTTAGGAAGAACACGCAGATTGATGTTTTGTTTAAGTGGCAATGATGTTTTAATTAAAACGAGTTTGAACAGGCACTTTACTAAACATTACATGAGCATTAGCCTTATGAAACTCAAAATCTCAGTCAACAATCCGTCAATACTTGTTTGATTAAAAAGCGATTTTTTCTTAAAAGATTGCAAATGATTTTGTCGTCTATCCTCTGTAAAGCAACGTTCGTCAGTAGTATTTAGCTTTCTGTCTTCAAAGCGGTTTGCCTCTTCCAAAAAGAAAAATATATAAAAGATATTTGTACTGCTGTTCTTAATTAAAAACAATTGCTCATATGACAGATACTGCTCTTTTTAAAACAATATTTATCGCTATAAGTATATTTTCTATGCATACCACTTTGTTGGCTCAAAAAAGCAAAAGCACAAAAAATGATATTGTTTTAAGTGAGCTTAATTTTGGCCAACTTGCAATTAAGACCCATATAAAACATGCATTTGAACAGAATCTGGATACTACTGGGATGATCGTGAGTGGTATTGAGATCGTAAATGGTCTCAAAGCTTATTCAACTTTAAAACCAGACAGCACACAACGGTTAATCTGGTATCCAACCTATGCTTATATAAATGCTACACATGATTTTGGTTTCACTTCGGGGCCATATCTTTATTACGCAAAGGCTACAGAAAAGCCCGATGCCACGGGCAACTATTTCTCTATTTGGAGAAAAGACCAAAACGGCATCTTTAAGCTAATTTTTGATGGAGGGGTTAATCACTCCAAAATAAGAAACGATTATAATATAGCCATAAACAATGGATCAACCCAAGTATCTAAAGTAAAAGCGGCTGCTAAAGAAATTATCTCAATTCCTCCATCACTACAAAAAACCGACGAAACGATAAACTTCTTGAACAATAAAGTGATGATCTTACGAACGGACAAACCAATTTTATGGGGTAAAAGTCAATATCAACCTTTATCTACTAATATGATCTACACACAAAAAGGATCGGGATATGATAAAAATGGCACTTTGTTTTATTGTTTTGGTAATCTTGCTATAAATGCCACAGCAGCTTTACAGCGTAAATTTCATGGTTACTATGTACAGGTATGGCATTTTAACAAAAAGTGGGAAATTATAGCCGACTTAGTACAATTAACTAAATAACCGAAACTGCTGTATATCTACTAATTAGAGGTGTTTATCTACAAACAGACTTAATTTTATTTCACTTCGTAATTTTTAAATATAGATTGCTAATTTTATACTTACAGGAGTATATTTTTAGGCAACAAAAACCCTGTAAAAATCTGGCCATCAACAAATAAAGCCTTAAGACACCTTCTGTTTTGGGGCGTATGCACGTGTATTTTAACACTTTTATTTGCTGTTGGGCTGCCGGGCTACTTTTTAGCGCTTAAATTGGTATTAATGCTATTGCCTGTGCATGTTTTATATTACTATACTGTTGATCTTCTTATTATTCCCCACTTCCTGTTTAAGCGTAAATTTTTAACACTTGTTCCTTCGTTTATTTTTGTTTGCATTATTTACACCTGCCTATACCGTTTAATTGAAATCTTGTTTGCCGATCCCTATCTATACCAGCAGATGAAACCTTTAAACCCTAGCTTTAAATGGAAAAAAATAGAAGGGAGTTTTCAGCAGCAGTTTTTCAATGGCCAGTACATGATCCATGCATTAGAGCAATCGAATGCTATTATTTGGGGCGCACTCTTAATTAAATTCATTAGAATGTGGTACGAGCGAAAACAAATGGCTCTTCACTCTGAACTCAATTTTTTAAAAGCCCAAATCCATCCTCATTTTCTATTTAACACTTTAAATAACCTTTACGCTCTTACCCTCAACAACTCTCCTTCATCTCCAGAAGTGGTACTGGGGCTTTCCCAAATACTTCGTTACATGCTTTATGAGTGTAACTCTGCATACGTGCCCTTAAAAAAAGATATCGAAATTATTAAGAATTACATTACGCTAGAAAAATTAAGGCATGGTGATAGGCTAGACCTCAACTTCAAGGTAAAAGGAGAAATTAATGAGCAGCAAATTGCACCACTCTTAATGATTCCGCTCATTGAAAATGCTTTTAAACATGGCGCCAGCGAGATGATGGAAGATGCCTGGATCAATATGGTTTTAGAAGTAGATGATAGCTCAATTAAGTTTAAGGTATCTAATGGCAAACCTATAGAACTAGAAAAAACACATCAAGCGCATTTCGGAAAAATTGGACTTGAAAATGTAAAAAAGCGATTGGAGCTGATTTATCCCGAAACACATCAATTTACCACATATAACGAAGAAGACATGTATGTTGCTATTTTAGAAGTTACACTTAGCCCCGCCCCTCTTGCCAACTTAAACGCCAATTACACGCATAGCAACTTAAATTATAGCCCTTTAACTACAAGCAAATAAAAACAATGAAAATAAAAACGCTTATAGTAGATGATGAGCCCCATGCTATCGAAATCATCCAAAAGTATATAAAAGATTTCTCTCAGGTAGAATTAGTTGCAACCTGCAATAATGCTGTTCAGGCCTTTCAAATCTTACAGCAAAACCAAATAGACCTTATTTTTTTAGATATTAAAATGCCTGGGCTTTTAGGTACAGATTTGATAAGAACGCTTAAAACTCCGCCAAAAATTATATTCACCACGGCCTACCAAGATTATGCATTGGAAGGCTTCGATCTAAATGCGGTTGATTATTTACTTAAGCCCATACCTTTTGACCGCTTTTTAAAAGCAATGGACAAAGTATTTGATTTATATAAACTACAACATCAAAAAATAGGGTTTCCCTCACATCTTCCCGAAACCAAAGGCGATGATTTTATGTACCTGAGAGTTGAAAGAAAAACACTTAAAATAAATGTCAATGATATTTATTGGATGGAAAGCCTTAAAGATTATATCAAAATTACGCTTAAGGATAAAGTACTAATCAGCAAACAAAAAATAGGTGTACTCGAAGAACTTTTACCGAGCGATAAGTTTATCAGAATACATCGGTCTTTTATGGTTGCCACCGATAAAATAGAAAGCTATCATGCTTATGCTATTGGTATTTTAGGCAAAGAACTTCCCATTGGCCGTAATTATAAAGCAGAATGTAAAAAAAGGCTAACACAAGCAAGCTAAATAACTGTATTTCAGCATTTATATTCAAAAACAAACTATCTGTCTATAATAATCTTCTGTTTGTCGATTAAGTAAGTAAATCCATTCTTTTTTACGGATTTTCGAAGCAATTAATAAAATTTATAGAGGTCATAACTTAACTACATATTAACTCAGCCTGAGAAACTGGTTTTCTATTCACCATTCTTTTGATTAGGTTGTTAAAGATTGTCTGCTTGGATTG
>NZ_DHDZ01000062.1:11473-51707 GCF_002399615.1 Pedobacter sp. UBA4863 | reverse complement strand
TCCGAGAAAAAAGCCGCAGCGTTTCTTTATAAACTGGAAAAACAAACGGCTGAAATGGCGATGGTATGTCAAGAAATTATTCAGCTAACCGAGGAGTTTGAAGCCAAACACCTGAAAAAACAGCAGTAAAAATGATAGCAAAAATCGGAAGAAGCGCAAATTTATACGGGGCATTGGCATACAATCAGCTTAAAGTGGAAAATGAAAATGGGCAGATTTTATTAGCCAATAAAATGATTGAAACCGCAAGCGGTCATTATTCCGTTGCCCAATTAGCCCAGTCTTTTGCTCCTTACCTGATAGCGAACCGCAATACCGAGAAACACACCTTGCATATTTCACTCAATCCTGACCCTAATGACAAAGTAAGCGATAATAAGTTTAGGGAAATAGCAGAACTGTATATGAAGGAAATGGGTTATAGTGAACAGCCTTTTGTAGTGTTCAAACATACCGATATTGACCGCAGCCACATACACATCGTATCGGTTTGCGTGGATGAACAGGGTAAAAAGATTTCGGACAAATTCGAGAAAATGCGGTCTATGATTGTATGCCGTGAGCTAGAAAAAAAATACAGTTTGATACCCGCGACGGAAAAAAAGCGTAATCAGAATGATAAGGTTTTCCGTCCAGTGAATTACCAAGCTGGAGATGTAAAAAGTCAAATTGCTTCGGTTATTCGTCACCTGCCAAATTACTACCAATATCAAACATTAGGTGAATACAATGCCTTGCTTTCCCTGTTCAATATTACAACCGAAAAAATTGAGGGCGAATTGCAAGGAAAAATGCAACAAGGCTTATTATATATTCCACTAAATGAAAAAGGCGAAAGAGTTGGACATCCATTCAAGGCTTCGTTATTCGGAAAGAGCGCAGGACTTCCAGCTTTGGAATTGCATTTTGCAAAATGCAAAATCGCTTTGAAAGAGACCCCAACCAAACAGACCCTAAAATCCGCCATTACTATTGCTTTGCAAACCACAAGTGATGAACAGGCTTTTAAAAAACAGTTAAGGGAACAGGGCATTAACGTAGTAGTACGCCGCAATGATGCAGGGCGTATTTATGGGATAACTTTTATAGACCACAATTCCAAAGCGGTTTGGAACGGTTCACGCTTAGGGAAAGAGCTTTCTGCCAATATTTTTAATGATTATTGGAACAATAACATCAAACCAGATATTAAAGAGCCTACTATATCACAACCAAAAATATCCACATCAAATGATGCAGATCTTCCTGTGGAAGAACCACATCATTTGTTCGACTTCTTAACCACGGGCAAACACGAAGACGGTTTAATTGAAGCATTGGGCGGCTTACTGCCCGAAGCCCAAGGCGAAAATTACGAAGAACAGGATTTTGCCAATAAGATGAAGAAGAAAAGAAAACGACAACATAGGTAGATATAAAAGAACTATACAAAAAATATTAATCTCTTGGGATAGCTTCTTTAAAAGGATTATGGTAAATCTTTATTCCAGTGAGAGTTATTTTCAATTAGAACATCATCTTCAGGAATAATCAGAAACGTATTTTTAATTGGAAGCACAGGATTTAAAAATGATGTAGCCGTACTTACAGTTTCATCAAAGTACCAATCCATATAAGATCTTGTATAAGATTGAAAATAGTGATAAAAAATCCAACACAATTTATTGCTTTCAGGATCTATGTTAGACATTGTATTCATGATTTTTTCAGTTCTCACCATTTCAACTTCAGGACCATCAAAAGTTTCCATGCCTATATGAACAATAGAATTGGTATCGGGATTAAATTGCGATATTGCACTGTTTATTTGGCTCCTAACATCACGGGCTTTCGCATTCAGCGCTTTTTTGGAATTGCAATAACAATGTACACCAAATGCTTTTACAATTTCATTAATATAAAGGTTGTTTGCTTCTCCGTCACCCACATAATAGAAATTTCCTAAAAAACCAGATGTAAACGCAGAATGATCTACTTCTTTATTAGCTATTAATTCTAATAATTGTGGCGAGTTATTTTTCACTAAATACTGTTTTAAATGGTTTTGAATAAAATCTATATCCACAAATGAAAGGTCAATATCAATGAATTCGTTTGAAATGATTTTACATGGAGTTTTAGTTTTAGGTATAATTTCATTCAGTATATCAAACAAATAGGTGTCAGGGAGGGAAACCAACTCAACGTGAAATGTTATGTCAAGCAATATATTAAATTGGAGTAATAGCTTACTGATTTGGGAGATCATTATTTGACGCTTCTTTGTTTCTCTATAAGTATAATCAGCGGTTTTCATTTGACGTTTACATTCAACTTGCCATCTTTCTGAACCTTTTAAAACTTCAAAATCAGGAGTTTTTGCACCCTTACCTTCTTCAACGATGGCTACTTCCCAACCATTTCTTACCCATAGTAGAGCTGTAAGTATTTCGAAAAGTATTGCATCGGCTTCAGATCTTCTTTTCTTGAACAAGTCCCTCATCTTTTTATTAATTCCCGTAATTTTTGTAATGAGATTGATATCCATACCAACTCTTTTAAATATTGGAATTATTCTAGCACCTTGATAATATTCATATTTATGAGGCTCAAACAAATAAGCATGGACTAAATATAGATACCATCCAATCTGATCCTTTTGTATTACAAGAAGAGTACCTTCGCTAATAGGTTCCGAAAATGGGGTGCTGGATTTCACAATTGTACTCAAATAGTTTTCTATTTCGTCTTTTCTTTTTAGCCAATCTTTATCTGAAATAAAAGATTTAAACCAGTTGTATGCGTTTTCTATATCTATATCCTTTACTGTGTTTATTGGGAACTGCGAAAGTGGAATTCTTGGGATCATACTGTTTTTTTGAATTGCAATTAGTCATACAAATTACTGATTATTGTATTTATGGGCAAGCAACATAATTACTTTATATAATTAAGCCAAACACTGCCACAAAACGCCATCGACTGCCACATTCTTTTAGCCACGCCATAGAGTTTTTAAATTCACGCCCGAACATTAAAACTTAAAATAATGCAGGGAGAAGACGATTTAAGAGGACTTGCCAAGATAATGGCTTTTATGCGGGCAGTCAGTATTCTTTTGGTGTTGATGCACCTTTATTGGTTCTGTTACGGTTTCTTTTTAGAACGTGGCTGGACGTTGGAAGTAATCAATAAGATATTAGGCAATTTCCAACGAACAGCAGGACTGTTTTCACATACCTTTTACACCAAAGTATTTGCCATAGTTCTATTGGCTTTAAGCTGTCTCGGAACAAAAGGTGTAAAGAATGAGAAGATAACCTGGTCCAAAATTTATTTAGCATTGGGAATTGGCTTTGTCTTGTTCTTTTTAAATACGCCATTATTAAAACTACCTGTTGCACTCGCAACTTTTTTTTATATACTGACTATCGGGTTGGGCTATATTGCGTTAATGATGGCGGGCGTTTGGATAAGTAGGTTATTGAAAAATAACCTCATGGATGACGTTTTTAATATGGAAAACGAAAGCTTTATGCAGGAAACTAAATTGATGGAAAATGAATATTCTGTTAACTTACCCACTAAGTTTTACTACAAAGGAAAATGGAACAACGGTTGGATAAACATTGTAAATCCTTTCAGGGCAACCATTGTGTTGGGCACTCCGGGTTCTGGAAAATCGTATGCGATCGTAAACAATTACATCAAGCAACAGATAGAAAAAGGCTTTAGTATGTACATCTACGATTTCAAGTTTGACGATCTTTCAACCATTGCCTACAATCATTTGCTTAAGCATCGAGATAAGTACAAAGTTCAGCCCAAATTTTACGTCATTAACTTTGACGATCCACGCAAGAGCCACCGTTGCAATCCACTCAATCCCGACTTTATGACGGATATTTCAGATGCTTACGAAGCGGCTTATACCATAATGCTAAACCTCAACAGGTCGTGGATACAAAAGCAAGGGGATTTTTTCGTGGAAAGTCCAATCATTCTTTTAGCTGCCATTATTTGGTATTTGAAAATCTATGAGGACGGTAAATATTGTACATTCCCACACGCTATTGAATTGTTGAATAAAAAGTACTCAGACGTGTTCACGATTTTAACCTCATATCCTGATTTAGAAAACTATTTATCACCCTTTATGGATGCTTGGCAAAGTGGTGCACAAGACCAATTACAGGGGCAAATAGCATCGGCAAAAATTCCGTTATCAAGAATGATTAGCCCCCAATTGTATTGGGTAATGACAGGCGATGATTTTACGCTCGACATCAATAACCCGAAAGAGCCGAAAATTTTGTGCGTAGGCAATAACCCCGACAGGCAAAATATTTATTCCGCAGCTTTGGGATTGTACAATTCTAGGATTGTAAAATTGATAAATAAGAAAGGGCAATTAAAAAGTTCCGTTATTATAGATGAGTTACCTACAATTTATTTCAGAGGGCTGGATAACCTTATTGCAACGGCAAGAAGTAATAAAGTTGCAGTTTGTTTGGGTTTTCAGGATTTCTCTCAATTGATAAGGGATTACGGAGACAAAGAAGCCAAAGTTATTCAGAATACCGTTGGTAATATTTTCAGTGGTCAGGTGGTTGGAGAAACAGCAAAAAGCCTTTCGGAACGTTTCGGGAAAGTATTGCAGAAACGTCAGAGTATCTCTATTAATAGAAATGATACATCAACGTCAATTTCCACACAGCTAGACAGCCTTATCCCAGCTTCCAAAATATCTACATTAACACAGGGGATGTTTGTCGGTTCCATATCAGACAACTTTGATGAGCGTATTGAGCAAAAGATTTTTCACGCTGAAATAGTCGTAGATAATGAAAAGGTAGCTGCGGAAACCAAAGCCTATCAGCAAATACCGCAAATCTTGTCTTTTGTAGATGAGCAGGGCGAGGATAATATGAAAGAACAGATTGAAAACAATTACCGCCAAATTAAAAAAGATGTTGTTCAAATTATTGAAACAGAATTAGAACGCATCAAAAATGATCCCGATTTACAACATTTGGTACAGGGGGGATAAACAACGGAATGTTGGTAGCTTACTACAGAAGATAAGATCTTTTGTCTAATAAATATTAACTATTCACTAAATTCTTTTGTATCTTGTAATCCAATTAACTGTTTTTAACCAATTTAAATGAACGCTCTAGAAAAATACATAGGAGATTTAAATCCGAGTGTTTGGTTTAACGCTGAACATGTAAATGGTTTTGGCATTGCTCAGCCATATGTAAATGAAGAAGTTGCGGTTTGGAAAAATTTAGGTAGCCTTGCTAAAGATATGGTTAGGCCTATAAATATAGTAAATGACAGTATTTATGGCGGAACTATAGCCTGGTTAGCTCCAATATTCAAAATAGATAATCACGGGAGACCATTTATTGAAGTAGTTGATGAACAATCACTAGAAATAATTGATAGTAACCTAGCTAATGGCTTCACTTGCATACAGGTGAATAGGGGAAATACATCAGTATCCTCTAGTCAAGGAGGTAATGCTCCTGGCCAATGGAATAAGTTTAAGAGCAATAGCATATCTACATGGCATTATGCTCCACCTATATATAACATCACGGCCACAACAGCTCAATTTTTACAAGAATTACAATTCTTAAGAACTCCAAATTATTCATGTTTTGTACATGGTTCCAATATTTTGGGCAATAATGGCAATCAATATTTTGGGTATATTTCTAACCAGGCAAGAATAGGAACCGCATCAGGCGCTATGGCTAGTGGGAATAATAGATTTATAAATACCTGCAATAAATCTCCCGATTTTATTTTTGATATAGGTGGTGTTGGTTATTTTAATAAAGGTTATATAGCGGGTGGCGGAAAATTAACTATTGGCAGAACTTATTATGGATCATCTGGTAATTACATGTCAAATATGCCTAGAACAACAGATCAAGTACATGAGATAATTTATTTTAACAGATTGATAACTCCTATAGAAATGTACCAAGTGGTAACCTATGTTAAACTAAAATACAACATATAATGATATTATTAAACAAAGGAAGAATGCTGGTGGAATTTGACAGGGATACCGATAATTACATTAATAGAACAGACATTGGCAATGATAGTAATGTAAACGTTGATGGATTTTATAATGCTGAACAATTAAGGCTGGCCATTCATTTTCTTGTAGAAGATTTAAAGAAAAAATTTGATGCTGTACCTATATGGGATAAATTACTCTGCTTTTATCCTATGATGGGAGGTGGTTTTAATATTATTAAGCATAACCTCGTTAGCAACAGTTATGAACTATTGGAAATATATAATAACCCTACAATGGGAGATTTGAAACCGTATGGTACTTGTGGGAAGATATATAGAAGTGATTTAATATTTGACTTCCCCGACAACTTTTGTGCTGGATATTTTAATACTAAATTCACGGACGTGTTAGGGGCTATGTGCGCTATTAGTGCAAAAAACAACTCCAATAACCTATCCCATAATCCAAATGAAAGAATTAACCCCAATTGGCTGGGCTTTAATATTAGTACAAGGGCAGAAGCGGGTTACATAATAAGTGGTAACGGTGGTTTATCTAATTATTATAATTATAATAGGCCTTATGAAAAGGGAGCGCTTATAATATCTGGTAAAAGTTATCCGGCTACAACTCAATTTGTCACAACAAACCAAGGGATACTGGGAAGTAACATTACAGTAACCTCAAGTAATAATATTTATATAACCTTTGGGGGAAGAACCGAGCAACATAACACACAATTTGACTTCATTCCTTATTTTCATTATGCTAATTGTTTTTTCATTGGCAACCAGCTGTTAACATTGCAAGAAAGAACCCATATGGCAAATGCCATTTATAATTTTAACAGCAGACTAAGTACCAATCCTTATACAAATACCTTCTAATATGATAGTAACCTCAAGCGGCAAGCTAATAGCTGGAAACAGAATTATCATTAACGATACTGTTAACGAGTTTTTGGGCACGGTAAATAACCTATGGAGCAATGCTGCAAACTGGAGTTTGGGTGTGGTGCCAACAGCCAGCCATATTGCTATTATAAGAGCCAATTGTAATGTTTCTACTTATGGCTCTACTTGTAAGGAACTTATTAATAACGCTAAGCTAAACATAAATAACTATTTTTTAGTATATCATAGATTATTGAACAATAATGAAATAATAGGAAGTGTTAATAGTACTGCCGGTTCTGTGCAGCTTTTGTATTTGGGGATGCCTGAAAATTTAATGCTAGGCAATGCCAACCCTATTAATATCGAGTTGCGACTACAAAGCAGATCAATTGATATAACCTCAGTTATTGAAGACAAAAGAGTTGTTGTTTTGGATATAAACGACGCACATATAATCTTAAATGAAGGCTTAATAGCCGATGTGATCAGGTTTAGAACAGCCAATAGTAGTTATACTAATGAGACTTTAACACTAGGCCCAAACGTTACAAAAATTGAAGCCACTCGTGCTGCTGAAATAAATAGCGTACTGCAACTGGGGGCAGGCTATCAGGGATTTATTATAAACTTAATCAACTTGGTAGAGTTTATAGGTACCTATGTTGTTCTCCACCGCTTGTCATCAAACAACAGTGGTAAGTTAAAATTCACCATAATCGGAACTAGGTTTGATTGTTGGTATGGCACTAACCTTCCCCAAGCAGAAGTAAATTTCAATAATGCCAATACCATTATGTATGTTGCCGGCAATATACCCAATGTACTAGGACATTTAAAATTAAATGGTGGCACTATAAATTACGAAAAATATAATGCCGAATACCAGATTGTAACCATTAATAAGATCAGCGGTAGCAATTCATCATCAGTCTTTAACAATAAAAGCAATTTGGGCTATAATGGGGATGATGCTCGGTTGGATATTATGCCCACAAGCGGAATTTTTAACTGTAACTTTGACAACTCTATTGTAAACTACAATAAGGGGGGCGACCAATATATCAGAATACCCGATGATATAAATTACAGAGAACTTCGGTTAACAAGCAGTGGAATTAAAAAACTAACAGGCAACACCATCTGCCAGCATTTATATTTCAGTGGTACTGCCACTTTAGATTTGAACGGTTACACCTTAACAGGATATACCAAATATACCGACAGTGGTACGGTAAATAGAGATTTGCCATATGGCACATTTGACACGATATTTATTAATCGTTCTGGCAATAAGATATTTACGGGAAACATTATCTGTAATACTTTTATTTATAATTATGGCATACCAATCAATTTCAATAATTTTACCTTGGCCGCATTGTCGCTGCAAATTACCGTTGATATGTCAATGGGAAACCATTATCTAATGCCTTATGATTATGATATAATGACATTCGTCTATCTGGGTGGAAGCGGAGGCAACAACCGCATTTTGCTTACAAGGAATACAACTGTAAATAAGATACATTGTAGAGGGTTTAAAGACCATACCAATGTTTTTCAGGTTAACGAAACCAGCTTTTCCATTATCTGTAGCAACTGGTACTTCGATGGAGGAGAACCCCAATGGGTGTGGTCTCGTACTTATGAGAATTTAACATTATCAGGAACCGGACAAAAATATCTACAAGCTAATATTATAGTTACAGGTCTTTATTACCGCAATCCGGCTACCATCTTAAACAAAAACGGCTTTACCATTAAAGACGCTTCTGGGAACGACTTAGAATAGTAACCATATCCCCGAAAATACTTTAACAAGCTCGTTATGACACAAGTGCTTTTAGCAAAAAAATAAACTGTTTCTTAATCATCAACAATTTTTTGGTAATTTGGTTTATTGCAATATGATAAAATTTCATATAAAAACCTGGCAAATTTATAAATGAACGCTCTAGAAAAATATATTGGAGATTTAAATCCGAGTGTTTGGTTGAATGCCGACTATGTAAATGGTTTTGATGTTATTCAGCCTAACCTTGGAGATGATATAAATAATTGGGTGGATTGTAGTGGGAATATGAGAAATGCGAGTAATGTTTATAATTCCTCTATGAACACTAATTCACCAACCTTCCAAGTAGATGTAAATAATAAACCATACTTGCAATTTCTACCCGCGAGTTTCCAATATCTTGGTTTTGAAAATTTAAGGACGTCAACATTTTATATTTGGCAAACAGAAAGAACCATTGTACTTGTATCTAAAAATGATATCGGTTCTTCAAGTTTGCAACAAGGAGTTACCTGGCATAACGAAGGGATGGTTAGATTAGGTAATGGTGCATGCCAAGAACATATGACTAATGGAATAAGTGGTTTTTTAGGTTTTAGAACTCCTGCATCAAGAGATATCTATGACTATAAAGTATCTATAAAAAGAGGCATTCGTGGAGTAAAAAATGATTTTGCAAATCAAAATGATATCATATCAGCCAATACCACAAACAATTTATTTAATGATATAAGCTCTGGAATTGACTATAGATTACCTTACAGCACTCAAGGATTAAGTTTAGGTTGCAGGATGTATATTGGTGGTGCAGGTTGGACTACCGACTCCTTTGTAAGAACAGATGTTTATCAAGTGATTCTTTGGGACAGATGTTTAAATAACATTGAAACCAAACAAGTTCAAACCTATCTCAAACTAAAATACAACATATAATGATATTATTAGACAAAGGAAGATTGCTTGTAGCGTTTGAACCAGAAGCAGAATTAATCATCAAGACTATCAGAGACGTAAATGGTGTAATGTTAACAGAAGCTGAAAGGTTTTATGTGAATCATATCGTTAGTGGATTAAAAGGCATTGGTATATGGGGTAAAATAAAAGCATTATATGGTTTTGTAGGAGGAACGGCAGCTACACATAGATGGAACTGGAAAGATATGAGAGATTTAGATGCCGCCTATACACTATCATACTATGGAGGAATAACCCATGATTCAAAAGGTGTAAGTGCGAATGGGATAAACGGGTTTATCAATACAAAAATTTCTTCTAATAGTATAAACAAAGCATCATTTCATTGTATGGTCTATGCTAATTACACTGATTTATCTTTTTCAAGTAGAACTTTCACGGGAATATATGATACTATTAGAACTTCAATTAATAATTCATCAACATTCTCAAGTTTCACGAATATTACAACCAGCTTTGATAAGCCCATATCTTCTAATCCAGGAGTGTTAGGATTATCTAGAGCCTCTAATACGGAATCCTTTGCTTATTACAATGATCTAATAGTAGCTAATCAAAATAACTTTACTACTTACGATATTTCAAATAGGAAATTTTTTCTGTTTAATAGAAATACCGACTCATCGCTAGGCATCGATCCCACTCTTTTTTTGAAAGGAACTATCTCATGTAGTATGTTTAGCGAAGCCATGACTGTATTAGAATGCAAATTAATATCCCATATAATAACAACAGCACAAGGAATTTTAAATAGACAATAACAATGATAGTAACCTCAAGTGGCAAGCTAATAGCTGGAAACAGGGTTATCATTAACGATACTGTTAATGAGTTTTTGGGCTCGGTAAGTAATTTATGGAGCAATGCTGCAAATTGGAGTTTAGGTGTGGTGCCAACCGCCAATCATATTGCTGTTATTAAAGCAAACTGCCTTGTTAATAGCAGTGGCAATGTCCGATTTCTAGTGTTGACTGAAGGGTGTATAACAAATGTTAATGCTCAATTAAGCATCGCCACAGGAATGACAAATTTCGGTATTATAAATGTTGCCAGCACCTTAGCATTGGCAGGAAATCCTGCTAACTACAGTTATGGTGTAATTAACGTTTCGGGTACAATAGGTTTGTATTTTACGGTTGATTACCTATTGCCAAACATTAATTTTAATTCAGGTTGTAGTATTGCCCCAACAAATTCAGCAGGCCAATCAGGTAGAATGATTATAGACAGAAATCTATCTGGTGTTAGTATCTCTAACAATCTTGTGGGTATTACAATTAACGATAACGTTCGGTGTGTATTCAATACTTTTTATGTTTATGACCCCTATGGCAAATCGTTTATATTGGGTAGTAACGCAAAGTTGACTGCAAATTTTTTTTCCGTGATTTCGGGCAATATAAGCAATACGCCTCCAACAGAAATAGAAGTTAGAGAAAATGTTCAATTTTCCGTCTGGCAACCAAACTATCAAAGCGGAATATTTAGGTTAACCACCAATAATAAAAACTTTACTGTAAATGGTAACGCTAACCAATATTTTTACGTAAAAACCATATTAATTGAAAATATTGTTGTTAGCCTAATTTCATCGAACTCCGTTTATCTTTCAGTTCTGGATATATATGGGCTAAACTCGGGTTCAAGGTGGGATAACAATGGGAGTTTGGCTTTAAATGGCTTAAATTCGTTTTCAAATTGTATTTTCAATGCTTATTTTATTAATAGTATTGTTGCTTATAATGCTGCTAACCAAAATATAAGAGTACCTGATGATAGCGGCTATTTAGAGCTAAGGTTACAAAATTCCGGCGTTAAAAAATTAACAGGTAACACAACCTGCAAACACCTGTATTTCAGTGGTACTGCTACCTTAGATTTAAACGGTCATACCTTAACAGGTTATACCAAGTACACTAATGCTGGAAATGTTGCTAGAACAATCCCTCAAGGCAGCTACGCTACTATAGAATTTGCTGATGAAAATCTTAATGCTACTCAAACATTTTCAAGTGGGACAACAGTTGAGGAAGTTCTTTTTAGAACCTATTCATTTAATCAAAGCTCCGTTGTTATGAATGGTGTCGTGCCAACACTATGGAGATTCATTAGGCAATTCACCCAACAGATTAATAACGTAAACTTTACTTTTTTAAACCTTAGGCTTGAAATGCAGAGTGGAAGCCCTGGCGGCTTATCTTTGAGCAATTCTAATGTAATTATAATAGGCACTTTGGACTTTAGAAGGAATGGAGGCGTGATATATAATGGGGCTTCCTCATTAATCTGCAGCACCTTGATATTTTCAGCAGATTCTCAAAATATATTTGGAAATTTAACATTTACAAATCTTGAAATAAAGGGCACTGGAACTAAGACCCTAACAACCAATATTGTTGTGAACGGCTCCTATTACCGCAATCCGGCTACCATATTAAACAAAAATGGCTTTACCATTAAAGATTCTTTAGGAGACGATTTGGAGTAGTACTATTACTTAAAGTCTGTGCAATAGTCTTCATATATGACTTTTCAATGAAAAACCTCATATCAAACACTGTTAGAGATCAAGTGTAAAATATTGATATTGAAAATATTAAGGTGTATGTGAAAAAATATTTCCGTTTTTTCTTTTTTGTTAAAGCTAATCTGCTAACTTTAAGGTTAATCTGTCGTTGATGTTTTTAATATCATGAGGCAGGCCACAATCACCAAATATTAACCTCTTATGCCAAATACTGTCTGTCTTTTCGGGCCTCCTTTTGATATCGTTGGAGAAACCTATCTGCCCGATAATTCTTTTTCCTTTACAGTCGAGTTTGATTCAGTTCCAGAACAAGAAAGCGTATTGGCCTACCAATGGTTTTTAGATAAGGTCATACTTATCCAAGAGCAAGGGCAACAAGTAAGTTCAAAGGCTAACGATGGCCCTCACTCCATTGGTGTACGCCTATTAACAGCGCAAGGTTGGTCGGGCATAAAATATTTGGACTTTTACGCTAATATAGTGCCCGGGTCATTGATTATACAGGGCCCAACACAGCTAGAAGAGGGTTCAAGTGCCACTTACGAAACCTATTTGTCTTTTGGAAGCAATGCACCGATAAGAGTTACCGATAAAACCAATTTCAGTATTAATCTGGGGGGTGCTTTCGACTTTAACCAGCTTACTACATATAGAGACGACACCGATTTTAGCGATAAATACGCCACCATTACCGCTACCCTAGAAGGCGGAATGAGCAAAAACCTACCGCTAACCATTTTAAATACCAATATACATTATCCATCTGTACTGGTGATAGACCTATTTAACGACACTCCGTTGAATGCTGGGGCGCTCATCATCAATGCAGATGTTGTTGGCGGGCAGGCCCTCGTATATACCGGCAATAACTTTTTACCGAGCAACAGTGCCTCTGCCGATGCCTATATACTTGCTTCTGATCTGGTAGATAATGGCAGCATATTGAAATGGAGACTCGAGTTTAACATTGCCAAACTCATTAGGCAGTACCCTCGTATCAAGGATTTTGTATTAGAAGTTAGAGGTAGGTCTAATACCATGAAAACACTTGAAGGGGCTTTTGCTCTAAAAGACTATACCGGTGTGATGGCCATGAACGGCAATGTGGGCAACTATGTACCTACGGTAATTGGTGGTGCCAATGTTTACTACAGCAACTTTCAAACCTACGCCGCCGCCGGGGCAAACGGCAATTATAACAAAGATTACCTGCCTATGCTGCTACGTTTCAACTTCAATGTGCCTACCAGTACGCTTACCTACCAAACTGCCGAACCGATTATTATAGACAATTTTGATTTTGCAGTGGTGAGATATATTTGGGAAGAGGAGGAGGAAGAGGATTTAGATATTCTTGTGGGGTTTGAGGATACAGGCACCATTTACGATGATATGTATGTGGGGTTTGCTAGCTCTGAATCAAAACATACTGTCCCAGTCGGTGTAAGCCCGCAAAGTAATTCTTATTTATGGTGGGGGGGAGATAATCAGGGTTCAGGTACAGAGGCGGTATTAATAAGTTATAAAAATTTTATTCGAACCCTTCCTCTGTCGTCTGCCAATATTGTTGATATTGGCCTGTATGCAGGTTGGTATAGAACACCAAAATATGGGAATTTTAATTTAAGCTTGGTTACCTACAAAGGAGGGACTATGGTAAAGGATGGTACTGATTTTATAAATACGGGAGGGACAATAGTTAACAGTGAGCAGGTTTCGCTGAATACGGAGAAAGTTAGGCAAGCGGGAATAATTAGTAGTTACTATAAAATTGGCGTAGTAAGATACAACAAGATTACAAAAATGGTGGAGCTTGTTTTAGAATAGGCACCACTCATCCGTAATTAATAATAGCGAATGAATTTTTGTTAACATAACAAAATTAAAAATGACAAAATCAAAAGCACTATTCACATTTCTGGCGCTATTGCTCTTCATCTCTAGCACATATGCACAAAAAGTAAAGGTAGATTACAAGTCTAACATCATTTCGGTAGATGGTAAGGAAATTGCCAAAGTGGTAAAGATAAAGGATAAGGAGAACTTTGGTCTCACCAGCACTTTCGAGCTGCTCTCCCTATCGGGCGAAAAACTGATTATTGCGGTTGTTGCCACCGATTTTACCTCCGAAGACGGCAATGCCGATTTTTACTATCGCTTTAGCTTTTTGCCCACCAAACAGACCGGAATTTTCTCGTTGGGCAAGCTCAGTACCGAAAAGAACTTTGTAAAGCTCATTGGCGAAAGCGGTATGGTGGTAGATAATATGCTAGATGAAGCCAAGGTAAACGAATTTTTGGCCAAAAAGGGAAAAAACCCAAAGGTAGAAATTAGTTATGATCTGGTGCGCAGAAACCAGATGGGCAAAGCGCTTATTAAAGACCAAACTAAGGAAATAGACCAAGGCAACGTAATTATTGGCATGTTTGAGCATATTGGCCGAACGCCCGATATGGATACCTACCGTTTTAAGCTCCCTTCTGGGCTGGTGGTAGCTACAGCTAGCTTTTCTGGTGGCAACGAGGGCAAAAACTTTAGGGTAAGCACCAATAAAGATAGAGTTACTCGTACTATTCCAATGAAAACAGGCTACGGAAAAGTCTTTGCCGCAAGCGAAGGGATGGACTCCAACCGCTACGCATTAGAGTTCATTGCCCATTGGTTAATTAACAACGGTTACTTATAGAATACATTTAAAATTATATTAATGGCTTATCACTTTTTTACAGACATTAATGGTTTAAACGATCAAATAGCCGATGCTTTTGGTTCAATAACCGATATAATAGAAAATGGGGTTACTTATGAACAATTTCTATTAACAAGCAAACATATCAGTTCGGTTAATTTAGATGCTATAGCTGTTTGTAATGGACAAATTTTTGTTCAAGAACAATTAAACAACTCTAGTTTGTTGAACATTGTATTTAAGCCAACCGAAACACAGACATTTAATTTTCCAAAAATAAAATACTTTATATATAGAGGTATTAAAAAAGATAGCTTAGTATCATCTGATAATCTGACCATCGCCGTAAAAGGTACGAATACTTTGGTAGATAGTATTTGGCAAGCTTTTGACAAATTTAATAATACGGGTTCCCCTTCTAAAGAAGTAATTGGCCTACACTCTGATATTAATTCGTTAGCTAGTACCGAAATTTTAGATGAGATATTCTTAAAAACCTTTTCAGGGTTACAATTTTGGTCGGTTAAGGGAGGTGATGTAATAGGTGAATTTGATAAAAATGCCATTGGATTTGAAATCACACAAGAAGATCTATTCTATAAACCAGACCTGGAATTTGCAAGAAAAGATGAAACGATATGTAAAGTTAAAGCTCTAGTAGGTACACCAACAGATGTCGAATTTTTCGACCATTGGCATGATAAGGAACAAATATTAAGTTTTATTGACCCTTGTTGTTTTTTTGCAAGTTTTTATAATACAAATTTATTTGTAAGAAATGGAACATCAGAAACCAAGGTAAAGGGGGAGGTTTTGTTTGAAGATTTAATCTCTAGGTTTTTAAATAAAGACCAATGTTATATTGATATTAGGAATGAATTTAATTTCTCTTTAAATTATTTTAAGAACTATAGTACTACCCCAGCTACAAACACTGTTATAATAAAAATAAAATTAGGAAGTGACAGTTTTCAAGATAAAAATTATCATGCTATTGCATGGCCTATCCTAGTTATTAAGTCAAATGATTTTCCTTCAGAAACGAATAGCATTAGAACCGTAACAATTAAGTTGCCTAGCGGAAACGGAGATAATCCCAGTCCAATTTTATATGCTGATAAAGCATACCGTTACTCAAATGATTTGTTAGCAGATTTAGAAAATGGTGAGCGATTTAAGACTTTAAGTGTAGCTAGCAATTATGCAGATGCTTTTGAATTTGTTATTCCTATTCATGAAGATATCATAAGTTCATATACGTTGCTTAAATATGGCAAACAAAATACCGAAGAAACATTACCAACTCCAATATCCACACAGATACGGAAATCCGATTATCTTGATTGTATTTTTCCTTTAGCCTTAAATTTTGATTATATAACATTACCTCTAAAAAATAAAACTTACGATGTAGATTTATATTTGGACGCAATTGAAACGCATCGTTATGAAGGCGCTTTCAGTTTATCCATTAGTTTTGATCAAGAAAATATAACATTGCTTGCAAACCCTACCTTAATAAATACAAAAGAATACAAAAGACAGCCAATAAGTGTAGTTAGCACGTTTAAATCTTATAAAAACGATAACATAATAGAAGATATTGATAAAATTGAACAAAGTTCATATTTATCAAAGGGTACGTTGAAAATATCAAATACAGACCAAGACATATTGTTTTACGAAACATCAATGGCGGATGTAAGCGGAAAATTCGATGTTCCGGATATACGAAATATTATAGGAATTAACATTACAAAGGAACAATGGGAGGCTATTTTATTGCTTTCAATCTCTTCTTTTAACCAAAAATATCCAGTATATCTCGCCATTACCAATAAGCAACAGTTGGAAGATGATGACGGTAAGAGTTATACCTCTTTGACCTTGGCTCTAAAAGGATATCAAATTCAAGGCTCAAGCTTGGTAGTTAATCTTGTATCAACAAATATTAATTTAATAACCTATGGCATTGTTTAGTAGTACCGCAGCAACAGCAAAACTCACCAAGGTAAAACCTAGGCATATTGAAAAACCATTGGGAGGGCGTGAATTTAAAAATTATACAGCATATAAGAATTATCTACTCTCTATAGGAAAAACCCCAAGGCCTAAAGATGATTGGTTTGGCAAAGATGGCTATTGGCAACGATCGGAACGAGTTAATGCGTGGCGTGGATGGCGAAATGCGGTATATTATATAACCTCACGTCAAAATCCAGTTACTGGAGAATTACCTTGGTTAATGCCTTTTGGACAGATTTTAGCCTATTATAAACAAATGTATGTTTTTGTAAAACAAAAAAAACATGAAAGCAAATGGCTTTACGGCGCATATTATTTAGTAGAAGATTTGTGGGAAGCTTATGAAGATGATTTGACACCTGCAGAATGCCCAATTTTTACAAATCCTATTTTGCTACAGCTTTTGAAAGATCTAAATACAGGTATAGCCGAATTTGCAATTACCCAGTTCTATAGATTATTGTTTGGAGAATTTAAGAATAGTCCAAGGATTGGTCAGACCGCTTTCGATTTTGACCGCAATTTTATCATCAGAGAACAGTGTTTCGTTGCATATGACCTATATAATGATGTCTATAATATCGGGGCGAGCGGTCTCTCAGCGTTGCTAGATATGAGCAGTCTGTTCAATAATGAGCTCAGTTGGGTAGGTTTTATTAAAAGTGTAGACCCTACCGGTATAGTTATACCGGTGATAGGTGGTTGCTACAATTCTAATCTAGCTAATCCAACTGAAAGGTATGGTCAAGACGCAAGAACTCAGGTTCCTTTGGCAATGTTGTATCCAAACTCTTATTTTGCAGATTCAACTTTACAATTGTCTGATATATTACCAATTGATGCGGAATATCCACCCCCCGTCTTTACACCTCAATTTAGAAGATACTTAAGAGACGCCCTCGCATCGCATCAATTTATATACCATTTCAAATTTGACAGTAATGGTAAAATAATATGGACAAACAGGGAAGCCGCCATATTAAGGATATATACAATGGTGAATAAACGTGTAATGAAAGTGTTTAATTAATTATGAAAAAGTTGATCCCTTTGTTGTTCATGTTTGCGCTTCTTATGAATATCACAGCTTGCCGAAAGAAGTACAAACCTCAAAATAGAAACCCTCATTTCCGCGAGCAGTTTGTACAGGCTTTGGGTTTACAGCTTGTGAATGTAGATAGTGCTTATCGGTACGGTGATACAAAAATTTTTAACGATACCATTATAGGGATTGACGTGTCAAAGACCAAAGGCTCACGTGTTGAAAATCCAGATAAAGCTATCTATTTTATACAGCCATTGAATGGCAATATGAAAAAGATGGAATATCGTGCCAATATTACTGTGCCTGTTGAACTTGATGCCCTACGCAACGGTAATATTTATTTTGGTGCTTATGGTAGCAGTTATATAATGAGCATTGGCAAAGATGGCCTAAAAGAATATTTTAAAAAATATCGGGATACACTTTTTTATGCCAACAAGGTAATGTTGTACAAGAATAATGCTGTTATACTAAGTATGAACGGGGTCTTTGTATTTGATCTTAGTAGCCAAAAACCTTTAAGAAAATATAAGTATAAAGATGAAATAGGAAATTTTGGTGCCTTTATAGACGGTGATGACCTGTTTTTTAACGAAGTAATTACCAAGATTATGCCCGATAGTTCCCAAAAAGAAACGCTAATATTAAACCACATGGATTTAACGGACTTAACCTATAAGTGGAAGGCTAAGATCCCCGGTTCCTACGTACTTCATTTTAACGATGATAAATTTTTATTATACGGAAAGAAATGCTACACCGTAGCCAGAAACAATGGTAAAATTACCGAAATTTCTAACCGAAAAATGTTCTTCAAAAAGGATAGTGTATATGGCATACGGTATGTACACACACTAGACACCACCCTTCACAAAGAAGGGTATGAATTTGTAAACCCGGGATTTGTAGTTTTAGATTCTTTAAACAGGGAACTATATTCTTTTAGGAACTCCCGTTATATGGCTGAGCGTGGGGAATTTATCATCTTACGGACAAATGATAATCTTTATTTCCTTTTAATAAACAAACGGAGTGGTAAAATCTCATATAAAATTACTAATAATGATTCTCGGGAAGATAAAATTAAATTTTTAGGTAAGTATATTTTAATTGACGGTATCTACTTATATAAATAGAGTTATGGCAAATACATATTATCCAGCACTTTCGAGCATTTTATCGGTAGATTATCTACCTGAGGAACTCAATTTTATATCAAGTAATTTAAATGAATTGCTCAGCAACGTGCATTTTAAAGATCTGATGGTAGAAAAATCCGCGGACGGTGTTGCTACAACTTATAAATTGGATATTGTTAGCCATTCTCAATTACTAAAACTATCTATTCCGGGAACGGGGTTTTCTCTTCTTCTAAACCCAGATTTAGAAGAATCAAGTACTCCCTATAGTGTACTTCCATTAACTTTTACATGGAGTTGGGGCATTAAAAAGTACATTAAAAATTTTAAATTTAACTCCTTCGCTTTTAGTCCAAACGCATTCTATCAAACCATTTTTAATATAGCAGATATTTCACAAGAAGAATTGTTACTATCTTTACTGGATTCGCCAGTTGAATATGCAGATACATTAAGTGCATTTGTTCTAGAAACGAACACAAATTACCCTAGTCTTAATATACCATACCCAATTGATAGCAATCAAGAAGTAGCATTAGAAGAAACCCTCAACGCATTTAACCTATCAACAGATGTTTCGTTTTACGATGTTGTATTTAACGATTATATTATCAATTCAATACAGCCCATAGAAAAGATAATACAATTATTCTCTTCCCAATTAGGAGATAATATCATTGAAAGTATTAAAGAGTTATTTATTCCCAAAATATCAGCAAAGATACATCTTTCGGCAGCTTTAGAAATTCCCCGAAATATTTTAATACCTATCAGAGCAAATGGAGAGTTAGAAACTGATGAATCTATAAAAACCCGACTTCTATTTGATGCAGGAGAGTTAATTTATAACACTAAAGGAGGTTTTGGTTTCGAAGACACTATGGCACTAAGTTTTCCGTCTTCTCATCCTCGTGTACAAATAGGCAATACGGGTATAACTTTAGGCTTTACTGAAGCCGTTTTAGATTTAAACAGGCAAAAAAACATACCAGAAGCCGATTTTATAGGATATCCTAATGACTTTATTGGGATTTTTATAAAAAATACATCTATAGGATTCAATAATTTCGGTACATCTAGCTCTAATCAGCCCAGTGCAGAAATAAATGCCGAAAATCTGTTTATCGGTACAGGCGGTATATCGGGAACACTTTCCTTAGAAAGCAACGGCTTGCTCTATCGAGATTTTGGTGGCTTTAAGACCGAACTCAATCTTTTTGAATTAGACTTCATGATGGGCTCCATTGTAAGTTCCAAAATTAGTGGTACGCTTACGCTCAACAAAATGAAGCAGAACGGGCAAGATGCCGTGATTAACATCAGTGCCCAGATCAAAGATGATGGTAATTTTAGCATTACTGCTATATCAGAAGATATTGCGCCGCTCAATTTCCTAGATGTACTTTCTATTAAGGTAAAAAGCCTGCAACTAGGCAAAGAGAGCCGCGGTTATTACGCAGAAGTAGCCGGAACGCTAGATTTTACCTACAATATCCCCGGCTTGGGTGATGTGCTGCCCAAAGATATTCCCATCAACAAGCTGCGTATATGGGACGATGGCAAACTGGAATTTGAACCTGGAATAGATAAAATAAGTATTCCCAAAACCTTCCATCTAAATATTGGCCCAGTAAAAATGGAGGTAAAAAACCTCAGCATAGGCGGGCACAAAGGACAGCATGGTGGTACGGAAAGGCATTACCTGGTATTTACCTTCGATGGCATGGTGAACACTGGCAGGGCAGGGGTCAATACCTCGGGCAACGGCATTAAGTTCTACTTTACCATAGATAGTGGCCCTTTTCATGCCTTTTTAAGCATCGATAGGCTCAACATAGACATGAGCATACCGGGCAATGTGTCTAAGGACAAGGCCGCCTTCTTGTTAAATGGCTATTTGAGCATGGCCAACCCTAATGAGCAGGCATCTAGTTCTAAGGCCAATATTGAATACACCGGTGCGGTAACCTTTAGTCTGCCACGTTTAAAAATGGGGGGTAGTGCAGGTATGCGTCTTGACCCTAGCGTACCTGCTTTTTTGGTAGATATTGGGCTAGAGCTTTCTACCCCTATCATTTTAGGTGCCACTGGTTTGGGTATTTATGGCTTTAGGGGTATTATTGGCCAGCACTACTTGCCATCCAAAAGCGCTACTACACCGCCATTAACCGAAAATGATACCTGGTGGGAATATTACAAGGCCAAAAGTACCATTACCAAGAAAGAAGGTATTGAGATAGATAAATTTGCTAAAAAGTCGGGCTTCTCTGTAGGGGCAGGTGTTTCCATTGCTACGGCCTTCGATTCGGGTAAGGTATTTTCTAGCAAACTGTTTTTACTGTTAGGTTTGCCCGATGTATTTTTAATGCAGGGGCAGGCAGGTATTCTAAGGTCAAGGATAGGGCTAAATGACACCAATGATCCTCCATTTAGCGCCTTTATTTCGATAGATAGCAATGCCTTTATGGCCGGGCTAGGGGTTAACTATAACCTGCCAGAGACCAATGATTCATGGAATGGGGCAATTTTCTCGCTGAGTGGGAAAATGGAACTGGCCTTTTTCTTTAACAATGCCTCGGGCTGGTACCTTAACTTGGGCAAAGACCAGCCCGAAAGCCAAAGGATACGCTCTAGGATACTGACCCTTTTTCAGGGATATTCATATCTCATGATTTCATCGAGGGGGTTTAAAGCGGGGGCGGGCGCCAAATTCGATTTCAATAAAAGTTATGGCCCTGCAGCGGTAGCCTTTGGCGCATGGATTGATTTGGGTGGTTCTTTGAGCTTTAAGCCTGTACAGATAGGAGCATTTATACAGGTTGGCGGCTATGCCTACATTAAGGTGTGGAAGGCCAAACTGGGCATGACCATTGCGCTGGGACTGGCAGTAGATGCGCCAAATCCATTTGTGATACAGGGATCGATCTATATTTCCTTCAAGATACTTTTCTTCAAGATCAAGTTCACTTTAGAGCTTACCTGGCGTTTCAACAACAACAGAGACCCATTAACGGCCCCACAACCAGTGATAGAGCTGCCAAATCCCATTAAGGGCTACCTGCCGGCGGCGGCCACCAATATACAGTCGGCAGATGTATTTAAAATCAATTATGTAAAAAAAATATATACCGGCAATATCACTATCCCGGCACCAAACAATACTTCGTTAGAAGATGGTTGGGCTTACCATATGATAGACCAGGCAAAGGAGATTACCATCCCGCTAGACAGTTATATTGATATTGATTTGTTGAAATCGGTGAAGCCCTCGCTTACGAAACTGGGTGGTGGTGGCAACCAACTGGCAGAAGGTTATTCGGAATTGATTCCGCCACAAAAAGGGCTTACCCCGCAGGTACGCCACGAATATGAGGTAACGGGCCTTGATATTTATTGTTGGGATGGACAGACGAATACTTGGAAACCCTACCAGATTTATGAAGCGGTAACGGCCATTGTGCATGAAAACACAGATCCACATACAGGGCAGCCCATCATTAACCTCAATAACCTTAAAACGGGCTATTGGCAGTTTTTACAGCCCAATAGATATAACAAAATCCGGTTGATGTCGCAGAACATGTTTAGTTATGCCAACCAGTCAACAGATACATTGGGCAATTTGGATGGGCTCAATTTTCAGCGAAAAGATTTGTTCTGTTTTGAAACCATTACCAAGCAACAGCAAATTAACTGGAAAGATGTGGCTGTGCAGACTACCTATCCAGATTTAGCTGCTTTTTATAAAGGCGGATATACTTTTGATTTGATAGGGGCAGATGGAGAGGTAGAATACGATAGTGCTTTTGAAGCAAATAGCCTAATAATTAGTACCTATGGGGGTAAACTGATTATCCACACTGCCAGCCCCATTAGTTTCTTAAAGTTGGCTTTTGGGCAAAACGAAAGCAGGATACGTATAGATTATGTAAAACGAAAGTATGTTACCCAGAATATTGGAGCAGATGATTATAGCAGTACGGCAATTGTTACTGTGCCGCAAGATGAATATATCATGCCTCCTGCCTTTATTGAAAAGGGGCAACAACATACTGATATTACCTACGATAACCTTAGCAAGCCAATAAGCCGTATAGAAATTAGCTTTGAGCGAGAGGTAAACCTGTCGTTTGAGGGTAGTTTAAGTATAGGTGGGTTTTTTAAGCTTGCGGATGAATATGTCGTATCATCAAACTTCCCTCAAGGGCACTATCAAGAAAAAGATAAAGCGCTGGTGTACCTGTCATTGTTCGATAGGGCTTTTACGGCAACCGAAGTATTGGCGAAAGGCTACCAGGACACTACCGATGCCGTAGCCAATTGGTTGCTGAGCAGCACCATTGCCAATGTAGGCAATTTGGCCGCCATCCCTTTGGGAAGCCCAGATTTAACGTCCGGCTTTTTTAAGGAGAATATCGCTGGACAGCAAACGTTAGGACAGGTATATGCATTCGATTCTAAGGATGATTCCCTGTTGGTGCCCTATCAGCCCATACTAAAAATAGAGGAGGCAAATTTTGCCCTCGAAACCATGGTGGTGTTCAGTCCTTTCAGCAAAGGGATTTCTACTTTGTTTAGTAAAGTGGAAGAAGATCCTTTAACTGGGGATAAAAAAGGCTATGCGCTTCACCTCATACAGGAAGATACTGTATATAGTTATGCCGATTATACGAACAGCAGTGCTTTGCCAAGCTGTAGTTTCTACTTTACCTGTTACAGTGGGAAAACACACATTGGTTTTAAGGTAAGTGAATTACTGACCTTAGATTGTAGTACGGGCTATGTTTGCAACACTCAATATAAGCAGCTGTTTATTTCTGTAGATAGGACAGCCGATGTACTTGAAATTTTTATTGATAAAGCGAAAAGGCTAAGTGTGCCCGTTCCCGAACAGCTAGAGCTGATACCGCCAGTGCCAAAATATTCTACATTGCGCCAACTTTCTTACCTCACCGAAGAGATACACCGCCGTCAGGAAGAAAACGAGCTTACCGAAGAAAAACTGATTGAAGAGGTACAGCTGATGGGCGATGGATTGAGCAAGACCATACAGCCAGTATGGAGGCCTAATACTATCTATGCCATAGCGCTTACCTCAAGAGATTTGGTAGATGGACAGACAAATAGCAGCGCCCAGATATTTGGTTTTAAAACGGCGGGACCGATAGGACATTTCCATCAGCAAAGCGCTGTTTATAAGACATTGGAAGAACAAGACCGTGTCGATGAATTTAAACTGGCCAATCTGAAGAATTATATCGATTACGAGCGTTCTTTTCCCGATGCGCAGAGCCGTTACGATTTGAGCAAGCCTGTTTTTTATCATAATCCAAAAATAAGGCTGTTGTTTACAAAGCCATATATCCATGCTATGTACGAAGATTTTGATAGCTACCAAAACCTGAAAGAGGTAAAAAGTAGTTTGGAGCTTAAATTAGTTGATGTGTTTGGCGCAGTAAGTAGCCCAGCCTTGGTATGGGAACAATTACCAGATGAAGAAATTACAATTAACAATTACCGAAGCCTGCCACCCGACCAACAGGTTGTATTTTTAATGAATTTGGCCGCTAGTATGGGCAACTGTAATGCCAAGCCATTGGCAATGAAAAAAAGAGTTAAACAGGGAGGTTATCAGTTAAGCGACCTATACCCTAACAAGGTTTACACGGCCATATTCGATGCCAAATATAAACCTGGAGATGAAGCTGAAGTAAGTACCGAAGTACATCGCTTTAATTTTATCAGTTCTAGGTATGCCAGTTTTCAGGAGCAGGCTTCCAGCTTTATTTTGGATGATACACCAGAAAACGAGCGCTATGCAATTTATAATTTATATACTTCCTTTACGGCAGCCGAAATTAGCAACAACATCATTCCCCTGTTAGATGATCCTGCCAATGCGTCTGATGAGGTAATGCGATATGCCGTAAAATACGATCGTATAGTTTACGGAGGGCTAAAACTTAAAAATCTGGAAAATGTAGAAAATACCGTGCTGCATTTAGTGGTTAATATTGATCCCGATACCAGTGCCCAACGTGTGTTAGGGCTGCTCATTAGAAACCCGGAACCTTTTAACGACCCCAAGCTACCAACAGAGCCTATACCCGCAACGCCTGAACCTATTGATCTACGGGCGGATACCATTATTTTGGATGTGGCTGCACACCAAGAAGTTGGTTTTAAATATATCCATGCTAAAAATACTTCTGCGGTATTTGTTACCACTGCTGATATGGATCTTCCTACTGGTTTGGCACAGCTAAGGTTCAGGTACAAAATGTTCAATGGTGAGAATTATACTACTGCTTTTGAAGAATACACCAGCCCCGAATTTAACCTTGAAATTAACCAGCCCTAAAATTTTACGATATGCCTAATAACAATGCTTTCTGCTCAGACTATAGTTATGTTACCAATTGTTTATTGGCCATTCAAACAGCGGCCAACAATGGCGAATATGATAACTATCCCGAAGTTACAGACAGTATTAACAGTCTGGATAAGGATACGCTGCGCAAATTATACCTGAGGGTTATTGCCATTTTGGGGATATTGAATGGTGAAGAAGGTTTCCCACAGGTGCACATTACCGGCGATTATAGCGAATTGGATTTTGCAGAACTGGATTTTTGGGTAGGTTTTTCTAACGCAAATATTTCGGGCGATTTTTTTGAGCAGAACTTTTTTGAGCTGGATTTTTGGACCGGATATATGGATAACGGTTATGATGACTATGTAGCAATTTTCCAGACTATCCTCAATATTTTTAAGGAGTTTTGTTCTCGCAGTAACGAGTTGAGCGATTATGAAAAGGCCTTAGTAGATGCTTCTCTACTTGCTTTTTTGGACGCTTTCAATGCCTTAAAAGCACTGTTGGAGCAATTGGATATAAACCCATGCGAAAGTTCAGGGCTCAATATTTTTAATAATTCACCCGGTGTGTTTTTACAGGTTGCCGGAGCCGATGGTTCCAATGGTATTGCCGAAGGTTTTCATTTACGATGGAACTTTACTGGGGAACTGGCCAATAACCATTTGCCCAAGGGCGATTATTTTAACAGTAACAACAACAACGGGTTTAACCAGCCCAACGATTTTGTACAGATCTATCGTACGCCTTATCAAAATGCGGCCATAGTAGAAATAGACCTTCAACAAACCCGTCCGGTAGTAAATTCGCAACAGCGTTATTGGACTTACAGCATTAATCAGGTGGTAAACGATACTGCTATCAGCAATCAAGTACGTATTTACTTTACAGATAGTGCCAAATACTATAGCCTGGCCAGTACTATTAATCCAAACAATAATAGCTTCGATTTTTTAAATGCCTATAACGATGTCATTGAGATTTCAGTCTTCAATAAAACTTTTTTCCATTTCGATCTACGATTTTCGCGTCAAACATCGGCTACGCCGTCTTATGCAAAAATAGAAGCTATTTGTTTTGCCGGTGGCCCAGAGGAACGTATTAAGCAAACCATTGTAATAAATGATCAAACAGCTTTAGCAAGTATCGTTGGCGACAATTTGAGTGTACTTCGTTACAAGAAATCTTTGGACGTTATTTTAGACAAAATTAGTTTTGAGACCTACCACGATTTTCAGCTTTCGCGTTCATTGACCAATTGGTCGGTAGTGGGGGCGGGCTTCGCTATCAGCTTAAATGAAGCAGAAGTGAGGGATAGGTTAGAAAGTACAGCCTACCCAATTGATAATTTATGGCCTCAATATAATGATGGTACAAGGGTAAGGGCAAGTAATTATATCGATAAGTGGTTTTCAGATAGTGTAGAGGTTACGGATCAATCTATCCAACAATTGGTAGCTTTATACCTCCAAAAGAGCGAAACAGACCCTAGGGCATTTTATAATATTTACGCTGAAGATGATATAGCAGAGGAAAACCCTCAAAAAATAAGTTTGCTGGACGTAATCCAAATGCAGGCATTGGACTATCACATTGCCAGAATGCTTGGGCTTGGTCACATTGATACGCCCAGTAACGTAGATGTCCAACAGCGATTTGTTTACAAACTTGTTTATGAGAATAAGAAGAGTATGGCTTCGCCTGTGCGCACCACCTATACTTATTTGGGTTTGCCTACCTCAAAGCAAGACACCTTACTGCCCAGTACACCACAGATGCGACCGGTAAGCTATCAGATGTCCACAGAAGAAGACCTCTCTTTTATGTTTGATGAGCAAGGGTATAGCAAACGTGAAAACACAAGGGTGGTCAATATTGGACGACAGTTGTTCTTTAACGAGCGGAAAGACTTTAACTTCTTCGCATCGCTTGATGAAGCAGTAAACGAAAATTTCTTCCGTCAGCCCAAACCTGTTTACTATGGAATAGAATATAGGATGCAAAGTGCTTCCAGTTATGTAAAACCGGAAATTACAGCAACTGATAACGAGGTAATGGGCAAGGTTTATTATGCCTATGATGATGATTTTCCTGTGGCGGGAATTCCTGAGTTGAACCCTTTGCCAGACGATGCCATTAGCTTATTTGTACATTTTGAAAGAGGTGTGGGCATACATTGTTATGCCTTATACGGCATTAACTGGTTTTCGAGAGCATCGTCGTTAAGTAATGAAGTAGCCACCGATGAGACTATTTTCCAATCGGCCAATTTATTGTTTGCACCAACCGATTTAAGCGTACAGTATGTGCAAAAGGAGGATGAACTGGTTTTTACCACCAATCAAGAGCAAACATGGTTGAGAAAACGTATAGACCAATTTCCTAATCAGGATACAGCATTCACCCGTATTACCTTTAATTGGGTAGATATGATAGATGTATCGGGTTTGACAGAAATTAATGAGCAAACCTTGGCGGCAATAATTAGGTCCAATAAAACAAAAGTATTTTTTAAACCCGGGTTACAGCGGGAGGTAATCGGCGTGATTGCGGACATGAGACCCGTTACCGAAAACGATAGTCAATTGATATTGTTTACCGGCGCATACCAACTAATTACAGAAGAAGAAAAAGAGCCTTTTATTGCCAATGAAGATCTGGACAGGTTTGTCGGCGGGGTTTTATCAACCCCAGAGGGGCAGTTTAAGGTGTTGGAGGTAAACAATGGTAGTAATGGTTTGCCTTATATTACCATAGAAAAACTGTTTGTAAGAGACCGAACAGATGATAGACAAAGTGAATTATTATTCGGCTCTTACAAGAACTATACCATTCCGGCCATGGGCAGCCGTTTCTCCATGGTAGAAAACCTTTCCAACGAGGGTAATTGGGAACCATTGGCCGAAAAGATCGAACTGATCAGTTTTGCAGATGTCGTTGACCCTGTAATTGAAGTTGATGCCGGGGAAAGTGCCGACACTAAATATTGGATGGGCGGAATCAATGGAGCTGCCTTAATTACACCAATACCTAATGAAGACGACGTTTTTGACGGCTATTATGAAATTAGTTTCGATACCGTTTCACTTAGTCCACATCCACAAGTTAATATCCCTTTTGAGGATACCAATCCCACCAAAAATGCGCCTGGTCAGTTGCATCAAGCCCATGTAGAATGGTATAAGGGCATGGTTAGACTTCCTATTGTAGATAGTGACGAAAGGAAATTGCTACAAGTGGTTATGCTACAGGAGAGCAGCCCAATTAAGCTATATGTTTATGATGCCAGTTTTGATACGTCACTGATAAAATCATCAACTGATGAAAACGACCTGATCAGTGTGAATTACCATCCTGGGTATAGAGCCTATTTCTTTGCAGAACCTGCTCCTTTACATAGTTTCAATGAAGGCAATATCATGCCTCCACCTGATGATAATGATAAACGAAGCCTGATAGCCGTTCAGACTTATAATGAGCTGCATGCTTCTTATGCTTCGGCTATTTCATTGCCTTCGGTATTACTGGCCAGAAATATTTATGAGCCACAGCAGCTCGATGAGCCAGTAGCCCCAGGTCTAAAAGTACGTCCCGATCCGACCAAACAGGCTGCATTTACCTTTGATGTGCGTGTTCCCTCTTCCAGAAAGCCATTTGGTTTTATGTTTTACCGTATTTCGCATGTAAATGTGCTTAGTGTGCTATATGCTCCAGAAACCATTATTGGTATTACGGCCCAATTGGAAGCACTTACATCCGATCCTAACTTTAACCAACGCTATTTGGATTTGGTCAATCTTAAATTCGAGGACGAAGAAAATTTAGTGTTCGAAGTATATGAGGCTGAACCAATCTCCTATGGTTTTCCTACACCCGACAGGCCCGGATTGTTCTTGCCAGAAGATAACACCCAACAAAAGATGGCCAAATTGGAAGCTGCAATTTTAGCAACATTACTTCCTTTAACGGAACAACCGCCAATACTTAATTACCTAAAACAAGGTTTACAGACTACGAATGATCTGCCCGTAATAAGAGATGCGAATGGAGACCTGCTCGATCCGACAGATACCCGTTTTAACCCGTTCCCTATGGTACGCACCTATGTAAAACCTGATGATGTTGGGGCAAAATATGTTCGGATAACAGATTATTTCTTGAATGCCTTTTCAAGAGATCTTTATTTTTATACCTGTGCCGAAATTAACAACCAATTGAATATTGGCCCCATCAGTAAATTCTTAGGACCGGTCGAAATTTTATATACCGAAACAGCGGCAGTTCCAATTATTGATAATTATGCGCTGCGAACCTCTTTTTCAGCAATAGATAGCCCTACGGTTACTTTCGAAATAGCATCCCTGCCAGCAATAGAACAGTTTGAGAAGCTAAGGTTGTTTAGAACAAATAATAAAACCTTAGCTACATCCATTGCCCAAATGGAACAGGTGCTGGATGTAGAGATTGATCCTGAGACCATAGCTTCCTCTATTTTTGAAGATGATTTTTCTGATCTGCCACTACCGCCATTTGGTCATACATTATACTACCGTATAGTGGCGGTAAGAACTATTATCAATGAGTTTGAAGAGGCAGAAGAAGTACTTTCGCAACCCAGTACTGTAGCTTCGGTACAATTGGTTGATACCCAAAGTCCAGATGCCCCCGAACTTAGTTATGATGAGCCGACCAACACCTTATCGTGGATGCCAGCTACTTATGACGGTACCTATTACCTGTTTAAACAGAACAGCAGAGCAAATTGGGAAAGAATTTACAGCATACAGCCTCCAGATAGCAATCAGCCCATGTCGTATGAATTGCCCGAACCTTTGCCTACCGTAGATGATGATGGTAATAGCATTTACCATCGATTTAAGATACAGGTAGAGAACTCATCTGGAAGAATGAATATTTTAGATAATGAATTAACGGTTTAACTTAATAAAACAATAACACTATGCCAATTCCACCTATTTCTGATGCCTATATTGATGAGATCATCAAATCGGCAGGCCCTTATGTAGAAGGCAATAACAAAACACAAGGTGTTAAACTTAGGGAACTTATTAAGGTGCTACGTGATTATTTTGAGCAGGAAATACCCAAAAACACCTCTGACCTTACTAATGATTCTAACTTTGTGAATTCGGCACTTTTAGCTGGTATTCCCCAAGAGGACAACCAAAAGAAACCCTTTATCATTAAACCTCTGGGAGATTGGGATCCGGATGAAATTTTTGGTGGGGGAGCGCAACCGCTTAATACCATGCTGTTAGCTACAGCGTACATCGATGAAGTTCATACGGTTACGCAGCTAAAAATTAGCGATGGCGTTACCGCTTTTAAAGATCTTAAGAACTTAATAGCGGATATTGATTTAAGTAGTTATGCCAAGCTTGCTGATTTGCCCATCAAAGTTAGTGAACTGGAAAATGATAGTGGTTTTATAACTGAAGGAGATATTTCAGGCAAAGCAAACGATTCAGATGTTCTGCATAAAACAGGAGATGAAGAAATAAATGGCATCAAAACTTTCAAAACATACCAATGGCCAAAATTTGAAAGTTTTGCTGAGTTTACGGTACCATATATAGATAGTCAGAGTCAGATAACTAGAAGTAATAAGTTTAGATATAATAATTCTAGTGAAACATTAATTACTCCAAAATTAAGATTAAATGCGGCTGGTAGCTTTGGACCGTTGTTTGTAGCAGAGGGTGAAATAGCTGTAACATTGACTGTGCCAACATCTAAGGGGAATGGAACTCTGGCATTAACAACTGATATACCTTCTCCAATTGATATTTCAGGTAAAGAAGATAAATCTAATAAAGGAATAGCTAATGGTTATGCTTCTTTAGATGCAAACGGTAAAGTGCCTGCTATACAACTGCCAAGCTACGTAGATGATGTACTGGAATATGCAAACCTTGCTTCATTTCCCACAACAGGAGAAGCAGGCAAGATATATGTAGCTTTAGATACCAATAAATGTTATAGATGGAGTGGCTCTGCCTATATCTATATTACTTCCGGAGCGGTAGATAGCGTATCAGGGAAAATAGGTGTTGTTACTTTAGCTAAGGGAGATGTGGGGCTTGGTAACATTGACAATACTAGTGATTTAAATAAACCTATCAGTGCTGCTACACAGAATGCTTTAAATTTGAAAGCTAACAATAATAATGTTATTCATGTCTCTGGTAATGAAGATAAAATTGGCTCGTTACGATTTGCCGCATATAAAAATACTCATGAAGAAGAGCCAGATGAGTTTGGAGGAGGAATTTTTATAAATCCTTCTAACAAATCTATTAGTTCACGTTACGCTGATAACGAAGAAGTAGGCACAGGCTTCTTGTTGAGTACAGACCAGTTTGCCTTTACTAATATTAATGCCAGCGCCACTAATAAAACTATTATTCCTGGAGATATTGAAAGTGAGAAAAATTTAGTGTTTTCTTTGCCTAAAGATAGAGATGGGGAGATCGCTATAGTAGATGATGTTAATGAAGTTGCTGATGTGGTTATTCTTAAAGAAGACCTGTCTAATAAAGTAATAAATCTTGATTCGCCAAATCATATTAAATATCCTACCACACAAGCCGTTGCGGATGCTTTAGCAGGAAAAGCTAACTTAGTTGGAGGTAATACATTTAGTGGATTACAAGGTTTCCAAAATGATATTAGAATGTATGGTAATGCTAAGTTGTCTATGAGGATAGTGAATGGCGCAGATGATGGTGTTACCAATTTGCTTGCTACTAATGACAATATATCAGTGCCTGCTAACATTTCGTTACCTGATACTACTGGTAAATTAGCATTGATATCTCAGATACCTGATGTATCTGGTAAAGCAAACTTGGCTGGAGGTAATACATTTACAGATGACCAAGCATTTACAGGTACAATATATGCTAATTGTAATGGAGCTAATATTCAATTAAATCATTCAGTACTTACTACTGCTGGAATTTACCAATCTGAGTATGATAATAATGAGGTGTTTATCGGTAACTGGGCTGTGCCTGAAAAGGCACTTAAAATAGACCCAACCAACGGACACGTTACTGCACCAGTATTTAACGGTATTTTTTTTAATGGTAGTTTAAACGGAAGTGCCAGATATTTAGGTTCTCACACTAATTATATGGATGCGAATGAAATAGCAAGTGTATCTCCGCAGGGCGGTTCATTAACCTCCCTAATCGGTCAACACGTAAATGGCGGTTTATATAGGTTTAATAAGGATGCAGCCAACGCTTTTTTAAAAATTAACGATGGTTCTACACTAAATAATAATATTAGTGGGACCGCTTCTAACGCTACTGGTTTAGCGGGATTACCTGCGTCTACTACACCAATTACAGACTATACAAAACTTAATAGCTTATTTGGTGTTGAGGTTGATGGCGGTACAATAACACTTAAACCTGTTCCAATAAATGTAATGACAAGTTGGCTAAGTTTGTCACTCAAAGAAAACATTGCTAATAAGGCTACCGACTTAACTATACCAAATGATACTAAGTACCCTACGACCTTAGCAGTTAGTAATGAACTAGCTAACTATGCAACTATTAATACTAATCAAATTATAACAGGAAATAAAACGTTTAGTGGATATAATAACATGAGAGGTTATTTGTCTGACGAACCCCAATATGATGATACAGGTATTTTTGTTGAATGGGACAATGGTCGTACTAGATTGATGGACACTGGATTGATGACTCAAAATTATGGCGACCTTAGTGACAATTTCACAAGACTGATTTTAGATGTAGGTACACAATCACATTTCCCTAGAGTACCTGCAAAAACTGGTCTTTTAGCTATGGATAATGAAGTTGTTAAACTTGCAGGTAATCAGGTTGTTGTAGGTGATAAGGTGTTCTCTGGATGGAATAATTCCATCTTAGCTAGGGATACTGAAGAACCATTTTATGGAAATCAAGGCATAACCGCTTATGGGTTTGAAACCGATGTTAGGACTAAACTTCTTAGTCGTGGTATAATGGCGCAGGATTTGAATTGGGATGAGGGTGGCTATACTTATCTTACGATTGAAGCAGGTGAAAACTCTATGAACCCAAAAATTCCCGCAAGAAATGGTTATATTGCTATGGCAGAAGATTTGAATGATAAAGCGAATTTGATTGGTGGTAATGAATTTAGCGGAACACAAGCTATTAACGGTAATTTAATTTTTACTAGTGGTGTAATTAGACTTTATGAAGCTGGTGCAACAAACAAAGATATAAATGTAGGTAGATCGAGTACACCAGGACAATCTGTTCAATTAGGATGGAATAATAATAGCGGTAATCCTTTTGGGTTTGTGAGCATGTACGGAGGAAGTAATGCACCTTTAGCTCTTCAACACGGTGGCGGAAATGTTCTAATAGGCACTACAACCGATGATGGAATTAGCAGATTACAAGTCAATGGTTCAGTTACAGCTAAAAATTCTTTGAAAATTAATAAGGATGGGGCGCTTGTTAGTTCAATGCTAAATGATGACAATTTATCATTTACTAATACTGAGGTTGGTATAACTACCGAGTATGCGATGTTAGGCATTTATTCTGATGCACCTAATCCATTTCACATATCATTAGATAATAACGCTGATTTTATAGTTTCTACGGGTGGAACAAACAAACTTACAGTTGATGGCACAAACTCTGGCTATGATGTTACTATAAATGGCGATACCAAGATTACAGGTAACTTAGAGGTAGCTACGCCTACGTTAGCAAATCATGCTGCCACTAAGGCTTATGTAGATGCAAATGCTGGTGGGGGGGCAGCTACTCCATCATTTGAAATAATCAACGGAGTTGATTATACTATGTCTTATTATGATGTTGTCGCAGCAAAACCTTATACCATAGTTCAAATTATGACTTTTGATGGTGATAGTGATGAAATGACTTTAAACTTACCATCTTCACCAAGCAATGGTGATGTAGTAGAGGTTAGAAATTTAGGTGTAGAGTTTTTCCTTACAGGATGTGTGTTTTTTTATGATCAAGTAACTAGTTCTCATATATATGCAGCAGGTTATAAGGCGTTGGCAAATACACTTGTGTTTAAGTTTAATGGTACATCTTGGGTGTTATTATAATAAAAAGCTATATAGAGGTAATATGACTGCTAACAACTCGCCTGAAGACGGTACTAACAACCTTACATAGACTATAATGGTAAAATAGTATGCACCAATTTGTTTTTATTGCTTATGTGGATAAGGACAATTATACAGATAATAGTATTTAATAATATAATTAACGATTATGAGAACGACAGACAAAAATATAATGAATATTAATGATGATCAAATAAAAGAGCTTGTCAATTCCTATAACAATATTAATAACGCTGTTTATAGGTTGAAAGATTTATCTATGGAAGAAGCTAAGTTGCTTGAAAATTCACTTATAGTAATAAGAAATTATATACAAAACACTGTAGAACATAAAGCAAGTGAAAAAAATGAAAAATAAATAATACATGCACTTAAAATACAAAGATAGCATACAAATTAGTATAAAACCATTGATTTAATCTCATAAGACTTAAGCTTCGTTCGTTTAGATGAAGATAGGTTAGAGTAAATTGTTGCTTTAAAGTGCAGGTAGAATATTCATTAAGAATAATGAATATTTTAGGTAATAAATTAGCTTTTTAACGTCTAAATTATAGTATTATGTCACAAATTCCACCAATCACAGATGCCTATATTGATGAAGTCATCAAGTCGATGGGCCCTTATGTAGAAAGTATCAACAAAACCCAGGGCATAAAGTTAAGGGAACTTATTAAGTTGTTACGCGATTACTTTGAACAGGAAATCCCTACAAATACATCGCAACTGATTAATGATTCTAATTATGTAACTAGTTCATTAATTAATGGCTTGCCAGAAGAGAGTGGCTCCAAACGACCTTTTATAATGAGATCTTTAGCTAACTACAATCCTGATGAGATTTTTGGAACAGGTGCCCAGCCACTTCATGTTATGTTGGTTGCCACAGAATTGGTTGCTGACAAGGAAACAGTTACCCAGTTAAAAATAAGTGATGGTGTTACTGCTTTTAAAGATCTAAAAAATTTAATAGTCGATGGTGTAATAAATGGCGGATCTAATGGCCAAACATTGGAAAAGCAGAGCATTTTGGATGGTGATGCCAGCTGGGTAGATATCCCCCAAAAAATAGCGGATGTACTGGCACTAAAGTTAAACACGGCCGATTACAATCAGCACTTTAGAGGTAAATTCGCTTCTTTAATCGCATTGGAAAGCACCACTTTTAATCCTCCGTTACAGGTAGGAGATTACGCACAGGTTGATCCGGGACAAGGAACGGATGTAAAGAACTACAACTGGGATGCTGATGACAATAGTTGGATAGAAGGAGGCTCGGTTTCTGCCGCTACCAATACCGATCAGCTTCCGGAGGGAACTGCCAATTTGTATTTCACTTCTTCAAGAGCTGTTGATGCTGTTAGCAATGATTATATACATAAATCGGGAAACGTTAACGAAAACATTTCGGGGAAAAAGAGTTTTCAGCAAGCCCCTACGCTAAACAGTTTAACCGGAAATAGAATACTTTCCCTTTCGGCGACTAAGGAAATTGAAAGCTTTTATGAAGTAACCCTGCCGATAATTACCAACGCTACCATTATAACGCAATTAACTGCCGCTGGGAACTGGAATGCTTCTGACGTATATATTGGAAGTACCATTACAGGTGCTTACCAGATGCAGTTTTATGCTGACGCTAACTACTGGTATTATTTTTACAATGATAATACTCCACTAAGAATACCTAGAAGAGCTGCACAACTCGCCGCAACTGATGCCGAAGCAGTTGGGGGCTCTTTAGCAAATAAATTTATAACACCAGCCAATTGGGCCTATATGAAGTCAATCAACCAGTCTGTTGGTACTTGGCAGTTTAACGGTGTTGGTCTAGGCATAGCAGGTTCATCTACTGCAGCCTACTTAACATTTTTGGCAAATACGACATCAAGGCCATTAATGCAACTAACGCAAAGCGCCGTGGATTATACAGGAACAACCAATGGCATGTTTTGGAACAATGGAGGGGAGTTAAAGTTTGTTGATAATTCGATAGTTAACAGGGTTTTAAAGGTTTACAACAACGAACTATTTAAATCTGATGGCAATTATCTAGCAACTTTTAACCAGTATGGAGATTTATCCGCTACAATTGTAGTTAAAGAAAAATGGATTTATGATAGTGATGTTATTAATGCTTTGGAAGGAGCAACATGGGCCACAGATAGAGAAACAATAACTCCGGCCAATGGTAAGGTAATGTACAAGGGACAGAAATATGATGACGGCACCTACAGTTACGAAGCGTACGATGATAATAAAGTGAGGAGGTGGTAAATGAGTTGTTTACTAGATTCAACTGGAATAAAAGTAATTCAGAATCTACAACCTTCACTTTGGTATAATTCTGAATATATCAATGGTTTAGATAATCCAAATCCTACTTTTAACAGTGAAATACCTGAATTATTTAATATCGTAGATACGAATGCCGGTAAAGCTACAAATGTTGGTTGTTATCAAGATAATATTAAAACAATTCCAAGTACCCATCCCATTTTTAAAGAAAACGGTGTAAATGGCAAGCCTTATATACATTTTAATGGAAATGGTAATTTTTTATATATACCAGGTACTGAAGTTACCAAACTATGGGTAAATGATGTAAGTGTATTTTGGTTCTTTACTAATCCATTTTCAACAAATAATTATCAATATTCTATAAGTTTTGGCTTTACAGGAAATTTGCCGGGACAATCAATGATAAATACAAATGGTTCTTTTGTATCTTATCCCAACACCGGGACAAATACTGAAATAATCAATTTTGCTAACCCAACACGTTTAAGCTCACGGGAAATAATATTTGGCGGTATTACCAAAAAGGTCGGTGTTGAAATGTTACAATATAATACTTTATTGCAACCCAATTATATTCATCAAAAATTAACAATGAACACTCCAACTATAGCAAAATACGATATTTCTTTAGGCGGAAGATTTAATAATTTTTGGAATGATAATAAAGCGGGAATTAAATTATATGAACTTATTATATTTCCTAAGGCACTAAATCATACGGAAGCTATAAATGTGTTAACTTATTTAAAAATGAAGTATAACCAATAATTTGATAAGTATTAAAAGTTGATTAATTGAAAAAAATGGACTTATTAGATATCAGAAATCCAAAAAGATATCCTTAATGAAGTATTGTGGGCTTTTGGGTTTGAGTTCGATTCATTGACAGGTGTGGCTTATTCATTTGTCAATTGAAGTTTTACAGATTGTACTGTATAATGTCATCAGAAAGTAAACCAAAGTATATCAAGTCCCATTACACAAACGTAAGTCAATGCGTATATGAATATGCTGATAAGGATAAACGGAGAAGAAAGATACATTATCAACGGCGAGGATGGAATTGGATTTGTAAACTTAAATATAATAATATATGGAAATTATAGTGAACATGAGAATGTAAAATAAACTGTGTCAAAAGTTAAAATCACTAACTTTAGATACAGTTTATTATGAGGAGAGAAAAACAGCTCGATTATGAGCTAATGCAACAAAAATCCCTTGAGCAACTACGTTCGGGCAAATCATTGTACGGCAAAGATGGGGCATTCGCTCCTTTGCTAAAAAGCTTTCTTGATTCTGCCCTTGAGGCTGAATTGGACACGCATCTTGACCAGGATGAGCGTTTTTCGGGCAACCGAAAAAATGGCAAGAGCTCCAAAGAGATAAAAACCTCCGCCGGGACGATTTCCATTCAGACACCCCGAGATCGGAATTCGACCTTTGAGCCTGAGATTATCCGTAAAAGAGAAACTATCTTGGCAGAAAGCCTTGAGGTTAAAATCATCGGTATGTATGGGCTGGGAATGAGCCTGCGTGATATTTCCAGGCACATAAAGGATATGTATGATACAGACATCAGCCATACAACACTTTCCTCTATTACCGATAAGATCTACCCGAGGTAAAGGAATGGCAGTCTCGGCCGCTTGAGGAGCCCTATACGATCGTTTGGCTTGATGCTATGCACTATAAGGTAAAAGAGGACCACCGAATGGTTTCGCATGCTGTCTATAATATTCTTGGGATAAACCGCCACGGACATAAAGAACTTTTGGGAATGTACGTTTCCCAGAGTGAGGGAGCCAATTTTTGGTTGGGCGTACTTACCGATCTGCAGAACCGTGGCGTTAAGGACATACTCATCGCCTGCATTGATAACCTGAATGGTTTTCCACAGGCAATCAACGCCGTTTACCCACAAACCGAGATACAGACGTGCATTGTTCATCAGATACGCAACAGCCTCAAATATGTTGCCTCTAAGGACCAGAAAGCTTTTATGAAAGACCTGAAGCCTGTTTACCAGGCGGAAACGCTTGAGCTGGCAGAGCTGAGGCTAGAGGAACTTGAAGAGAAATGGGGCAAGAAATATGAAAAAGTGCTAGAATCCTGGCGAAGAAACTGGTCGAAACTTACCAGCTATTTTCGCTACGATGCTGCAGTCAGAAAAATGATCTACACCACAAACACAATTGAGGGATTCCATCGACAGGTAAGGAAAGTCACCAAAACAAAGGGGGCATTTACGTCAGATATGGCGCTTTTGAAACTGATCTATCTGGCACAAAAGAACATCAGCGAAAAATGGACCATGCCTCTGAGCAATTGGGCTACAACTGCTCAGAAACTTGCCATTTGGTTTCCTGATAGAATGATATTAGATTTGAACTAGTTTTTTGAGAAGCATTATTTTAGATGAAACAGTTTATTTTACATACCCGTGAACATTATGATTAGGCAGTTACACCTTTCGTTCGTACAATACTTTCCGAAACAGTTGGGGTTTCTTTCTGTTTTTCTACCTCTTCCACAGCTTCTTCACTTTGTTTTACAGGCTCAATTGAAAGCTGTATCTTTCGTTCTACGGCTGCCAAATCCGTTTTAAGTTCGCTCAATCGGTTTTCTTTAGACCAAGTGCCGTTTACCACTTCCTGAAGAATAGGTAAGTCTTTTTGTATCTCCACAATTTTCTTATGCTCCTGCTCGATGTAGCCAGGCAATTTCTCCAGTGCGTTAAGGAAGTTCATAGCAGCCAGCTTTTCATCTTTGGCAATCAAACCGTTGTTGTAGGTGTATTTGACATTGCCTTCTCCCTGAACCAAGAAGCGGTTTGCTCGAATATCAACACCTTCTTTTTCTGATATTTCGGTTTTAACCAAGAGTGTAAAACCATATAAGCTTCCTATTTCTTCATATTGACCTCCGGTGCGGGCTTTATCCGCAATCTGGTTAAGCCTTGCACCAATTTGTTTTACATCTGCATTGGGAGGTAAGCCGTCCAATAGCATAGGATTGGCGATTGTGCCATCCGAACGTTTTTGTATGCGTTGCTGTAAGTTTTCCCAATCAAGGCTCATTCGGTTTAAACGTGATTGTGTACTATCCAGCAATTCCGTAAAATCTTGCAACTTGTATTTGGCACTGGATTTAGAACGGTTGAACGCTTGTTTTTCGCTTTCCAATCCTGCAATCTTTTTTTCTAACTTGGCTTTATCTAACAGATCTGTATTTCCTGATAAGATTGCTACATATTCCGAAAAATTCATTCCCGATTTTTCGTCCATACTGCC
>NZ_DHDZ01000062.1:6935-11397 GCF_002399615.1 Pedobacter sp. UBA4863 | reverse complement strand
TCGTCCATACTGCCCTCGTCAATGGTTCGTTTACCGAGATTGTTGTTTTTTAATTGGTCTATAAAAAGTTGCTTATTATACAACAGGTTAAACTTATAGCTATCCAGTGATTTTTCTACAGCATAGATGACTACATCTACTTTGTTATCAGCAAAGAACTTGGCAATCTCATTGCCTTTTCTTACAGCCCTGCCGTCACGTTGGGCAAGGTCGCTTGGTCGCCACGGTGTATCAAGGTGATGAACGGCAACAGCTCTTTTTTGTGCGTTTACGCCTGTACCCAACATACTTGTTGAACCGAACAACACACGGATTTTTCCCTCGTTCATACCTTTGATAAGCTCCCTGCGTTGCTTATCATTTTTAGCTTCTTGTATAAAACGGACTTCATGTGTAGGTATGCCGTGGTCTTCCACAAGCTTGCGTTTAATTTCGGAGTACACATTCCATTCGCCCGGCTTGTAGGTTCCCAAATCGGAAAAAACAAACTGTGTTCCTTTTTGTGCATTGTATTGGTTGTAATACTTGGCAATGTTTGCTGCACAGTGTGAAGCTTTGCTATCGGGATGGTCATCATACCTACCGCTAACCATACGCATATCCAGCGACATCTTACGAGCATAATCTGTAGCGATGAGCATTTTTGCTTTTTCCTCACTTTGACTTAGCGGAGGTCTGCCCAACAGTTCTGCATTTCCAGTTTTGGCAAAATCCATCAACTTTTGGATAAATACTGATTGGTCTGGCGTAGGCGGTATATTATATAGAACCTCGTTCTTATTTGGACGGTCAATACCTATATCTTTCGCCGTTCGGTAATCCGTAATTTCCGAGTAAAACTGTGCCAATTCCGGTACTTTGATAAAGTAACGGAACCGTTCTTTCGCTACAATATTATTGGCAACTGAGAATTCATAGTCGGTTGTTTTCCTTGCGTAGATAGCCGCCCACGCATCAAAAGAATGAATACCTTGTTTTTCCATTGCTCGTGGCCGGAGGTATTTAAACAGCAGGTACAGTTCCGTTAATGAATTACTAATCGTTGTACCCGAAAGAAAGGTTGCTCCCATATCCGCATTAGTGCGCTCCTGAATGGTACGGATAGCAAAGAGTAAGTTCAACGCCTTTTGACTTCCGTCCACATTACCCAACCCGGCAACCCTTGTATGCCTTGTGTTAAACATCAAGTTTTTGAATTGGTGGCTTTCGTCCACAAACAAATGGTCAATGCCCATCATCTTAAAATCCACCACATCATCTTTGCGGTTCTCAATATCATGTTGCAGGGTTTTGAGCTTTACTACGAGATTTTCTTTCCGTTTGATTACTCCAGCAAGCATTCCTTTGGTAACTTCTTTGCCTTGCGATTGCAGGGCATCAAGGTTACGTTCTACGCTGTCTAATTCTATTTCTAGGATCTCTTTTTGAATTTCGGACGATTGTGGTATCATCCCGAATTGGTCGTGTGTGAGAATTACGCAATCCCATTCGTTGTTTTTAATATCGCCGAAAATACGCAGACGTTTTTGAGGCGTAAAATCCTCCTTACCCGGAAACAGGATTTTTGCATGTGGATAGGCAGTGCGGTAGGCTTCGGCAATTTCGTGAACATTACTTTTCAGCCCAATTATCATCGGCTTATGGGCTAATCCCAAACGTTTCATTTCTTGTGCTGCTGTACACATTACGAGTGTTTTTCCTGCACCTACTTCGTGGTCGCAGATAGCACCATTGCTAAGCTTAATCATCCAAACGGTGTCCTTTTGGCTTGAATACAAATCTTCAATACCGAGTGCCTTACGGTCTAAGCCCGGAAAATCCTGATGCGTTCCGTTATAGTTCGGTCGAACGAAACAGTTAAACGTATCGTTGTATTGATCGGTCATCCTTGTTTTGAACTCATCGCTTTGTGCGTGCAACCATTCTGTAAATGCGGTACGGATTTCGTCAATCTTGGTATTCGCCATTTGTATGGCTTCCATATCCCGTACCTTGACTTCCTTATCATCAATAAAGATTTTTTTTGTAATATCGGGAGTGGTATTTACGAGTGCGTGTTTGAGAAGAGCAATTCCGTCAAACGTTCGGCTTTCGGCTTTAACAGCATATTTATCCCATATATGCACATTTTTTTGATCACATTTTATATTGAAATCATCACTGCTTTCAGCATAATGGATGCGTACATCTGTATCGAAAAGATGTGAAGCAAATCGGGCATAAATGCCTGTGGGTATCCAGCGTTCGCCGAGGTTAAAATCGAGTTCCTCAAACTCAATTCGTCTTGGTCGAGCTTCTTCCAAAACAGTAAGACTTGCTTTGGCATCGGTATCATCAGGATTATTTCCGATGTAGGTTCTTATGTCTTGGGCTTTCTCAACTACGTTTCCTGCAATCCAGCGTTCGGATATTTCATATTCCTTTTGTAGCGGATTGTAGTAAATACGACCATGTAAGGCTTCTTTCAACGCATCATCGGTCATACTGCTGATTTCAGACATATAGCTCAAATCCACGCTGCCATATTTGTTTAATGAAGCCGCTAACGCTTCTTCGGGATTGTCCGTTGCAATGCTTACCGTAGAAAAACTAACAGGTCGGCTGAATATATCCGCTTTGTGTACCACACCACCAACAACACGCTCCAAATAAGGGATTTCCTTACCCGAACTGTCTGTTTTGATGAGCTTGATATTATCCGCACTGTTGAGGTTTCCATACCTTTTGACAAAGGCATCGTAAAGGCGGTTAAGATTTTCCCTTTCTTCTTTGTATTCAGTTTGAAACTTTGCTTCTTTAGTATAAAGCTCTTGGTAAACATCACGCACCCCGATATATGCTTCGGCTCTTGCTTTCTGTAAGGATGATAATTGCAGGGGATGGAAAATAGCCTTACCGTCTGCCATATCTACATCTTGCAGATGACCGACCCAACCTTTATCCACCACAAGACAATCGCTACGGTGGAACGGTTGCAGTTCGCCACTATACAGAGTGGGTTCGGGAACAATGTTAGTTATGCTTGGCTTTTCAGTTTGTTCGTTTCCGTTGATACCCGAAAACAGGTCGCCTACAGCTTCCTGTTTTTTGCCATTGGCTGATGTATTTCCATTGATAGCCCTATTAGTAATAGGAAGCGTATAGGGTTGCTGTATTGAACTACTACTGAACAGGTCGGGCTGGCGACCCATTGCACGGCGGTTTGTTTTAATGCTTTGCCTTTTGGATTGTGTCGCTCTTTTGGGCGGAGCAACAACCATTACAGGCTCGTCAACACTTTCAAACAGGTCAAAAATGCTTAGTTGCTTTAATCCCTTTGGGCTTTCCCGATGAATTACAGATGTGGGTATTGGTTGTGGTTTTTGTTGAATAGTTACAGGTTCGATAATTAGAGGTGTAACGTTTGGTGTCGGTATAACAGGCTCATCGTTCCGTTCGCCATTGTATAAGTTCAAATTCAAGTGCTTGCCAAAATCTTTGGAAAGCATTAGTTTGAGATCATTGGCAATTCCCTCAACGCCGCCTTTATGTGTATAGATTAGGGCTGGTTGTCCATAAGGGTCGGTATCTAATTTCCGGTCGGTATGCACAATCCTTGTGCTGTCCTGAAAGAAAGCATTGCCAGGTGTATTGTATTCCGTTTGCTTGCTTTGACAAAATAGTTTTTCAACTTCGGTAAGGCTTTGTTTTACCGTGTTTTTTTGCAGAATAATCAGATCGCTTCCGACTTCCGTACCTGCATATTCGGTAAACAGGTTGTTGGGCAACCGGACAACCGAGACCAAATTGTTGTTCTCCATTAATGCCCTGCGTATCGGTTCATTCTTTGGGCTGTTTAAAACGCCTTGCGAGGTAATAAAAACCTGTAAACCACCCTCACGGAGCATATCATTTCCTTTCAAAAAAAAATAGTTATGAATACTTCGGGAAGCCTGCACTTTTGAACTGTCCTTGCTTCGGGAATAGGAAAGGTCGAATACCGAAGTATCGCCAAACGGTATATTGCTGGCGATTACATCATAGCTATTTCGTTCCTTTTCGGCAATTTCCTCAAAACCACTTATACGAATATTACTTTCTGGATAAAGCTGTTTTAAAATCTTGCCTGTCAACAAATCCTTTTCAAAAGCCGTAATACTGGCTTTTTGATTTTCTGAAAAAGACTGTATAAATGAGCCAATACCTGCCGATGGTTCGAGGAATTTATCAATATGCAGACCATTATCCCGCAAAGCGGATGAAATGGCATCTATAACCTTTGGCGGTGTATAAAAAGCCGTCAGTACAGAACTTTTCATACTATCCACATACCTGCGGTATTGTTTTTCGTCTTCGGAATTCTCTTTGAGTAGTTGGTGGAGTTCCTGTGTGAATGGAAAAAGGTCGTGTTCTGTTTTTCTCCAATGATTGATGTCTATTTCGTTTTCTACGGGGTTCAGCACGAATTTAAGACCGCCAAATC
>NZ_DHDZ01000062.1:0-6696 GCF_002399615.1 Pedobacter sp. UBA4863 | reverse complement strand
GTTGCTTTTTACTGAAGCCCATTCTCCTCAATCCATATTGCGATGGTTCCGGTTATTTCGGTATAGAGCAGATCAAACTCATAACCGTATGCAAAATCATCGGTTAGTTCATAGCTGGAGAAAACAGGCTCACAAATAGAGAACATTTTCAAGGCAAACGGTCGCAATTCCTCGTCTGCCATTATGGTATCATATTCATTGCATATCACCTGAAAAATGGTGTCGAATTTGGAAAAGTGCAGGTTTTCAAAAAGAATGTAATTTGCATATTGCTCACATTGTTCAATGTTGTTTCCTGCCTGAAAAGCACCCTCGTAGGCATTGGCAGCCCAAGAGGAACGTTGATCGATAAACTTTTGATCATTTGCTTTTTCAGGAAAGCTGGTATTTAATAATTCTTGCAGTCGTAATCTGAAATACGAAAGGTCTTTTTGTTGTGTATCCATGCTATATTTTTATTTATAATTTTACTTAAAACCCAAAATTAGAGAAGGAAAGAAAGACGTTTGTAGAAGTGGTAGGGTTTGGCTTTGAGTGGTAGGATTTGGCGTAAACATAATGAGCAAAGCAATCGAATAGAGATTGGTTTTGATTAAATTTGACGATTAAACAATAAAGGGAAGAATATGGCTAATAAGGATTTTGAAAATAAGAAACCAAACAATATTGCAGAATATATAACCCTTGCAAATGATATATCTGACTATCGAAACAGATTACAAGCAATAGATTTCCTTTCAAAATATAAATGCTTTGAAAGCAAAAAGGAATTATATCGTTTGATGAAAACGGATAGAATATTTGAAGTTAAAGAGCAAGCGTTTAGAGCATTGCAAAATTTTGACGAAGATGTAAGACTGACCAAAAAAAAGAAAGGAAAACCAGTTAAAACTATTAATGATAAACTTTTGATTTTGCACAATTCCTTTAATGGTGACCCTTATACATTAACAGATTTCAAGATAAAGTTTAAAGATGTATATCCCTATGTTTATGATATTTATAACTATGAAAAGAAATCAAAATTTGAAAACTTTATAACAAGCTCCATTAAGACATTCGCAAAAAATAAAATAAAGCACAATTATTCCATCAATATAAACCTTGATGCTTCTGACATTTCAATTTCTCGTGAAGTATTTGAAATGGAGTATAAAGGAAGTTCAGAAACAAATGATGAGTTGGTAATTGAGAATAATACAGTAATCATTAAGTGCAATAGAACTGCAAAAATCAATCTTATAAACATTGTTTTTTCGGAAAGCAATTCTATTCATAATCAGATTATAAAATCTCTGATTTACTATTACATCCGAGTAAATCGTTTCGTTCCTATACGGAATATCTCCATTAACCGAATAAAGCAAACAGGAGAAGAAACAATGCTTTCTTTGCCAACTACGAATATTGGTATCGAGCAGATATTAACTGGCAAATTCCAAGGTGTTGATATTTCGACTGTAAATATCAACGACATATTCAAGGTTAATGACAAATCTAAAGCAATCCAGTATGCTTTAACCTATCTTTTGAAATCGAAAATTACCGATGAAGAAAGTGAACGGTTTGAAAAGTTATGGAAATCTTTTAACGCTATCTATTACTATTTTGGAAATGGTGCAAACGAAAACGAAAGTCACCGATTAATGAGAAACTTTATACTTACTAATCCAACATTATTTTCAAAATCACTACATAGAGCAAGAAGTATTACAGCTAAAGAACTTCGGGAAAAAGTTCGCTTTTATGAGCTTCTAAGTAATGATTATGATACTAAAGAAAAGATAGTATCCTTTATTGCCTTTATCTTCAGGTATCAAAATAAAATTATTTGTAAAAACCTGCTTGATAATATCAGTTATTTTGAAGCTGATTTAAAAGATATTTTCAATCTGGATAAAGTTGAAAGTAAGTTTAATAAGTTTGATTATATCAAAGACCTCTATCATAATAATAAGTCTTCAACAGACAGCGAAATAATCTTTAAAAAGATTAAAGAATATTTGGGTAATAAAGTTAAAAACCCTGCAACGAATACCGAATTAGAAATTATTGTCTTCATCTGTGTCAAGTACTGCTACTATTTACGGAACAAGATATTTCACGCAGAAAAGCAAGATTTAACTTTTAGGTTTGCTAAGAACAATTTGATTTTTGAATTAGAATGGGTAAATGAAGTATTGGAGACTTTAATTATCGAACTAATATCTGCTAATCTAAGTTGGACAAGAAGAAATTAGATTTTCAAATCCCTGTTTTGACAGGGATTTAATTAAGCTCTGTTTAGCAATTGGAGCATCCTACCAACCTCAATATCCATTCTCGAAAAGGCAAACCATTTTTCGCCCAGATCTTTCAGCGATGCTCCAATGTGGTAAAGTTCCATATTATCAATAATCAAAAAGCGGTCATGAGCATCGGAGAACACTTCAATTTCAATCGGAGGATATTGGCTATTGTAGCGTTGTAAGTCTAATCGTAATTGACTGCTGATACTTTTGGTGTAAATAGTGGCGGTTACACTACTATTTCGCTTGCCTAATATTGTAAGAACCGTATCATCCACATAATTATCAAGCAGAATAATAGAACTTTTGGCATTGCGAATAATATCAGAAACAAAGGCATAGGCATCAAAAATTTGTCCATTGTAGAAAATACCTTTTTCGCTGTGGAGTTTATCGCTTTCCATAGCTTTAAAAATTTCTTCAAATTTTTGGTCGGCTTCCAGTTGCTTCAACTCAATATTGTCCAAACGATGAAACAAAGCGGCATTGCTGATAAGCATTCTACGCATTTCCACAAAGGCTTCCATGATTTCAACACTGACTTTAACCGCTATATCCGAACGGAGTATAGCAGAAGCCATTGCGACCCCTTGTTCGGTAAAAACATAAGGCAAATAGCGTCTTCCGCCGTAATTTAAACTTGAGGTTCCAAATTGGAACCTCAAGTTTTCAACTTCATTTTCGGTCAGTTGAAAGCAAAAGGAGGCAGGAAATCGCTCAATGTTTCTCTTTACAGCTTTGTTGAGGTTCTTTGTTTCCACTTGGTATAAGGAAGCGAGGTCGCTATCCAACATCACTTGCTTGCCACGTATGGTATAAATTAGGTTCTTAATTTCCATTAGGCTAATGGCAGGTTTATTTTCCATTACTTTTGTAGTTTTTATTTTTAGCAAATTCAAAAGAGGTTTTGTAATCTTCATTCAACACGATGTAGGCATCGAATTTTTTTCCGGCTTTGCTTGTCATTCCTTTGATAAGTGAAGTTTTCTTTTTATTGATAAGGCTTTCAATATCGTTTATGCCGATTTGTACGCCACACACATTGCGGAATTGAACCCAGCCACAAACCTCATCGGGACATTTCACGATTTTATCACGGATAATGAGTTGCTGGCTTTTGCATTTTGGACAAACCAATTTAGGTAGGTTGTTTTGGGTAATGGAAGTTTGCAGCAATTCATTGGTAATAGATGAAGCGTATTTCTCCATCTCACTTTGAAATGCTCCTGCATCGGCTTCGTTGTTTTCGATTTTCTGCAATGTAAGTTCCCATTCGGCAGTCATTGCAACGTCCGCAATTTTTCGGTCTTTGACAAACTCATATACCTGTAATCCTTTTTCGGTAGGGATTAAGGATTTTTTTTCTCTTTGGATATAATTTCGAGTAAACAGGGTTTCGATTATTGCGGCTCTTGTAGCTGGAGTACCGATGCCGATATTCTGTAAAACCTTGCGTTCGTCTTCATTTTTGATTTCCTTTCCTGCGGTTTCCATAGCCGACAAAAGCCCTGCTTCGGTATAAAGCACAGGTGGTTTGGTTTTCTTTTCCAAAACGGAGGCTTCTTTTATTTTGAGTTCATCGCCTTTTTTCAGTTCAGGCAAATCTTGTATAGGTTCGGTATCATCGTCCGAAAAACTTCCCTTGATGGAACGCCAACCAACTTCAATAACCTTATAACCTTTGACGGTAAAATCATAATGCAATACTTGTAAACCCACATCAGTTATCTCTTTGATACAAGCTTGTGAAAGGGCTTCGAGCAACCGAAAGGCAATCATATCGTAAACGGCATTTTCCTTTGCGTTCAATGCTGACGGGATTTTGTCTGTAATTAATAATCCGTGGTGGTCGGTAACCCGTAAATCGTTCACTATACGTTTACTGAAACGTCCCCATTTCATTTTTGACACGCCTTGCTTACAGGTTTCCCTGTCCTGCAAAGCCCTCACAAGTTTGGGGATTTCTGCCCATAGATCTTCAGGAATGCATTTACTTCCAGTACGCGGATAAGTGATAAACTTCTTTTCGTAAAGATTTTGAGCAATATTGAGGGTTTCCTCGGCAGAAAGGTTCAGCTTTTTGTTGGCTTCTTTTTGCAAACCAGTCAGGTCGAACAATAAAGGCGGTTGTTCTGTAACGTTTTTGGTTTCTACCGATATAACTGTTGTAGTTCCGCTTCGCTGAATGGCTTTCAGCGTATCATTGGCGAGTTTTTGGTCTTCCCATTTAGATTTGGAAAGACTTTTAAAATCTATTAGATCCTTATTGTGTAATAGTTGTATCTGCCAGTATTTCTTTATCGAGAAATTTTTGTTTTCCAAATAGCGTTTGCATATCAAGGCTAGTGTTGGTGTCTGTACTCTTCCAAGCGAATAGATGCCATTGTCGACGGCTATGGAAAGTGCCTGTGTAGCATTGATACCTACGAGCCAATCGGCACGGCTTCTACCTTGTGCCGCCTGATACAAGCCGTCAAATGCTGTCCCGTCTTTCAGGTTATCAAAACCTTGCTTTATTGCCTTTTCGGTAAGTGAGCTTATCCAAAGGCGTTCAAAGGGCTTGTTACATTTGAAGTATTCGTAGATATAACGAAATATCAGTTCTCCCTCACGTCCTGCATCGGTAGCGACAATAATGCTGTGACTACGATTAAAAAGCTGTTCGATAACTTTCAGTTGCTTTAATGCTCCTGTATCAGTGGTATAGCCTTTATCTTTTTTAACCTTGCGAACAGTTAATAAAAACGGGTTGGGCAATATGGGTAGAGACGCTTTATCAAATCCCGAGATGCCATAATCTTCGGGCATTCCCAATGCTATAAGATGTCCGAATGCCCAGGTAACAAAATAGCCGTTACCTGTAAGGTAGCCGTCCTTTTTGTCAGATGCACCCATAAGTCCTGCTATTTCCCTTGCTACGCTTGGTTTTTCTGCAATAATTGTTTTCATAATTGATTACCTTTTTACGCCTTTGGATTTTGCAGGAGCTTTGGGCTTTTCCTGTTGTTCCTGCTGTTGTTTGTTTTTCGGGTTTTGCTGTCCCGACTTCAAAGGCTCGTTGATGTTTTTGGTCGCTTCGTTGGTTTTACCCTCTGAATTAACGGCAGTTTGCGTTTTATGGGCTTCGGTAGGTTTTGCTTGTGCTTTAACCTGGCTTGGGAATTGGAAGTTCGTTTTTCCAGTTTCTGCATTGAAAGTGATATAGCCTTGATACGGTTGCCCTTTTTTATCTTTCAATCCATCAATGTAAACGGTTTGACCAGCTTTAAAATCCTTATGCTGCTCATCAGTCAATTCTTTACCTCTGAATGTTTTTGGAGCTTCCTGCGGCTGACTTTGCTGGTTGGTTTGATTGTTCTGCCCGTTACCTTGCATTTGCCTGTTGGCGTTACTGCGGTCAAAAAGAAATTCCACATAACGTTTGTCTGCATTGAACTGTACCGTTGCTGAAAATTCTGTTCCTTTTGTGGAAATTATACCCTCTAACTTTAGCGGTTTTCCCTCCATTAAAGTTTGTTTTTGGACATCATTCAGTTTTACACCCTTAATTTCATCGGGAATTTTTATGAAATCCGTTCGTAATGCAATTACATCATTTGTCAGCCTATCTATACTGATAATGGATGGCATTAGGTCGCCTGTTTTGGAATTGGTCAGATTAACCACACGCCCCATATTGCCCGTTTCGAGCAGATTTTTCTTGTCCTCATCCGTAAACTTATGTCCGAAAAATTCAAAATGCAGATTAGGTTCTTTTTTGATGCCGTGTATTCCCACCACAACTTTCCCGTCTTCTGCTTGCTGTAAAGACAAGCGGGCATCTGTTCGGAGGATAGTACCACCGAGGTTAACACCAATCGGTACGAGTTCGTTGGTTTTATAACCTTTCAATAAAGGTTCAAGTAGGTTTCTTTTTTCAAGGTATTCCTTGCTTAACCCGAGATTGGTCATCGTGTCCCAATCAATCTGTTCCGGTTTGTAGCGGTATTCGCTGGCTTCCGGTGTTGTTGTTTGTGTTGTTGCCATATCATTTTTATTTTCTTGTTTTTTACCTTCTGATGGTTGTGCTTTTACTTCGTGTTCTTCCATCACTTTTTCACCTTCTGGAGTTGGCTTACCTACTTGTTTTTGCATTTCTTGTGCTTTTTCAACAGCAACAGGTGCAGGTACTTTGAAGAAAGTAAAGTTTGTAGGGTTCTTTAACTGACTGAAAAAATTGGAGAAGAAGTTGGAAAAGAAATCACCGCTTTTATCTACACGCATAAATTGGTTTTGGTTTTTCTTTGTGGGATCAACGGTTTCCATTTTTCCGTTTGCGTCAATACTTTTTACGGCCTGAATTTTCATTTTCTCTTTATCCAGAACCAGCAATATGTCCGAAAGCTGTTCGGGCATTTCCTGTTTATTT
>NZ_DHDZ01000030.1:347-5373 GCF_002399615.1 Pedobacter sp. UBA4863 | reverse complement strand
GATTAATCGAGCTCAGGTTATTAGTGTTATTTTATGTTGTTGCATTTATGCTTTAATTATCATCAAAAATAAAAAATGATTCTTACTGACTTTATGTTGAAATGGGAAAATTTGATATACAACTAAAAATAACAGCCAATAGATTAACATCCAAAAATCAGAACTACCCTCCTAAGTAAAAGGAATTGATTTAAAATTTGGATATTACTCTAAACAATTAAATGATTTATTGAATGTCAGTTAATTGAGTTTTCGTAGATTTGTTTAACATTTAAATTAAACTCACTATTATGAAATATAAACTCACAGTACTACTTCTAGTAATTGTATCTTCTTTTTTAAGGGCTCAAACAAACACATCTGAGCATTTAATGTTTAAGGGCGTACCAATCGATGGAACCTTAAATCAGTATGTCTTAAAAATGAAACAGAGTGGTTTCGCTGCCGTAAGTTCGGAAAATGGTTTAGCTCTACTTAAAGGTGACTTCGCTGGCTTTAAGGATTGTTACATCGGTGTGTCAACTCTTAAAGAAAAAGATTTAGTACATAAAATTGCGGTATTATTTCCTTCTAGCGAAACATGGTCTTCACTTTCAGGTAATTATTTTACCCTAAAAGAACTACTAACCGAAAAATATGGAAAACCAACGGATGTAATAGAAAAATTTGATAATTACACACCGAACGACGATGGTGGAAAAATGAGTTCGGTTAAGCTTGATATGTGTAAATATTATACCACTTGGAAGATTGACAAAGGAGATATCCAATTGTCCATTGTTCAAAAGGATTATAAATGTTCAGTCAGTCTTCTGTATATTGATAAACTCAACAGCGATATTATTAGATCTAAAGCTAAAGATGATTTGTAACCATAATATTTATTGCGTAAGATGACTTTTGTAAAACGTCATAAATCGCCAAAAGAGATGGTGATAGAAGCTCTGGAAGAACATATATTTGCTGCTAAATATTTGCTTAACTATCGTAAACTTGACAAGCACGTATGGGCAAATGCAAACGGAGGTGTATTAGGTTTCCCTGCAACAATTTTACTTTTTGCAATTGTAGATACGATAGGCAGTTATTATAGAAATACTAATTATCAAATTCAAGTCGATGGTTTATCTACCACAATAGATGACGAAGGTTGGCAACATTTTAAAATATTAAATTCATTGTACTTCAATTTAAATCTAAGCACAGAGGATTTAAAACAAATTTATGTATTTGCAAGGAGCAAATTGGTACACAATTCGGTTATTGGTAGTAATTTCCTATTGAAAGCGAGCAACGATTCGCCTTTTATCGCCATTACAACTACAGAAAATTCTATTAAATACGTATTAAACTTGAAATCGTTTTGCAGACAATGTGAGCAAGCTATAATTAACTTTCGCAATAATGCAGATGAGATTTTCCAAAATAGTAAGATAGGCAGGAAATTGCCTGGTAAATAAGTTTTGAACGAGTGAAGTTTCAACTTATAATGCAGCAGACAAGAGCTCACTCTTCTAAAATCCAAACTTTCCCGTTTCATTAACCTATATATACCCCCTTTAATCAAACGATACTCTTTATAAGCTAAACCAGCTATCAATACCTCATTACAGTATTTCACCCAAAGAGAAATCTTGATTTGTAGTATGTGTTATTCATTAATCATTTAAACAAATTTACCCTTTCTCTCCAACACGCTTAAAGAAATTCCGCCATAAACGCTCATATGTCCGCACACAGTCTATTTATTGCGTTGCTTCTTTGCTTTTTGTAGAGAAAGGCTGATAGGGTTCCATAATTAATTTAAAATAATATGGAACAGAATTTATTTAAGGTTGCCGAAGTGCAACTCAGCTACAAACCTCATTTTAACGCACAAGAAAGACCACAGATTAGCAGCTCTAAGCAAGCTTACAATTTACTGATGGCTAACTGGGATATGGAGTTGATAAACTATATTGAACAGGCTAAAATGATTTTACTCAATCGTAATAACAGAGTATTGGGTATTATTAACCTTTCTACGGGTGGTGGAGCTTCTACGGTAATGGATAGTAGAGTTATATTCGCTACGGCATTAAAAGCGACCGCTACAAGTTTGATAGTTGCACATAATCACCCAAGTGGCAATCTAAGACCTTCCAGTGAAGATATTAGGTTAACAGAGAAATTGAAACAGGCAGGGAGGCTACTGGAGATAGAGGTTCACGACCACTTGATTGTAAGTGAAAGTAGCTATTATAGTATGGCGGAGGAGGGAATGATGTAGGGATTGAACACAAAAGGCTGAATTCCAAATGTACACTAGTTTCTGTATCTTTAAAAGGTAAATAGCTTTATATCAAAGCTATATAGAGGGATGAGAGGATGCTTAAAAAGCTTCAATAGGGATGAGATTAGGGATAGTAGGGATGAGAGGAAGCAAATTCAGTATGAAATAACTAGATTTAACACCGATAAATAAATAGATTAATTAATCACTCAGAACCACAATTGTCCTTAAACACTGCTTCAGAGCACTCGCATGCCTATAAAAAAGAAAAGAGACAACTCATCCAAGCTTGTCTCTCTTTCTAACCAAATATAAACCTGTATGAACGGGTTGCTCTTTATTCCAATTAAGGAGGAATTTCTAATTTTTTTTGTTAGTTCAAAACCAACAGCACAAAGGTATATATTATTTTTTGTTAGTGTATATGTTACACTAACAAAATTTTATTCTGCGCCTTGTTCTGACATTTTTATGACATTTAAAGTTGTTTTAGGGGCAATTACTTGAGTTTTTTGCATGTCTAGGGCTAGGCGCTTTGGTAACTGATACCTTAGTAAGGCGGTTGTTGCCTGCACACAAGCCAATAAATTGAGTAGGGCTATTCTCAACCTTAGTCCTGCTTTAACAGTGGGGTAAACGCTATCATAAATTTACCAATAGCTTTTCGTCCCGCCACAGGTTGGTCGCTGCTTTTTAGAGATTACTTTTATGATTAATCAAGCTTAGCTTCATAAGTACTATGCGTTGTGTTATTTTTTCATTTATTAAACGGGTATCATTCGGATATTAAACGGATATCATTCGGGTTTTAAATTAATATTTCCGTTTAATACCTGTATTATATTCGAAATATATACGAAATAATTAGCTGTTTTAGCTTGTTTGTTAGATAGTTAGTTGTTATATTGCATTAAGGAGGATACTATGGCAATTATTTCAAATGGAATTAACGGAGGCTTTAGTGGAAAAGCTGGTGCGGTGGTTGGCTATTATCGATTCGGAAAATGGGTGGTACGTTCGTTGCCAAAACCCAGTGCTAAGAGAAAAAAAGGCACCCCTGGGCAAAGGGCTAGCCGCTCGGTTTTTAATAAAATGCAATATTTTTTATCGCCTATACTCGATTATATTCGTATGGGTTTTGCACAGGAGGCTAAAACAAGGCAAATGACGGCACATAATGCCGCTAAATCTTACAACATGCGCCATGCTTTTAGTTCGGATGGAGAAATAGTTTACAGTAAAGTGCTCATTAGTATGGGGCAGTTGGTTGCCCCTGTTAATGCCAACATTGTAAAAAGCGATACTGGTTTTTGGGCGAGCTGGAATGATGATACGGATCATAAGACCGCCTTTTATGATGATAGGCTTATCTTTTTAGCTTATGATGTGCAAAATGAAAGAGCTTTTGGTACTAGGATTGGACCTGCCCGCAGTGAAAAGGAAGGTGGTATTGTTATTCCCGAAAGTGAACGAGGAAATACCTATCACATTTGGCTAGCTTTTGTAAGCGATCAACGTGATAAAATATCAAATAGCAGCTATATGGGTAGCTTCGAGTTTTAATAGCTAAAGTTTCGAAGCCTAGAAAGCCCCGAAACTTTAGGATAAACTAGCGTGTTGCTTATTTTGTAATCTCGAAGCTGCTTAAGCTTACAAACTGTTGCAAACGAGTGGCAATTTCTTCTTGGCTAAGCGCCAATAATCTTTCGGTGCCAAATTTCTCTACGCAGAATGATGCTAGGGCAGAGCCGTAAATTAAGGCGTTTTTCATGTTGTTGAAGTTAATGGTGCCTACTTTTGCCAGGTAACCAATAAAACCTCCTGCAAAAGTATCGCCAGCGCCAGTTGGATCAAACACGTCTGCTAAAGGTAAAGCCGGAGCAGAGAAAATTTTGTCTTCATGGAACAATAGCGCACCGTGCTCTCCTTTTTTAATGATCAGGTATTTTGGTCCCATGGTTAATATCTTATTGGCTGCTTTTACCAAAGAATATTCGCCAGATAATTGGCGGGCTTCCGAATCGTTAATGGTAAGTACATCTACCATTTTGATGGTTTCTAGGAGGTCGTCCATCATAATGTCCATCCAAAAATTCATCGTATCCAATACAATTAGTTTTGGGCGGTTTTTTAGCCTTTTAATTACGGTTTGTTGTATTTGCGGGGTGAGGTTGCCCAGCATCAAATATTCGCAATCTTGGTAGCTGTCTGGAATAATAGGGTCGAAATTTTCTAGTACATTTAACTCGGTAACCAAGGTATCGCGACTGTTCATGTCGTTATGGTATTTGCCGCTCCAGAAGAAAGATTTTTCGCCTGCTTTAATTTGTAAACCCTCGGTGTCTATACCGTGTTTGTTTAAGGTGTTGATGTCTTCTTTTTTGAAATCATCGCCCACTACGGCAACAATTTTTGTTTTATTGTAGAAGTAAGAAGCGGCCAAACTAGCAAAAGTTGCGGCGCCGCCAACTATTTTATCCGTTTTTCCGAAAGGAGTTTCAATGGCATCGAAAGCCACAGTACCTATGATTATCAGGCTCATACGTTGTGTTTTGTAATTTTTGTCTTTTTTTTCGATACAAATATTGCATAAATAATTTAAAAGCCCTAATATTGCATTCCCAAAACGAACAAGGCTGTTCAATTGATAGATGGCATTTGATAACGTTTTGTTTAAACCGGTACTCCCGAATAGCTCAGCCGGTTAGAGCATCTGACTGTTAATCAGAGGGTCGCTGGTTCGAGCCCAGCTTC
>NZ_DHDZ01000030.1:0-157 GCF_002399615.1 Pedobacter sp. UBA4863 | reverse complement strand
CCGAATAGCTCAGCCGGTTAGAGTATCCCGATTGAAATCGGGAGGGACGCTGGTTCTGGTCTTCGCAATTGCGATAGATGATTGAACCAAAATAAGCCAAAGGATTTTGGTGTTATTTTGTTTAACCGTAGAAAAATATTCCCGAATAGCTCAGCCG
>NZ_DHDZ01000040.1:78689-176348 GCF_002399615.1 Pedobacter sp. UBA4863 | reverse complement strand
TAACCTTTAACTAGATAATAAACAGTGACTTCCTTTTTTATTCTTTGAAAAAAATCAGACCATCTCTCTTCCTTTTCCTCACCTAGTGATCCTTTGTAGTGACTTTTAATTCTTGTTGCGACATTTTTTCCAATTCCTATATAAAGACATTTTTTGTTGTAAAAAATAGCATAAAAGCCATCAGTATAGCCTATTTCATTGTCTATTTTACTGTAAATTAATTTTTTATTTGAATTTGAAAAATCTAGATTAAAAGAGCTCCATTCAGAAATTTCAAGAGTGTTTTCAAAAGAGTTTAATCTTCGGAATAAATCCTTGTAATAGTCAATATAAAATTGTTTATCTGGCTTAAAAATAGCATCAATTTTTTTCAAATTTTCTTTACTTAACCGATTAATTAATTTCTCACGAATACCCTCTTTTAATTCTTGATCCGTAAAATTTCTAAAAGAATTAAAGGTAATCGCATGGTCAATCAATATGAGTTGATTTTGAGGAAAATCTTCTTCATCTCCGCACATTACTTGTAAACAATAATCAGGAAAATCTTTACTGAATAATAAGTATCTGCTATTCGCGACAGATTCAATAGCCAATAGCTCAATTTTTTCTACTAACTCTTCCATATTTCTAAGAATTAATCAAATAAAAATGATGTAACGAAAACACGCCTTTTATCTCTCCATTTTCATCTTTCAAGATAGCGGTATGGTCTTGAATTTCCAAAATGCAGTCACTAAAAATTCTACCGTCAACATTTCTATTGAAAGAAACTTCTCCATTGAGTTCTTGCTCGTTAGGGTTTAGCTTATAAACTATAAATTTTTGTGGTCCCATAGTTTTCTATTAAAAAGGTAAATCATCAATGTCTTCCAACGCATTTACGTTAATAATTTCTCGCCTTTTAGCCTCCAAAAAATCAGAAACTTCATAGAGCAACTTAACGTTATAATCCGATAAACTTCTAAAATCTTCTGGCATAAATTTCATGGTATCATTTTCTTCAAATTGGTCATTAAGTTCTGCCAGTTCGCCACTCATCGCTAAATTTAGAATAATAGTTTCAAGCTGCGTTATGGTTTCCCGTAAAACAACCGGCGAATTTTCTAAATGTTTACGATAAATTTCCTTGTTTGTCATCTTTTGTTGAAACTAAATGTACCACCACCTGCATCTGATTTTCTGGTTGTTCTGTTGGGTCAATGCGTTGTATTCTAATATCAAAGTTGGTAAAGCCAATTTTTAAGAGTTTATGAAAAATCCTATTTTCATTTCTTGGTATATAGCCCAGTTTGTATCCTCCGAAATAAATAATCACTGCTCTAGCGTCGTATTTATTATCTTCTTCTAAAACTAAATTTAAAGCTGTGCCAATTTTTAGTTCTTGAAAACACAAAGTGCCTTCGTAATAGGTAAAACCTGCAATGTTAAAGTTTGCCAAATGTTCTCTTTTCATGTTCGTGGTTTTTTAAATTCAAGTACAAGAATAAATGGCAATAGCGCAGTGTATTTGCACTAAGAAAAATTTTGTAAACTTTTTTTAATTTTTACTAAAAGCGATTGTTTTAAACTTTGCGGCAACAAAACTTTGATATGGTTGATGTGGCTCATCAATATGTTTTCTAGTTCTTGGTTAACCACCAATTGATAAGAAAAAGTAGTGCTTTTACGCTCTTGATTTACAATTTGCTGTGTAGCGTGCAAAGGTTTGGTTAGCAAGTAAGGCACAAACTCTTGTTCAACTTCTAACACAATTTCTTCTACTTTGCCACCCATAAAAGTAATGCCAATGGTATGCGCAAAATAGCTCTCTGCATCAAATTCTTTTTGATAGTAGTTTTGGTTTGAAGCTGCGATATTTTTTACCCTGTCTAAAGCCAAGGTTACAATGCTTTGCCGCTGCTGATGCCAACCCAAAACATACCATCGGCCTGCATACTCTTTTAACAAGTATGGATGTAAAATATGCGCTTTGGTTTCGCTATCGTGAAATTTTTGATAATGAATACAAAGCGTTTGTTGACTACCGATGGCATCTAAAACTGGCTTTAAATAATAAGCGCCAACAGCCTGTTCATCTTTTTCAAAATCAATATATTGCTGAATATTTTGTTTGAGTTTAACTTGAATATGGCTTTCAAATTTCTCGAATATTTGGTTCAAATCAGTAAAAAAATCGAAGCCTTTATATTGCCCTAATACCTTGCAAGCAAGTGCTATGCTTTGTAAATCGGTATTGTTTAATGTTGCATTTTTAATGGAATAGCTCGGATCTTCGTAGTGATAACACCCTCCCTCGTTTTTAATTGGCGCAAAATAGCCCAAATCGCCAGAGCGCATGATCTTAATATCGTTTTGTATAGTGCGTTTTGATGGAATACTACGGGTATCCCTGTAAGCAACCTCGTCGGCATAATCTGCGCAGGCGTTGGCTAGTTCCTCCCAAGTCCATTTTTTGCCACGTTGCTGCAAACAGTGATTAATGGTGTGGTAGCGTAAGAGCGCATCTAGATTTACTGGCATAAAAATTTGTTTAGCTAGGTGAAGTTAGCCAAACTCCGCTAATCGCTCAAGTTTTATTGAAAAGATTTAGGTTGGTCTTCTTTATACCACTCTGCCCATGATGTTGGTGTTTCGTACAATCTAATTGCGTGTAAAATAAAATCATCTTGGTCAAGAGCTGCCTGTAGTTTAAGCTTTATGTAAAGCAGTAGGTTTTCGCAGGTTGGCTGAAAGGCCACAAAATGCACTTTTTCGGAAATGGCATAACAACTGGCCCTTAAAGATGCTGGAACAGCTTCGTTAAGTACCAAAGTATGGTCTAACTTATCGATAATATTTGTGGCAACAATTTGTTTGAGCTGCCCAAAATCTATGAGCATACCACATTTAACATTTTGTGGGTCTTGGCTGGCATAGCCCGACACGGTAACCTGTAAACGATAAGTATGTCCGTGGATGTTTTTGCAAGGGCCATCGTAATTTAACAAGGCATGCGCCATATCGAAAGTAAATTCTTTGGTAACTCGTATTATCTCATTTTGCATGTTACCAAGTTAGTGCTAGCATAGCTGAAGAAAAATGAGCCTTATCAGAAATAAAAGTTATCTAAAACAAACATTTTTAAAGCCTATTGGGCTCTTTCTTTTTCGATTTGGCAATTGATTTCTGGCTGATACGCTCCGGACGTTTCTCGATATCTACTTTATAACCCAGCAAATCTCTAATTACTACCGATGCGCAAACACCGCCAAATGCTGCCGGCAAATAAGAAATGGTACCATAAGCCGACCGCTTAAAATTAGAACCGTCAGTCATAATCAAAGAATCTTTCATTACCTCTTCGATAGAAAAAACTGCTTTTATTTTACTGGCATTGCCTAGTTTTTTCAAGCGTTTACGAACATATTGCGCAAAAACACATTGATAGGTATCGGGAAGGTAAGTAGTACGAAGTTTGGTTGGGTCTAGCTTTCCGCCGGCACCCATAGAACTCACAATAGGCAAATTGAACTGCAAAGCGGTAGAAAGCAAAGTCACTTTTGGCGTGATACTATCGATACAATCCATCACGTAATCGAACTTAGTCGTCAAAATCTCTCTACATCTTTGCGGCGTTAAAAAATCTTGCACCACATGTAACTTCAGTTCTGGGTTAATCGCCAACAAACGCTCCTTCATAATTTCAGCTTTGCTTACACCATGATTGGTAGCCAGTGCGGGCAATTGTCTGTTTCTGTTACTTGGATCAACCACATCACCGTCAACAATGGTCATTTCGCCAACGCCACTGCGGGCAATAAACTCTGCCGCAAATGAGCCTACACCACCTAAACCAATTACTAAAACGTGTTTTTGCTGCAATAAATCAATTCCTTCGTCGCCCACCAATAACGCAGAACGCGATAACCAAGCTAAATCAGACATCTCAAAAGTTAAAAGTCAAAAATAAAAAGTTAAAAGTTTCGAATGGCCTGTTACGTGTTGCAAGTTTTAGACATCTAGTCTCATCACCTGTAAATTTAACCCGCAACAATTTTTATAACAACCCCATTTTCTTCCAATTGGCAAAAATAACATCTTTCAGTTCATCAACAGTTATTTTCTTTATTGTAGCCACTTTTGCATAAACCTCTTTAATGTTTATTGTGGCGTCATCGGTTTCTAAAAAGAAAGGATGGTCTAATTTTTCTAAGGTTAAGGCCACTTCCTCAGATTTTAAAACCGCATCACCAAACGACAGGTAAAACCCTTGATTTACCAATTGTTGAGCCATCTCTTGCTTTTTATTAAACCCATGGATTACCATAGGAACAGTAGGCTGCAAACGTTTTTTCAATGCAATAAGTTCATCAAATGTTTTTACACAATGTAAAATTAGGGGCTTTTGTAATTCTTCCGCTAACACTAACTGAGCTTCCAATATTTGCAGTTGGTTTTCTATCGGTTCTCCTCTTAAGCTATCCAAGCCGCACTCGCCAATCATTTTCACATTTTCTTGTCGAGCCAAAACACGCAAGTATTTCATGTTTTTAGTAAGCTCTTCTAATTTTGCATACCACGGATGAATACCAATAGCAATAGGCTTGGTTTTGGGCATGGCCAAAAAGGTGCTTTCGGTTAACGAAATACTTTGTATAGCAAATACGTCCCGTTCTTGTTTAGTTTTATGGGTATGGAGATCTAAAAACAAACTCATTTAGTGCAAAGATAACAATAGGCATTACAAAAAATTACCCCACAAAAACAGTAGTCACTTCTTCAAAGACTTATATTTGCAGCACTTAATATTTATCCTAAATTTAAAGATGATGAAGAAATTATTTTTTCTTTTGATGGCCAGCAGCATTGGATTTGCAAGTTTTGCGCAAACCCAGCCCCAAAGCTTAGGTGTTAAAATTTATAATCCTGCTGCCAATGCACAAGCCGATATTGATGCGGCCGCAGCAAAAGCTAAAAAAGAAAACAAACATATTTTTGTACAAGTGGGCGGAAATTGGTGTGTTTGGTGTATCCGTTTTCATAATTTGGTGGAAGAAACTCCTGAATTAAAAAACTATTTAAATACCAACTTTGAAACAGTGCTGGTTAATTACAGCACAGAAAACAAGAACGAAGCCGTTTTGAAGAAACTTAAAAACCCTGGGCGTTTTGGATTTCCCGTTTTTCTAATTTTAGATGGCAACGGCGAGGTACTCCACATCCAAAACTCGGCTTATTTAGAAGAGGGAAAAGGACACAGCCCAAAACTGATTACAGAATTTCTAAAAAACTGGACTTACAAAGCTGTAAACCCGAGCACTGCAAACTAACAATATTATCCCGTTCGGTATCGAGTGGGATTTTTTTGAAAAGCCATCTACTGTGCAATAACTTCGGTAGTCCCGCCTTTTTTACAAGTTCTCGCCCTCAGCAAGGTCGGGCTGCGGGCTTTTCTAAACAGTCGGGTTTATTTTACACAAGGCTGTGCTGTTCACAAACCGCTCCTTGCAAAATGCTAACCTGCAAATTTGGTTTTAGCAATGCCGTTTAATTGGCAATTAAACTTTCATCCAAAAAACATCCACATCATAAAAAAACCTCGAATAGTAATTATTCGAGGTTCCTTGTTCTTTTTAATGCTTACAACCCATCTCCGTATTTAAAAAAACCGTTTACCGTAACCGGCAACTTGCCCGTTGGTACTAATTTTTTGGCAAACACTGCTGCCGCTGCTTTTTGCATAAAGTCTTCCTTCTGGTAAGCTACTACAATTGACCTTGCCATTTCGATACCTGGCAATTTTGCCAAGTTGTAAGGGTTTGCAAAAAACGCAACTACCGCATTTCTGGCAGACAACGTAGTAATTAAGTCTTTTGCGTCTTTACCCAAAGGAATGTTATTGCCAGGACGGCTTCTGGTATCTACAATGGCCAGTACAATTTGGTCGTCATCTTTAATTTGTTTTATAATTGCAGTAATAGCCTCAGCATTGGCATTTTTATCTACATTAAAACTAAGCGAATTTTTGTAGATAGCTGTAATTTCGTTTTGGAAAGTTGTTGCTTTATCAGTTCCAACATTTATAATTACCGTTCTTTTCTTTGGCGTTAAGTTTGCCAAACCATCGCGGCTTTTTAGCAGGGTCATGCTTGCATCGGCCAATTGTTGCACCAAGGCCTGGCTTTCTGGGCGGTTCACCTCTTCAAAAATATTCTCTTCATCGGTATGAGGTTTTACATTTAAACCAGCCCAATATTTAGCAGTGAGTACTTTTTTCACACTTTCATCAATACGTTCCATACTAATGCGCTCGTCTTTGATGGCTTGTTTTACCTTCTTAATGGCAGTTTTTGTATCATGTGCCAATTCTAAAATATCGTTTCCTGCAATTAAGCCCATTACTTCGGCTTCGCCATCTTTAAAAAACTTGGTAACGCCCTTCATGTCCATTGCATCAGAAATAATTAGCCCTTTAAAACCTAGTTCATTTTTCAACAAATCGGTAACAATTGGCTTAGATAAAGTTGATGGCATATTTGGGGTAGCATCTAACGATGGAATGTTCATATGGGCAATCATTACACCCGCAGCACCTTTTTTAATCAGTTCTTTAAACGGATAAAGCTCTAAGGTATCTAAACGCTCTTTGGTGAATTTTAGCTGTGGCAAATCGTAATGCGAGTCTACATCAGTATCGCCATGGCCCGGGAAATGCTTAATGCTTACCAATAAACCACCCTCTTGCATGCCTTCTAAATAAGCCGCACTTTTTTCGGCTACATTGTATTTATTTTCTCCAAAAGAGCGAAAATTGATTACCGGGTTTTTAGCATTGTTATTTACATCTACATCTGGGGCCAAATTCATGTGCATACCAATACGCTTAAAATCTTTAGCCACCTCTAAACCCATTTTAAAAAGCAATTCTTTGTTTTGTACTGCCCCCAAAGCCATTTGGTAAGGATAAGAAATGGTACTGTCTAAACGCATTCCCAGGCCCCACTCACCATCAGAAGCAATTAACAAGGGTACTTTTGATTTCTTTTGGTATTTGTTGGTGAGCACGGCTTGCCTTACCGGCCCTCCTTGAAAAAACACCACACCGCCCAACTTTTCTTTTCTAATTACTTTGCCAACAGAATCTTGGTAAGCTTTACTCAAATTGGTGTGTGCCCTAACAAAAAACAATTGAGCAATTTTTTGTTTTGTACTTAACCTATTGAATACCGAATCTACCCAATGCGGTTGCTGTTTTAACAATTCTAGATAAGAGGGTTGTTGCGCATTGGTTTTTCCTATGGCTAATAGGGATATTATACCGAACGCATAAAGAAATTTCTTGTTCATTTTTATGTTTAAAATTTTATTTGTTCTTCTCTGCGATTGCTGTTTATTGCGGAAAATCCTTTAAAGATGCGGAAATCAAATCGTTCTTGCCAAATATTTGTTTTTACATTTTTAAAAAGTGTGTAAAAAGTACACCAAAGCTGTTTTTAAAACACAACTGTATTGAATTTGATACACTAGATGACATGAATAGTGTAACGAACTAAGCCCCCAAAAAAAATATTAATTTGCTAAAATTCTGCATTTTAAATATTGATAATAGAGAGAGAACAGCTTTCAGACATCGGTGTGTTTTTTTGTTTGGCACATTTATTTGAGAGAGGTTAACCAAAATGGCGGAACTCGTAGGTTAAATTTCGGGAAACTCCATTAACAAAAATAAAATCTTAAAAAAATGAAAAAGATACTTATCATAGCATTAGGTCTGTTTGTTTCGGGTCTTGCTGCAAACGCTCAATCAACAAATAATTTAATTAGATTGGGTATTAAGGGTGGTGCCAACTTCTCTAACATTATTAAAGACGATGGCAACAACAATTTTAAAACCGATTATCTTGTAGGTTATAATGCAGGTTTAACCTTAGACATTAAGTTATTAGAAAATTTAGCTTTTACACCAGAACTGGTATATTCTACCAAAGGTTATAAAAACACCTATACTATTTTAGGTTCTGAAGTTACAACAACCCAGAGAACCCATTTCTTAGAAGTACCAATCTTGGCCAGCATTAAATTAACCGAAGGATTAAACTTTGTATTGGGGCCTCAGGTGTCATTCTTATTATCTACAGACAGCAAAGTAGAAAATGGTATGGGCACGGTGCAACAAACTACTGACGAAGATTCTGACAAATTTAAAAAGAGCTTATTGGGCGGTGTAATTGGTGCTCGTTTAGATCTTAGCAAGAATGTTGGAATTTTTGGCCGCTATGCGTTAGATTTTCAAAAAAACAACGAGAATGGCACTACTACTACCCCTGAGTTTAAAAACCAGGTTTTTCAAGTTGGCTTAGGCTTAAAATTCTAATCGCCTAGCGATTTCATTATAAATTAAAACCCTCTTAATAGCAACTATTAGAGGGTTTTTCTTTTTTATCAAAACTAAAAAGGATGTTTTGGGGTTATGCTTTAAACTATTTTCAATTACCTAAATATAGAAATTATGAAAGACACCAATCTTCCAAAAAACAATGGACGGATTCATAACAGCACCATTGCCAATAGAACACATACCGATGTAAAGCAAGACAAAAAAATGAATGGCATTACCAATGCCGGTGGTCAACGTGCAGATCAAACTTCCAATAAAGACAACGAACGCAAGCGTGGTCAATAATTTTAAAGGCATGGTAAACAAACCATGCTTTTTTGTAAAGCTCCTTTTACATCAGTCCATCTCGCTACTATTTTAATATATTTAAGGAAAATTGTCATTTATGAAACTTCAATTCTCTAAAAAACCAATAAAGGGGCTTTTAATGCTAGCTATCTTAGCTGTTTCTGGCTTGTTAATGAGCCATTGCAACATTGCGCCACAAAGTACGGCCCCTACCGATAAAAACCTAACATCAGAAACGATTGTAGCGGGGCTTAGCATGCCTTGGTCAATGGCGTTTTTACCCGATGGGAGATTTTTGGTAACTGAACGAACTGGCAAATTACGCATTGTAAAAGATGGACAGCTAGATCCGCAAGAAATAGCAGGTATTCCAAAAGTTTACTACCGCGGCCAAGGAGGGCTTTTAGATGTGGCACTTCATCCAAACTACAAAGAAAACGGGTGGATCTACATCAGTTATTCGTCTCCTAAAAAGGAAGGCGAAGTTGGAGATGACAATGGTGCAAACACGGCGCTTATGCGAGCAAAATTAAACGGACATGAGCTAACCAACATAGAGCATTTATACAAAGCTAGCCCAAATGTAAAGGGCGGTGTGCACTTTGGCGGTAAAATATTATTCGATAAGAAAGGTTATGTTTTTCTTTCTTTGGGCGAACGTGGGCAGAAGGAAAATGCACAACGTTTAAACAAAGCGCAAGGTAAAATAGTACGTTTACACGAAGACGGAAAAATACCTACAGACAACCCTTTTGTGAAAACAAAAGACGCTTTACCCGAAATTTGGAGTTATGGGCACAGAAACCCACAAGGTTTAGTGATGCACCCTACTACCGGAACTATTTGGGCGCACGAACATGGCCCACAAGGTGGCGACGAGCTAAACATTGTAGAGAAAGGCAAGAATTACGGTTGGCCCTTAATTACCTACGGTATCGATTATGACAACTCTATCATCTCTGATAAAACCGAAGCGCCCGGTATGGAACAGCCAGTAATTTATTGGAAACCTTCTATAGCACCCTGCGGAATGACTTTTGTAAATAATCCGAAGTTTAAAGATTGGAACGGAGATTTGTTGGTTGGCTCGCTAAAATTCCAAAACTTAGAGCACCTAGTCATCAAAGGCAATAAAGTAGTAAAAAAAGAAATTGTATTTGATAAAATAGGTAGAGTGAGAGATGTAAAACAAGGGCCTGATGGCAATATCTACGTGGTAGTAGAAAGCACCGGCGCTATCGTTAAAATTAGCCCAAAATCTTAACATGAAGTTAATTAGCATTTTAGGTTGCGGGGCTATATATGTCTTTGCATTCTTATCTAACGCACAAGACAACCTCAGCAAAAGTATAGCCAGAGGCAAAGAGCTTTACAAAGAAAGCTGCATTACTTGTCATTTAGCTAATGGCGAGGGCATAAAAGACACGTTTCCTCCATTGGCAAAAGCCGACTTTCTGTTAAAATACCCCGAAAAATCTATTCATGCCATTAAGTTTGGGATGAAAGGCGCCATAAAGGTAAATAATGTAGCGTATAACAATGCCATGCCTCCCTCGGGCTTTGCAGATGATGAAATTGCCGATGTAATGAACTACATTAGAAATTCTTTTGGCAATAAAAACCCACAACTGATAACCGAAAAAATGGTAGCTGCCGTAAAAGAGAAATAAGAACGTTACTAAAATGTATATTGTTAAAAAGGCGTCCCGATGTAAAATAGAGACGCCTTTTCGCTTAATTAAGCAATAGATTTTACTTCTAAAATTTGATATTCTTTAACGCCATCAGGCATTTCCCAACTAAGTACAGCTCCTTGTGGATAGCCCAATAAAGCAATACCAATTGGCGACAAGATAGAAATTGTATTATGTTTTCTACGGGCTTTTTGCGGCGAAACCAAGTTATACTCATACTCAGCGCCACTAGTAGTTTCTTTTACTTTTACTGTCTTACCTAAATCAACAATGTTTTCGGGTACGTCTTTTCTTAACACCTGAACAGCATATTTAAGTTCTTGGTCAAGCTTAATTTCGTTATGTCTGCTCAGTTTTTTCTTGTTAACAAAAATTTTAAGCAAATCATAAATTCCTCTGGTAATTACAATAGGTGTTTCGTTGGTTTTTGCTATGATAGTATTCATGATATTTGATTTTATAATTTAATAAATGGATGTTGTTCGTTCATTTCTTAAATTGGCCCTGGCGTAAATGCCAAGGCTTAAACATCAAAGTCTGTAGCGCAAACCCAATGCAAATGGAAAAAGCACATATTTTACGTTTAAATGCAACAAAAGAAGCGCTGCGGCTTGCAACGTTTCAATAAATAATATGGAATACAAGAGAGCTTCCCGGTTATGCTATCTCCGGGAATTAGACATTAAAGTCTTTAAAGTTTGAGAAGAAATATTTCTTTTTAAACGTTAGCATAATTTGATAGATACGTTTTTCTTTCGCCCCAAAGATACAATTTATTGATGCAAAAAGCGAATAAAACACATTAAAACATTGCTTTACAAACAAATACCAACACCAAGTCCAGGGTATATAACGATTTGTTCTGTTTAAAATTAGCGTTTAAGCCAATCTTGATTTAGCAGCCATGAGCCATAAAAAAACGGCAATTTTAGTGATGAAATTGCCGTTTTTATGGTTAAGTTAATTAATAATCCTCGTATTACCGCTGCAATTGGTTTGCTCCTCTTAAATTATATTCTTTTGGAGTTTCTACACCTTGTAAATGTTTTACAAAATAGTCCCAACGGCGACGCATCATATAAGAATTGTAAGCACCGAAACCATGTCCGCTATGCGGAAACAATACTAGGTCGTAATCTTTGTTCGCTTTGTTCAAAGCATCTATCACTAAATATACATTGTACGGAGGTACGTTATTATCCATCATACCGTGCGCCAACATAAGTTTACCTTTTAAGTTTTTAGCATGGGTTTGGTTTGCTTGGGCCTCGTAATCTGAGTTTTCTGCCAAGCCATTGTAACGCTCGCCCCAATCGTCCTCATAATTTCTGTTATCGTGGTTACCCGCTTGCGACACGCCAACTTTAAAGAAATCTGGGTAGCGAAACAATGCTGCTGCCGTAGCAAAACCACCACCCGAGTGTCCCCAAATACCAACTTTATCAATATCCATAGGGTATTTTGCGGCCAATTGTTTTATTGCTGTAATTTGGTCTGGCAAGGTATTTTCGCCCATGTTACCATAGTTCATATCGTGATAACTTTTAGAACGCCCCGGATTGCTTGTTCCTTCGATGAGCACTACAATAAAACCTAACTCGGCTAAGGCTTGGTGATCGCCTCTAGTAGCAGCAAACGACCAGTTACCAACACTACCGCCTTGTGGACCAGGATAAATATAATTAACCACAGGATATTTTTTGCCCGTTTCCATTTTGGTTGGCGTAAATACCAAGCCGTAAATATCGGTTTTGCCATCGGCTGCTGTAACTTGCACCACATCTGGAGCTTTCCAACCTTTAGCAATTAATGCAGAAACATCGGTACTGGCTAAATCAAGTATCTTTTTACCGTTAATATCTCTTAAAACCGTTACACTTGGCACGTTTGGCTGCGAGTATGTATCTATAATGTAGTTAAAATCTGGCGAAAAAGACACTTGGTGATTTCCTAAACCTGGTGTTAATAGTGTTAAACCTTTGCCATCAAATTTAGTTTTGTAAGTGTAAGAAAAATAAGGATTGCCCGTTTCTTTGCCCTGCCCTGTAAAATATAGCACTCTGGCTTTTTCATCAACCTTAATTAAACGCCCAACTAACCAGTTGCCTTTTGTAATTTGATTTTTTAGTTTTCCAGTTTTTGAATCATAAAGGTAAAGATGTCCCCAATTATCGCGTTCCGAGTACCATAAAACTTCATTAGTTTTTGGCAAATAACGCCAGTTAATAGCGTTTAATCCCGATTCGAAATGTGTTTTTACAGTTTCAGTAAAAACTTCTCTAACTGCCCCAGTAGTGGCATTTGCAATTTGTAGTTTAGCAACCTTATGATCGCGAGAGGTAGATAAAAAAGCAAATTCGCTACCATCAGCATTCCAGTCTATATCTGCCAGTTGTCCTCCATCTACAATATCATCACTTAACGAGCTTCGGTGTTCGTCTAATGGTATTTGCAGGCTCACTACTTTGGCGTTTTCTACATCTATAACTACCCTACGTAACTTGGCTATTTCCTTATCGCCTGGCAATGGGTATTTCCATGCTTTTAATGTTGGCGAACCTACGTTGGTAGTTACCAAATACATGTCTTTTAAATGACGTTGATCTTGTTGGTAGGTGGTTAACTTTTTCGAATCTGGCGACCATTTTACAATAGCTCTGTCGCTGGTTTTCCAACCGGCGTTGTCGGTAGCGTAACCATAATCTTTTATCCCATCAAAGGTTAATTGCGTTTCTTTTTTAGAAGCAACGTCTTTTAACCATAGGTTCCAATCTTTAATAAAAACTGCTTTTTTGCCATCTGGCGATACTACTTCTAAACCTCCCTGACGTCTTCCAAAACCACCGCTTCCTTCTTCTTTGTAAGCTGTTGTAATTACTTTTGTTTTCTTTAAAGCATCCACTTCGTAGGTTTCGTTTCCGTTTTTGGTTTTTGTGGTGTACCAAAATTTACTAGGGCTTACCCAATTAGCTCTAACGCTTCCACCAGTTACCAGGGGCTCAATATTGTAACCCAAAAATTGTTCTGCCCTAGCGTAATCGTTGGTAGTTAGCGGCTTATTTTGTGCATTTACGGCAAAAGCAGTTAAAATAACCCCAAATGTTAGTATGTGTTTTTTCATTTTTATAAAGAAATAATAAAGTATAGGCTTCTTTAGTGCAAATTAAATATAATTAACCATAGCGAAAAAGAGAGCCCTTTGCTGTAGGCACTTAATCGTTAGTTCTGCGATGTTTTATAAAGTAAAAAACAAGGTTAAATGCAATTATAACATGATTAATCACGTTTGTAACAAAACCGTAGTAATGGCTAAAAATTTTAAAGCGTTCTTTTAGGCTTTCGCGATGTTTTTGCTTGCTTATACCGCCAACTAAATATTTAGCGACATACAAACGTGTATTCACAATGCTAGAAGCTTTCTTGGCAATCTTGATGACCCAATCAATATCTGCACTGTATTTGTACTTTAAGTTGTAAGGTTCGGTTAAGCTGCGTTTAATGTATATGGCTTGGTGGCTAATGTTCATGCCATACTTAAAGCTACGCCATGTGAATATTTCTGGGGCTCGGTGCCTGCGTGGGCCTAAGCTGTTCCAATTTTCATCGTACATTTCGGTTTCGCCATAATAAATATCGGCATTTGGAGCAGTAGCAAATATATTTTCTACGGTAGTTGATTCGTAAATTTCATCACCAGAATTCATGAATAGTACATAATCGCCCGTGGCTTGGGCCAAACCTTTGTTCATGGCATCGTAAATGCCTTTATCTTTTTCAGAAATCAGCTTTGCTAAACGATTTTCGTGTTTTTTTATAATGTCTAAAGTGCCATCTGTAGAAGCACCATCAATAATAATGTATTCGATATTTTTATAGCTTTGGTTAAGCACCGAAAGCATGGTACGTTCGATATCCTTTGCATTGTTATAAACGATAGTGATGACAGACAGCTTGGGAAACATAATGCAAGTTTAAGAGATTTACTCGTCATTTCGACGAAGAATGAGGAGAAATCTAAAAATTATGTAGCTTAAATTTAGAAATCGACATATAAAAATCTGAAATATAAAAGAGCTAGATTTCTCTTCGTCGTACCTCCTCATCGAAATGACGGAAGCGGTTTTTTTACTTTTGACTTTCTACTTTTAACTTATTTCGGCATATCATCTAACAATTTAAAATACAAAGCGACATGTTGTTCTGCAATTACCGATGGCGAAAATGTACTTAAAACAGTTCTTCTAGCCTCTTTTTGCACTTCTTCTTTCTGTTCATGAAGAAACAACCATTCTATGCCATCGGCCAAGTCCGAAGCATCTTGGTATGTGGCTAAATAACCGTTTTGCAAATGCTTCACCATATCGGGAATACCGCCCGTGGTAAAAGCAATTACTGGTGTAGCACAAGCTAAGCTTTCCATCACCGTATTGGGTAAATTATCTTCTAAAGAGGGTGTGATAAAAGCATCGGCAGCGGCGTAGCATTTAGCCAAGTGCTCGTCTTTATTAATGGTCCCTAAAAAAGTAGTTTTAAATGGAAATTTAGGAATGTTCTTTTCGTCCTTGTTGCCAAAAATTACCAATTCTATTTGGTCGTTTAAAATTGTTGGCCGGCGAGAAAGTTCGAAAAGCGCATCAATTAGATATTGTGTGCCTTTATGTTTATCGTTTTTAGATGGCATAAAACCACTCATCAACACAAACTTTTCTGGTGCTATTTTAAGGATTTTTTTGGCTTCGGCTTTTACATAGGGCTTAAAAACATCTACCTCTATAGTATTTGGGATAACCGAGGTATGGCGCAAACCCAATAAACTACTTTCTTTTACCGATTTTGCCATCCAATTACTTGGTGCTACTACATGAAAGTTTACTTCGGAATAAGCTTTTTGTTTACGTTTCCAAGTTTGGTGCGAAATATCTTTTGCCCCACTCATTTTTAGCAAGGGGCAATTGCCGCATTGGCGATGAAAATTCTCGCAACTGTAGCGAACATGGCAACCTCCGGTAAAGGCATTGCTATCGTGAAAAGTCCATACAATTGGCTTTTCCAATTCATCTAGTTGAGCTAAAAACTTCGGGCTTAAAAACCCGTGGTTAACCCAATGGATATGAATTATATCTGCTTCGCGAACCAGCTTATTTTTAAGTATGCTTTTGCCAAACCACTGTAAAGAAAATGGCGTTTTCACTTCTTTCTTTGAAAAAGCTTTGGCCAAATATCGCTCTGCCATAATGTTAAAAACGGCCTTTGCTTTGGCAAATGGGCTTTTGCTGAGGTTATGAATTTTAGGGTTATCGCCAAATTGATAATACACCAGCACCTTAGAATCGATGCCGATACTGTTCAGCGCATCGCTTAACCGTAGGCAAGCCCTGCCAGCGCCGCCATTGCCATCGTAAGTATTTAGGTGTACAACTTTCAAATCAATCAAAAATACATTTTTATGTTTAGGTTTGTAAAATCGAACTAAAAATCGACTAACTATCTTATAAAAATGAAGAATAAAAATTTGTTCAGCAAGCTTGCTTTCGCACTCTTGTTGATCCCTTTTTGGACAAACGCTCAAAATCAAACTTATTTTGCCAGTTATCCTGCTTTATCTCCAGATGCACAAACTGTAGTTTTTAGCTACGATGGCGACATTTGGAAAGTACCCGTTAAGGGTGGCTTGGCATCGCGAATTACAGGCATGCAGGGCGAAGAAATCAATCCAAAAATATCGCCAGATGGAAAATGGCTAGCCTTTTCTTCGAACCAATACGGCAATTTTGACGTGTACCTAATGCCCATGGCCGGAGGCGAAATTAAACAGTTAACTTTTAACGACGGAACCGACGAAGTAGATAATTGGAGCTGGGATTCGAAAACGATTTATTTTACTTCGAGCCGTTACAATAACTATTCGAGTTACAAAGTAGCCATTAACGGTGGTACTGCGGTTCGCTTGTTCGATAATTACTTTAACACTACGCACAACATTGCCGAAGCACCAGATGGCAGTTTGTTTTTTAACGATACTTGGGAAAGTAGAAATTTTGCCAATCGTAAACATTATAAGGGGGCTTTTAATCCAGATATTCAGTCGTATAACCCAAAAACCAAAACTTACAAACGCTACACCGAATATTTAGGCAAAGATTTTTGGACTACCATTGACCAAAAAGGAAATATCTATTTTGTTTCTGACGAAGGTAACACAGAGTATAACCTGTACACTTTCATCAACAATAAAAAGACAGCATTAACCCAGTTCGATACTTCAATTAAACGTCCGTTTGTAGCTGCAAATGGCAGTACCATTGTTTTTGAGAAAGATTATCAATTGTTTGTTTATGATGTAGCGACTAAAAAATCGGAGAAAATCAGCATCAGCTCTTTTAGAAACCAATTATTAACCAAAGAGCAAGAATATGAAGTAAAAGCAAATATTTCCAATTTTGATGTATCGTCAGATGGCAAAAAAATGGCCTTTATTGCGAGGGGCGAATTATTTGTAAGCGATACCGATGGCAAATTTATCCGCCAAATTACCCATACTGGCGAACGAGCAATAGAATTAAAATGGCTGGCCGATAATAAAACTATTCTTTTTGGTCAAACGGCAAATGGCTACCAAAACTGGTTTACTATTGTTGGCGATGGAAAATCTGCCCCAAAACAGCTTACGAACGACAACGCAAACAACCGCGATATTGCTTTTAATAAGACTAAAACACAAGCGGTATATCTAAGTGGCAGAAACGAGTTGCGGGTAATGGATTTGAAAACTTTCCAAAGTAAAACGGTAGTAAAAGACGAGTTTTGGGCCACCCAAAGTTTGGCGCCAAGTTTTTCGCCCAACGATCAATACCGGCTTTTTACTGCCTTCCGCAATTTTGAGCAAGATATTTTAGTGCATGACATTAAAGCTAACCAAACAATTAACTTAACCAACACAGGCGTAACGGAAGCTAACCCAATTTGGTCGCCAGATGGGAAGTATATTTATTTTACCAGCGCCCGCACCAAGCCATCTTATCCTTTTGGCATGCAAGACGCACATGTTTATCGCATGGCGCTAAATCATTACGACACCCCTTACCGTGCCGATAAATTCGACGAATTATTCAAGGAAAGTAATCCCGCAGCAGCTAAACCAATAGCTTCTACAAAAAACACTAAAAAACCTGCCGACACGGCAAAGAAAACAGCAACTACGCCTGCACCAAAACTAATTACCATTAATACGCAAGGTATTTTAGATAGGATAGAATTAGTTAGCCCGGTATTTGGCTCGCAGTATTTAACCGATGTTTTGGCCAAAGGCGATAAAACTTACGTGTTTTATTTTTCCACACATGAAGGAGTTCCGCCAAGCACTTACCGAACCATTATAGAACCATTAGAAAACAATAAAACGGAGAAAGTAGCACCGGGAGGTTTTGGTATTGTAGAAGCTGCAGGCAAGCATTTTCTATTGTCGAGAGGTACGGTAAATAAGTACAACATTGACATGAACAAGGTAGATGCTTTAGATTTTAGCTACAAATTCAGTAAAAACCTTAATGCAGAGTTTAACCAAATGTTCTACGAAACCTGGGTAGGTTTAGACGAGAATTTTTACGACGATGATTTTCACGGTGTAGATTGGCCAAAAATGAAGACACGCTATGCGGCGTATTTGCCTTATGTAAACAATCGTACCGACCTGCGTGTGTTGTTGAACGATATGCTGGGCGAACTAAATTCATCGCACATGGGCTTTAACAGTACTGGTGCCGAAGAGCGCAAAAGCATGAATTATGTAACCAACGAAACGGGCATCATCTTTAACAACGAAAAACCTTATCAGGTAGATAGAGTTGTGGCAAGAAGTAGTGCTGTGTTATTGGGAGATAAAATTGCCATTGGCGATGTATTGACCCACGTAAATGGCGTAAAAGTAGATCAAACAATAGATAGGGATTACTATTTCAGCAAGCCATCTTTAGACAAGGAAATGAACCTAACTTTCTTACGCAATGGTAAATCGGTAAATGTAAATATCCACCCTCAAACATCGGCTATGCTAAAAATGAACCTATACGATGAGTGGATTGCCAATAACCGTAAAAATGTAGATGATTGGGGGAAAAACCGCATTGCTTATTCTTATATGAAAAACATGGGTATTGGCGAACTGCAAACTTTCTTGTTAGATATGGTGGCGCAGGAAAATAACAAAGATGCCATTATCTTAGATTTGCGTTACAACACCGGCGGAAATGTGCACGACGAGGTGTTGAAATTTTTGTCGCAACGCCCTTATTTGCAGTGGAAATATCGTGGTGGAAAGCTAACACCGCAAAGTAATTTCGGCCCAGCAGTAAAACCAATTGTATTGTTAATTAACGAACAATCTTTAAGCGATGCCGAAATGACCGCCGCCGGTTTTAAGCACCTAAAACTGGGCAAAATTATTGGAACTGAAACTTACCGTTGGATTATCTTTACTTCGGCAAAAGGCTTGGTAGATGGTTCTTCGTACCGTTTGCCTTCTTGGGGCTGCTATACCATGGATGGCAAGAACATTGAGAAAGAAGGTGTATCGCCAGATATTTTTGTAAAGAATACATTTGAAGATAGATTGAACGGCAAAGACCCACAGTTAGCCCGTGCCGTAGCTGAAATTATGAAGGAGTTGAAATAATAAAAATTGTTCAACTCGTTTAGATAAATTATAATATTAGCCCCCTTTCGGCGACCTTGAAATAAATTGAGGATGACGCTGTATTTCAGTTTCGTCCTACTTGATTTATTTCAGCATCAGTTTTACAGCCGGCTATCTGATGTTTAAAATAATTAAAAAGAAACTTACGAAGTTTAACAAACTTCGTAAGTTTACCATACAAAATGGCAAACTTACTAACCGACCGAGATTTTTGGGTAAAATATTGGGAAAGTAAAACCGATTTATCGGTGGCAATTCCGCAAAATTATTTGTTTCATCAGCAATTAGAAACTATCGTTAAAAGAGAAAATGTAAAAACTGCCATCGAGTTGGGCGGTTTTCCGGGTTATTATGCCGTTTTTTTAAAGAAATACCTGAAACTAGAGGTTACTTTGTTAGATTACTTTGTTCACGAGCCTATTACACAGCAGCTTTTAGAGACCAATGGTTTAGCCAAAGGCGACATCCATATTATTGAAACCGATTTGTTCAATTATCAACCAGAAAAGCAATATGATTTGGTACTAAGTTGCGGTTTGATAGAACATTTTAACGACACCGAAGACATCATTAATAGACACATCCAATTTTTAAAACCTGGCGGAACGTTATTCATTACCTTGCCCAATTTCAAAGCACTTAACGGCTGGTTTCAAAAAACCTTCGATAAAGAAAATTACGATAAACATAACATCAACTGCATGGATCCCGCCTTACTAAAAACAATAGTAGAAAAATCTGGATTAGATGTTTTGCAGGCTCGTTATTTCGGTGGGTTTAGCTTATGGCTAGAAAACGAAAAAGAGAAATCTGCAGCAGTACGTTTGTTTAAAAAAGCAACTTGGTTTGTAGGCAAGGTATTCTCTAAGATTATTCCTTTCGAGAGCAAACAATTGTCGCCCTATATTTTAATAGAAGCAACGAAAAGCTAAGTCATCTTAAATTAACGCTTATGAGTATCAGATGGGGATATTCTCCCAAAACAGAAAAATTTATTCCACTGGCAGATTTTCCTGCAGATAAATATCTAATTATTGTAAGGCAGGCCATTGAAAATTTAGGTTGGCAGCTAAGTCATGTTTCCGAATCGGGAATTATTGCTTACACGCCTCTTTCTTTTCAATCGTATAGTGAAGAAATATCAGTAAGGATACAGAACAATTTTGCTGTGGTAAAAAGTGAATGCGTGGGTATTCAATTGCTGTTTAATGATTATGGCAAGAACGAAACTAATTTAGAGAAGCTTTTTCACGAATTCGAATACGTACAATATCATTTGCAAGACCAATGGGACGAACAGGTAAAGTCTTTTCATGAATATGTAGCACAGCAAGATGATAATTATTTTGAAAAGGCTCCTTTGGCAGTAAAGAATAAAATAAAGAATATTTTTTATCTGTTTATTCCGAGAAAGGGATATGCTGCTACACCAATTCTATTATTGTTAAATATTTTTTGTTTCGGTGCTTGGATTCTATTGCTGATTGCGATGCCATTTTACCTGGTGGCCACACAGTCGCCTACTCCCGAAATAATGGCTCAAAAGGTGTTAGACACCAAGCTTATTGGCCATATTAACAGAAAACTTGTTCTGGAAGGTGATTATTGGCGTTTAATTAGCTATCAGTTTCTACATGGTTCTTTGAGACATTTGTTTTTTAACATGTATGCCTTTGTTTACTTGGGTTTAATAATTGAAAATAAGATTGGATGGAAAAAATTTCTATTTATCTACTTGATCAGTGGTGTCTGCGGAGGATTAACGAGTATAGCGCATCACGAAAACATCTATACCGTAGGTGCTTCTGGGGCTATAATGGGTCTTTTTGGAGCAACAATGGCCTTATTACTTAATCAGTTCTTTGAAAAAGCTGCCAATAAGGCTTTATTGATCAGCACGGTCCTGGTGTTGGTTATTATGTTAATCAATGGCAGTATTAGTCCTATTGTAGATAACGCATGCCATTTGGGCGGCTTAGCTTCTGGATTTTTAATTACCTACATGTTGGTTTTTGACCATCAATGGAGGTTTAAGAAAATTTCACCCACCATAAAATACGTAAGTATTGCAGCTATTTTTGGGACATTTACTTATGGAGTAACTACACTTACTCCATTATACCAGCACGATGAGTTTTGGAAATTGAAAATAGAATTTGATAAGAATATGAGAGCTTTTGACCAAGTATTATGGATGAAAGCAAGTTATTCCAAAATTGAAAAAGAACAACGCGTGTACCAACACGGCATTAAACCTAGCAAAGCAAATTTAGAGGTCACTAAAAAAATGGCTCGGTTAAAATTAAATAAAAAATATACCCTAGATAAAAATCTAAAAACAAAGCTTGCACAGGAAACTTACGAAGCTGCCGAATTGCTTTTGAAAGATGTGAAATCTGACCACCAATATAAAAGACAAGTATCGGATAAAATAAATAACATTATCCAAATGCAGGTAAAGTTTAGGGATAGTTTAGCCCATAGTAAGCGTCCTTCTTTTGCTTTAGATTAGCGGAGTATTTTTTCGTTGATGTAACGTTTAACCCTAGCCCAAAGACTACCTTTTCTATTGGCTAAAAACCCCTTAATAGCTTGGTAAGCCGCTTCATTTTCCTTTATCTCATTGGGAAATTGCGTAATTGGTTTTGGATTGATGATGACATTGTAAATGTCGTTAATGCCAGAGTGTACGCCGGTGCCATCGTGTCCAATATTATTTACCAAAGATTGCGATGGGTTTAGCGTTAATCCGCCTTTTAAAAAAACAGAAGCATACCAGCGTATTGCCCAAGAGTTGTTCCTCTTGTGCTTGAAATCCTGCATCTGTTTCCAGAAATTCATTGTACCCTCAATAGAGAACTCTTTAATTTTCTTCTTGTCAAATTGCGCCAACAACGTGTTAATATTGGGCTCGAAATGTTGCCAAGCACTTTGCCAAGTTGCCCAACCCCAACTGGTAGCTGCTCTGTAAAAAAAGCTTTCGGGCAAGTTTTCATTTTTTAAATGATACATATAGGCACCAATGTGCATCACCTTTTCTTCATCGCGATAGCGGTTTAGGGCTTCATTAAAATAGGTTAAAGTATGCGGAGATGACACTAAATCGTCTTCAAAAACAATAACCTTCCCATAATTTTGGTTAAGTTGCGTAACACCCTCAATAACCGAATTTGCTAAACCTTTATTCGTTTTGCTCTCTATAATTTTTACAGACTTAAATCCATCTACCGTTTTGATAAAAGCTCTTACTTCGTTTACTTTTTCTTCATCGCCTTGCGTTTTTGGTCCATCAGAGAAAATATAAAGACGGCTATCTGCTGCCAGTAGGTTGTGCTGCAAGAATTTAATGGTGCGCTCGGTGTGTTGCGGCCTGTTATAAACAAATAAAGCTATTGGAGCTAGGTTTTGCATGGCCAAAAATAAGGTTATTCAAGCATATAAGACATATAAGTCCGTTTAAGAAAAATTCGTACTTATAAGAAAACTCATTTTCATCTATGCTTTACCTGGTTAAATCAATTCGCTAAAATATTTTAATATCCTGTTCTGATTTTTGAACTAAAACGGTGTAAGCATTCGCAAATTCTTCTTGTTTTTGTCTGCCTAATAATTTACCTAAAGCATTTTTTACCTGATATTCTAGTTTCACTTTTAGGTTTTTAAGGAAAGATTTTTGCACCTTACGATTTACATAATCGTTAAAAAGTGTGACTTCGGGTGTAATAACTGAAGATTTATCAGCAACGATTTCTAACCCTTCGCTCCGCAAAAGAAAGCGCAATAAAGTTGGGGTGTACATGTTAATGTGCCCATAAGCCAAAAAGTGGTTCAATCGTTGGTCAACGCCAAATTTATAATCTCTTGGCACTTCTATTACCATGTGTTTTGCTACACGTTTTAGCTCCCTAATTAAAATTCTTTCGTGCTCTACATGTTCTAGCACATGGGCAAGCACAATTAAATCAAAGCTATTATCTGCGTAAGGAATTTTGTAGCCGTCGAAAACTTGAACCTCTTTAAGGTTTGGTAAGTTGCGGGCTTTTATTTTTTCTACCCCAGAAGTAGCTATTTCTAGCGCATATATTTCTGGAGCGAAATTCCACTCGTTTAAAAAATGGAGGATACTGCCATCGCCCGCACCCACTTCTAACACTTTTTTAGGCTGAATACTTTTACAGACTTCTACAATATTTTGTGCTTTATATTTAGCTCCGAGCATACGCCATGCTACATCGTTATTAGTGTAAAAATCTTGATAGGCAGTTTGAAAATCGTTGTTCAACATAAGCTATAAATATAGCAACTATCTTAGAATAGTAACACTGCCTGTGTATCTTGTTTTAGATTTGTTTGCTAAATCTAAAATATAATAATAGCTGCCCAAAGGCAAAGGTTTACCAGAAAAAATACCATCCCAAGGTTTAATAAAATTGTCGCTTTGAAATACTTTTTGCCCATAACGATTAAATATCTGGACTTTGGTTCCTCCATAATCCGCAATATTTCTAATCGTCCACTGATCATTTTTCCCATCTCCGTTAGGAGAAAAGACATTTGGAATAAAGATATCTTTCAAAACTACCACCTTAATTGTTGCCTGGGCTGAGCAGCCACCTGGTCCGGCTATGGTCAAAGTATATTCTGTTGTAGATTCTGGGCTAGCTTTAGGGATTTTGATTCTTGGATTATCTAATCCTATTGTTGGCGACCAACTGTAACTTATCGCGTTATCGCCCACCACAGGGTTTAGCATTTTTGGCCCATCATTTTCGATTACAACATCTCCATCAAAGCTTACTGTAGGTAAAGGGTTTACATTTACTTTAATTTTATTACTGATCAAAGGAACACTGCAAGGTGTAGAGCCTGTAATCTCACAATAAATTTCGTCATTATTTTGGAGCCCATTGGCAGTGTAATTTTCTGTATTTGCTACCTGCGCTCCGTTCTTAAACCATTTAAAGGTCGGTGTGGCGCCAGCGTTGCCGTAGTTTGGTGTAAACCTAATGGTGCCACCAGCACAAATATTGTTAGTTGATGCCGTGATATTTAAAGAGGGAATACTGTTAGGGTTTACCGTTACCGTTCTTTGCAGTGTGGTGGTACAGCCATTGGCATCGGTAATGGTTACGTTATAGGTGCCGCTCATTGTAAATGTATTATTGGCTTGGTTTGGTGTATTGCCACCATCCCATTGGTAAGTTACACCGCCTGTGGCTGTAAGTGTTACACTATTGCATCCTATATCATTTCCACTAATAGCAGTTTGCCCCGCACCAATGGTAATGGTTTTGGATAACGTAGTGGTACAACCATTTGCGCCGGTAACCGTAACCGAGTAAGTACCACTTGAAGTGAAGGTATTGCTTGCTTGGCTGGGGGTTAGTCCGCCACTCCATTGATAAGAAGTGCCGCCTGTAGCGGTGAGGGAAGCAGCTGAACAGCCAAAGGTGTTCCCCGTTACAGTAATTATTGGTGGATTATAAATTTCGACCTTAAGTGTATTGCTATAAAGGAGACATGTACTTGCCGTTGCCAATCTTCTAAAAAATGTTGTTTCCGTAAGCTCTGGCGTAATAAAATCTTTTGTGTTGGAGCTAGAAATATCTACCCAGATATTATTATCTAAACTCTTCTGCCAAGAATATGCGACGGTTGTTGTGCCAGATGAAGCTGTAGAACCCGTTAAACTTGCAAATCCTTTTGAACAAAAATTTAGCTGACTGCTAGTTATTGAATTATTTTGGATGGCCGTTTTTAACGCTAACAAAGCATAAGAATCATAAGTAATTATTCCACCATTATTTCTTTGTCTTCTAACTTGGATTCCTAGTGTTGCTCCTGTTGTGTTCGTAAATTCATTGGTCTGATAGTTAGCTTGGGTTGAGTTTCCTGAAGCGTTTATCCATCCATTATTAAGTAAAACCTGCCATTGAAAAACACCTGACACATTGGGTTCACCATTAATGATTACCAAATCGCCAGAACAAGCCGGAATAGTCACAACATTTGCAATAACTACTGTTACTTCCCACAGGTAATCGATACAATTTGAAGTAATTTTGTATGTTTTGGAAGTAGTAAAATCTATTTCAACATAAGACAAGGGACTTAACACTCCAATATCTGTTTCTATTTTAGGTTTTAATTTGGTAATGTCTGTTCCTGCTTTAACTGTAATTGTTATTTTTTTATTAGCAATATCAATAGCTGCAGGACTGTTCTGTTCTTGAAGTTCAAATTTAGTAATTATGGGTTCACCCGTAAGCTTAATTTGATTGAACTTTGCGATGTAACCGTCAGAAGCACTGTGTTTAGCGGTTAAACTCAGGTCGCAATTACCTGGATTAAAATCTACTGTTTTACAAAAAGCTCCACCTAATAATACATTTTTCTTGGAGTCTACATCTATTTTATGACCAAAGTTGCCAGTACAAGCGCTGCCGAAGTTAAAGGCCCATTGGCAATCTCCATCTGTGTTATATTTTGCGAAGAAAGTATCTCTGCCACCATGATAGGTAAGTGTCTTGGATATACCTTTAGGATAAAAGGTTAGAGTTTGATCGAAAAATCCTCCGATATAGGCATTGTTTTCATTATCTACCGTAATATAGTAGCTATATGGATTAGTCGAACCAGAGGGAGCAGCTTCGAACCATTCCCCACTCCCATCATTACCTTTATACTTAGCTATCAATAAGTGTTTAGCGTTGTTTTGCTGGTTAATAGTTGATGTTAGGTTTCCATAACGAACTGTAATTTGCCCAGAAAATACACCTGTGATAAATACATCATTGGAAGGGCCGATAGCTATGGAGGCTATTGTTACAGTGCCAGTAATTATATTTGTCCAATTTAAAATCCCGCTTGGACTATATTTAGCCAAAAAGTAAGTTTCTCCACTTGCTGTATAGTTTTGAGCAGCCCCTCGGGGATTTAAATTAATATTAGCCCCAAAATAGCCCATTATGGCTATGGCACCATCGCTATCCGTCTTTACACTTTTTATTTCGTCCATTGCAGAAGAGCCAAAACCTGCAGACCACAATACATTCCCATTCTGGTCATATTTGATAACAAAACCGTCATAACTTCCTTTATTCGAAATTGTATTGCCAGCTATGGTAACACCGTTAGAAGAAAAAGATCCCACGAAGATTACGTTTGCGTCTTTGTCTGTAGTGATTACGTGTCCTCTATCGGTACTGCCACCACCTACGCTTCTTGCCCAAACAAAATTGCCATCGGTATCTAGTTTCACAACCAAAGCATCTTCGCCGCCATTGCTATTTATAGTAAACACACCAGAACCAGGATCGCAATCTATGCTTGAAGAAGTAAAAGATGCGCCAATAATTACATTGCCACTTTTATCTACGGCTAGGTTATTCGCTTGATCTAAGTTGTTACCGCCAATACTTTTTGCCCAAAGCAATTTGCCATCAGGGGTATATTTAGCAACGTAAATATCGTAATGTCCATTTGAAAATAATGTTACAGGGGTTGATATACCTGAATGATCTACCGTTAGTGTTCCTTGAAAATTGCCCGCTACATAAACATTGTCATCTTTGTCCACAGCAATGCCAGATAATTTACTTTCTCCAGTGCCCCCAATATCTTTTACCCAATCTGGGATAGGCTGTTCTTGAGCGAAACAAGCTATATGAATTAATAAAAGAACAACAGATAATAGAAAGCGTGATATTTTAGAAAGCATTTTTGGCTTTAGCTAGTTATCCTTAAAAGTAACTATTAATCACAATAATTGACAAATTTTAGTTCAAGTTTATGAATTATCTATATTTTTAGCCATGATTAATTTCGTGAAACAAAAGCTGAAGAAATTTTTGCCAACCTACTATTTCCAGTTCAGTAAATCTTTCTCTCAAGATGGCGAGGACATGATTTTGAAAGCTCTATTTGAGCAAAAAAAAAGGTATAGAGGTTTTTTTGTGGATGTTGGCGCACACCATCCCGTTAGGTTTTCGAACACAAAATATTTTTATAACAGAGGTTGGAGAGGAATTAATATAGAACCAACCCCAGATGCAATAAAAGCGTTCAAATTATTTAGAAAGAGGGATATCAATTTAAATATTGGCATAAGCCCTGAGAAAGGTAGCTTAACCTTCCATTGTTTTAACGAACCAGCCTTAAATAGCTTTTCTAAAGAAGTTTCCGAACGAATAGATAGCGAATCTAAAAAATATAAAATTATCAAAAGATTGGATATAGATGTTTTACCACTATCGGAAGTCTTTGATAAATATCTGCCTATTGGGCAAAAAATAGACTTTATTTCTATAGATGTAGAAGGATTGGATTATCAAGTTTTACTATCTAACAATTGGGACAAATACCAGCCAGAAGTAATTTTGGTTGAGGAGAATGTAGATGTTGATGAAATCAGCAAATCGCCCATATATCAATTTCTGAAAGAGAAAGGTTACAAGTTTTTTGCAAAAACTTTGCGTACTTGCATTTATAGAAAGTAGCTAATTTTTTTTTGATACTTTCTCAAACAACGTGATAAGAAAGAGAGATTTTACAACCATTACCCCCTGTTTTCTAGTTTTCTTCACAAACAATAACAGAAAGTTGGTAGAAGCATAGGCTATTAGTGTGGCTATGGCAGTCCCCATCATTCCCATGGTAGGTATCAGTAAGAAATTTAGAACGATATTAACTATTGCTCCAAATCCTGTCCGTATGAAAGTTAGTCTGTTTAAACCTTCGGCTATAAGCACCTGTGTACTTGCTACGCCTAAGAAAACAAAAAGACTGCCCCAAACATGTACCGCTAGAACAGGAGCGGCAGTAGCAAATTCTGGTTTAAATAACCTATAAATAATTGGCGATGCAAAGCTGATGAATATTGCAAATACTAAACTTAGCCAAACCATCAAATCAAACAAGTTCTGTAACCGTTTTTGATAACGAATAGGGTCGTCTCTTCTAGCATTTAAAATAGCAGGAAAAAGCGAGGTAACAATAGCTACAGGCACAAAGTTTAAAGCTTCACTAAACATTACTACTGTTGCATAAGCCCCAACTTCTTCTGCTCCATTTGGGAGCATCTTGTTTAACATTAAAACATCAATTTTCATATAAATTGACACCATGATACCTGATATAATTAATGGCCAAGATTGCTTGAGGAGATTTTTAGCAATTTCGTTATTGAAAGTCCACTGAAAAACACTTCTCCCCTTGCGTTCATACATCAAAAAATATCCTATAGATAATAAAATGACATCAAAAATTGTAGCATAAACAAAGTATAAAAGAGGTGAGGAAAAATATATCAACCCTAGTTTAATCATTGCTGAAATTAAGTTCCCAGCAATTTGAACATACATAATGTATTTGGATTGAACTTCGGATTGGAAATAGGAATCGACAACGGTTAATGATTGAAAAAAACCTGTAAACGAAAGGATAAAAATAAAATAATAAGGGATATTATCTTGCGGAAAAAATTGCCAAGCTAAAAAAATAACAGGTATGCATAAAACGCCTGCAACAGCTTTCAATAGAGCAGAAGTGCCTAAAATCTGATTACGTTTTAACGGTTGCCTATGCAGTTCTTTTACAATAAAGCTATCAAGACCTAGCCCCGCTACCGATGCAAAAAGAAATACATAGGCTAAAGAGGCGGTTAACACGCCATAATTTGAGGCCAATAAATAATTGGCCATCATAATGTTAACAATCATTTTGATAGCCATACTACCCACCCGACCAAACATTAAAAGGCCCGTATTCTTAAAATACTTATTTAATGCATCTTGGTCGAAACCTTTAATGTGGGGCAGCTTCATTTATGCAGAATAAAATAGCATGTTAACTTAACGGGGCACCAACAGGTTTAGCACAATCATGTCCTGGTTGGCCATGTGCAGGGTTTAATTTTTGGGTAATCGATGGCTTTTCTGCAACTGGTTGCGGAGCTGTTGGCGTAGCATTATCAGGTGCGGGTTGCGGAGTAGTAGCTATTTTTTGTGCTAAGGGCGCTCCTACTGGCAAGGCGCAATCGTGTCCTGGTTGGCCATGTTCAGGATTGGTTAACAGGCCTCTTTGGTTGGCTGTAGTTGCCGAAGGGGCAGGTAACCCATCTTGGTTGGCCGCCTGCGTTTCGTTAGTGTTTTTACTGCTACAAGCTACTAAGGTTGCTGCTGCTACTAATGCTAAAACTATTTTTCTCATGTTAATCTATTAAAGTTGTATAAGGGCTTAGCCCAAGGTATTTTTATTAAAATTGATTTAACAATTCTTCCAAATGATGAATTTGTTGTGCTACGTCATCAGGCTTTTGAGCTTTCAGCGGGTTAAAGAAAATAGCTTTCATACCAAAGTTCTGGGCGCCGTAAATATCTGCTTCTAAGCTGTCGCCAATCATGATACTTTCTTTTTTTTGTGCCTGTGCTAAGTTTAACGCGTATTCAAAAATGGCCTTGTCTGGTTTGTTTACACCAACATCTTCAGAAATAACTACATTTTTAAAATAAGGATTAAGGTTAGAAACCTTCATTTTAGTTAAGGTAGCTTCCTTAAATCCGTTAGAAATAATGTGTAAATGATAATTGTTTTGAAGATAGTTTAACACTTTCTCGGCACTTTCGAAAAGGTTGGTTTTGGTTGGCCCTATGTTTACAAAATCTTCTTCAAACTTTGTTGGAATTAATTCTGGCGTTAAACCTAATTCGAGAAAAGTTTTTCTAAAACGCTGTTGTCTAAGTGTTTGCTTATCTATCTTCCCTAAATGATATTGCGCCCAAAGTTGGTGATTGTTAACGGTGTAAGTGGCAATAAATTCTTCGGCCGAAGTTAAACCTAAATCTGCTAGCCTATGGTGTGCATAAAGTTCCATTAAGGTTTCGTAGGCGTTGCGGTCAAAGTCCCAAATGGTGTGGTCAAGGTCGAAGAAAATGTGTTTAATCAAAATATTCCGTTTATAAGCTTGTAAAGGTAGGTCTAATTAAATGATGCGATAAGGCAAGTTCAATTTTATTGCCTTAAACTGACAACCAAGCCAATTATTGTTTTTCGCCATACGCCAAATCTCCGGCATCGCCTAAGCCCGGCACGATATAGCTTTTACTGGTCATTTCGGCATCAATGGCGCCCAGCCATAAATTTGCTTTGGGCAGGTGCGCTCTTACGTGGGCAACTCCTTCGGTACTCGCAATGGCAGAAACAATATGTAGTTTTTCAATTTTGTACGCATCAATCAGCTCTTTGGCACAAAGCACTATGCTTTGCCCTGTAGCCAACATGGGATCGGCCAATATTACCGTTTTCCCTTCTAAATCTGGAGCCGAAATATGTTCCATTTGTATAATAAAATCTCCATTCTTTTTAGTTTTACGATAAGCAGTAATAAAAGCAGATTCGGCCTGATCAAAAACGCTTAACAAGCCTTGGTGCATGGGTAAACCTGCTCTTAAAATAGTAGCCAAAACAGGTTGTTGCGCTAAAACAGAACTAAGGGCAATACCCAACGGTGTTTGGGTTTCAACCTCTTTATAGCTTAGTGTTTTGCTAATCTCGTAAGCGAAGAAAGCGCCCAAACGTTCCATGTTCTTGCGAAAACGCATGGCGTCTTTTTGAATGCGCTCGTCTCTCAACTCGGAAATAAAAGTGCGTGCAATAGAACTGTTTTTGCTAAGGTCGTATATCATGCTTTAAATTTACAATTTTAGATTTACGAATTACCATTTCTGTACGGAACTTATGATATTTTAGAAACCCTAAGCATAATCGCTGAAAGAAACTGCACTTAATTGCCTCTCACCAAAAACGGCTAACCGACTACCGATAGTGCCATCATTTTTTCATAAACTTCCTTCCAACCTTTCCAATGTCCCGTTTCCGAGAGGCTTTCGTTGTGCCATAAGCTGTAAAATGTGCCATCTACCATTTTTACGCTTTCTACAAGTTCGTTAATTAACATGCTGGCCTGAGCCGGCCATAGTTTTAAGTACCTAATTAAAGTGGCATCCATCACCGCAAAAGGATGGACCTTTAAGTGCGACTGCTTTTCTAGCTGTAAATCGTACCAAAAGAAAGGTGTGCAAGTGCCAGCCCTAAAGCCAACCTGAGATGCATAACCCATAGTGTAATCGTGGTTTATGCCCGCTTTTATCAATTGCAGGTAGGTTTTCGGTAAATGAAGCTTTAAGTAGTGCTGTCTCGAGAGATCAATGTTTTTTTCTAATAAAGCATCAAGTAATGCTTTTTCTTCTTTTAGCTTCACTACGTTGCTGTTAGATGCGTAAGAAGGATGAATACCAATCTTGGCTACCTTTTGGGTATCCTTAATGAGTTGTTGTAGCAATTCGTCATTTGGATGGATATTTATATCGTGGTTTCTATCGCCTTTATGCGAAAGCAAGAAAAAGAAAATAGATGTTAATCCGTATTTTTCATGTATTTGACGTAAAAATTGATAAGTATCAAAAGGATCTTTTCGCTTCCCCAGGCCAGTATTTACAATATTGCTTAACCGCTCTGTATCGCCTTTGGCTATTGCCCTAATAAAACGAAGTGTATTTTTAATTACGCCGCTCGACTTGAAATGATAAGCCCTATCAATATCAATAGTTGGTATAAACTCGAACTTTCTACTCCCAAAATAAAGATTGCTTAGCTTATTGAGCAATAAATTTTTTAAGATAACGCCCCATTGATCAACTATAGGAACTTTTAACAAGCCCAATTCAAACTGTAAGCTCAGCTTTGCCGGATACCTAAAATGCTCATCGGGCGTGTAGGGCAAATACTCTTCATACCTGCTTACAAAGTAAAATGAAGCGGCAAAAATATCAAAGGGCAATGCGCTATTTTCAACGGCAAAAGGCACCCGCTCAGCGCCAAAATCAGTAGTCGAAATTGTTAAAGTTTCTATACTGTTCTTAGAAAGCAGCCCATCGGCTTTGAAAAAGAGTTCTTTATTTAAAGGAGCGCTAGCGTAGCTAAATTTAGGCCCCTCGTATGCCATAAAATGTTTGGCCACGCTGGTAAATTCAAAATCGCAACGCAATACTTCTCTAAAGATAAAATTGAAAATGTATTTAACACGTGGCGTAACCTGTGGAGTATAAACAAGTAATTGCATCTTCTAAGATAGGAAAAAGTTTATTCTCAATGCTTTGATGATCTTAAAATTTATACGATTAACCGATAAACTTGTACCCTTGTTTTTTAGAAAGTAACCATCATTTTTCTTTCCGGAAAACTTGCTTTCGTACTTTTTCTCTCCCCATTCTTATCCACATGGAGAATATTCATCTGATCTTCAAACAAATCATACAAGATACTATTGGCTACACCGAGCGATTTAAAAGTAGTTACATTTCCTATTTCAAGATAAACATTGGTTGCTTCATGGTCGTTTTCGAAACCTAAATAATTATACCTAAGCACCTTGCCATCAACCATTAATTTTAAGTTGGTTGCTAGATAACTTTTCACAAAAGCACTCATCTCCTTTTTTTGGCTTTTCGAGTACAGGTCAACTTTACTTTTAAACTGCTTGCTCAATATATTTTCAAAATCATCAGTAAAAATTCTACAAGTAATTTCTAAAGATTTGTTTTTCGAATTATGAGATACTTCGGTATTGCTAACATGAAATGGGTGTTTTTTTACTTCTTCTTTTGCTAAAAAACCAAAAGGAATTAGTAAAATAAGTAACAATTTTGAAAATATTGGGTTCATTTTTTTAACTAAGCCTTAAAAGTAATAGAAAGAAACTAACTTAGGCAACAATTAACCAGCAAAAATTTAACTTTAATATGTCGTTTTCCGATTTCTTATTCTATTTTGAGTTAGGTTGGTCGCATATTGTAAGCTTAGATGCGTTAGATCACCAATTGTTTATTTTGGCATTGGTAGCTATTTACACCACCAAACAGATCAAACAAATCTTAATATTGGTTACAGCCTTTACCCTCGGCCACTCGGTTACTTTAGCGCTCAGTGCTTTAGATATCATTCGTTTTGACAGTAAATGGGTAGAGTTTTTAATTCCATGTACCATATTCATCACTGCAATAGCCAATCTTTTTAGAAACGGTAAAAAGCTAAAAGGAGTACAAATTAACTACTATTTGGCGCTATTTTTTGGGCTAATTCACGGCATGGGCTTTGCAAATTCGGTGCGTATGATGTTGGCAAAAGACCAATACATAGGTTGGGGTTTATTTGGCTTCAATTTAGGGCTAGAAGTAGGGCAAATTATTTTTGTAGCTTTAATTATGCTGATATCGGGCATTCTCCTATATTTCTTCAAAATAAGACAACGAGATTGGATCATATTTGTATCATCCGCTATTTTTGCATTAGCTTTACAAATGGCTTTGCAGCGAATACCTTTTTAAAATAATACCAGATGAAAAGATTTTACGGTTTTTGTTTAAGTGCTACACTATTTGCTTCGGCAGTTATGGCACAAAACATCCAAAACAATCCAGGTAGTAACCATGGAAACAAGTTCGAACAATTGGGCACCATTTTACCTACCCCTAACGAACAACGTACAGCGAGCGGCGCTCCAGGAGTAAAGTATTGGCAACAACGTGCCGATTACGATATTAAGTGCGAATTGGACGAAAATACGCAGACCTTAAAAGGAAGCGAAACCATTACTTACTATAATAATTCGCCAGACCCATTAACTTATATTTGGATACAACTCGACGAAAACCAGCATAGCAACCTTAAAAATGCCGGTTACCAGAGTGCAACAAAGATGCCCAAAGGTGCCACAGATAAGCAGTTGGAAAATTTTGCACTGACAACCGCAAATAACGGATTTGGATTTAATATCCTAAAAATTACTGATGCGCAAGGTAAAAACCTAAAATACACCATCAATAAAACCATGATGCGAATTGAAACACCGGTACTAAAATCTGGTGATAAATTCGTTTTCAGTATCGATTGGAATTATAAAATTGTTGATAGAATTGCAAAAGGAGGCAGAGGTGGCTATGAGTATTTCCCAAATGACGGCAACTACTTATTTACCATGGCGCAATGGTATCCACGTCTTTGTGTTTACAGCGATTTTCAAGGCTGGCAAAATCATCAGTTTACCGGCAGGGGCGAATTTGCCTTAACCTTTGGCGATTTTAAAGTGCAAATGACCGTGCCAGCAGATCACTTGGTGGGCTCTACAGGCGAGTGCCAAAACTATTCGCAAGTGCTAACACCAACACAACTATCTAGGTTTAACATGGCAAAAACTGCAAAAGCACCAGTAGAGATTGTAACCTTGGCCGAAGCTAAAGCTGCCGAAGCCAAAAAATCGACCGCTAAAAAAACTTGGGTTTTCCATGCTAAAGATGTGAGAGATTTCGCTTGGACGTCATCACGTAAGTACATCTGGGATGCCATGAACCAAAAAGTAGCAAACAAAGATGTGCTTTGCATGAGTTTCTACGGAAAAGAAGCCTACAATCTTTACAGCAGATACTCAACCAGAGTGGTTGCGCACAGTATCAAAACCTATTCAGATTTTACCATTCCCTATCCCTATCCAGTAGCACAAAGTATTGAAGCTGCTAATGGTATGGAATATCCAATGATTTGTTTTAATTACGGAAGAACCAACGAAGATGGAACCTATAGCGAAACCGTGAAAAATGGAATGATTGGCGTAGTTATTCACGAAGTGGGACATAATTTCTTCCCAATGATCATTAATAGCGACGAACGCCAGTGGAGCTGGATGGACGAAGGCTTGAATACCTTTACACAGTTCTTAACCGAATCTTCTTGGGATGATAAATTCCCGAGCAAACGGGGGCCGGCTTATGCCATTGTACCTTACATGAGCTTGCCAAAAGACCAATTAGAACCTATTATGTCTAATTCGGAAAATATTGTGCAGTTCGGCCCTAATGCTTATGCTAAACCCGCTACAGGTTTAAATATCCTTCGTGAAACCATTATGGGCCGCGAACTTTTCGATTATGCCTTTAAAGAATATTCTAGAAGATGGGCGTTTAAACATCCAATGCCGGCAGATTTCTTTAGAACCATGGAAGATGCCAGCGGCGAAGATTTAGATTGGTTTTGGAGAGGTTGGTTTTACAGTACCGATGCGTGTGACATCTCTTTGGATGAAGTAAAATATGCAAAAGCCGATTTTGTTAAGCCAGCAAAAACCAAGATAGAAAAACCAACAGTGGATAAGCCCCTATTAACTGATGATGATATTAGCAAGCAGAGAAACAGAGAAGACAAGCGAATTAAGTTCTATACAGATCAAGATTTAGAAGCTCGTGATTTCTACTGGAAATATGCCAGAGGTTTGGTACAGGTTGATAGTAGCAAAGTAAAAACCAAAGAAATAAAGTTGCCTTTTGAACAATTTACAAACGAAGAAAAAGCAAAATATAGCAACAAACATTTCTACGAACTTAATTTTAGCAATAAAGGTGGTTTGGTAATGCCAATTATTGTAGAGTTTACTTTTAAAGATGGCTCTAAAATAGTAGATAGAATACCCGCACAAATCTGGAGGCTGAATGAGCTTAAAACAGCTAAATTTTATGTATTAGATAAGGAAGTTGCAGCAATTAAAGTAGATCCTTTCCGCGAAACTGCCGACATTAACGAAAACAACAATACTTGGGGAGCCGTAGAAGCTACATCATCTAAATTCCAATTGTTTAAGGCGGCACAAGCTGCAACTGGCCGAGGGCAGTCAGAAGGTGTAAACCCAATGCAATTTGAAGTTAAAAAAAGAAAATAATAATTCTCGGATCATACCTGAAGCCTCGATTTATCGGGGCTTTCTTGTTGGTTTTAGTCGTCATTTCCCGGAAGAACGACGTGGTAATTTTTGATGTTTTTATTAATAGAAAAAGATAAAAGCAATAACTTCTTTCCTCTAATTTTGTTTAACCCCTAAACCGTATCTTTGTAATAATGAAGTTCAAGCTCATCTCCGATTATAAACCCACTGGCGACCAGCCAGGTGCCATAAAGCAATTGGTTGCAGGTGTAAATGCAGCCGAACATTATCAAACCTTATTGGGCGTAACTGGCTCTGGAAAAACCTTTACCATTGCCAACGTAATTGAGCAAACACAAAAGCCTACTTTAATCCTTAGTCATAACAAAACTTTGGCAGCGCAGTTGTACGGAGAAATGAAACAGTTCTTCCCAGAAAATGCAGTAAATTACTTCGTTTCCTACTACGATTATTATCAGCCAGAGGCTTACATGCCCACTACCAATACCTACATAGAGAAAGATTTGCAAATCAATGAAGAGATAGAAAAACTGCGTTTACGCTCTACGTCGGCCTTAATTTCTGGCCGTAGAGATGTCATTATCGTTTCTTCTATATCGTGTATCTATGGTATGGGCAATCCCGAAGATTTCTCAAAATCGGTATATCGCTTTGGCGTGGGTACAAGAGTAAGTAGGAATGCTTTTTTACACCACCTGGTAGAAATTTTATATGCTCGTACCATCAACGATTTTAAGCGTGGAACTTTCCGGGTAAAAGGCGATACCGTAGATATTTATCCAGCCTATATGGACTACGCCTATCGTATTTCTTTCTTTGGAGATGATATTGAGGAACTTTCGGCCATTGACCCCATAACTGGCAAAACCCTAGAAAAATTAGAAGATATTGCCATCTATCCAGCCAATCTATTTGTTACACCTAAAGACAGATTTAACCAATCTATTTGGGGCATACAAGAGGAATTAGAAGTACGTAAAACCCAACTTTTGGCAGATGGGCTAAACCTCGAAGCCAAACGATTAGAAGAACGTGTAAACTTCGATATTGAAATGATGAAAGAACTGGGCTACTGTTCTGGAATTGAAAACTATTCTCGCTTCTTCGATGGTCGTTCGCCCGGCATGCGCCCCTTCTGCTTGTTAGATTATTTTCCAGACGATTACCTAATGGTGATTGATGAAAGCCACGTAACCGTACCGCAAATTAGAGCCATGTATGGTGGCGATAGGTCTCGTAAATTATCGCTGGTAGAATATGGTTTCCGTTTGCCATCGGCTTTAGACAACCGCCCATTAAACTTTGAAGAATTTGAAAACTTGGCTCCTCAAACCATTTATGTAAGTGCTACTCCAGCAGATTACGAGCTGCAAAAATCGGAAGGTGTGGTAATAGAGCAGGTAATTAGGCCAACAGGCTTGTTAGATCCGCTAATTGAAGTACGCCCAGCAATTAACCAAGTAGATGATTTGTTAGACGAGATTGATAAGACCATTAAGCAGGGCGACCGCGTTTTGGTAACTACCCTAACCAAACGTATGGCCGAAGAATTAACCAAATACATGGACAGGCTAAATATCAAATGTCGTTACATACACTCTGAAGTAAAAACTTTAGAACGTGTAGAAATATTACGTGGCCTGCGTTTAGGCGAGTTTGATGTGCTGATTGGAATTAACTTATTACGTGAAGGATTAGATTTGCCTGAAGTAAGTTTTGTAGCGATTTTAGATGCAGATAAAGAAGGTTTCTTGCGCTCGGACAGGGCTTTGATACAAACCATTGGCCGTGCTGCCCGTAACGATAGAGGCCGTGTAATTATGTATGCTGATGATATGACCGACTCTATGGAGCGTACCATTACCGAAACCAATAGGCGTAGAGAAAAACAAATTGCCTACAATTTAACATATGGCATTACACCAAAAACCGTAGGTAAAACCAGAGAAGAAATTATGGAGCAAACTTCGGTGTTAGAAGTTTCTGAAAAACAAAAAAACAGGGCCAAAGCTTATGTAGAAGTAGATGAGGTGAGCATTGCTGCAGATCCAGTGGTGCAATACATGACCAAGCCAGAATTGCAAAAATCTATCGACAAAACCCGTAAGGAGATGCAAAAAGCAGCTAAAGAAATGGATTTCTTATTGGCAGCTCGCCTACGTGATGAAATGTTTGCTTTGGAGAAAGTATTTGAAGAGAGATTTGGAGGCAAGTAATAAGTTTTACGTCATAAATGCTACGTTTTAATATGTCTATTGAGCCAATGGCTAATCAACCAGAACTAATTTATGCAAGGACAAAACAGAAAAGATATATACCCAGGTTTAGAAGTGGGCATCATCCTTAAAAAAGACCAAAGAAACGGAAACGTAACTTACGGTGTGGTAGAAAAATTATTGACTTCCTCAGCTTTTCATTCTAGAGGAATAAAGGTACGGCTAGAAGATGGGCAGATAGGTAGGGTTTGTGAAATAGTGGAAGAAGATTGACTTTTTGTAACAAATGAATTAAACAGCAGCTCAATTGTAATGAAATTGCAATGAAAACCGTTATTTGAAACAAAAACTAAAGCGCAAAGTCTATATTTGTAGTAATACTATAAAAAATGGGATATATTTTAAATTTTCTATTAATAGCAATTATTGTTTTATGGGTAATTAGATTACTGGTAAGGATGATTTTTCCTGCCGTAATTAGAAATGCCTTTGGCAAAATGCAGCAACAGGCCACAGGCCAGCAACAACGCCCAGCTAGGCCAGAGGGTACTATTTCTATAGACCACATGCCCGAAAAAGAAAAAAGAAAAGGCAACGCAGATAAATTAGGCGAATTTGTAGATTACGAAGAAGTAAAATAGTTATCTCGAAAGCCATTTTCTAATTGGCAAATCATAGAACTTCATGGCCAAATAGGCAATAATTATTTGCCCTATAATTAATGATGGTATTACCCAAGCTAAGGTCTGGTGACTAGGCTGCGCTTGTGCGTAATAATTACCAAATGCCCAAAGTACAAAATAATGGGTAATATAAAGTGGGTAAGAAAGCTGCCCCGATAACCTGCAAACACCTTGGTGCGCTGGGTTTAGCACAGCACCCGCTCCCAAAGCCACCAAAAACGGAAAGTAAAAAACAATAATCAAAGGCTCTACAAACCAATTCCAGTTATCGTTATAAGGTACAAAGAAAGCCAAGGCAAGTAATAATGCCAATGAAGGGAAACCCAATTTGTTTTTAATAATGGCTTGATAACGGAATACGCACATGCCCGCTAAAAATGAAAAAGCTACCCTAGCCCCTCCGTGCCAAAAGTTGTTGCCTGCCCAACCGCCACTAATATTGCCTGCCGACCTAGAAATGTAAAACAGCACAATTGCAGCCAACAAGGCTAATAGTAATAACCAAGTTCTTTTTAGTCTATGCAGTACCAATGCATACACCATATTGGCTACATATTCCCAAAAAAGTGTCCAAGCTGGTGCATTTAATCCAAAATTATTGAAAGCTCTTTCTGCAATTATTGGATAAGGGATCATTAAAATTGAGGCCAAAAAAAGTAACACCATTGTCCAACCACTGTAAGTTTCCCATTGGGTACCAAACGGATCAAAGATAAAGCCTAACAAACCTAATATCGTACCTAAAACTACTAAGGGATGCAACCTAATTAATCGCTGTTTAAAAAATGTCTTCAATCCCATTTTTGGTAACCTGTCGTCGTAAGCATAGGCAACCACAAAACCCGATAGGCAGAAGAAAAAATCTACGGCTAAATAAGCATGAGCTATCAAATCATCAGGATGTGGGGTGTACATTTCAATAAAATGAAATACTACTACACCAAGTGCGGCAATACCACGCAAGCCATCTAAAATTTCGAAATGCTTTTTTGTGTTCAGTGCTACGGAAGAAGAAAGGTTACTCATTTGACTTTGGATAAAGTTTCAAGGATAACTATTTTGATTGGTTTGCGCAAGAAGTTTTATGCACCTACACTGTTACCCAAATCCTATTGAGGTGAAGCCGGATTTAAACGTTGATTTCTATCTTCTTATGGTATGCTTGTGGCACAGGTTTCATCGGTAGAAAAGAACCACAACATTTACTTCTCAAAAAAACATAACGATGCCTTAACACTCAGTTAATCGGCACTAAAGATTTTTGCAGAAGATAATAGTTAAAAATGCTTGAACTGTTGCTATTTGTAGGTTTAGTTGCTGTAGTAGCCTTTTTCTTTAGTCCGTACGAGTTAATCGTTAGCGAAGAAGAAGATGAATAAAACTTGAACCAATAAATTGAACTTTCCGTTAGTAACCCTGTCTTTTTTGCCTTTTAAAACTAGCTTATGGAAAAAAGGAATGTAGAAATTGCCGTAATTTCTGATGTACATTTGGGCACCTATGGCTGCCAAGCCAAAGAACTGTTAAAATACCTAAAAAGCATTAAGCCAAAAACACTTATTCTAAATGGCGATATTATTGATATTTGGCAGTTTAGTAAGCGTTATTGGCCAGAAACACACATGAAAATAGTACGAAAACTCATGAAGTTTGTAGTAGAGGGCGTAAATGTATATTACCTTACCGGCAACCACGATGAGCTCTTACGCAAATTTGCAGATATGAACCTGGGATCGTTCTACCTCCAAAATAAATTAGTGATGGAGCTTGACGGGAAAAAAGCCTGGTTTTTTCATGGCGATATCTTCGATGTAACCATGCAACACTCCAAGTGGTTGGCAAAGTTGGGCGCAATTGGTTACGACAGCTTAATTTTATTGAATAGTATTGTAAACTCATTGCTTACTTTTTGGGGCAAGGAAAAAATGAGCTTCTCTAAAAAAATTAAAACCAAGTTTAAGGATGCTGTTAAATTCATCAATAGTTTTGAAGAAACAGCTGCAGAAATTGCCATAGAAAACGGTTATCAGTATGTAGTTTGTGGGCACATCCATCACCCAGAAAAAATAAATATTTTAACAGAAAATGGCGGAGTTATGTATTTAAACAGTGGCGACTGGATAGAAAACCTAACCGCCTTAGAGTACAACAAGGGTAATTGGGCGGTTTTTAAATACGACGCTCGTAATTTTACAAAAGACGAGATAGAAGACGGAGAAGACTTAACCAGCAAGCTAGATGTAAATATTTTATTGCAGAAAATTAAAATAGAAATAGCCTAGCACCTAAAATCATCATAATTTTATCGACTATAAAACCAAAGGAAAATAAAGTTAAGACAGATTCAATTAAAACTATAAATACTTCTGAAAAATACAGATATTAGAAGCCAAATGAAGATACTTTATGCCATACAAGGAACGGGCAATGGGCATGTGAGCAGAGCGAGAGAAATAGTTCCGCTTTTACAACAACATGGCCAAGTAGATTTACTGATTTCGGGCACACAGGTTGATGTAAAGCTAGCCCAAGAAATTAAGTACAACTTTCATGGTTTCAGTTTCATATTCGGGAAAAAAGGTGGCGTAGATCATTATAAAACTTGGAAGAACATGGATCTTTTCCAGTTTAGAAAAGACATGAAAGTTATTCCGCTACGCGAATACAACCTTATTTTAAACGATTTTGAACCTATTTCTGCTTGGGCTTGTAAACTGCAAAACATAGAGAGTATTTCGCTAAGCCATCAGGCGGCTTTTAAATCTAAAAAGGTGCCCCGCCCAAAAACGACAGACTGGGGGAAGCTAATTTTAAGCCGATATGCCCCAACTACCCATCATATCGGTTTCCATTTCGACAGGTATGACGATTTTATCTATAAACCTGTAATTAGAAGCGAGATTAGACAATTAAGACCAACTAATTTAGGGCATTATACCGTTTACCTGCCTGCAATTGACGACAAAGATTTGGTAAATGTATTGCAGCAAATTCCGCAGGTACGCTGGGAAGTTTTTTCTAAACATACCAAAATAGCCTATGCAAATGGAAACGTATTTGTTGAGCCTATTAACAACGAGAAGTTTAATAAAAGCATGGCGAGCTGCGAAGGCGTTTTTACCGGTGGCGGTTTCGAGGGGCCGGCAGAAGCCTTACATTTGGGCAAAAAATTACTGGTTGCACCAATGCGTTTTCAGTACGAACAGCAATGCAACGCTTATGCCTTAAAGCAATTCGGATTACCAGTAATTTGGGGCAGCAACCACAATTGGGTGCCTATTTTAAAAAACTTTGTAGCCAACCCACAAGAGCACCGGTTCGATTTCCCTGACGAAACGGCTGCAATTATTGCACATACCGTAAATACTTTTGCCAGATAAATTGCTTTACTTTGTTGCAGGTTTAAGTTAAAGGATTAAGGTGCCACACATTCTTTCTACCTTCAACTTTTTACTTTCAACTTGGCATGATTAATCAGTTTAGAAATTTACATCCACTTAATTTGTTGCTATTGGTAGCTTACGCCATTTTTATGCGTATTGCCATTTTTTTTAACCTACCTCCCGAATTATCTTTTGAAATATTAGAACCCTATACCAAGCTATTCATCAACCTTCCCAAAAACCCGCTTTCTGTGGAGGCAAATGTGATTCTTGCCGCATGCTTTACTTTGGTACAAGCACTTATTTTTAACAGAATTATAAACAACCACGGCTTATTGGCCAAACCCAGCTACTTGCCAGCTTTGCTATACGTTACGGGCACTAGTTTGTTTCTTCAGTTTTTTGTACTCAGTCCTGCTTTAATCTGCAATTTTTTAATCATAGTGATTATAGATAAGTTTCTCAAATTATCAAAAGCTACCAGTGCCATGAGCATTATGTTCGATGTAGGTATGCTGATTGCCATTGGTACGCTCATCTATTTTCCGTTTATTTTATTGTTGTTAATGCTGTGGTTAAGCCTGTTAATGTATCGTCCCTTCAACTGGCGTGAATGGATTTCCGGCATCATGGGCTTTTTAACCATCTTTATAGTAGTGGCTGTTTTTTATTACTTAAACGACAACATTAAGCACTTTATGGTTATTTGGCAACCACTAACCAATAAGTTCCCGAGCAATCTACAAATTAACTATAACGATTATTTGGTGTTAATACCAGTAGGCATCATCATGATTATGGCCGTTATTCAACTACGAGAAAACTTTTTTAGGAGTTTTATTAGTACCCGTAAAGCGTTTCAAATGTTGTTTTTTATGTTTGTAGTAAGCGCTTTAAGCTTCTATACAAAACGGGGGGTAACTTTAGCTCATTTTCTACTTTGCGTACCCCCTGGAGCTGTGTTGTTGGCCTATTATTTCTCTAATGCTAAAAAAAGATGGCTATATGAAACATTGTTTGTCGTTTTAGTTATCTGTATTCAGTACTTTCTGTTTGTTTAAAAAGTTCGATGTCCGAAGATAAAATCCCCAAGCCCTATGCGCCATACTCCCATAAGCATTACGGCTTCGGACAGCTGACTTTCCGACCTCGGACTATTTGTGGCTCTTTAACCTTTTTTAACAAATTGATACCTCGAAACTTGTCAAAGATTAATAGCTTTGTGGCATGAAACTGATAACGATGTTTCTTCCTATTCGTAATTTATGGTTTGTTAAGTAAATATTGATGCGTAATCTGGTTATAGATATTGGCAACACTTTTAGCAAACTAGCAGTCTTTGAGCAAAAAGAACTCATTCATTTCGAGCAGCTTGAAAAAGTAGAAGAGAACGGCCTCTTAAACCTCATTAACGAATATCGGATAGAAAATTCGACAGTTTCTAGCGTGAGCAACCAGATTGAAAATTTAGAAACATTGCTGAAAAAAAATACCCGTTATACCCGTTTCGGCACTGCAATAACTGGAGAAGTAAAAAGCCACTATGAAAGCCCTACCACCTTAGGCTTAGACAGGTGGGCAAAAGTAATAGCGGCGCATTGTTTATATAGGGGCAGTAATACATTGATGATTGATGCCGGGACCTGCATTACTTACGATGTGCTTACCGCAACCGACGAATACTTTGGAGGAAGTATAAGCTTAGGTTTAAATATGCGTTTTAACGCTTTAAACCATTATACCGGACGCCTGCCTTTGGTTAACTGGAATAAAGCGCAAACCGAAATTGCAGAAGGCACCAATACCCAAAATGCCATTAAACGCGGTGTTTTACAAGGAGCCGTTAATGAAATTGAAGGATTTATTGCCATAGAACATAAAAGAAATAAAAATTTAAAAGTAATATTAACCGGTGGCGACTCGCTTTTTTTGACCAAGCAATTAAAAAATAGCATATTTGCCGCCCAGATTACTCACGAACCCTATCTGGTTTTAAAAGGATTGAATGAAGTTATTACATTATAAAATGAACAATAAAATTAAGTATGTATATGTTGCGTGTATGCTGGTTTTCTCTTTAGGAGCGCATGCACAAACAACCGTACAATCTCCTTACTCTAAATTTGGTTTAGGTAATCTTAGGGATGCCGTTTTACCGCAACAAAGAGCTATGGGCGGCATTTCTGCAGGTGTTTTTAGGTCTAGCTATATCAATAACATCAATATGCAAAACCCAGCATCTTATGCGGGCATTAACCTAACCACTTTAGATATTGGTGTTTCGGGTAGCATTACCCAGTTAAAAACTAGCAGTTTAAGCGAAAACAGCTTTAACTCTTCTTTAAACCACGTGGCAATGGCCTTTCCTGTAACCAGAAAATCGGCACTTAGCATTGGTATCTTACCCTATTCAGAATTGGGCTACGATTTTAAAAATACAGCAACAGTAGGTACTGGTACAAGCCTAAAAACAGTAGATTATCTTTACAATGGCGAAGGTGGTCTATCTAAGGCCTATTTAGGCTATGGCTTGCAATTTGGCGATCATTTTAGGCTTGGCGCCAATGTAGAATATCTTTTCGGCAATTTAATTCAAAGCCGCTCTACCGAATATGCCGATGCTGGCGCAATTAATTCTCGCGACCAACTTAAAAACAGCATATACGGTCTTAATTATAGCTATGGCGCACAATACGATTTTAATTTAGGCAATAAAACATCGTTGGTATTGGGTTATTCTGGTTCATCTAACGCTAAGTTAAATGTAGAAAAAAGTCAATACGTTACCATTTACCATAAAGACCAACAAGGTAACGAACAGTCTGCAATAGATACGCTTAGCGCTACCGAAAATGCAAAAACTAAATTAAAGTTGCCCCTAGTGCACAACTTTGGCTTTACCTTACAAAAAGAGAACAAATGGTTGCTTGGTGCAGATTATCGCATGGGCAAATGGTCCGAAATGTCAATAGATAACACAGCACAAAACCTTCAAGATACTTATGGCTTTTCGGTTGGTGGCCAATTTACACCAGACCTATCGGCCATAAACGGTTATTTTAAAAGGGTAGATTACCGTTTAGGTTTCAGCTACGACAAAACATACGTTAACATGAACAATGAAGATGTAAAACAAATGGCTGTAACTGTTGGGTTAGGTTTGCCTTTAGCGTCTTATGCCAGATCATCGTTTTATAAAATGAACGTTGCTGCAGAAATAGGCAGAAGAGGTAAAATAGACAATGGTTTAATCCAAGAACGCTATGTAAACTTCCACCTTAGTTTTATGCTAAACGACAGATGGTTCCAAAGGTTTAGGTTTGATTAGACAGCATTGCTGAATTGTAAACAATGGCAAATAGTCAGTGGTCAATGGTCAATAGTAGATGGGCAACAAACCCTTACCATCGAGTTTCGAGCTTAATGCCTAACACTTTTTACTTTTTACTCTTCACTTTTCACTTCTTGTTTTCTTCTTGCGGTGGCGATGATTTAAAAAAAGTATCGTCTATTGCTGCAAACAAAGTTACCTTAACTAAAGACCGTACGTACGGCGTAGAAGTTATTTATAGCGATTCGGCCAAAGTAAAGGCAAAAGGCTACGCTCCTATTTTAGATAAAGTTACCCCATCGGCAGGTGGCGCTTACAGCGAGATGCCAAAAGGTGTAAAAATTTATTTCTTAGATGATTTGTTAAAAAACAAAGGCACTATTACTTCAGATTATGCCATTAACAAAGAAACCGAGCGAATTACTATTTTTAGAAAAAACGTGGTAGTGGTTACCGACAACATGACTTTTACTACCGAAGAGCTAACTTGGGATGAGAACAAACGCTTATACACTTCGCCGGCTGGCACAGTAACCACCAAAGATGGCAACGTTTTAAATGGCACCAGTTTTTCGGCACCGCAAGATTTTAGCACCTACAGCATTACCATGCCCTCTGGAACCGCAAATGTAGAGAACGGAAAAATACCCTAATCGAGCTCGTTTTGAAGCCGATATGTTTCTAGTTCTCCACTAAAAAAACAATTAAAATTTAATATTTTCTAATTTGGTGCAATTTTGTATCTTGCGCCCTCTTAAATTAAAATTAATATAAAAGAATAATATGGGTTTAATGACTTTTTTGCGTAATCGTGCAGGTGCTATACTGATAGGAGCAATAGGTTTCGCAATAATTGCATTTTTAATTGGAGATGTTTTCACTACTGGCCAATCTTTTCTTAATTCATCTAGAACGGTAGTAGGTACTATTGACGGCGAAGACATCAAGTACGATCAGTTTAACGCTAAAGTAGAGCAAACCTCTGCACAGTTTAAACAACAATATGGCGGTGTAATGAACGCTCAAATGCAGTCAATGGCAGTTGATCAGGCTTGGCAATCGGAAATTGCGAACATTGTTTTAGGCAAAGAATTTGACCGTGCAGGCTTAACCATCTCGGCCGATGAACTTTTTGATTTAGTGCAAGGTAAAAACCCTAGCCCTTTAATTACGCAATATTTTGGCAATCCACAAACTGGCGAGTTTGACAGAGCTGCTGTAATAACTTCTCTAAAATCTAGAGACAAAAATCCTCAATTAGCACAACAATGGTTGTTGCTAGAAGGAGAAATTGAAAAACAAGCTTTACAACAAAAATATACCAAACTAATTAGCAACTCTGTTTACGTGTCCAGCTTAGAGGCTAACGACGAGTACGTAAACCGTAACAAATTGGTAAACTTTAAATATGTAACCCTTGATTATAGCTCTATTCTTGATGCAAATGTTAAGCTAACAGATGCCGATTATAAAGAATATTACGAAGCGAACAAAAAACGTTTCGATAATCCGCAAGAAACAAGAGATATACAATACGTTTCTTTCAGCATAGAACCAACTGCTGCCGATAGTGCTTTGGTAAAAACTCAGGTAGAAAAATTAGCTGCCGATTTTAGAACTACGCCAAACGACTCGTTGTTCTCGGCAAACAACTCTGATGTAAAAATACCTTACTCTTACATTTCTAAAGGAAAATTAGATCCGGCAGTTGATTCTGTAATTTTTAACTATCCGGCAGGAAGTTTCTACGGACCTAAATTTTCTGGCAGTTCGTATAAATTAATTAAAGTGGTAGATAGCCGTTTCTCTCCAGACTCGGTAAAAGCTAGCCATATCTTAATTAACCCAGCACAAGCTAGCGGAGATGATAAGGCGCTTAAATTAGCCGATTCGTTAAAACAATTAGCACAAGGCGGAAGCAGTTTTGCCGAGCTAGCTAAAAAATATAGTGTTGATGGTTCTAAAGACCAAGGAGGTAGCTTAGGTACATTTGCTCGTGGTGCCATGGTTCCAGAGTTTGAAAATGCTGCTTTTGATGGCCGTACTGGCGACATCAAAATTGTAAAATCTCAGTTCGGTATCCACGTTATCAAAATTGAAAAACAAGTAGGTTCTTCTAAAGTGGTTAAGCTAGCTTATATAGAGAAAAACCTATCGCCTAGTCAAAAAACTAGAGATGCAGCCTACAAAAAAGCAACCGCATTTTTAACCGAAGTAAAAGCCGATAATTTTAGTGCCTTAGCTCAAAAACAAGGTTATACGGTTGGTTTAGCCGATAGAATTACAGCCACACAAGGTTATGCCCCAGGTTTAGACAATCCTCGCCAGTTAATTAGAGATGCTTACGAAGCCGATAAAGGCGATGTATTGGCACAGGTTTACACCATGGACAATGCTTACGTAATTGCTCAAGTAACGGGCATTAAACCAAAAGGACAACTTTCTTTAGAAGATGTAAAGAAACAAATTGAGCCGCAGGTATTAAACGCTAAAAAAGCTAAAATGCTAACCGAAAAATTCGATAAGGCATTAGCGGGGGCTTCAAGTATTGATGCAGTAGCGCAAAAATTAGGTAAAACAGCTACACCAGTTCAAAACATGGTATTTGCTAATCCCATTATCCCTGGTTTATCGCAAGAAAACAAAGTGGTAGGTGCAGTTTTTGGATCGCAAGTAGGTAAATTATCTAAAGCCATTACCGGCGACAGAGGTGTTTACGCATTTGTGGTGCAAGGATTTACTAATCCAGCTCCTTTAGCAAATACATTTAAACAAAAAGAATCGATGTTAATGGGCATTAGCCAACGTTCTTTAGGTAGTGCTTTCCAAGTGTTACAAGATAAGAGCGATATTAAAGACAATCGTGTGAAGTTCTATTAATAGAAATTTGCAAAAAGAAAATAGGGTATTCGTTTAGAGTACCCTATTTTTTTTGTTTAATTTTTTTCCGCAGATGCACAGCAAAACCAAGGTGCTATTCATGCTCTTACACCCTGGATGCTTTATTTGCACTAGTAAATTTGAGTTCGGTTAACGATTTGGGTAATTATATAACCTGAGTTCTGTAAGGTTGTTGAAAGAGCTAAAATAGCCATTAAAGCAGAAGCTTAAATATATTTACAGGTAGCTTTCCGTTTCACTACAGATCAGCACGATGAACGGCAAATTTCACGTCGCGGTAAATTTGGTTCAGGCTCGGTTAGATTAAACACGTAATGTAAAATTATCAGTCTGTTAAATTGTAATCGCACTTAGCTTTATAGTTTTACACTCTTAGTTTTTATTTTGATGATAGAGAATAAATTCTGTATGACGAGAGAAGCTGCTAGTCATACAGAATTTATGTTTGTAAGGTTAAATGGTTATTTTTTCGGATTTAAAAGATTGTTTATTTTAACCTCTAACTCTTGGTAATGAGCTTTAGTTGTTTCGTTGCCAATGGCGCTACGTGTTTTGGCCAAAGCCGCAATCTTCTTTAATTCTAACCTTGTTAACGGCACCATATCTGATAATGTAGCATCTCCAGGAGTGTATTTGTATCCTTCGAGCATTAAACCACCCAATCTTTCTACATAACTTCTTTGTAAGTTGCGCTTAACATCATCGGGTGCTGCTAAGGTAAATATCCCTGCTCTTAGATCGTTATACAAATCTGTTAGTGTATATGCTTTTGCGCCGTTTCTAGCTTCGTTATCTAGTAATTTGGCCAACTTAGCAGGTAAAATAATACTGTTAATGATGTTTGTTTGTGTAGATTTTATACGAGTGATTAATAGTCCATTGTCAAACTTGTCTAACAGTTCGTTACGTATTAGCCAGTTTGGAGTACTAAATAGTTGTTGGTTTAAAAATGCCACAGCTTCCTGTTGTTTTTGTTTTTGAATATGGCTAAAGGCGGTCCCGTTTTCTCCATAAGTTTTGTAGGTTTCGTTTACACCGCCAATATTGGCAACCACGTGCCCCATGTATCGAGCAAATTGGGCAATTAGTTCGTAGTAGGTTTCTCTTAATCCGCTAAAATCTTTGCCGTTTTCAAAAGTCCATTTTTGCAAATTAGGTAAAATGCGTTTTAAATTCATAATACCATACATACTGGCTTTTATAGGGTCGTCTCCCAAATCTTCGGCTTGGCTTCGTGGGTCGTGAATGCTACTTTGACTACCATAAAAATAAATAGGGTTTTTACTTCTTTCCCTTGTCCATACATCTAGTTTTTCTTTTTCTTGCTGAGCGTTTAATCCTCCTGGAAACCAAGTATAGCCCCATTTTATTGCCCATTTGTCGTAAGGTCCAATAGAAGGTAGTACGTTAGTTACTCCGTCGCCAGGTTGCGCAATGTAGTTAAAGCGGGCGTAGTCCATAATAGAAGGTGCTGTGCCGTTTTTAGCGGTAAATGTTTTCGAACGTAGCGAATCAACTGGATAGGCGGCGCTGGAGCCAAAATTATGGGGTAAGCCTAAAGTGTGGCCAACTTCGTGCGAAGAAATAATTCTAATTAATTCGCCCATTTGTTCTTCGCTAAGTTTTAGCTTGCGAGCTTCGGTATTTACAGCTCCCGTTTGTATTAAGAACCAATTTTTTAAAAGGCTCATTACATTGTGATACCAGCCAATGTGCGTTTCTAATATTTGGCCTGTTCTTGGGTCTGCTATATGGGGTCCGTAAGCATTTGCCTTGTTAGACGGGAAATACCTAATTACCGAATATCGCGAATCTTCTAAACTAAATTCGGGGTCTTGAGCTGGTGTTGGCGCTTCTTTTCCAAAAATGGCCTCTTTAAAGCCCGCCGCTTCAAAAGCCATTTGCCAGTCGTTAATGCCTTTAATTAAATACGGAACCCATTTTTTTGGCGTTGCAGGGTCAATGTAAATTGTAATGGGCTTAGTAGGCGCTACGAGCTCTCCACGCATGTAAGCTGCGGTATCTTTAGGGATTAAGTTCCATCTGCGTATGTAATTAGTTCTCTCTACTTTATGGTCGTTAAGACTATAGTCGGTTTGGCTTTGGCCAAAGTAGCCAACTCTTGGATCCATTAATCGTGGTTTCACGGGTGTTTTTGGCAGTAAGAGCATTGACGTGTTAAGTGCCACAGTAATTGAACCAATGCTATTATCTATGGGAGATTCGGCCGCTCGGTACGTTTTTACAGAGCCAACTTCTAAGTTTAGAGGGTAAGTTCTAATGCTATCTAGGTAAGACTTTGTTGCGTCTATTGCCGATGCCTTGTAAGCTTTTTTTAGATTGTCTGAAAGGCCTATCGCAGGAATATCTCCGTTGTAGAAATCACTTACATCAATGAGTACGCCGGTACTGTCTTTGTTGTATGCTTTTATGTCAAATGCGGCTAAAATGCCCGATAAGTTGCTGTTTTTTACTGATTCGTACATGTCCGAGTTCTTGTCGACGCTGATTGCGTAACTAGGGACACGGATATAGATTTGTTTTCCACGGCGCTCCCAAGTCCAAACCATTTCGTTAAGGAGCTCACCAGCATATTGTTGATTTGAAACTTTTAAACCTGCAGGAACTTTTACGAGTCGGGTAACTACCAGCATTTCTCGGTTTAAAATTGTATCGGGAATTTCGAAGAACCACTTGTCATCAACTTTGTGGGTATTGAACAAGCCTTTTTTGCTTTGCGCTTTTGCAGTAACAATTTCTGAAAAAGATTTAATTGATTCCTTTTTAGGGGCTGGCGGAACATTGGTTGCTGCAGTTGTTGTTGGTGGCGTAGTTTTTGGAGTTTGCGCATAGGTGGTGCTGGCCATTATGCTACAACAGGCAAATACGGCTAGTAGTGTTTGGTTTTTGGTGATCATTTTTTATTGATTAACTTTTGTGCATTTATTTAGCAGCAGTTGTACTGCAGGTTTTTACACTATTACGATGCAGAATCGAAAACGTACCTCAGTATCGTTAAAAAATGGGCAAAAAATAAGTGGGGTTTAAGATTTAAAAGTTTGAAACTAGAAGCGATGATGTAAGAAGTGTTTGAGCTATAAAAGTTAGCTGCTGGGGCTTTTAATAATTTTTCTAGAGATATAAATTACAGTTATTTCAAAAAGGCGAGTAAAAATATTTGAAATAATTGGGGTGAAAGTTTTCCTCTGAGAAGTGAAAGACCACGGCTCTTTTGGTTTTTAACCGTTTGTACAGATAAGCCAAGTTTTGAAGCAATTTCGTCGTTCTTTAAACCGTTTATGTAACTTAAGGTTATTATTTTACTGCATTGTTCTGGAAGTGCCTTAATTTCTTGATTAATCTGCTGTAATACTTCGGCTCTAATAATTTGCTGTATACATTCGGGTTCTTGGTCGCCAATTTGATTCGCGAAATTCAGTTGTCTTTCTTGGGCGTGGCCATTTTTTCTCAAGGCGTCTATGCAGCTTCGTTTAGTTGTAATGTATAAAAACGAACGTAAGTGGTTAATGCTCGTTATTTGTATTTCTCCTTTCCAAAGTTTCTCAAATACTCCGGCAACAATGTCTTCGGCTTCTTGTTTATTAAATACAAACTTGTTAGCGAAATAGCATAGCGCAGTGTAATATTGTTTAAAAACTTGGCTAAACGCCCGCTGGTCATTTTCTTTTAATAGGCTAATAAACTGTTGCTCGGAAGGTGTTCCATACACTGCCATTGTCATCTGTTAGTTAACGTTTTTTTATTACAACATGATTTTTCGTTTTACTCTTAAATGTACTAAAAACTAGTGGTAAACTGTTTATAAAATAAAAAATGGAGCAATAGCTCAGAAACAAAAAATCCCACCTTTAAATTAAAGGTGGAAAATGCGCAAAAGCTTCGGCTTTTGCGCTACTGGTGAAACTAATTAATTATTAACCAATTTTTTATGATGTTTTTTGATCTGCATTGGTTTGTTTTTTGAAAGCATAATTTTTTAATCTCATTTTATATTTTTTAAAAGGTATAGCTATAAACGAGTTCGGTAGTTACGGTTGGGCTTACGTATAAAGCATCTACTGGCCGTCCTTTTCCTGTTAGTGTTACACTTGGTTCGGTATTTAAATTGCCAGTAGTTTTATTAAACAATCGTACTTTGTAGTTTTGGCCAGATTGGGTTCCAATCATCACATAATTATAAGCGTCGGCACCTGTAAGTTTGCGATGTCTAATAAATGTGATTTCCTCGTCGTTAGGAACAGTATACTGCAATTGTTCGGTATTGCTATTTAAGTTGTAGGAGTAAATTTCTTTCCCTGAAGAAAAATACAGTAAATTTTCATCGCCAAAGAGTAGGCCATAATGAGTTGCATTAAACAATTTGCTTGCGGTACTAATGGTAACGCCAGCATTAAGTGTAAGTCCATTTGGTCCGGCACTGCCTACTTGGTACATAGTTTTAATAGTAGGGTTTGTTTTGTCTTGGAAAATAACATAGCCACCGGGTGCACCTCCGCCAGACGACCCGTAAACTTTATTTCCCATGTATATTAGTTTTTTATTTGTAGCTGCAGCGGAGGCAGGAGTTACAGGGTTATTGTCGAGGCGGGCTGTATTTATAGTAACGGCACCTAGGTATAAACTGCGGTCGGTTCCTGCGTAAAATGCGCTGCTCATTTCATCGAAAAAGTATGCCGTTCCTGCTGAAGGAATAATTTGATGTTTAGATAAGTGATACGGATTGTCGTTGCTGGTGAGTAGTTTCCTCCCTCCAAATATACCTTCGCTGTAGCCTTGTCCTACCATGCTGTACAATTGCCCATTGTTAATCAAAAAATACTTCAAAAAGTCGGTGGTAACTACGTCCATTTTACGAGGGGTTGGTGCAGCTTGAAATATGTTGTCGAAGTTTCGATAGACTTGTAAATTGCTCAAGTCCATCATTGAAACATCTTTTTCGGAAACTAGACTTAGCGATCTGGTGCTAACATAGGAGCCATTAACCATCGATTTGAAATTCACGAAAAAAGAAAGCATAATCGCTTTGCCTTCTAGTTTTTTGCCTTGCATTAAGCTATACACATTTTCTATTTTGGTATTGTTGCTAGGCATTGAGCTGGTTGCTGGAGTGGCAAAAAAATCCATGTCTGTTTGCGATCCATCGTCTTTAGGGATATACCAACCACGAGTATAAATGGTGCCTACCCTAACCGTTGATTTAAAGTATTGTGAATAGCCAGTTCTTGAGTTAGTTACTCGCAACATTAAATACCAATCTTTAGCCGAACGATTTACTTTATATTCTAGTTTTTTGGTTCTGGCAAGGGTGTCCATCACTGGATTTGTACCTTGGGTATTGGTTTCATAAATGCCCCAAACACATTTTAGGTCTCCAGTTTTGTTAGAAGATATGGTAGGGTCAATTGTGAGCACGTCATTTCCAGAAGTTACCTGATATAGTGCTTCTAGACCAGTAGCAGTTATTTTTTCATTTTCGCTGTACTGATATACTGGCTTGTATTTTTCGCAAGCGCTAAAAATGAAAAGGAATAACACAAAAAATATATTTGCAACTTGTCTGTTTATATTAAATATTTTCATGACTTTGTTTTTTAAGGGAAAACGATAGCTTTATTGGTTACCTCATCTATGATGGGGTTGGTGGGGTTTGCAGCATTGTAAGTAGCAAGGCTACTTTTAACTACGCTCATCCAATACTGAACGGGCTCTGTAAAAGCACCATTAAGATAATTCATAAATTCTTGATCCCATTTTTGGCCAGTAGCACTGATCATGAAACGATGTTTTGCTTCGCTGTAAGCTCCATAAAATTGCGATTGGTTAGATCCAGACCAAGCAGCGGGCTTAATCAGTTTGTCGCTAAACACCACTTTTCTCCATAAAAGTCCTGGTTGTCCAAGGGCAAGGTCTTTATTGTCAATAAGTTTAAATTTTAATGTTACTGCGGTTGTTTTTAAACTTACATCTCTAAATAATACAATTGGTACTTTATGGTGAGTGGCGCCAGCCTTTATTACGTAATGCTTAGAAATTTCGGGATTATCAAGCGCCTTGTAGTGCACACCAGGTAAAGCGTTAGTTGTCCCATAAACTTGCTCTTGTTTTAATACAAAACTTCTGTTTACTTTACTCGGTGCACCCATTGTGTACAAGTCAAAGTAAATTGTATCTACCAAAATATCAGTAGCTAGGTAAGCAAACGATTGGTTTTTTAATGTATCACCATAAATTTGGGATGATGAATAATAAACAGTTGGATCTGGACCAAACTGGGCTCTAGCTATATCGGTGTATAACAACGGCTCGTTTTGTTTACAAGCTACGGCAATGGTACAGCCTAAAGCAAGAAAAATGTAATACAGTCTTTTCATTTTGTTTTAGCTATTTAGTGTAATCTTGTTAGTTTATAGTTGTTTCTGATTTTGGTAATGGCGGTGTATAGTTTACATCTATGCCACCCGAAAGGAAAGTAACTTGCGCTGGTGAAGCATTCACTCGCTTGTACGCGTAAAATGCTTGTCCTTCGCCAAAAAACTCTTTTCTATATTCTTTTATCACTAAATCTCGTTTTTGAGTAGCATCAGTTGGTAGGTTTGTTTGTACCAAGTTTCTTGCTGTTTGATAGGCGGTCCACAAATTTTGTGCATCTGTATCAGGTCCTGTTTCGATGGCTATTAAGTACATTTCAGCGAGGCGTAGCATAGGAATTTGCTTGGTGTCTTGCAGTAAGTCTGCGGCGCTTTTTGTAAAGTCGTATTTTTTGAAAATATATCTGGAAACTGATGACTGAATATCCACTACCCATAGGTTGTTTTCTCTGATATCGGTGCCTGTATTTCCGTACAATTGGCTTTTAACCACTGTAGCATCGGTACCTTTGTACAACATTGGAGAGCTAAATTTGGTGTTGATATTATGATCGTACAAACCAAAAATTTGTTCAGAAGTAAGCACAAAGTTATTTGCGGCAAAGTCTGCCGAGGTGCCTAGTTTAAATTTTGCACTGGCATCTGGATTTTTAGCATTTATTACCAATATTGCTTGTTCATAAGCTTTTTGTGGCTCGTTAAACCAAAGATGGGCTCTTGCTTTTAAAGCGGTATTGGCGTAATAATTCATACGCAAGTAACGATGGTTCACGAATTGATCATTTGCACGGTAAGTTCCATTTTTAAAATCGGTTATACTGTTGTTTAAAAAAGGGTCTGATTTGCCTAGCAGTTGTTGGGCTTCTTCTAAATCTTTAAATAGTGAGGTTTTAAATTCGATGAAACTAGGCGCTGCTGTTTGCTTTTTAGAAAATGTACTAACGTAAGGAGGCAAGCGATTGGCGCTGGCAGCTAATGTTGGCACTGGTCCAAATAAGCGAAGCATATCAAAATGAAGTAAACCTCGTAAAGCCAAACATTCGCCCTTAATAAGTTCGTACATGCCGGGGCTAAAAACATGACGTTTGTTTTCAACTTGATCAAGTATGGTGTTGATACCAGCAATAGTTTTATACTGTTTGTTAAAGATATTTTGAAGTGAATTTTCTGCCCCAGCATCGGTATAGTTAAAGCGATTAAGATGCGCAGCTGCCGAGTTTACCGTAACCGACCAGCTAGAAACAAGATGCTCAATGCTAGTCATTGTTAGTTCTTTGCCATAAGAACTGTCTTCACCTATTTGGATGTAAATGCCTATTAAGGCGTCCTTAAAGCCTTCTTCGGTAGCAAACAGTTCGTCGCGAGCAACATCTGTTTTAGGATTTACGGTTAGAAAATCTTTACAAGAACTACTCAACGTGAGTAACATTATGCCGATGATTATTTTATTAAGACTTTTCATCTGTTTATATTTTTATAGTAAATAAGCCATCATGATTTTTAGCTATTATTTTCTTGTTTCGAAAAATCATGATTGTTCCATTGTGTGCGACCTAAAAAGTAACGTTAACACCGAAAGACAGCTGCCGAGAGAACGGATAAATAATGCCTCGCTCTTGTTTAACCGAGGAAATTCGGAAGGGTTGGTCGGCATTTACCGTTAGCTGAACTTGCTGTATCTTCAGTTTTTGTTTAAAGCTCGCAGAAAGTATTTCGTATTGTAAATAGATGTTTTGGCAAATTAAGGTGTTTTCATCCTCTACAAAACGAGATGTTTTGAAAGTGGTTGCCGTAATGTCTTTGCTTTTAAACTGTACTAAGTCGCCAGGTTTTGTCCAGCGGTTTTCGTACACACGTCTATCTACATTGTATTTGTAATCAACATTCTCTACTTTGTTAATTGAAGTTTGATTATAAATTTGCCCACCAAGGCGATAGCCAAACGAGGTGTTTAAAGTAAAACCTTTGTATCTTACTAAAAAACTAAAGTTGCCAATGTAATTGGGGTCGGTGTTTCCCATAGCTCTTAAGTTGTTGCCGCTCCACTCGTAAGTAGGTTGCCCATTTAAGTCTAGGTATACTTCTTTACCATTACTAGGATCTATACCTAACGATGGAACAACCCAAATGGTGTTGGTAGAATAACCTTCAACAAACAAAGATGAAGGGGTTGTTTGTTGGGCCATTTGCCTGCTTTTCTGAGCGTCTTTCATTGCCTGCGAAATAGAAATTATGGTGTTTTTGTTTTGCGCAACCCCAGCTGTTACGCTGGCATACCATTTTCTGCGCCCTTGGTCAATAAGTACTCCGGTTGCGCGAACTTCGAACCCTTTGTTTTTCATTCTGCCTATGTTTTCTACGTAATTGGTAAAACCTGTAGAGGCAGGGATGGAAATAGAGGAAACAATGTCACGAGTAGTAGAAGTATAATAATCTGCGGTTAATTTTAAACGATTATTAAAAAATTCAGCATCAATACCAACATCGTAATTTAATGTTTGTTGCCATTTTAAATCTTCGTTGCCCATGGCTAGCAAGTAGGCTCCAAAAAGATTAAAGTAGCGCTTATCTGTGTAATAACGATAGGTAGAGAGCGCCTGGTACGCAGAAAAATTTTGAGAACCCGTAACCCCTGTAGAGCCACGTAATTTTAACCGATTTATAACTTTGCTATTTTTCAGGAAGTCTTCGTTATGTAAATTCCAGCCCAAACCCCAAGACCAAAATGGAGCTATTCTTTTTTTAGTGCCAAATTGAGACGAGCCATCCATACGAATAGATACGTCAGTAAAGTAACGGTCGTTGTAAATATAATTCACGTTGGCTGTTAAGCCTAATGCATTTATTCTGCTTTCAGATCCTGTAGGCTTTTGTCCTTGGGCATATTGAAGTGCCATAGAAATAAAGTCGAACTTCGGGTTGCTAAATCCTTCAGCCAAAAACCCATACATAGAGCTTTCTCTATGCCTAATGTTAAAATCAACTCCAGAATAAAGGAGGTGTTTATCTTTAAAGCGTTTAGAATATTGGATGTTTAAAGCTCCATCGTAATTAAACCCATTTGTAATGTTGTATTGATAATCTCCTTTACGGAAAATATCGTTGGTAGAATAGTTGGCGAATGCTGTATGGTCTGCAGGGCGGTAGGCATCTTGTTGCACCGTTGTTTTTCCAAGGCCTAGCTGAGCTCGTAAAATAAAGCCTTGGAATATAGTCCATTCTACTGAAGTGTTGTTAATTACTTCAGAGTTTTTAGTTTTATTAAAGCCGTTTAATGTAGCATTATACAACGGATTAGTAGGTAATGGATACCATCGGCCGGTGTAATAGTTTTCTCCTGGGTCTCCCAAAGCTTTTAGTACGTTACCTTCAGTGTCGTAAGCTCGCCAGTAAGGGTTCATTTTAGCGTAATCACCAAAGCTGCCATACTGCGATTCAGAAAATCTTCCTTCACTAAAAATTGTTTGATTGTTAAGCCTAATGTTTTTTAATTGGTAAGCTAAATTAATTGTGCCGTTAAATGTATTGCGTCCAGAACCCTTCATTACACCAGCGATATTGTTAATTTGCGCAGAGGCACTGTATCTAAATGATGGCACACCTCCGGAAAAGCTTAGGTTGTGACGTTGACCCACCCCAACGCGTAGCGGGGCAGCTAACCAGTCTGTATTAACTCCCTCGTTTATTTCGCTTAATAAATAGTTGTAGTATTTTTTTAAGTTGATGTCTTGCTCAATTGTCGAATTGTTATACAATCCAACGCTTTTTTCTAGGTCAAGTTTTTCGCGAGCATTGAGTAGGTTGTAATCACTTAGGTCGGCTATTTCAAAATTGGTATCGTTGCGGTAGCCAATACGCAGAGCACCTTGCATAGGTAATTTGGTGGTAATTACAATTACTCCATTTGCACCTCTAGAGCCATAAATAGCCGTAGCAGAGGCATCTTTAAGAATAGTTAAAGATTCTACTTCGTTTACGTTAATGTCTAACAAACGTTGTAAGGTAGACTGAAAACCATCTAAAATAACTAGGGGAGTATTTAAGCCAACCAAGTTGTCAAGGTTATCAATGTTTGGTAAGCTAGAATTTCCTCTAATTTGGATGTCAGGAAGACGATTGGGATCAGATCCCATGTTATTGCTTTCAATGATGTTAAATGCAGGGTCTATATTTCGTAAAGAAATGAGTAAATTTCTGTTTCCAAACTCTTGCAGTTGTTTGGCGCTAACGGTGAGCGAAGATCCCGTAAAACTTTTGTCTACTTTTTTAAAAATACCGGTTGTAATTTCTACTTCCTCTATTTTGTTTTCGGCTATTTCTAGGCTAATGTTAAACGGGCCTTTGTTGTTTTTTAGGTCAATTTCTACAGTTTTGTAGCCTATGTACGAGATTAATAGAGTTGATTTGTCATCGACATTGTTTAGCGCAAACTCGCCCTTTGCATTAGTAACCGTTTGTACAGTGGTAGTACCGCGTAATCTAATAGATGCCCCTTCTAACGGATTGCCTTTTTCGTCGACAACTTTACCCTTAATGTCGATTTTAGCAATGTAAATGAGAGCCTTCTCTGCGGAAATTTTCTTTTTAATGGTAACAGATCTGTCTTTAATTTCGAAAGTTAAGTTTTGTCCCTCTAAACATTCTAACAATGATGTTTCGATAGTAGCATTTTTTATTTCGATGTTTATTCGGTGGCTTTGCTTTAATAGTTCGGCATCAAATATAAAATCGTAGCCAGTTTGGTGTCTTATTTTCATGAAAGCATCCTCTAGTGAGAGGTTTTTTTCTTTTAATGTAACTGTTTGTGCAAAGCCCGATGCATATATGTTTGCCAAGCAGCTAGTCATAATAATTATGATCATGTTAACTCTCATAAGGATCTTTTTTTTATCGAGACCTTTAAATAATGAAGGTGCCAACTTTATAATTAAGAAGAGTTTTGGCGGTAACCAATTGGATGGTTTACCTTGGTTAAAACCGTTTAATTTCATACTTTTGATTAGTTTGAGTTAAGTTCTAAATAGTTCGTACAATTATTTATCTCTGGCCTAACAGCCAGAAAAATGAGGCTCAAACTTTTGCCGGAAAGTGCTGCAACACTGTCCGGCTTTTTGTTGAAATACCCCCTCGTTTTATATTAGCTTGGTTTTTGTAAAATTTGTTTCATGAGTTGCTTGGTTTAGTGGTTGATTGTTGTTTATTTGTAGGTTACAATTACTTTTCTGTCTTCAACTTCAAAGCGAACTTTTTCTGTTGTTTCTATAAAGCGCAGTGCTGCCAATAACGTTTTTTGTCTGGATAGTAGGCCTCCTAATATTACTGGCTTCTGTGGTTTGTTGCTGTAAACAATCTCTACATCGTACCATCTCGACAGCTTGCGCATAATGTTTTCTAATTTTTCTTCTTTTAAAATGAAGTCGCCATTTTTCCAATCTATTGCATTTTCAGCGCTCGGAGCCTTTTTAATTAGTAAGCTGGCATTACTTACTATAGCTTCTTGGTTAGGAGCAAGTTGCTTTCTCTGTCTTGATTTTAAATTTAAAACATCAATTCTTCCCTCTAGTAAGGTCGTAATGCTTACATCTTCATCAGCGTAGGCGTTAATATTGAAGTGAGTTCCCAACACCTTAACTTCCTGCATTTTGGTAATTACAACAAAGGGCTGATTATCGTCTTTGGCCACTTCAAAATATGCCTCGCCACTAAGCGTTACTTTTCGGGTTGGCTCGTTATCAAAGTTAGACGGAAACTGAAGTGACGATTGAGAGTTTAACCACGCCTTTGTGCCATCGGGAAGGGTAAAGGCATACATGCCGCCTCTGGGTGTACTTGCGGTAAGCATACTAATATTGGTAGGCGCAGGCATTACTTTACTTAACGGACTTCCGTCGTCGTACACCATACCAGAATTATTAATTATTACACCTTTCTTTAATTCGCTTAATTTTATTGTTTTGCCATTGTTTAGGGTTAAAATAGCCGTATTTTTTCCAGGAGCAATATCTGTTTGTAGGGCTGTTGTTTGACTATGGCTTGCTGTTTTTTCGCCGTTGTAAAGGTATAAGGCCACACTAAAAACAATAGCAACAACAGCCGCGGCTGTTATACGAATAATAAATGAATTGTTTTTAAACTTTAAGTACGAACGCTTACGTTGCTTTTGTAAGAAACTGTTTAACGCAGTTTCTTCGGTTGTAAATTGAGCCATTTCTTGTAGCTCACCAACCCGATAGTTTGGGTCATGCAATTCGTCAAACAACGTTTGGTTGTCCTTATGCATATTTAACCATTGGTTAAGCGTTTGTTGTTCCTCAGCGCTTAGCTCAGTATTTATGCTTTTGTTAATTAACAAAATTATTTGTTGTAGTTGATCTTCGTTGATGCCCATTTTTTTGCTTTAACAATATTAATACGATGCGGTTGTAAAAAAGTACCGAAAAAAATTAAGTATTATTTATGTATTTTTACAGTTTGATTAGTGAGCCATGGATATTCAAGAAAACATAGTAAATAAGGTTGCCGCTAGTGGGCTAATCACCTTTAATCTAGAAGACCATCTAGAAAAGCGGGAAAGAGTTTTGTACGATATAAAAGACAATCTTTTTCACGGATTAATTTTAAAGGAACAAGACTTTAGGGCATTTGTAAAAGAGCACGACTGGCAACAATATCAAGGAAAAAACATTGCCATTACCTGTACTGCAGATGCAATTGTACCTACTTGGGCCTATATGCTGTTAGCTAATAAAATGAAACCTTATGCCAACGAAATTGTATTTGGAGATTTAGATTTGTTAGATACAATGCTATTTTCGAAAGCATTAGCTAAAATTAACTTAGCAGAATATGCAGGCCAAAGGGTGGTAATTAAAGGCTGTTCAAACCCTCAAATTCCTGTTTCTGCATACGTAACTATTACCGCGCTACTTACACCTGTAGTAAAAAGTATAATGTATGGCGAACCCTGCTCTACAGTTCCCATTTATAAAAGAAAAGATTAAGAATGGTAGCGCGTTGCCCCTATACTAAATTTTTGGTTTACTTTTTGTTTTAATGCAGACATGAGAAAATTAGCGTTAATGTTTGCATTAATTGCAACGAGCAAATTAGTAGTTGCGCAAGAGCTCCCCTTAAAAAAAGAAAATGCGTTTAAAGAGGGCGAAAGCCTAACCTATAAGCTTAAATATGGCTTTATTACCGCAGCAGAAGCCACTATAAAAGTAGAGCCTTCTGACTTGAAATTTGATGGCAAACCAACGTATAAATTAGTGGTCGATGCTCGTACATCGGGCACTTTCGACGTTTTTTATAAAGTTAGGGATCATTATGATTCTTATATCGACAAAACAGAGCTAACACCTTATTTTTACCAGGAAGATATTAGAGAAGCAAAATATCGCAGAAAAGATAAAGCTCGTTTTTATCAGGATAATAAAAAAGTTGTTGCCAACAACGGAACTTATACCACGCCAACTACACAAACTTTTGATTTGGTTTCGGCCTATTATTTTGCACGGAGCCTCGATATTACCAAACTTAAAATTAACGAGACTTTTAAGCTCAATTATTTCTTAGGAGACGAAATCTCTGCCTTAGAAATTCAATATGTAGGCAAAGAAACTATCAAAACAAAGCTAGGCACCATCAACTGTCTTAAATTTAGTCCTTCTATTAAACCAGGACGTATTTTTAAAAAGGACAGCAAGTTGTACCTTTGGATTACCGACGACGGCAATAGAGTGCCGGTAAAGGCGGAGGTAGAAATATTGGTAGGTTCGGTAACATTAGAAATAAAATCTGCCCAAGGGCTAAAATACCCTATTGGGAAGTAAAATGGTTAATTGTGCAATTAAACAGTTAACCGATTAAACAATTAACCAAAAATGATAGAAGTTCAAAGTACCTTATTGCATGAAGATCTAATTAACGAAGATTTTGTATGTAATTTAAGCAAGTGTAAGGGGATTTGTTGTATAGAGGGCGATGCAGGTGCTCCTCTCGAACAATCGGAAAAAGCAATTTTAGAAGAGATATATCCCAAAATAAAACATTTGTTAGCGCCTAAAGGCGTTGCTGCAATTGAAGAGTACGGAACTTCTGTGGTAGATGCAGATGGCGACTTAACCACTCCTTGTGTAGATGGGAATAAAGAGTGCGCTTACGTAACTTTTGAAAATGGCATCACCAAATGTGCTATCGAAAAAGCTTACGAAGAAGGGATTGTAGATTGGAAGAAACCCATCTCTTGCCATTTATACCCAATTAGAATTACCCAATACCCAGAATTTGACGTGCTAAACTATGATAGATGGCATATCTGCAAAGACGCTTGTTCTTTTGGAAGAGAGCTTAAAGTTCCGGTCTATCAATTTTTAAAAGATCCGCTAATTAGAAAGTACGGAGCGGCATGGTACAGCGAGCTCGAAGAAAGCGTTCGAGCTAATTCTTAACAAAATAGTTTGTATTTGCGATTAAAGCCTTTGTTAATAAAGGCTTTATTTTACATTTGTATCTATTAATCACTTATTGCTTTGAAGAAAATATTAATTACTGGAGGAGCTGGTTTTATTGGTTCGCACGTTGTGCGCAGGTTTGTAAACACCTACCCAGATTATCAGATAGTAAACCTTGATAAATTAACCTATGCTGGCAATTTGGCCAATTTGAAAGATATTGAAGACAAACCAAATTACAGTTTCGTTAAAATAGACATTACCGATGCTTTAGCCATTAATGAGTTATTTAAGGCAGAAAATTTCGATGCCGTAATTCACCTAGCTGCCGAAAGCCACGTAGATCGCTCTATTACAGACCCTACCGCTTTTGTAATTACCAACGTAATTGGAACGGTAAACCTTTTAAATGCAGCTAGAGAGTTCTGGAAAGGCAATTACGATAAGAAAAGATTTTACCATATCAGCACTGATGAGGTTTATGGTGCATTAGGCGAAACAGGCATGTTTACCGAAACTACAGCTTACGATCCACATAGCCCATATTCTGCTTCAAAAGCAAGTTCAGACCATTTTGTAAGAGCTTACCATGATACTTACGGTTTAGATTGTGTAATCTCTAATTGTTCAAACAACTATGGCTCGCATCATTTTCCGGAGAAATTGATTCCTTTGGCCATTAATAACATCAAAAACAATAAACCGGTACCCGTTTACGGGAAAGGAGAAAATGTAAGAGATTGGCTTTGGGTAGAAGACCATGCAAGAGCTATCGATGTAATTTTCCATCAGGCTAAAACTGGCGAAACTTACAACATTGGCGGACATAATGAGTGGAAAAACATCGATTTAATTCACTTGCTATGTAAGATAATGGATAAAAAACTAGGCCGTGAAGCAGGTGAATCTGCCAAGCTAATTACCTTTGTAACCGATAGAGCCGGCCACGATTTACGCTATGCAATAGATTCGACTAAGCTACAGCAAAAATTAAATTGGGTACCAAGCCTACAATTTGAAGAAGGCTTAGAAAAAACGGTTGATTGGTATTTAGCAAATGACGAATGGCTAAACAATGTAACTTCGGGCAATTATCAATCGTATTACGAGAAGCAATACAATCATAAATAAATGGCAAAAGTACTGGTAATAGGTGCTGGCGGTCAATTGGGTCAGTGTATTAAAAAAATAGTTGCGCAACGAAATATTGAACAAGTTGTATTTCCGGAAGAAGGTATTGCAAACATTCTGAACTTAGCAGATCTTTCAACGCTATTTAACCAAGAAAAGCCTATTTATGTAATTAACTGTGCCGCTTATACTGCCGTAGATAAAGCCGAAGACGAAGTTGGTATTGCAAAGGCTGTTAATGAAACAGGAGCTAGCAACTTGGCACAATTGTGCAAAACATATGAAGCAACTTTAATTCATATCTCTACCGATTTTGTGTTTGAAGGCAATGAGGTAAAACTGTTAAAAGAAGATGATGTAGCAAGGCCAATCAACGTCTATGGGCTTACAAAGTTGGCTGGAGAAAAAGCAATTGTTGATGTATTAGCGCAACATATTATTCTTCGCACCAGTTGGCTGTACTCAGAGTTTGCCAATAACTTCGTAAAAACAATGTTGAAATTAGGGGCTGATAAAGATGAGTTAAATATCATTGCCGATCAAGTAGGTACGCCAACTTATGCTATCGACTTAGCAAACGCTATCTTTGATATTATCCAAAGCCCAACAAAGAAATACGGCATTTACCATTTTAGTAACGAGGGCGTAACCTCTTGGTACGATTTTGCCAAAGCAATTTTCGATTATAGCGGAACAGCAGTGAAAGTAAATCCAATTTCTACCAGCGCTTATCCTACAAAAGCTAAACGGCCACACTTTTCAGTGATGGATAAAAGCAAAATAAAAGCAGATTATAACATTAAGGCACCTTATTGGTTATACAGCCTAAAGAAATGTATTGAACAACTTAGACCAAACAACCAATAACCAAACCACGAAAACTCAAATCTATATGAAAGGAATAATTTTAGCAGGCGGAAGCGGAACCAGGTTGCACCCATTAACTTTGGCTACCAGCAAACAAATGATGCCGGTTTACGATAAACCCATGATTTATTACCCTTTATCAACATTAATGTTGGCCGGGATAAATGAAATCTTAATTATTTCTACGCCACACGATTTGCCAAATTTCGAAAAGTTATTGGGTGACGGAAGCACCTTAGGTTGTAAGTTTAGTTATGCGGTACAGGCAGAGCCAAATGGTTTAGCACAAGCTTTCGTAATAGGCGAAGATTTTATAGGTAAAGATAAAGTGGCCTTAGTGCTTGGAGATAATATCTTTCATGGCGATGGCATGGCTAAATTACTGCAAAATAGCGCCAATCCAGAGGGCGGAGTAGTTTTTGCCTACCAAGTATCAGATCCAGAGCGATATGGCGTTGTAGAGTTCGACAATAACAATAAAGTCATTTCTATTGAAGAGAAGCCAGTCCAGCCTAAATCTGACTATGCTGTACCGGGTTTGTATTTTTACGATAACGATGTGGTTGAGATAGCAAAAAGCATTAAGCCTTCTCCTCGCGGCGAGTATGAAATTACCGATATAAATAAGGTTTACCTAGAAAGCGGAAGATTGAAAGTAGGAGTTTTAAGCCGTGGTACGGCTTGGTTAGACACCGGCACTTTTGCTTCGTTAATGCAGGCGGGCCAATTTGTTCAAATTATTGAAGAAAGACAAGGCTTAAAGATTGGTTGTATAGAAGAAATCGCTTATAGAATGGGTTACATTACCGCAGATCAATTGAGAGAAATAGCCAAGCCTTTAGTAAAAAGTGGTTATGGCGAGTATTTGTTGAAGATTGTAAAGTAAACGTTATTTTTGCATACACAAATCAATTTGAAACTATTAATACTAGCTTAAAAGCTGATACTGACCTGTAGCGAAACCTGTGCCCATTTATCGGTAGCGTAAAGCTACGCAGTAAAATAAATTTGCTTTGCAGCTATTTCGAGGTTAGCATGACGAAACACCTATACAACATCGCCTCTGCTACTCGGAGCAGGCGCTGAATTTATTACAAGATCTTCTAAGCATGAATTGACACCCAAAATTCTGCATTATCTCTCCCCAACCTGCTGCCGCCACATGGCGTAGTACAAGCCTTTTTCTTCCACTAAATCTTCGTGCTTGCCTTGTTCTATGATGTGGCCTTTCTCTAACACATAAATTTTATCTGCATGGCGAATGGTTGATAAACGATGTGCTATTAAAATCGTAATCTGCTCGCTTAGTTTAGAAACGTCTTTAATAGTTGCCGTAATTTCTTCTTCGGTAATAGAATCTAACGAAGAAGTAGCTTCATCGAATACCAAAATATCTGGATTACGTAACAACGCTCTAGCAATAGACAAACGCTGTTTTTCTCCGCCAGAAACCTTAACGCCACCTTCACCAATTACGCTATCTAAACCTTTTTCTGCCCTTGCCAATAGTGTATGGCACGCCGCCTGACGTAAGACTTTCAAACATTCTTCGTCGGTAGCGTTCGGTTTTACAAACAGTAAGTTTTCTCTAATAGTGCCAGAAAATAGCTGCGTGTCTTGCGTTACAAACCCAATTTTTTCTCTCAGTTCATCAAGATTAATTTCCTTGCCCGAAATATTGTTGTAAAGCACGTTTCCCTCTACCGGTTGATAAAGGCCCACCAATAGTTTCACTAAGGTGGTTTTGCCAGAGCCAGACGGCCCAACAAAGGCAACGGTTTCTCCCTTATTTATACTAAAATTAATATGGTTTAAGGCATTGGTTTTGCCAGTAAGGTGTTTAAAGCTAATGTTACTAAACGTTAATTGCTCTATTTTACTTAGTGGTTTTGGATTATCTGGTTTCTTATCAATAGGAGTACTTAAAATGTCTTTAAATTTTCCCAACGACACTTCTGCTTCTCGCCACGTTAAAATTACATTACCGAGCTCCTGTAATGGCCCAAATAGAAAGAAAGAGTAAAACAAGAAAGAAAAGTACTGTCCAGGCGAAATGGTATTATCGAAAATTAAAACTAACAGTACCACAATCATTACACTTCTTACAAAGTTTACAGTAGTACCTTGCACAAAGCTCATACTGCGTACATATTTTACTTTCCGAAGTTCTAAACCTAATATTTTGTAGGTGGTTTTGTTTAATCTTTCTATTTCCTGATTGGCCAAGCCTAAGCTTTTTACCAACTCTATGTTCCTTAACGATTCGGTGGTAGAACCTGCCAAAGCCGTAGTTTCTGCAACAATCTTTTTTTGTATCGTTTTAATTTTTCTACTTAAAAACCAACTGATGAATGCAATAACCGGAATAGATGCAAGGTACACCAAGGTTACTTTGTAACTTACAGAAAGAGAATAAACAATTACGAAAATCATCCCAATTAGGCTTACAAATAGAATGCTGATGAATGAAGTGATGAACTTCTCGCAATCTACCCTAACCTTTTGCAAAACACCCAAAGTTTCTCCGCTGCGCTGGTCTTCAAATACTTGATAGGGCAGCTCTAAAGAATGTCTTAAACCATCGGCATACATTTTTGCGCCAACTTTTTGCACAATAATATTGGTAAAGTAATCTTGAAAGTTTTTAGCAATACGCGAAACCATAGCTGCTCCAATGGCCAAGCCTACTAAGCCTAGCACGCCCCAAATGTATTCAGAGCGGTCAAGAATGTCTTTTCTTTCGATAAAGCGATCTACAATTTGACCGGTAAAATATGGATCCATTAAAGAGAAACCAATATTTACCGCCGCCAAAAATAAGGCAAGTGCTACCACCCATTTATGAGCTTTTAAATACTCTATTAATAATTTCATTATTGTTTTGTGTTGGGATGCAAAAATAAAAAAAGGGAATGTAGCTGAGCTATGTTCCCCTTTATATTACAATTTAACGATAGTTTAAACCGTCATCACATCTTTCTCTTTTAGTTCGGCGTGTTTGTCAACTTTTACAATATACGCATCGGTAATTTTTTGAACCTCAGCTTCTCCTGTTTTAATCTCATCATCCGATACACTCTCTGCTTTTAGTTTCTTAATTTTTTCGTTGGCATCTTTACGGATGTTGCGAACAGTGATACGGCCTCTTTCGGCCTCTTCTTTCACTTTTTTAACCAACTCTTTTCTACGCTCTTCTGTTAGTGGTGGTACTACCAAACGAATAATAGAGCCGTCATTTTGAGGGTTAATGCCTATATTAGCTTCCATAATGGCTCTTTCGATAGGAATTAGCATGCTTTTTTCCCAAGGCTGAACAATTAAGGTACGGGCATCTGGCGTATTAATAGCCGCCACTTGCGATAAAGGCGTTGCACTGCCATAATAATCTACCATAATGCCATCTAACATTCCTGCTGATGCTTTTCCAGCTCTAATCTTAGTCAGCTCAACTTCGCAATGGGCAATGGCTTTGTCCATCATTGCTTGTGCATCTGTTAACTGTTTTTTTATGAGGTCATTCATCTTTACGTATGATTTTAGTCAAAAAATATAAAATAATTGCTCGGAGATTAACCTTTTACCAAGGTGCCAATTTCTTCTCCTTTTGCTATTTTCATGAAATTTCCAGCTTTATTCATGTCAAAAACAATAATAGGTAAATTGTTTTCTTCACATAGGGTAAAAGCTGTCATATCCATTACATTAAGCTCTTTATCATAAACTTCCTTAAAAGAAAGTGTTTGATATTTTGTAGCATTTTTGTCTTTCTCTGGATCGGCAGTGTAAATACCATCTACACGGGTTCCTTTTAGCACTACATCTGCATTAATCTCGATAGCCCTTAGCGCTGCCGCAGAATCGGTAGTAAAATATGGATTTCCAGTTCCGGCACCAAAAATAACGATACGTCCTTTTTCTAGGTGACGCACGGCCCTTCTTCTCACAAAGGGTTCGCAAATTTGCTCCATTTTAATAGCAGAAAGTAAACGTGTTTTTAAACCCACTTTCTCTAAGGCATCTTGTAGGGCCATGCTGTTAATTACGGTAGCTAACATGCCCATATAATCGGCTTGCGCCCTGTCCATCCCAGATTTTTCGGCACTTAAACCTCTAAAGATGTTTCCTCCACCTATTACAATTGCAATTTCTAAACCTTCATCATGAACGGCTTTAATGTCTTCTGCATACTGCTTAACTCTTTCGTTATCAATGCCATATTGCTTATCGCCCATCAGCGATTCGCCGCTCAGTTTAAGGAGGATCCGTTTGTATTTCATCTATATGTTTATGTCTTAACCGGTGATGAAGCTATTATGATTTGTATGATAATGAAATAGGATAATCATAATGGTTTCATAAAAGACAAAATTATCAAGTTTTTTTAAATTGATGCTTCTTTATTTCGTTTAATTTGCTTGCCTTTGTAAAATACCTGTGCTATATCCATTTCTTCATTCAATACCACAAAATTTGCTTCAGCATTAACAGCCAAACTACCTATTTCGTTTTCTTTTTTAATCAGCTTTGCTGGATAATAAGTAGCCATGTTAATCGCATCTGATAATGAGATATTGCAATGATTTACGCAGTTTTTAATGGATTGCAACATGGTCATCGCAGAACCTGACAAGGTGCCGTCTGGCATTACAAACTTACCCTCTACCGCATGGTGCTGATAGGGGCCGGAGTTACATTCGGTTACAGCATCTGTAATGATAAACAACCGCTCTTTCATTACTTTTGCAGCCATTTTTACCACTTCAAAGTCCACGTGCAAGCCATCGGCAATGATACTGGCCATGGCGGTTTGATGATTAAACACCGCCGTTGGAATACCGGGTGCACGATGCTGTAAAGCCGACATCGCATTAAACAAATGTGTAGTGGTTTGCATGCCCTTATTATAGGCTTTAGTAGCCTGCTCAAAAGTTGCACTACTGTGCCCTAAAGAAACTACCACCCCGCTATCTAGCAAATACTGAATTACATGGTCGTCTTGCAGTTCTGGGGCAATTGTCATCATTTTTATGGTACCATCGGCAAAATCTAGCAAGGCTTTAATTTCATCTAAGCTTGCTTTGCGAATGTACCCTTTTACATGTGCTCCTCTTTTTTCGGGATTGATAAAAGGGCCTTCTAAATGTAGGCCTAAGCAATTTCTAGCATTATTGCGATATTCCTTAATTACGGAGATACACTGATTGAATACTTGTGGAGTGTTGGTCGCTAAACAGATTAGAAAGCTGGTAGTTCCTTCCTGTAAAAGCTGATCTTCAATAATTCTGATACTTTCTGTACTTGGCTCGGCAGAGAACAATTTGCCTGCTGCTCCGTAAATCTGCAAATCTATAAAGCCAGGAAGTACGTAAGTATTTTGTGTTTCCGAATGATTGACATTTGGTTTGATTTCCTTTATCAAGCCATTTTCGAATGAAATATCTTTTTGAGTTTGTAATCCTGTTGGGAGAAAAATATTTTGGTTTTGTAGCAATTGCATCTACAAGTTTACCAAAATTAATAGAAGTAGTAAAAACAAAAAAGTCTCGACAAACTGCCGAGACTTTTCTATATAGATGAGCTTAAAAATTAAGCACCTAATTGTACACGCTTGAAAGCTGTTACTGTTAATCCTTTAGCAGTGTTGTCTAAGAATTTACGAACATCTACCGAACCATCTTTAACAAACTCTTGGTTTAATAAAGTATTGTCTTTGTAGAACTTGTTCAATTTACCAGCAGCAATTTTCTCCACCATTTCTTCTGGTTTACCTTCTGCTCTGATTTGCTCTTTAGCAATTTCTAACTCACGCTCAATGGTAGTTGCATCAACGTCACCTTTATCTAAAGCAACTGGGCTCATTGCAGCAATTTGCATCGCTACGTCTTTACCCGCTTCTTCAACACCAGCAGTATCTTGGTTTAAAGCTACCAATACACCTAAACGGTAGTTACCGTGAATGTATGCAACAACTTTTTCACCAGTTACTACTTCATATTTAGAGATGCCTATTTTCTCACCAATTTTACCAGTGTTATCAACAATAACCTCTTCTACTTTCTGACCATCTAATTCTAAGGCTAATAAATCAGCTAAAGAAGCAGGGTTGTTCTCTACAGCTAAATCAGCAAATTTTTGGCCTAGAGCCACAAAATCAGCATTTTTAGCTACGAAATCTGTTTCGCAGTTTAACTCAATGATAACACCACGTTTACCATCAGCTGTTGCTTTAGCAATTACTACACCTTCGTTGCTATCTCTATCTTGACGAGAAGCGGCAACTTTAGCACCTTTTTTACGTAAATAATCAACTGCTGCATCGAAATCACCATTTGATTCTGTCAATGCTTTTTTGCAATCCATCATGCCGGCACCAGTTTGTTGACGTAATTTATTTACATCTGCCGCAGAAATTTGTACTGTAGACATTCTTAAGTAAGTTTTTAACCCCCAAATCCCGATGTTTGGTCGGGACTTGCAGGTAAGTTATAAATCTTATTCTTTAATTCCCCTTTAGAGGCTAGGGGTTTAAGCTTCTGTATTATCTTCTGATGAAGTTTCTGCTTCAACAGCTTCTTTTTTTGCTTTTTTAGCAGGAGCTTCTGGAGCATCGGCAGCAGCTTTTACAGCTACAGCTTCTTTTTCCGCTTCTTCGTCTTTCTCACGCTTACGCTCATCTAATCCTTCTTCAATTGCTTTCACAACGATGTCGGTAATCAATGAAATTGATTTTGTAGCATCATCGTTAGCCGGAATTGGGAAATCGATGTTAGAAGGATCAGAGTTTGTATCAACCATTGCAAAAGTTGGAATGTTTAATTTCAAAGCTTCAGCAACTGCGATGTGCTCTTTCTTCACGTCGATTAAGAAAATAGCCGCAGGTAAACGGTTTAAATCAGCGATACCACCTAAAAGGGCCTCTAATTTAATACGCTCACGTTGGATCATTAAACGCTCTTTCTTAGAAAGAATAGCGTAAGTACCGTCTTTAGTCATCTTGTCGATGTTAGCCATCTTCTTGATTGACTTGCGCACAGTAGCAAAGTTAGTTAGCATACCACCTAACCAACGCTCGGTTACGAAAGGCATGTTTACTTTTTTAGCTTGCTCTGCTACAATTTCTTTAGCTTGTTTTTTAGTAGCTACAAATAAGATCTTACGACCAGATTTAACGATTTGTTTAATCGCCGAAGCAGCCTCTTCAGTTTTAGCTAAAGTTTTATTTAAATCTATAATGTGAATACCATTACGCTCCATGAAAATGTAAGGAGCCATTTTTGGATTCCATTTGCGGGTAAGGTGACCAAAGTGTACACCTGCATCCAATAAGTCTTGATATGTTGTTCTTGCCATTGTATTGTCTCCTTAAGATTAACGTTTACTGAATTGGAATCTCTTACGAGCTTTCGCACGTCCTGGTTTCTTACGCTCAACCATACGCATATCACGGGTCATTAACCCTTTTGCACGTAAAGCTGGTTTTTTCTCAGCATCTAATTCAACAATAGCTTTAGCAATTGCTAAACGAACAGCCTCAGCTTGTCCTTTAACACCACCACCTGCTACGTTTACTTTTACATCATGTTTACCCAAAAGCTCTGTAACTTCAAAAGCTTGGTTAACAATATATTGTAAAGGCAAGGTTGGGAAATATTCTTTATAATCTTTACCGTTTACGGTAATTGCGCCGCTACCATCTGTTAAATAGATACGAGCAACTGCAGTTTTTCTTCTACCAGAAGTATTTGTTGTTGACATTTCTTTTCTCTTTTAATTAAAGTTTAATGGTTTTAGGCGATTGTGCCGCATGAGGATGCTCTGCACCAGCATACACAAATAAATTAGTGTATAATTTTTTGCCTAACTTAGTTTTTGGCAACATACCACGTACTGCTTTTTCTACAACACGTTGTGGGTGTTTTTCCAATAACTCTTTCGGAGAAATAAAACGCTGACCACCTGGGTAACCAGTATAGCGTACATAGGTTTTATCAACCATTTTGCTACCTGTCAACTTAATTTTGTCTGCATTAATAACAATTACGTTATCACCGCAGTCTACGTGTGGGGTGTACTCAGGCTTGTTTTTTCCTCTAATAATCATAGCGATTTTAGAAGACAAGCGCCCCAAAATCTCTCCTTCAGCATCTACTACAACCCATTGCTTATTAACGGTTTTAGCATTCGCAGAGACAGTTTTGTAACTTAACGTATTCACTTGCTTTTATTTAATTTGTTAAAAAATTTATTATCCCCCAGTTTTTTAGGGACTGCAAAGATACGGAGATTTGTTTAATTACCAAATAGTTGAAGTAAAAAGTTTTGTAGAGGCGCAAGGTATAAGGCTTAAGGTTTTTGAAAAGCAAATGCAGTAGTTCTTCAGTACCTAATGCCCCGCTTTTCGTTGCAATCTTTTTTGTGTTCCGCTTACCGTCATTTCGAACGATTGTGAGAAATCTGTTTGATAGCGGCACTTAACTCTGAGATTTCTCTCTACGTTCGAAATGACGCAACAAAAAGTATTTCCACTTCTATCGGGTTTGTTATTGAACGTAAAAGCATAGATTAAATACCTACTTGGAAGACTGAAGCACCTATTTATTAAGATAAGTTATTATAAAGTGCATGTTTTCTATATTCTAAAAATTCTTCCGAGCAGTCTTTCTCATCAAGTGCTTTTACTGCATTGATAAAATTATCTGTCTCAAGATACTTCCAACGAACTTTGTTTGGAGCCATTTCTTCATAAACCTCAATCGGTTTATTCATTAACAATACCTTAATTTTATCTTTTTTATTTTCATCATCAACTTCAAAATTTTCTTTGGCATTTTTCGTTCCAAAGAAAGAATAACCGGAAAGTAAGGAGCTAATGTTATATAATATATCAATATTGCCTCTAATAGGAATTTCGTTCTTAAGCGTTATAGTACATGCTTTTGACCTATAATTAAACTGTTCCTTTTTGTGGGTGTACGCCCTCTATTAGTTCTCCGTAGAAATGATAATATTTTTTATCCTTTAATGAATGTGGGCTTGTTGGGTTTGTCCCCATAATTTCGTTTATAAGGTTTGTATCCGTTATGCGTGTCCCTTTAATTTTATCGAATACTCCCATTTTTCTAATAGTTTTTAAGATTAAAACAAACTTTACAACTCATCAGACTTAAACCCAATCCGTTTTCTGGACTGTGTCTGTTTTTCGATAAGTTCGTCCAAATAGGTAAAAACAAGCTCAATGTTTTTGTCGTGGTTTTGCAAGTGCTTTTTAATGTCGGCAATTTCCAGTTTCAGTTCGGTGTGTTCGCTAAGTAGTTTTCTTAGTCTTGTAAAAATTCTTACAATTTGTATGTTTACCTGTACCGCCGGTGTGCTGTTTAAAACAATAGATAACATTAAGACGCCGGTTCTTTAAACACATTGGGCAAGTAGGTTCTTCCTCCTCTACCAATCTTTGAGGTCACAATTTGCGAGCTCAAAAACCTATTTGTTCCTCAACTCGTCAATCCTCTGCTGTGCCCTAATGCCAATTTTAGTATCCTGTATTTGGTCTGCAACGGTAATTTCTGCATCACGGTCTTTATCAGATAAGTGTATTTGCACTTTCTCCTCGTTCTCAATAGCGTGGTCGTATGAACCCCTGCTACTCATCAGTTTTACAAAGACAGGCAAACACTCAAAAAAGATAAACAATAGCCCAATAAAAGTTACCGCTATTGCCGTGGTTACATCTCTTTTACCATCTGGCGTAAAGCTCAATTGTCCCAAAGCCCAATTTCTATCGGCAAAGCCAGCAATGCTGGCTAAGCTATCTAACTGTTTTGAGGTAAGCAGTTTTTCGTTCATCAAACCATCAAACTGTTTTCTGCCATCTACAAACTTCTCCATCTGCCTAATATCGGCAGTTAAGGTATCCAAATTTTGTCCTCGCTGTTTCAGTTCTGCTTCTTTGCGTTTAGCATAAGGGCCATAGCCCATCACGCCAGATGTTTCGGTAGTTTTATTGCCAAAAATTTCGTAATTCAATTTTTGTCTATCAGATTTTATTGTGGCCGCCAACGAATCTCTTTGCGCTTTTAATTCATTTAATTTACCTATTTCAATGGTATATTTTTTATCAAAAGCCTTGTTTAGCGTGTCAATTTTAGAACGTTGTCCGTTGAGATAGCTCACCTTCAGCTTTTCCTTAATTTCTTTGTCGAAAATCTTTAATTCTAAAGGGCGAGAAATTACTATACCAATCATAATGGCCAATATAATACGAGGAGTTGCCTGCAAAAGCTGTTTCTTAGCACTTGTGTTTTTATCTAAGCTACTCACAATGTAGCGATCCATATTGAATATGGCCAAGCCCCAAATTAGCCCAAAGAATATAGCGAATAGCCAGGCAAAATCTGCCCCCTTAAACACAAAATACATGGCGTAACCGCCCGAAAGCGCAGCAAAAAGCCCAGTAAAGAAAATGGTGGCACCAATGCCTAGGTATTTATTGTGGTCTGTAGGATGTTTTTCTAAGGTAGCGATGTGAGCACCAGAGCAAAACCAAAGGAAGCGAGAAATACGGTTCATTTCCAAAATATTAAGTAGCTGTTAGATACTTCAGCGTAAAGAATGTTACAGACAGCCTAAAACATCTTAAAATACGTGTTTTTGCTTAGGCTAAATCCGTATTAGCACGCATAAACTTCTGTAACGAGAATTATAATTTCATCTTCAAAATAAACAACCTAAACAATGAAAAAATTTTTAGCAATAACATCCTGCTGTATCGCCATAGGTCTATACGTGCAGGCCCAAACACTAGGCGAGTTTGATCCAAAAACTAATTTCTCGCAGGCATTGGGTAAAATAAAAGGCGAAAAGAACCTCTATATTGCCAACTTTAACGTAAACTTTCAAGTTTATAATGAAAAAGAAGATTTTAAACAGGGCGGCAGGGCATTTGGTGGGGGCGCATATAAAGGCGATGCCAAAGCTTCTTTATCAGTAGGGCTAACCGGAGTTTCAGAGAAAGACGTACAGGAAGCTACCGACAAGCTTTATCAAGATTTCTTAGACCAGGTTAAGGCAAAAGGCATGAATATAATTACGGCCGACGAAGCTGGTAAAGCAGAAACCTATGCCGACTATGTAAAATTGGAGGGCGGAAAGGTAAGCGTATCTCAGTACGCAGGGTTAATGACTGCAACCCCAAGCAATTATAGCTATTATGCTAAAAAGGTTACCGAAGATGGAAAAGTAAAAAAAGGAGGCTTTTTAGGTCAGCCGCATTTTGTATATGCCAAACTTTCTAAAGATTTAAACGATGCGATTATAGCAAACGTAGATCTTTTTGTAATGTTTGTTGAAGATAAAAATGCTTGGGGAGGTGCTGGAGCAAACATTAAGATTAAAACAAATATGCGCTTGGCAGCTACCGAAGCCATCATAAGTACCAGTACTGCAAAAATTAAGCTTAAAGGTCAAAATACGGTGGAGGGCATTACAAGCACAGTTGCATTTTATAGAGGTAAAATGGGCTTAGGGCCAGAAACAATGTATGTAGGTGTTTTAAAAGATGCCTTACCTATTGGCGATGTTGTGGAAGCTACAAAAGTGCAAAGTTATGCCAACAACAGAACCGATTTTACTGGCACAAGTGCTGGGCTTTATACCATCTACAATCCGGAAAATGTAGCGTCTAACGAAGCAAAAGTAATACAGGTTGATGGTAAAAAATATGCAAAAGGTGCTTACGAAGCCTGTAAAAAAATGCTAGACCACCATAGTAGTACTTTTTTTAACCGATTGTAGCTTCAAAAAGCAATACCTTTACTAATAAACATGAAAGGCATTAAACACGATCGGCTGTAGGAAAATCCTGCAGCCGATTTTGTTTATATGACTTCGGCCTATCCAATTCGAGTACAAGAAAAGTAAAAATACCATAGCATACTTGGAGCTCCGCTAATTAATACCGTAATTCGTATCTTTGCTAAAAATTCAAAATCATGAAAGAAGTTACAGTTCAAGACTTAAAACAAAAAATAGATAATAATGAACCTTTTCAATTAATTGATGTTAGGGAGACTTTCGAATATGAAACGTCTAACCTTAACGGTTTAAACATCCCTTTGGGTGGCATTTTAATTGAAGCTGATAAAATTGACAGGGATAAACCCGTAATTGTACAATGCCGTAGCGGCAAACGTAGTGCCGCTGCTATTATGCAATTAGAACAAGTACACGGTTTTGATAATTTACACAACCTAAAAGGTGGTATTTTAGCTTGGCAAGAAGCTTTTGACCCTAACATGCCAGTTTATTAGTTTTGAATGAAAAAATACTAAATGATTAAATAATGTACTTGGTCATTTAGTTTTCTTCTCATTTAATTATTCAAATAGTATGAAGAAAAAGATTTTTTTAAACGCCTTTTATAATTTAGCCATGATACTTTGTATTATGGGTGCATTTTGGGCGTATGAGAATAAAAGTCCCTTAATTTCTATTTTCTTAGTTGCTGTTTTGGCCGCTTTTCTGTTCTTTAAAGTAAAATTAATTAAAGAATTGAACAAAGAACTTAAACAAGGACCTCCAAAAAAATAAACTATAAAGCCACCAAAACTTTGGTGGCTTTATAGTTTTAGTCGAATAAATTTTCCTTCATACCCTTAAGCCCCAAACCCGGCAAGTCGTTTAAAATATACTTTCCGTCTTTAAATTCTGGTTGCTCAAACGGATTGTTTACCGTTAAGAAAGGACCATCTAAATCGGCCCAGTTGCACAATGGCGCCAAGTGTGCACCAGCTAAAGTAGCAATAGACGTTTCGCTCATGCAGCCAATTAAAACCTTCATGCCCAACTTTTGTGCCCTTAGAATAGTTTGATGCCCTTCGTACATTCCAGTACTTTTCATTAGCTTAATGTTTATACCGTGATAAGCTCCTCTTAACCCATCCAAATCCTTTAGCCGTTGCATGGCTTCATCGGCCAGTAAAGGAATAGGGCTTCGCTCGGTTAACCAAGCATTTCCTTCCAAATCATTTTTGTCCATTGGTTGTTCAATTAACACCACGCCCTGGTTATGCAACCAATAAATCAAGTCAATGGCTTTTATCCTATCGCTCCAACCTTGGTTGGCATCTACATACAAAGGCACATCAGTAACACTTCGAATGGTCTCTATAATTTCTTGATCATTCTCTCTTCCCAATTTTACCTTTATCACTTTAAAGCCTTTGGCATCTTCCAATTTTTTGCGCAAAACTGCTGGTGTATCTATGCCAACAGTAAACGATGTTACCGGCATCTTAGCGGGATCTGCGCCATATACCTCGTAGCAAGGCTTATTTAACAGTTTGCCGTTTAAATCGTTAAGTGCAATATCAATGGCGGCCTTAATGGCTGGATTTCCTGGGGCTAAATCATCCAAATATGCCATCACCGTAGCAAAGTCTAAAGGAAACCGAAAGCGGTTCCAATCTACTTTTTTAAGAAAAGCATTTGCTGTTTCGTAGCTTTCGCCCATGTAAGGCACCATGCTCGCCTCACCGTAGCCCACCATGCCCTCGTGTTCAATTTTCAACAAAAACAAAGGTGTGCTGGTTCGGGTAAATTTGGCAATAGAAAAAGGGTGTTTCAATTCCAATTCAAAAGCTTTGCAACTAATTTTCATCTTTAATCGTCTATATCGTAAAAGCAAGTATGGCCAATAGTATATTTGTGAAGTTTTTTAAAAGAAAGGTGGCCATGAACCTATCTTGATTTATCAAAAATAGAATTAAAAAGTTAAATCGAAATAGTATCATTACCATGAATGAAAATAAATAAGCCAAATGAAAACTAGTTTAAGATTACGTTATTTTCTTTATTTGTGCGTATTATTTGTTGGATGTACCACAGGGAAAAATGCACTGCAAAAAGGCGATTATGATGCTGCGGTTTCTAAAGCGGTAGGTCGTTTAAAGAGTTCGCCACAAAATAAAGAAGCCTTAGAGGTTTTGCCGGTAGCTTTCGACTTGGCTGTGAAAACACACCTGAGAAAGATTGATGAAGCAAAGGTTTCGGCTGATGCGTTGAAATGGGAAAGCATCTTATATCGCTACCAACAAATTAACCAGTTGAGCGATGAAATAAATAGCTGTCCAAGCTGTTTAAATTTAGTGCCCAATCCGCCTAAATATGTGAAAGAATATGAGCACTCTAAATATCAAGCGGCAGAAGCACGCTACCTTTTGGGCGAAAGGTTGTTAAGAGAGAACAATCGTCAGAGTGCAAAAACGGCCTACAACCATTTTTTAAAAGCAGAAAGTTTGTATCCGTCTTTAAAAGGTGTTAAAGATAAAATTGAAGATGCCTATTGGGCTGCGGTATTAAAAGTGGTGGTTCAGCCTGCTATCATCAACAGTAATATGTACAGGTTAAGTAACGATTATTTTCAACAACAAATTACCAATTACTTGGCTACTTATAAGGGAAATACCTTTGTTCGTTTCTACACCGAAGCAGAGGCCAATAAACAAAGGGTAAGGGCCGACCAATTGGTAGAACTTCATTTCGACGATTTTGTAGTGGGACAAACCTATGTGAAAGAAAGAGTAGAAAAGCTGAAAAGAGATAGTGTGGTAATAGGCGAAAACAGACAGGGTAAGATTTATGGAACTGTGCGTGCCACGTATAGCGTTTTCGAAAAGCAGGTTTCTTCATCGGGCTTATTAAATTTTGCAATAGTAGATTTAAGCACCAACAAACTACTACGCAACAAAAAGCTGGCCGGCACTTACGTTTGGGTAGATAATTGGGCTTCTTTTAAAGGCGATGAAAGAGCTTTGGACAGGCAACAACTGGCCGTAACCAGGAAAAGAGAAGTTATGCCTCCGCCTCCTGCAAATCTGTTCGTAGAGTTTACCAAACCAATTTATGCACAATTGGTAGATCATATCACTTCGTTTTACAGTAGGTATTAGTAAAGGCGAAACATTTTTCGCCCACTATAGGAGATTTTTTGAAAAGCAGGGTTAGTAGCTACGATTAACGGTAGCCCTGCTTTTTGCTGCTATCTTTTTGCGTACCGTTCGTCGTCATTTCTAACGTATGTGAGAAATCTAAAAAGAGACGCATCAAACTAACAGATTTCTCCTCGTACCTCGTCGAAATTACGTAACAAAAAGTATATCCGCGTCAATCAGGTTTAAATAACTAAAGCTTGTACACCTATCAAATCACTTTCATCGGCAAGGCTGTATAAGGGCGAAAGATGTTTCGCCCTCCAACAAATGACAATAAAACCACCTCCCTAAATGCAATAATTACTAATATTGCAGCAATGAACCATAGTCTTTATAATCCTTTTAAAAGTTTCGATTTCAGGAACGACAAATGTTTTCTTAGTGGAGATGACACATCGCCTTTGGCCGTTCGTGTACTGCCAGATTGGTTGCTCAATATGGCCAACCTTACGGGCGATGAACAAATTAAGCTATTAGACGAAAGTATTAGAAACTATAAAAGTTTGGTAGTGCCGGTAAGTGCTACCGTTTATAACGAAGCCATTTTGCCATTAGAGCAAAAAATAGCAACTGCATTTGAACAAGGATATAAAGGGGTATCGGCTGTGCCAGAAATTGAGCTTTTTCAATGGATTGGAAAGTTAATGTACAGCTTTTTGTATATCGAGATGCAGGGCGCCATTCGCCTAAAACAACTCAGTGGCGATGGCATGAACATGTCGCAAGGGTTGATGCACAAATTTGGCAACTTACACCTAATGCTGCAAAGCATCTTTACGAAAGTGGAATTTGAAGGCTTTACGCCATGGTCTATTGTAGTAGTACCGTTAGAAAATGCGACAACCGGATTTAGCTTTAGAGATGAGATCAATACGTTAATCTTTTCCCTAAAGTTTAAAGATTTTGGCATTGTAGCTTGCCTACAAGACAACGGAACCAACAAAAGGTACCATCAACAACTCTTGGATTTTATTAAAGATAGACCACTAACCGACCAGCAATTTGAGGAACTGGCCGCTCGTTTCTTTTATTCTGCCTATCTGTTTAACCGCTTACCAGAGTACAATGTAATTGAGGCCAATGGTGTTGCTTACATAGACCCTATGCCTTTACGAGGAATACAGCACAAGCCTATTTTTGACGAGTGGCAGCACAAAACCTACGGACAGGTATTAGAAAATTTCTGGAAACCTTACGGCTTAACCTTATTCGAAATCATTAAAGATCCTAAAGCTCCATTAAGTTTCTTTGAGCAGCCTTTATTGCCAGATGCTGGATAGTTCGGCAATAAAATGAGGAATTACTCCCTGAACAAGAATTACTGTCAATATCAAACCTGTTAATGCCCCAAAAAAGTGGGCATCGTGGTTAATGCTATCTCTAGAGTTTTTAGACATGTACATACAGTAAATGAGGTAAAGCACTCCAAAAACGATGGCCGGCATAGGGATAAACATTACACCAATTATACTTAAAGGCTTAAATAAAATATAGCTAAAGAGTACTGCACTAATTGCTCCAGACGCACCCAAACTGCTGTATCTATAGTCGTTTTTATGTCTAATTGCGGTAGGAATATCACTAAGAATTAACGACACGATATAAAGTAGCGCAAACTGCCAATGCCCAATTAATACTTCGAGTTGAAAAGCGAAGAAGAAGAACGTAAACATGTTAAAGAACAAGTGCATCCAGTCTGCATGAATTAGGCCACTGGTAATAAAAGTATATAGCTTATTACCTTTTGCAACGCTATAAGGATGTAACATAAATTTGCCAAACAAATCGGTGTTGTTAAAAGCATAAATGCTGGTAATTAAGGTAAAAACAAAAATGATTGAGGCTACAGGCGCAGCGTTCCAATATTCTAATAGCATAGTTATTTAATATCTAGTTTTGTGTTTTTTATTAGCCTACCAATAGGATAGCGCATAAAAGTTGGCTCAAAATAATCAGAATTTTTGTAAACGAACTCCAATTGTGCATAAGCACTTTTTGCAAACTCGGGATTTTTAGCTTTTTCCTGCTCTAGTTTTTGTTTTAAGGATGGATTTTTCCTAATTAATTCAGCAGCAGTATCTTCAAAAATGTACGAAGAAAAATGCTCTTTCTGCCCTAAAATAGAATCAAAGAAATTCCAGTTAAAGAAAGAATCCGGAGCTTGTGGCTCTAAGGTTTCTACAATATACCTGTTGGCTTTTTGATTAACGTAAACCACGTAATCTCCCTCGTAATAATTAATGGTTTGGGCCTTCGTTTCTACCTTAACCGCCGAATGTAAATAATGCCCTTCGAAAGGTTTTTGAGCCGTTTTCATATCAGCAATGTAATAGGCTTCTACTTCTAGCTTTAAATCGCTCTTTAATTGATGCACCTTTACATTGTTAAGCACCAACAGTTTAATCACTTTATCCCAAGCCTTCGGAATAAGGTAAGCAATAGGTTTTTCAACGGTTAACGCTGGTTCAAAGTTGTTCCACTGTTTAATGGTCTTGGTATAAGGTTCGTTTCGATCGTAGTAGAGCCTATCCAAACCACTAACTTCGCTAGTTTTATATTTAGCAGCGTAGCCTTTAAACTCAATTTCCTCAAATTTTTCTCTATTTAACTTCCAATCTAGTGTAAACGTTTTTTGGTTAGCGATAATTTCATCGGCCTTTGCCTTATTTTCTCCAATAATTCTGGCATCTCTTTCTACAATAGCAATATAAGTTTGCAACAGTTTATAAGTAGATTCTACCCGTTTATCGTAAGGTTTAAGCATGTGCGTTTCGGGCATAAAGCCAATGGTATTGTGCAAAGCTGCATAGCCCGTGCTATAGCGAGGGCTTTCCATAAAACCACTAATACCGCTGTCTGGTGTTTCTTTAACCGAGTTTACGTAGGGAATAAGTTCAAAACCTTTGGCTTTCATTTCTGCATAGAGGTATGGAAGCATTTGCTTGCTCAGATAATTGGCTAACAATGGATTTAACTTGTCCTTTTGCGTAGGAATTAAAGTCATTGTGTATTGATAGTCTGCTCCATTGCTGGTATGCGTATCTACAAAAATTTCGGGCTGCCAAGTATTAAAAATTTGCTGAAAACTTTCCGAGTTTTTAGAATCTGTTTTAATAAAATCGCGGTTAAGATCGTAGTTTTTGCTGTTTCCCCTAAAACCATAAGCTAATGGCCCATTTTGATTGGCCCTAGAGGTACCGGTACGATTAAAACTACCATCAATATTATACACCGGAATAATACAGATCACTATATTTTTAGGGAGCTTTTGGCTTTTGAGCAAATCTCTGGCCAACATCATACTGGCATCAATTCCTTCGGGTTCGCCCGGATGAATGCCATTATTAATTAGCAACACTCTTTTATCGGCCTTTTTAATTTTTGAAGGCTCGAACACGCCATCCCTATTAAGCACCAACAAATGTAGTGGTTTGCCAAAATCTGTTTGTCCATAACTGAGCAGTTTAGCTTGTTTAGGATAGGCTTTAACCAACCCTTCGTAACACGAAATGGCTTCGTTGTAAGTCGTTGTTGACTTATTTTTGCTCTTTTCGTAGGGGGTAAGTTGTGCAAAGGTGGTCATGCTTGTAAAAACAAAAAGTAAAGAAAAGTATATCCTCATTTTTAATGATTTGGATATAAATGTAGCTTTTGTTTTTAGAAGAAAATAACTGTATCCAAAATTTTGGATAATGAGCGATTATCGAATTGATTTCCCTGTTAAGCCTTTAGGGCCAAAGGTGTATTTAAAGCCAACCGAAAGAAAGTTATAGATGTCTGGAGCACTGCCTACATTTCTACGGATGGTTTTTGTATCGTCATAACCATCAAGCCCTTCGCCAAAAGTCCAATTTGCTTGGTAGTTAACATTAAAAACATACCTAACATCTCCCCAACCATCTGGAAAATAGAAATCTATCCCTATGTTTATAGGCACCACCATATTCGATTTTTTATCTGCCAATGGGAAATTGTAGGTATAGGGGTTTCCATTTCCATCAATTGCAGCCTTGCTGGCTATGTTTTTTACCGAGTTATTAATCATACCTACACCTGTTCCTAGGTAAAAACCTTTGGTATAGTTTAAAAAATCGCTATAATAAAAGTCTGTTATTTCGCCGGCTCTAAATTTAAAATTCACATTGTAAGCCATGTAAGAGTTGGTAAAAACTCTGCCATGTTCGTCTGGAGTATTGCCACCGTTGCCACCGCCTTTTAGCGTTCCTTTTTGTAATTCGATACCTGCGGTAATAAACGGCGAAAAATGATAATCTAGATTGCCTACATACCCTAATGCAAAGCCACCTTTCTGAACATCGGTAAAACTATATGTACCGCCAACGCCGCCACCTAAACTAAGCTTGTAAAAATTTGACTGACCAAATGCCGTTACCGTTATAACTATTAGGAATAAAGCTAAGTAATGTTTTTTCAAATTGTTATGAATTAAGTGCTTGCTATACAAAAGTATAATCTTTATTCAGAAAAATAAATAATATCTTTGAATTTATGCAAGATATTAAAATAAATGCTGTTTCTGTAACCGAAAGGTTCATGAAATACGTAAAAATCGATACCCAATCTGATGCATCTTCGCTAACTACTCCTTCTACAGCCAAACAAAAAAACTTAGGAAAAGTATTGGTTGAAGAGCTTTTAGCCATCGGGGTTACTGATGCCCATATAGACGAACATGGTTACGTATATGCCACCGTTCCGGCCACTTCAACTAAAAACGTACCCGTAATTTGCTTTTGCTCGCACATGGATACCTCGCCTGATAGTAGTGGAGAAAATGTTAAACCTATTATCCATAAAAACTACCAAGGTGAAGATTTAGTTTTACCTGATGACAACAGTGTAATCTTACGACTTTCTGAACATCGGGACCTAAAAAACCAACTAGGCAACGATATCATTACTGCTAGTGGAACCACTTTATTGGGTGCAGATAATAAAGCAGGTGTAGCCGAAATTATGGAAGCTGCCACATACCTAATGCAAAACCCTCAAATTAAGCACGGTACAATTAAAATTTTGTTTACGCCAGACGAAGAGATTGGAAGAGGAGTAGATAAAGCTGATTTAAAGAAATTAGGTGCGGATTTTGCTTACACCATTGATGGGGAAACTTTAGGTTCCATTGAGGATGAAACTTTCTCTGCCGATGGTGCTAAGTTGGTGATTAATGGTGTAAGTGCGCACCCGGGTTTTGCCAAAGGAAAGATGGAAAGTGCTATTAAGATTTTGGCAGATATTATCAGTTCGCTACCGAAAGATAAATTGAGTGCAGAAAGTACTTCCCAAAAAGAAGGTTTTATTCACCCAGTTGGCATGAGTGGAACTGCCGAGCAAGCCGAAGCTAGTTTTATACTTCGCGATTTTGATAATGGCCTGTTAAAAGCCCACGGTAAAACGCTAGAAAAAATAGTGAAAGAAGTAATGAAGGCTTATCCAAAATCGAGCTATACGTTAACCATTAAAGAGCAATACCGTAACATGAAAGAGGTGTTAGATAAATATCCTCAAATTATGGCTAATGGTATCGAGGCTTTAAAAAGAGCAGGACTTAACGCAATAACGCGTAGCATTAGGGGCGGCACCGATGGTTCTCGCCTATCTTTTATGGGCTTGCCTTGTCCTAATATATTTACCGGTGGGCATGCTTTTCATAGCAAACAAGAATGGGTAGCCGTACAAGACATGGTGAAAGCCGTAGAAACCATAGTGCACTTAGCGCAAGTTTGGGAAGAAACCCCTTAAATCCCCTAAAGGGGACTTTAATATGGTTCATTAACTAGGCACTTCCCCTTTAGGGGATTTAGGGGCCAGTAAGCTGTGCCAAATATTGGTCTTGTTCATCCACCTCAACAATCTTACAACTCCAGCCATGTTGCTTACTTAAACGTTGCAGCGTGGCTGGATCTAGGTAAAGCCAGTTAAACCAATTTCCCTTCTGCTTTTTGTATTCATAGCAATAGCTAATTTCGCCAAAATAGTGGTCGGTGGGCATGGGCATATCCTCGTATAAATAAGAAATATCAGAGCTATCAAACAGTAATTGTCCATTTGGATTTAAGACTTTTTTTGCACTTTCCAAGAAATTTTCGAAGCCTTGTAAGGTTCCCGTAAGCCCAATGCCGTTCATCATAAACAATAGCGTATCGTATTTCTCAGTAAGGGTAAAAAAATCTTGCAATTGAGGCTTTTTTACGCCACGCTCTTGCATAATTTGCACCGCAACTGGAGATATATCAATGGCAGATACCTCCACCCCTTTTTTATCGAGCAATAGTGCGTGGCTACCAACGCCTGCACCTACATCTAAAACTTTACCTTTACACAGGTTGAGCGCTTTAAGCTCTATTTCGGGCATCTCTTCCTCATCTCTAAAGAAAATATCAATAGGCATTTCTTCAGGATCGCCGTAGGTATTATGTAGCCATAAAACATCGGCCTTGCCAAACCTATGAAAATCTAAAAGGGCATTTCCGTATATATCCATGTGTCAAATATACGGAAATGCCCTTTTCAAAAAATTTTAAACCGTAATGCTATTACGCTTTCATTTGACTGGAACGTTCTTTTACCATATCCGCAACGCTAGCTAACTTATCTTTCGATTTATCGAAAAGGTCGCAAAACCAATCGTTTATTTTGTTTTTCATATCGCTATTTTTATCTGATGATAAAATCATTGCAACCGCGGCACCTAAAGCTACCCCTGCTAAAACACCGCCTAATATTTTTGTTTGCTTTGTCATAATTGAAACTCTTTTAATAAAAAACGACAAGGAGCGTGGATTGTTTTAAAGATTTGTTTTTTGAGTTCGAATTTGAGTGCGAGTTTAAGTTTTATGCCAAAATAATGGGTAAATTGCAAGAGCAAATAGCACCTCATGGAACCTACAGACGTTAAGATTTCTCGTAAAAAGCCCATATTTCCGGTAAGCGAAAATTTACATAAATATTTACGCACCTACCAACGCGACGCTCGTTTACCCATTAAATACGATGACTTAAAAAACTTTACAGAAAGTTATCCTATTATGGATAAAGATGGCAAAGATACGCTTTGGGAAAGCCCCATTTATGCACAAAGCCAAATTGAGGAGCTACATAATGGGCTAAAAATTATATATGCCAAGCTAAAGGCCTCGGGCAATTTACGTATTGTAGAGCACAAGTACATTGACAGGATTGACTATTGTACTTTTGGCAACACCCACCCGTTTCGTATCAGGATTGTAAATCGATTAAATGATGTTTACGATTACTTTTATGTGAAAAAAGCTGATTCCTCTAGAATTTACGGGTTAGAACTGGAAGAAATTTTATCGCCCAACCAAGTTAATTATTTGGTAGATGAAGATACCATGATTGAAGAACATATTGTAGGCTTGCCCGGAGATGTGTTTAACAAAGGAAAAATTAAGCAAGATGATTTTAACCCAACACGTATAGCTAAAGAGTTTGTAAAGTTTAATGAGCGTTGTTTGGTTACCTTACTTGGCGATATGCGCTCTTACAATTTTGTAGTACAAATTACCCCAGATTTTGATGATATCCAATTTCGTATAAGGGCCATAGACTTTGACCAACAGTTTTACGAAGGAAACATTAAAGTTTATATGCCCCAGTTTTTTAAAGAAAACTTCCCTTTGGTACAGCTTTGCATGGAGCATTTAACCGAAAAGACGGTACAACAGTACAAACAAGAAGAGCTTTCTTCTATTGTGCATCGGGTACGGAGTGAACGCCACCGTTTAACCGATTTAAGAGATGTTTCGAGAAAGGAAGCACTAACTACGCCCAAAAACATTATCAAATTAAAAGAAAGTATGGCTGCCTATTATAACGATACTTCCTATACGCAATGTCAAAACATGACGGACATTATTGAACTTAACCTCAAAAACATTATTAGACAGGTAAAATTATAACTAAGCTGCCTAAATTTTAATTGAAAAAGCACCGTAATAGCGAATGAGGTTTGGGATTTCACCAAATACAGCTGTTAAAATTAAATAAGCCGCTTCAAGTATTGAAACGGCTTATTGGCGGAGAAGGACGGATTCGAACCCTCGATCCCGATGCAATCGGGATACACACTTTCCAGGCGTGCTCCTTCGACCACTCGGACACTTCTCCTTTTTTAGCTATCGCAAAAATAGAATTTTATTCAATAAAAATGCCCCTATCAAAATGAAAAGGGCATGGTATTGCATTTTAATAGCGATTACTCTATTATGGAAACTTTAACCATATTGGTCCTACTTCTTTTCTCTAACGGAACAGCAGCCGTATTAATCACTACATCGCCTTTTTTCACCAATTTTTTCTTCTTCAACACGTCGTTTACTTCTTCAATGGTCCTATCTGTACTTTCAAACTTATCGTAAAAAAATCCTCTTACGCCCCAAACCAAGCTTAATGTATTTAACAAACTTTCGTTACTGGTAAAAGTAAAAATAGGTGCCAGCGGACGGTGGCTTGCTATTTCAAAAGCAGTATATCCACTTGATGTCATCGTTACAATACCTACAGCATCAGTTTGCTTAGCCAAGAAACAAGACGAATCGCAAACTGCATCGCCCAAGAAACTATCTGATTTTGGCTTTAAAAACTTTTCGGCATAGTACGGATAGTTATTCTCTTCTATATTACTGATAATTTTCTGCATAGTTTCGATCACAATTAAAGGGAACTCACCTACCGAAGTTTCACCACTTAGCATTACCGCATCAGCACCATCCAATACTGAGTTAGCTACATCATTTACCTCTGCACGTGTTGGGCGAGGAGTGGTAATCATACTTTCTAGCATCTGGGTTGCAATAATTACCGGTTTAGAGGCCGCCCTACATTTCTGTACAATCATTTTTTGCAACAAAGGCACTTCTTCCATTGGCATCTCTACCCCTAAATCTCCACGGGCTACCATTACCGCATCTGTTACGGCAATAATCTCGTCTATATTTGCAATTGCTTCGGGTTTTTCAATTTTAGCTATTACCCTAGCTGTTTTTCCACGCTCTTTAATGATGTCTTTTAGCTCAACGATATCTGCTGCGTTACGAACAAAAGAAAGACCAATCCATTCTACGTCACTTTCTAATACAAAATCTAAGTTTTTTCTATCCTCTACAGTTAACGAAGGGATAGAAACTTTGGTGTTTGGCAAGTTAACTCCTTTTCTAGAAGTTAAAATACCTCCATGTACGATCTCGCAAATTACTTCGTCTTTGTAGTTAGTTTCCAGCACACGCATTTGCAGCTTTCCATCATCTAACAAAATAATTTCGCCAGCTTTTACATCTTTCGGAAAGCTTTCGTAAGTGATGTAGATGCGCTCTTCGTTACCTACACATTCTTGCGTGGTAATGGTGGTTTTACTACCGTTAACTAGGTTAATCCCACCATCTTTAACCATTCCAATCCTAATTTTGGGCCCTTGTAAATCTGCCAAAATACCTACGTTGTATTTGTGCTTTTTATTGATATCCCTAATGGTATCTATTACCGCCTGATGATCGGCCTGAGAGCCATGAGAAAAGTTTAATCTACAAACATCTAAACCGGCATTAAACATGCTATATAAAACATCTGTTTTTGCAGATGCTGGCCCCAAAGTGGCTACTATTTTGGTTCTGGAATGAAAAGGTTTCATTAAATTATTTTATGGTTAAACTTAAACAAAAAAAGACTGATTGCCTTTAGGTTTTAAGTATCGATTATATTATTTCAATTTAATTTGAGATTCAAATATAGTGTATTTACTACACTATCAATATAAAATTTACATTACCAAATTTTCTTTCGACTTTAATTTATACACATCTATTTGCGCAGCAACCTGTATATCAGGTATTTTATTAAGCCTAGTTAACACTAAATTAAGATCTTCTTTGCCAATAAACTGATGTATTATCATAAAGAAATCTACTTTGTTCATTTCTGGCACCAAGAAGCCTTCGCTGTTTCTGTTGCTTACCAAATAGTATTCTACTTCACCTTCTTCAACAAAAAAATAATACTTAGAAAATGCCAAAGGCTCTTCGTCTGTATTAAAATAAACTTCATGATCATCTATTTTAGCAAACTCAAAGTTTAAATTAGTGTTTATCTTGTGGCACAAAACATAATCTTTTAGCGATGCTGTTATGGCAATTAGCACAAAATCTAAATCTAGCGATAGTTTTAAATAAGTTTTGTTCAAAATGTACTTTTTTATTAGGATTACGAAATTATAAAACTAATTTTACTTTAGGTTTTAAACGCACAAAATTGACATATAAATAAAAACATTTGAAAAGTGTTAGAATTTATTTTTCTTTGCACTGAATTATTTAACCATTAAATTATAAAATTATGTCTGATATTGCTTCAAGAGTAAAGGCTATTATCGTAGAAAAACTAGGTGTTGATGAAAGTGAAGTTACGCCAGAAGCGTCTTTCACAAACGACTTAGGTGCTGATTCATTAGACACTGTAGAGCTAATCATGGAATTTGAAAAAGAATTTAACGTAGCTATTCCTGATGATCAAGCTGAGACTATCGGAACTGTGGGTCAAGCAATTGCTTATTTAGAAAAAAACGTTAAGTAGAAATACTTTTTCTGTACAATACTTATAAATGGGATTAAAAAGAGTAGTAGTTACTGGGTTGGGTGCGCTCACTCCAATTGGAAATAGTGTTCCCGAATTTTGGGAAGCATTGACAAATGGTGTGAGCGGCGCTGCGCCTATCAAGAGTTTCGATACTGAAAAATTCAAAACAAAGTTCGCCTGCGAGGTTAAGAATTTCAATCCAGAAGATTATTTGGATAGAAAAGAAGCCCGTAAGCTAGATCCGTTTGTTCAATATGCACTAGTTGCTACCGAAGAGGCCGTTAAAGATGGAGGATATGATTTCTCTAAGCTTGACACCAACCGAATTGGTGTAATTTGGGGCGCTGGAATTGGAGGTTTAAAAACTTTCTTAGACGAAGTTACAAATTTCGCCAAAGGAGATGGTACACCTAGATACAACCCTTTCTTTATCCCGAAAATGATTATTGATATTGCTCCAGGGCATATCTCAATGAAGTATGGATTGCGTGGACCAAACTTCGCTACTGTTTCTGCCTGTGCATCGTCAACCAATGCGATGATTGATGCCTTTAACTATATTCGTTTAGGCACTGCCGATATTATTATTAGCGGTGGCTCTGAAGCGATTATAAACGAAGCAGGCATGGGTGGTTTTAACGCAATGCATGCTTTATCTACTCGTAACGATGATCCTGCAACGGCTTCTCGCCCGTTTGACAAAGATCGTGATGGTTTTGTGGCCGGAGAGGGTGCAGGCACTATTATTCTAGAAGAATTAGAACACGCAAAAGCTCGTGGCGCTAAAATCTATGCTGAAATTGTAGGTGGCGGTATGAGTGCAGATGCACATCACATTACAGCTCCCCACCCAGAAGGATTGGGCGCTAAAATGGTAATGACTAAAGCCTTACAAGATGCAGGCTTAACAACCAACGACATCGACTACATCAACGTACACGGTACTTCTACTCCGCTTGGAGACATACAAGAAGCAAAAGCCATTGTAGATTTGTTTGGAGAACATGCTTATCAGCTAAACATCAGCTCTACCAAATCTATGACAGGCCATTTACTGGGTGCCGCTGGTGCGGTAGAAGCCTTGGCAGCTATTCTTGCAATTAACAATGATACTGTGCCGCCAACAATTAACCATTTTACAGACGATCCTGAAATTGACCCGAAACTGAACTTTACTTTTAACAAAGCGCAAAAACGTACAGTAAGAGCAGCTATTAGTAATACTTTTGGTTTTGGCGGGCATAATGCTTCTGTTATTTTCAAGAAATACGAAGAATAACCTATAATTTTAGGATGAGCAGCAACTGTATTTTATAGGCAACTGCTTTGGTGTATTAATTTGTGAAGCTAGTTGATGTCATTGTTCAGCATTTATAAACTATATCTTTCGCCTAATAAGCAGTTTGTAAAAAAACTAAAAAATGTACTTGGTTTTGTACCAGGTAATGTTACGCTGTACAAAATGGCTTTTAGGCATCGTTCGGCAGCTAAAGTTTTAAAAAATGGCAGCCGAAGCAGTAACGAAAGATTAGAATTTTTAGGCGACGCCATTTTAGGTGCAGTAGTTGCCGAATTGCTTTTTAAGAATTATCCTTACAAAGAGGAAGGTTTTTTAACAGAAATGCGTTCTAAGATTGTAAATAGAGCAAACCTTAACCAGCTTTCCCGCAAAATGGGTTTTGACGAACTCATTATCTTTGACCAAAAGACCGTAAACTTCCAGTCGAAACATCACTCGATGTATGGCGATGCTTTTGAAGCTTTAATTGGTGCCATCTATTTGGATAAGGGTTATGATTTCACTAAAAACCTGATTTTAAAGCGCATTATTAAGCCTTACGTAGATATACATCATTTAGAAATTACCGAAACTAATTTTAAAAGCCGCTTAATTGAATGGTGCCAACGCCAAGGTAAAGAAGTTGCTTTTGATGTGGTAGAAAATGGCGAAGGCGAAAGTGCTAAGCTATTTACCGTTAAAGTGATGATTGATAATGAAAACTTTGGTATTGGCAGAGACTACAACAAAAAAAATGCAGAAAAACTAGCTGCAGAAAAAGCTTGCGAAGCTTTGTCGATATGATAATTGGTTAATTTGATGATGAGCTAATTGCCCAAACAACTAAAAAACTAAACCCCAAAACAACTAGTTACTTTTAATTTTGCCCGCAGTATCACTGTATTTCTTGTACGAATCATTAATCCATTTAATGCCGTCGTACACATTCCAGTTCTTCGCCTGTTCATAAGTAGGCCGATATTGCACTAAAAAATCTTCGAGCTTCACGCCCGTTAGGCCTGTCTGTTTATTTATAACCGCCTTATTAAAAAATTGGTCAACCTGGCCATCTTGCATTTCGTTTTGATACATACGATTAAACCTTTTAGCCTGCTTGGGCGTTTTACCAAAAAGCTCGTATAAAAAAGTTAACGGACTGCCTCCAAAAGGATTTAAGAGCGACAAAGGAGGCTTTCCGCCATAGTAAGAGCCTTTATTCCGATAAGCTTCTTTAAGCTCGTCTAAAGCTTGTTTCTTTGTTTTTCCAGTTATTACAACTTCGTTTAGTGTTGCGCCCTTGTTAATGTACAGCACCAAATCGCGATCGTTTTTAACAATTACTTCCAAATCGTTGAAATTTCTTTTGGTAACGAGCAAGGTATCGCCAAGAATTGCTTTGATAGAAAAAATGCCTAAATCATTGCTGCCTGTAGAAAATCCAGATCGTTTGTTTTTGATCTCTACCAATGCCACCCTAATTTTTGTCTGATTTTCGAAAATTACACCATTGATGTTAAATTCTCTTTGAGCAAAAGAAGCTTTACCAATGAACATAATGGCAGAAAAAAGAGAAAATATCAGCTTTGCTTTACACCACATTGTAGCCTTAATATTATTTTGTAAACTTAACAAATGTTTATACTTTGATTAAGTTAAAAGAAGTTAATTTATGCGAAAGGTTCTATCTGCCGTTTTTTTGCTATACGCAGCCATCATCTTTATTCTACTGATGTTCGCAGCCTTACCTTTTGTTTTAATATTTTCGACCATATTGCCTGTTAATACAGGGAAAAAGGCCATTTTGGTGGTCTTACGAACATGGGCGGCACTCTTTAGTGTATTGAGTTGCTTTTGGATAAAAACACAGCACAAAAAATCAATTAACCAATCTAAATCTCATATTTATGTAGGTAACCACGGTTCTTATTTAGATGCCATAGCCGTATGCTTAAGTATTCCTCAATATTTTAGTGCTTTGGGAAAAATAGAAATGACCAAAGTGCCCGTATTTGGATTAATCTACAAGCGAATTGTAGTAATGATAGACCGCAACAGCAAAGAAAGCCGGGAACAATCTGTAGAAACACTGAAAAAGGATATCTCCAACGGACAATCTATCTTGATTTTTGCGGAAGGTACGATGAACCAAACAGAAAAACCGCTAGCCGACTTTTATGACGGCGCATTTCGTATTGCCATTGAAACGCAAACGCCAATTATTCCATTTGTAATGCTCAACAACCGAAAGTTACTGCCAAGAAAAAATCCTTTAAAAGCTAGACCGGGCTTAATTACTACTGTTTTTTTGTCCGAAATTTCGGTAATTGAATTAACGATGGAAGATGTACCGGCCTTAAAAAAGAAAGTTTACGATGTAATGGAGGAAGCAATTATAAATGCGGGGTAAATTGTTTATTTATGACCGACATGCTTATTATGATTGGCAATTTTATACAATGAGCCGACCGTTAATTTAACTTGAAAACCTTAGCACAGTACTATGTTAATTAAACCTGATGGAAATGACAGCCCCGAAGTATGAGGGCTATAATGGACAGCAGGGCTGAGGTTGCCGAAGAGCCAGCAGCATTGTTTTTGCAAAAAATAATTATACGTCATCATTAAAACCTTAAGCCTTACTCCTTTCACCTCAAATCCTTTTTACTATCTTTGCACATGATAAAATCAATGACCGGGTTCGGCTTGGCCTCAACAAATTCCGAAAGCGTTAAGTTTTCTGTGGAGATCAAATCTTTAAACTCTAAGTTTCTTGAATTAGGGTTAAAAATTCCAAGAGCATTTTCTGACAAAGAACTTTACCTGCGCAACATTTGCAACAAGGAAATTGAACGGGGAAAGGTTAGTATTGCAGTTACCTTAGAACGTAGCGAAGAAGTACAAAAAGGAGCTGCTATTAACGAAACCTTATTAAAAAAATACTACACCCAATTGGTTGAAGCCAACAAAGCCTTAGGTGCTGATATTACTAATTTATTGCCTGCGGTACTTAATTTACCAGAGGTGATTACCTATACCGAAGAAGAAGCAAGCGAAAGTGAATGGAAAGTGCTGGAAGCAACTTTTGAAAAGGCGCTGAAGCACTTTAATCAGTTTAGGGTAGATGAAGGCAAAGTATTGAAGGCTGATTTAGAGCTTCGTATAAAAAACATACTGGGCTTTTTTGCCGAAGTAGAAGTACTGGCCCCTTTAAGAACACCAACTATTAAAGTCCGCCTAACGCAGTTTTTAGAAGACACTATTGGCAAAGCCAACTACGACCAGAACCGTTTGGAGCAAGAGCTAATTTATTACATTGATAAATTAGACATCACCGAAGAGCAAACCCGTTTAAAAAGCCATTGCGATTATTTTATGGCCACTTTAAAAGATAAAGACGCTAACGGAAAAAAACTAGGCTTTATTTCTCAAGAAATTGGCAGAGAGATTAATACCATGGGCGCTAAGGCCAACGATGCACAGATACAGCAATTGGTGGTGGGCATGAAAGAAGAATTAGAAAAAATTAAAGAACAGTTACTAAACGTATTATAAGCCCAAAGCCCAAAGCTTAAAGCCTAAAGCTTTGAGCATTCAGCTTTTCGCTTTAAGCTTCACAAAATGAAACAAGGCAAACTCATTATATTTTCGGCTCCATCTGGCGCAGGAAAAACCACTATCGTAAAACATTTGTTGAGCAAATTCGACAATCTTAGTTTTTCTATTTCGGCAACTACAAGAGAACTGCGTGGCGACGAAACGAACGAAAAAGACTACTACTTTATTAGTAAGGAAGAGTTTCTTCACAAGGTTGCCCATCAAGAATTTGTTGAGTTTGAAGAGGTTTATAGCGGTACATTTTATGGCACTTTGCGCTCTGAAATTGAACGAATTTGGAACACTGGTAAACATGTAATTTTTGATATAGATGTAGAAGGAGGCCTTCGCTTAAAGCGTAAGTTTGAAGACGATGCCTTGGCTATTTTCGTTCAACCGCCTTCTTTGGAAGTATTGAAAGAACGTTTGGCAGGCAGGGGTACCGACAGCGAAGAAAAATTGCAAGAACGTTATGCCAAAGCCGAAAAAGAATTAGCTTACGCTGATAAATTTGACGTAATTCTTAAGAATTTTGAATTGGAAAAAGCTTGCGCTGAAGCGGAACAGCTGGTAGGTGATTTTTTGAAGCAGTAACTTTAATGATTCGTCAGTTCTACGAAGTATGAGGAGAAATCTAACGAATACTGATTTTTCTTCGTCGTACTTCCTCATCGAAATGACGGCATAAATAAAGAAAAAATGATTGGCTTATTTTTCGGTTCTTTCAACCCCATCCATATTGGGCACTTGGTAATTGCCAACTACATGGCCAATTATACCAATTTAAAAGAAGTTTGGTTTGTAGTTTCGCCACATAACCCCTTAAAACAAAAAGCTGGCTTGGCAGATATGTACGACCGCCTAGAAATGGCTCGTTTGGCTACCGAGAATGCGCCTCATTTAAAAGTGAGCGACATTGAGTTTAAGTTGCCGCAACCGTCTTATACCATTGATACGTTAACCCATCTAAAAGAAAAATATCCTGAAAAAGAATTTGCCTTAATTATGGGGGCAGACAATTTGGCTTCCTTTAAAAAGTGGAAGAACTATGAGGTATTGCTGCAAAACCACCAGCTTTTCGTTTACCCAAGACCGGGAGTTGATTTAAGGGAATGGGCTAACCATCCATCGGTAGTGATTACCGAAACCCCTCAAATGGATATTTCTTCTACATTTATCCGCCATGCGATTAATCAAGAAAAAAGCATCCAGTTTTTAGTGCCGGATGCTGTAATAGATTTTATGGATAAGAAAAGTCTTTATAAAACCCTCTAAATCTCCCTAAAGGGAGACTTTAGTATATTGCTCCCCTTTAGGGGCTGGGGTTATTATCCTTTCCAGCCATCTTTTAAAGAAACCACTCGGTTAAACACCAAATGATCTGTTGTAGAATCTTTATCTAAACAGAAATATCCTTTACGGATAAACTGATAGCCTGTGCCCAAAGTAGCTTCGGCAAGAGCAGGTTCGATATAAACATTGCTCAACACTTCCTTACTGTTAGGGTTTAAATACTCCTTAAAGTCGCCCTCTTCTGCATCAGGAGAAACTACGCTAAATAAACGATCGTACAATCTTACCTCTGCAGTTTTAGCATGTTTAGTGCTTACCCAATGAATGGTTCCTTTTACATGAATTCCGCTAGTATCGTTTCCGCTCTTAGATTCTGGAATATAAGTACAATGAACCTCCGTTACATTTCCATCTGCATCTTTAACAAAACTTTCGCACTTCACAATGTAAGCAAACTTTAAACGAACCATTGCACCTGGTGCCAAACGGAACCACTTTTTAGCAGGCTCCTCCATAAAGTCTTCGCGTTCTATCCAAAGTTCTTTACTAAAAGGAATTTCTCTTGTGCCGCCTTTATCTGCTGCTTCTGGATTATTTTCTCCAATTAAAATCTCGCCATCGCCTTGGTAATTGGTAATTACCAATTTAATTGGATCTAGCACCGCCATTGCTCTAGTTGCTTTTTTGTTCAAATCTTCACGGATACAGAACTCCAATAA
>NZ_DHDZ01000040.1:0-78599 GCF_002399615.1 Pedobacter sp. UBA4863 | reverse complement strand
CGGATACAGAACTCCAATAAGCTCAGTTCAATTAAATTCTCCCTTTTGGCAATACCAATACGTTCACAAAACTCCCTGATACTTTCTGGCGTATAGCCTCTTCTACGTAAACCGCTTATTGTAGGCATGCGGGGGTCGTCCCAGCCCGCAACCAAACCTTCGTTAACCAATTGTAACAATTTACGCTTGCTCATTACCGTATAGGTAAGATTTAGGCGTGCAAACTCGTATTGTTTAGAAGGAAAAATACCCAACTGGGCGATGAACCAATCGTACAATTCGCGGTGCGAAACATATTCTAAAGTACAGATGGAATGGGTGATGTTTTCTATACTATCGCTTTGTCCATGGGCAAAATCGTACATGGGGTAAATACACCAAGCGTTACCAGTACGATGGTGCTCCGCATGTTTAATACGATAAATAATTGGGTCACGCATCAACATATTTGGGCTAGCCATGTCAATCTTGGCCCGTAAAATACGAGCGCCGTCTTCAAAGTCACCAGCTTTCATTTTGGCAAACAGCTCCAAATTTTCTGCTACACTTCTTTCTCTATATTGATTTGGGGTACCCGGTGTTGTAGGCGTACCTTTTTGGTGTGCAATTTCTTCTGCTGTGCTATCATCTACATAAGCAAGACCTTTCTCAATTAGCTGTACAGCATAACCATGCAACTGATCGAAATAATCAGAGGCATACAATTCATTTTTCCACTGAAAACCTAACCATTGAATATCTTCTTGCTGGCTGTTTACATATTCGGTTTTTTCAGTAACCGGATTAGTGTCGTCGAACCTTAAATTGGTATAGCCGCCGTATTTTTGTGTTAAACCAAAGTTTAAGCAAATAGCCTTCGCATGGCCAATATGCAAATAACCGTTTGGTTCTGGCGGAAAACGTGTTACCAACGTTTTGTACTTTCCACTTTTTAAATCATTCTCTATAATTTCTTCTATAAAGTTTAATGATTTTTCCTCGCTCATATATTAATTCAAAAGTTAAAATTCAAAAAATAAAAACATCGGCAAACGCAAACGAAACTTAATTTGAGACTGTTTAGAGTGGCGATGTTCGAGTTTCAAAGTTAACCAAATTTAGGGTATTTTAAAGGATGTAGAAGCTCAGAATAAAGAATAATGAGCAAGGAATAAAGACTTTGGAAGTAACCTCACCCCCTGTAACTCATAACTTACAACACAACTAGGCAATCAAAAAACTATTTTGCTACATTTACATTTGTCAAGTACACCAGCTATGAACAAAACATTAAATAGGCCCATTAGAGTGCTTGTGGCTAAAGTAGGGCTAGACGGCCACGACAGGGGTGCAAAAGTAATTGCTACTTCTCTTCGCGATGCGGGCATGGAAGTAATTTATACAGGCTTAAGGCAAACCCCAGAAATGGTGGTAAACACAGCCTTGCAGGAAGATGTGGATGCCATTGGGATTTCCATATTATCTGGTGCGCACATGACTGTTTTTCCAAAACTTATTGAAATTATGAAGCAAAAAGAGCTTACAGACGTGTTAATTACTGGTGGCGGAATAATTCCAGATTCGGACATGAAAAAACTGCAAAAAATTGGTGTGGGAGAGCTCTTCCCTCCGGGCTCCGCCATGAAAGACATTGTGAACTATATCGAAAACTGGGTAGTAGAAAACCGAAATTTTTAATCGTCATGACTTACCAACAATTACTAGTAGAGCTTAAAAACAACATACTTTACATCACTATCAATCGGCCTCAAAAGCTTAATGCGCTTAACAAAGAGGTATTAACAGAATTAGCTCATGCCGTAGCTACTGCCCAAACCAACAAGCAGGTTAATGCCATTTTACTTACAGGCGCCGGCGAAAAGGCTTTTGTGGCAGGCGCCGATATTTCTGAATTTCAAAACTACAACTCGGCAGAAGGCAAACAATTAGCTAAGCACGGGCATGATCATGTTTTCGATGCAATAGAGAACTCTAGCAAACCAATAATTGCTGCAATAAACGGGTTTGCCCTGGGCGGAGGCTTAGAATTGGCCATGGCCTGTCACATTAGAATCGCCAGCGAAAATGCCAAACTAGGATTGCCCGAAGTTACTTTAGGCTTAATACCCGGATATGGCGGCACACAACGTTTGGCGCAGTTAGTGGGTAAAGGCCTGGCTTTCGAAATGATTTTTACCGCCGATATGATTACGGCCGAAAAAGCACAACAAATAGGCTTAGTTAACCATGTTGTTGCCCAAGCAGATTTGTTGGCAAAGGCCGATGAAATACTTGAAAAAATTAAGTTAAGGGCGCCATTGGCACTCGCAAGTGCGGTAAAAGCTGTAAATGCGGGCTTTAACCCAAAACTTAATGGTTACCAAACCGAAATAGAAGAATTTGGAAATTGCTTTAATACCAACGATTTTAAAGAAGGAACGGCAGCGTTTTTAGAAAAAAGAAAAGCAAAATTCAACGGCTCGTAATAAAATTATATTTAACCCTAAAATCTTTATATCACCTTAAAACTGCTTCTATTTATCTTTTTTATAAAAAGTGTAGAAAAAATTTCCCACGCACGTTTTTTTCTATATTTTAGCTGATAAATAACGCTTTACCTACCTAATTAGCCTAAAATATGAAGAAAATATTAATTGTTGATGATGAAATAAACATTGGACTATTGCTTTCGAAATTTCTGACCAGAAATTCTTTCGATGTTTCGAGTGCAACCAGTGGAACTTCTGCTATGGAGTACCTGGCAAAAGAACATTATGATTTGGTTCTGTGCGACTATCGATTGGAAGATACCGACGGCAAGGAAATGTTGGTAAAAATCAAGGAAAACTATCCAAAAACTGGTGTAATTATTATTACCGGTTATTCTGATATTAAGTTAGCTGTAGAACTGATAAAGCTAGGCGCTTATGATTATATTACAAAACCGCTCTATCCAGATGAGATTTTAAACACCATTAACAAGGCTATTGAAACCCAAATTGCCTTAAATGAAAGCATTAACGGAACTGAAAGCATTGGCAGTCAAGAAAAAACAAAAGCCCCAACAGCGAGCTATTCATTTACAGATGAGTTTGTAATTGGCCAAAGCAGTGCTTCAAAAGATTTAATGAAACAAATTTTGTTGGTTGCCCCAACTTCTTATAGCGTAATACTAATGGGCGATAGCGGTACTGGAAAAGAATCTGTTGCTAAAACAGTCCATTTAAACAGTCCAAGAAGAGATAAGCCTTTTGTTGCCATGGACTGTGGTTCGCTTACCAAAGAATTAGCCGGAAGTGAGTTTTTTGGTCACGAGAAAGGTTCTTTTACTGGCGCACTTTATACAAAAATTGGCCATTTCGAAATGGCAAACGGAGGAACCTTATTCTTAGACGAAGTTGGAAATCTCTCTTACGACATTCAGGCCGCCTTATTAAGAACAGTACAAGAACGCAAAATAAAGCGTATTGGCAGCACCAAAGAGATTGAGTTAGACGTAAGAATTATTGTAGCTACCAATGAAAATTTACAAGACGCTATTGCAAAAGGTAAATTTAGGGAAGACCTTTATCACCGTTTCAATGAGTTTTCAATAAACCTTCCGCCAATTAGCCAAAGGGGCAAAGATATTTTAGTTTTTGCAGAAAACTTTTTACAACTGGCCAATCAAGAATTATCAAAAAATGTAAAGGGGTTTTCTGAAGAAGTAATAGACTGCTTTTTAACTTACAATTGGCCGGGGAACGTTAGGGAACTGAAAAATGTAGTGCGTAGAGCTACCTTATTAACAGAAACCGATGAAATACAGCTAAAGGCGCTACCATTAGAAATCTCTACCTATGCCAAAGTTTCGGCTTTAAGCGGTGCAACAGCTACCGAAGACACCAGTCGTAATAAACCTAGAGATTTAAAAAACGCAGCTTTAGAAGCAGAATACGAAACCATTTTAAAAGTATTGAGAGAAGTAAATTTTAATAAAACAAAAGCAGCAAAAATTTTAAATATAGACAGGAAAACACTTTACAACAAAATGAAAGCTATAGACCTCGACAATAAGTAAAACGTGTTTAGTTTTTTTAGAAATTCTGCGGCTACAAAGTTCAAAAACCATTACAATATTTCGAAGAAAATATTGTGGGTGGTAATGGGGCTCTGTATTGCACCCATATTTCCAATCGTATTATATTCGCTTTCATCAGGTTCGTCAGAAAATATTCTGTTTTTTAACGTAGAAAAAAGTTTCTATACCAACGTTTGGACTTCATTCGGTATTGCTTCTGCTTTATTTACTGGCATATTGGCCATGATAGATTACACGATCCGAAAAGAGCTAACCATTACCCTTTTTGGAATTACCTTATTTATCTCTGCCCTATTAGATGCCTATTACCTATTTATCTTAAACGAAAACACCGTAGAGCAAGATATTTCTGCAAACCTTTACTTTATATGGTGGGTAAACAGAATGTTTTACTCGCTTACACTGCTTATTGGCACCATTATTTACCTAAAAATTAAATCAAAGAACCTACGGAGTTTACAGCAAAAAAGCAGAATTATTAAACGCACCGCAGCCTTTTGCGTATTAGCAGGCTTTACTTGTGTGCTAGCTATTGCCAATACAGACATTATCTTAAAACGCAACCTTGTGCTGAGCCAAATGTCTCAAATAGATGTTTTTTCTTTTTTGCCCTTGGTTTTCATCTTTGTTTGGGCGGTCTATTACCTTCCTAAATTTATGCTGCGTTTTCATAGCATTTTTTCTAAGTTATTGATATTAAGTATTGTGCCCCTACTTTTAGCGCAGCTATTTATGGCCTTAAGCATCAATGCTTTCGATGCTTATTATAGCGCAGCCCATTACCTTCGTTTTATCAGTTATTTGGTCCCGCTTGCTGGCATTATTCTTAATTATATAGAAACGGTAAGAAATGAACAGCGCATTATTGAAAAGTTAGACGTAGAAGTAAAAGAAAAGAAGCTATTAACCGCTAACCTCATTGCAAGAGAACGATTGTTGGCTAACGCCGAAAAAATATCAAAACTAGGTAGTTGGGAGCTAGACCTCGAAACCAATACCTATAAATGGTCTGATGAACTTTATAACATCTACGGTTTCGACAGCAATTCTTTTCAGCCCACGCCTGCCATTGTGGGGCAAATTGCCGTGCCAGAATACCGACCAAAGCTTACCAAAGAACTTACAAATGCGGTTAAAAACAAAACTAATTTCGCGGTAGAATATCAAATAGTTAGCCCAAAAGGAACAAAAAAATATGTGCTAAATCAAGGCTACTTTACAAGTCAGGAAAGAAAATTAGTAGGTACCGTACAAGACATCACAGAGCTTAAAGAAGCTACGCTAAAACTTAGAAAAAATGAAACGCTATTGCGTGAAGGCGAAGCAGTAGCAAAAAATGGCAGCTGGGAATGGCACAGTATAGACCAGCATCTTTTTTGGTCTGATGAGATGTTCAATATTCATGGTTACCTGCCACATTCTACCATTGTAACCGTAGATTCTTATTTAAACTTTGTACATCCAGAAGATGTTGAAGAAGTGCAAAAAATATTTGCCCAATCCGAACAAGGTAAATCATCGTTTAAGGCCAATTATCGTATCATTAGGCCTAATGGCGAGATAAGATACGTATCTACAACAGCAAAATTTAAAGAAGATGAAATTGGAAGCGGCTACTCGTTTCTGGGCAATACACAAGACGTAACGCAACTAAAAGAAACACAGCGCAAACTCGAAGAAAAAATAAACGAACTAAATGTTTCTAACAAAGATTTAGAACAATTTGCGTACGTAGCCTCGCATGATTTGCAAGAACCTTTGAGAAAAATAAGAGCATTTGGCGATCGTCTTAAAACAAAATACTCAGAAAACATTAACCAAGAAGGGCAGGATTATATTGAGCGCATGCAAAACGCCGCAGAACGCATGCAAACATTAATTGATGACTTATTGGCCTTTTCTAAAGTTACCCGCAATACCACCGAATTTGTTAAGGTAAGCTTAAACGAAGTAATAAGTAAGGTAATTAGCGATTTGGATTATACCATAGAGAAAGCTAACGCAACAATTACATTGGCCGTAAATGAAAATGTAGATGGCGTTGCCCCCCAATTGGCACAAGTTTTCCAAAATATTCTTAGTAATTCGCTTAAATTTGTGAAGCCAAATGTTAAACCTATAATTGCTATTACTTCAGAAATAAGCATGGGCAGTGCCATACCCGTTATTAAGGCTTTGCCAAGCCAAAAATATTGTGTGGTTAAAATTGCTGATAATGGCATTGGTTTCGATGAAAGCTATGCAGGCAAAATATTCGACCTTTTTCAAAGGCTGCATACCAGAACCGCTTACAAAGGCACCGGAATTGGCTTAGCCATTTGCAAAAAAATTATAGAAAACCATACTGGTTTCATATATGCCCAGGGAACAGAAGGAGAAGGCGCATCATTCTTTATAGTTTTACCGCTTAAACACCACCACAAATGACAGCAGGACACCAACCCCTAATTTTAATTGCCGAAGACGATCCCGATGACGCATTAATGCTTAAAGATGCTTTTGGAGAAATTGAACACACTGCCGTAACCTTTCTAAATAATGGAAAACTGCTACTAGAACACGTCCAAGAGCTACTCCTCAACAATAAATTTCCACATCTTATAGTTATAGATTTGAACATGCCTGTTTTAGACGGCAGAAGCGTAATCAAGATATTAAGAAACAACGCACAAACCAAAAATATACCATTAATCGTACTGTCAACCTCTAAAAATAAAGATGATATAGATTCTGTAATGGCATTAGGAGCCGATGATTTTTACACCAAACCCGCATCTTTTAGTGATTTGGTAAACATAACCAGTACAATTACTCACAAATGGCTTAACATCTAATATAAAATTATATGAGCAAAATAAAGGTCTTATTAATTGATGATGATGAGGATGACTACATCATTACCAAAGATATTTTCAGCCGTATAAATCAGCCCAATAAATACGAACTATCTTGGGTAGATACCTTTGAAAAAGGCATAAATGCTATCTTAAAACAGCAACACCATATCTATTTGGTAGATTATAGGCTAGGCAAACACACAGGCGTAGAACTTGTAAACGAAGCCGTGCTTTCTGGCGTAAAAGAACCTATTATTATACTTACGGGAAAAGGTGATTATAAAATTGATGAAGAAGCCATGAACGTGGGGGCGGCCGATTATTTAGTTAAAGACAAAATAGAGCCCGACACCCTAGACCGTGCTTTACGTTATGCCTTAAAACAGGCCGAAACACTTAGCGCATTAAAAGAAAGTGAGAACAAATTCAAAATTATTTTCGATAAGGCAAAAGATCCGATTCTGATATCTGATTATACCGGAAAAATACACGACATTAACACCGCCGGATTAAATTTCTTTGGCTACCATATCAAAGAAATGCTGGCCACCAACGATAGGAGTTTATTTTACACCCAAGAAGATAGAGAAAACTTTATACAAACACTTGAAACCAAAGGAGCTGTGAGCGATTTTGAATGCCAAATGATTTCGAGCAAGGGACAAGTTTATTTTTGTAGCCTCTCTTCGTTTTTACAAATAGACTTACAAAACATGGTGGAGGTTTACCACACCATTATACACGACCTTACTTATAGAAAAAGCTTAGAAACAAAATCTATACACGAAAGTAAGTTCTCTATTACTGAACATATTGCCAAAGGCTTCTCTGAAGAAATTAGAAACCCGCTATCTACCATCAACCTTATTTTACACGAACTTACCACCGATGAAAAACTAGCCTATAACGAAACTCTACAGGTTAACTTAGAAAATATTAAAACCAATATTGAAAGCATTAACCAGCTCACCAAAAACTTTATTGCAAGTACCGAGAACAAACCTATATTAATTCAAAAAGTAGGGATAAATTCACTAATTGAAGAGGCACTGCTAGAAATAGAAGATTTTATTATAGGCCATCGCATTGTATTAGAAAAAGATATACTTCCATCAGAAACATATCTCTCTATAGACAAGAAGCAAATTAAAAAAGCACTGGTACACATCCTCAAAAATGCAGTAGAGAGCATGGAAACCTACCCTAAAACATTAAATATTAGCACCATTAACGACAGCGGCTTTTACTCTATTTTGATAGAAGACAATGGAAAAGGAATCAGCGATGAGTTGTCTCAACAAATTTTCGAACCTTTTTTTACTACCAAAAAAGAAGCCGATGGCCTAGGCTTAACAGAAGCAGAGAGAACCGTACTGGCGCATAATGGAAACATCATTTTTAAACCACAAGAAAAAGGCAGTTTATTTATTGTACAAATACCTATCACAAAACAATAGGTCTGTTGGGTGTCATTAATAATATTAAGGCAGTATTTGATTTGTAACAACTCTTTTTTTTCAATAAATTAGGATACTTCCCAAGGGGTATTTTAACTTAGGGAAATCGCAGATACTTAAAACAATTTGTATTTATGCACCGTTATAATATTATAAATTAGATAATTTCATTTTTTAACATAAAACTATAAAAACATGAACGATAATTCAAAAGTAGTAGTAGCCTTGTTAGCTGGTTTAGCTGCAGGCGCAGCGTTAGGGATACTTTTTGCACCAGATAAGGGTACTGACACTCGCGACAAACTTGGTCAATCGTTAAAAGACTTTGGCGATTCTATTAAAGAAAGAGCAGCCGATGAGATTAACAACTTGAGCGGTTTAAAAGACAAGGTTGTAAATTCTATCAAAAGCAAACTTCGTGATGTTGAAGAAGAGTACTCTGACGAAGTAGAGCACGTATAGACTAAACACCCCCGAAAAACGATAATGGAAGAGAAAAAAGAAAAAACCATCGAAGAACTTGTTTCTGAAGCGAAAAGCTATGTAGATACCCGTTTGGACTACCTACACTTAAAATCGGTAGAAAAAGGTTCTAAACTATTTGCCGACCTCATTACCAATACTGTAGTAGTAGTTTGTTTTCTACTTGCCTTTTTATTGGGCACAGTTACATTGGCGCTGTACCTTGCAGAGGTATTTGGCAGTTATGTAGCAGGTTTTGGTTGCGTGGCTGGCCTTTATTTACTTATATCCATTATCGTTTTCTTAACCAAGGATAATATTATAGAGAAGATATTGGTAAACATGTTTATTAGGAACTACTTTAATAAAATAGCAGATAAAGATGATGAGGCATAGAGACATAAAATCCTTGGCAGAATTACATTTAGAAATTAGCCGTGTTAAAAACGAGTGCGAACTTAAAGAGAAACAGCTAAAAGAAGATGCTAAAATTTACATTAAGCAATTCTCGCCCTTTAACTTAATTAAGGACTTCATTAACCCAAAAAACTTCTTAAAGTTAGACGAAAAAACTAATTTAAGTGGGAGCATCATGTCTCTACTATTACCTCTTTTTTTAAATAAAACCCTATTTAGGGGCTCTGGTTTCTTAACCAAAAGCATTGCGGCATTGGTTTCTGGCAAAATAGGCAAATCTTTAGATGCCGAAAGCTTAACCGCCCTTTTTGGCAAAGTAAAATCGTTTTTTACCCCTAAAAAAGAAAAAGCAGAGGTAAACTTTGTTGATTATGGTATTCCGCCAGATAGCGAAACTTTTTAAACTAGTACGGAGTGCAAAACTGTATTATAGCAATATGGCGTTGCCAAAGCCGTCAAATTACGCCATCAGCTTTACATCAATTGCCCTTATAAATTAAAAATACGGTAGGTTTCTTATGAAGATCTACTTTTTCTTTACGCCATAAACTAATAGGCAAAGTTTTAATAAACTCATCCTCCGCATTGATATTGCAAGCTACGCACAGCATGGTATTGGGCTGGCAGTTCTTTAAAATATCTTCTAGCAAATGATTGTTTCTAAAAGGAGTTTCCATAAAAAGCTGCGTTTGCCTATAGCGTTGAGATAACTGCTCCAAATCTTTAATTCGTTTGGCCCTATCTCCCTTGTCAATGGGCAAATAACCCGTAAAAGCATAGCTTTGCCCACTAAAACCAGAAGCCATTAAAGCTTGCAGCATTGCATTTGGGCCAACTAAAGGCACCACCTTAATATTTCTTTTATGCGCTTCGGCAACTATATCCGCTCCAGGGTCTGCCACTCCCGGACAACCTGCTTCGCTCATTAAACCTACATCTATACCTTCGTTTAGCTCTTTAAAAAACGGAGCCAACGAACTTCCCCTCTTATGCTTTCCATAATCGTGAATTACTAATTCGCTTTGTGGCGTTTTTAAACCAGCTTCCTTTAAAAATTTACGGGCTGTTTTTTCGTTCTCTACAATATACGTTTTGATACTATTGATCGTATCCACCAAAAATGGTGTACAAGATTTATGGGCAGCATTATCTGCCAGCGGAACAGGAATTAGAAACAGTGTGCCTTTCTTCATACACAAAATTAAAATTTATAAAAACAATACAGCACAACAAACTGTTTTGCCTAGTCGCTTACTGTATCAAATTTAGTTCTGTCAGCTCTTATAGATGACATAATTTTAATACAGAAATTTGCACTTAAAGGGCGAAACATACGTTAATTCTCATAAATGAGCAACTTTCTTGTTGCTTTTACAAACTTTAACACAGTTTGGATTTTAAATTGATATAAACCCAGTGTTAGGTTAATTATAAATTTTAAAACACACAGACATGAAAACCTTAATCAAATTTCCGGCTGTAATGCTGGGGCTTTTGCTACTCCTCACGGGAACCACGCAAATTGCAAAAGCACAGTATGATGATGTTTCGCTGCAAACATTTTATGATGAGCTGTCGCCTTATGGGACCTGGATTAACGACCCTGAGTACGGCTACGTTTGGCGCCCAGACGTAGATCAGGCAGAATTTAGGCCCTATTACAGTAATGGCCGTTGGGCAATGACAGAGTATGGCAATACCTGGGTATCTAATTACAATTGGGGCTGGGCACCGTTTCACTACGGTCGCTGGATTTACAACCGTTACAACAACTGGGTTTGGATACCAGACACCGTTTGGGGACCAGCTTGGGTAGATTGGAGAAGTGGCGGAGGCTATTATGGTTGGGCGCCCATGGGACCAAGCATTAACATCAATATTAATATTGGCCGCCGTTACAGCATCCCCGATTTTTGCTGGAACTTTATACCAAGTGCTCATATTTATTACAACAGCTACCCTCGTTATTACAGTGGCAGAAACAGAGTGTATATCCAAAACACAGTAATTATAAACAACACCTATGTTCGTAATAACAGAACGTATTACAGTGGCCCTAGAATAGACGATGTAAGAAGAGCAACCAACCAAAGCGTAACGGTGTATAATGTTTCTAGAACAAGCCGATCTGGTGGAAGCAGGATTGAAAACAATACTGTAAACGTTTATGCGCCACGTCCAAGCCGCGGTATCGACAATACTAAAGCTGCACCAAGACAAGTAGTACAAGGTAGCGTTACCAGAGATAGAATTGAGAGAAATGGTTCGGTAACAAGAGATGTTCGAAGTAGCAGAGATAATGGTTCTTTTTCTACCACCACCGGCCGAAACGATAGATACAGCAACAGAAATACAGATGACAACAACATTTCTCGTGAGCGTGGAGAACGTATAGAGCGAGGAAATAGCAACACAAGCACTACACCAACTAGAGAAAGTGGAAGAAACGATAGTGGCGCTATCTTCGGAAGGTCTAGAGAAAGGGGAACGGCAACTACAAATGAACGAGGTAACCGTGATGTAGAAAACAGATCAACCACACCTTCTAACCAACAACGTGTAGAACGTAGCAGAGATCGTAGCGAGAGCTTCCCTTCCCGTTCATCATCCGAAGGAAGAACCCAACACTATACACCTCCACAAAGAAGTGCCGAGCGTATAGAAAGAGCGCCACAGCCACAAAGAACAGAGCGAGTTGAACGTCCTCAAAGCCAAGAACGTTCACAATCATCTGGGGGAAGAGGTGGCGAAAGTTCAGGAAGAACTAGCCGCGGCGAGGGCAGCGGCAGACCCGGAAGGGGTTAAACAAGGTGGAAGGATGGTCAAATTGGCCATCCTTTCTTTTATAAATTTATATATCTTTAAAAAAACAAAGACCAATAGTGAGAAAAACCATCTTAACCATTGCCATTGCACTAGGTGCAACTACGGCATTTGCTCAAACAAGCTTAACATCAAAGCTTAACCAAGCTACAACAACAGCAGCTACAGCGGCAAAAACTGCTACTACCGCAAGCAATTACACAGCACAAGCTTCGGCAGCGGCCAGCAAACTTAACACTGTTTTAAGTTTAACCAATAGCCAAAAGCCACAAGTAGCTTCCATTGTTACCGATTATTTAAAAAGTAAAGCTAGTTTATCTTCCTTAGCAACAACCAACACTAGCGCTTATACCTCTAAGTTAACCGGTCTAAATTCTGGCATGATGTCTAAAATGAAGGGTGTGCTTACCGCAGTTCAATATGCAAAATTATTAGGTTTAAAAACCTCACCAAAAGCCGATGCCGTAGCCGCATTATTTCTATAATCGAAAAAAAATAGCAAAAAGGGAAGTAAAAGCTTCCCTTTTTTATTTTATCTTCGAACCTCATATTTCAAAATATATTTATGGAACTTTTAAGCAACCCAGAAGTCTGGATATCGCTGCTCACTTTAACAGTTTTAGAAATTGTTCTAGGGATTGACAATATCGTTTTCATCTCTATCTTAGCAGGTAAACTACCCGACAACCAACAAAAGAAAGCACGCCAAGTAGGTTTGGCCCTAGCCATGATTACCCGTGTGCTATTGCTAATGTCTTTAAGCTGGATCATGAAATTAACCACTCCGTTATTTAATATGGGCGAATGGTTTGGAGTTACAGACCCAGAATGGTTATCGAAATTGGCCATCTCTGGCCGAGATTTAATTCTTCTAGTTGGAGGCCTTTTCTTAATTTATAAAAGTACACACGAAATACACAACAAGTTAGAAGGCGAACACGAAAGCGAAGGAAAATTAAAAGTACATTCATTTGCCGGAACCATCGTTCAGATCTTAATTCTAGATATCGTATTTTCTTTAGACTCGGTAATTACCGCTGTAGGTATGGCAAATCATATCGAAGTAATGATTGCCGCCGTAATTATTGCCGTAATTGTAATGATGATTTCTGCTGGAGCCATTAGCAGTTTCGTAAATAACCATCCTACAGTTAAAATGCTAGCCTTATCGTTTTTATTGCTTATTGGCGTATCCCTTTTAGCCGAAGGTTTAGACCAACATATCCCGAAAGGATACATCTATTTCGCTATGGCATTCTCTATATTGGTAGAAATGCTAAACTTAAGGATGAAAAAAAATTCGACCAAGCCTATAAAACTGCGCAATACACCAATAGAAGAAGAAAGTAAATAGATTTTTGAAAACAATACAGAGAAGGGCTTCGGGAACGACAGCCCTTCTTTCCGTTTTACTGCGCTACGCTGCGTGCCCACTTCAATAAGGTTTAGCTAACCAAATACAGCTCGTTTAGCTTTCTCACTTTCCCGCTCCCTACTTTTTAATACCTTTGCTGCTCAATTCAATTTTATGGTATCTTTTTTCGAGTCTAATTTAGCCGAGCTTTCGGTGCATCATGTGGGTAATAAAGCAAACGAAGAGTATTATTCACTTTCAGAAAGTTCTATGCACATCGCAGACGAAATGCTTAACCAGCTATTGAAACAGTTTTTTCTTTCTCCTTTTCAAAAAGTGAACGAAGTTTATCGTTTTACCCAGCACAACAGCGATTTAAACTCGAACGAAATTTATCGCCTCGCTACAGCAATTTTTGCCGATGGTGGCCTGTGTCACGAAAACAGTAAAACCATGGCAAGCTATCTTTTCGAAGTAGCAGACCACCCCAAAGTTAAGGGCGGAGAATTATATGTCGCTTATTTCGAAAACCTACAAATAGAAGGCGATTTACATGACGCTATTGGCATTTTCCGTTCCGAAAGTAAAGAAAGCTATCTTAAGGTTTATCCAGAAAACGACGGTTTTGGCATCAGTTACGAGCAACAGGGCATCAATATCAATAAATTAGACAAAGGCTGTTTAATCTTTAATACCGAAAAAGAGGAAGGTTATAAGATTGTGGTAATTGACAACACCAGCCGTACCTCTGAAGCCGCTTATTGGAAAGATCAGTTTCTGATGTTAAAAATAAGGAACGATAATTTTAATAAAACCCAAAATGTAATGGATGTTTACAAAACTTTCGTTACCGAGAAACTAGACCAAGAGTTTGATGTAGAAAAAACCGATAAGATTGATTTACTAAATCGTTCGATGAAGTATTTCAAAGAAAAAGAAACTTTTGATATAGACGAATTTGCCAACGAGGTAATTGCCAACGAAGAAGGCATTGAACTATTTAAAAGCTACAAACAATCTTACGAAGAGGAGTTTGACACACAAATTGCCGATAACTTTGACATTTCTAACGCCGCAGTAAAAAAGCAAGCAAAAGACTTTAAGAGTATCCTTAAGCTAGACAAGAATTTCCATGTGTATATACACGGCAATAAAGAACTCATAGAAAAAGAATACGATGCCGAAAAAGGGATGAACTGCTACAAACTTTATTTTAAGGAAGAGCAATAAACCACTCACCAACCATCCTTTACTTTAAAATTTAGTAATTAATTCGCTGTTTTTTGAGTTTATTGCACTACAACTTCAAGTAGTTAATTAACCAATTGTATTTTAATATCTTTTTGTGCTTCGGCTTCTAAAACATACGATTCTATATTTTTATCACTAATATGAATCTCAATATTAACTGTATTTAAGCCTGTTTCGCCAGTATTTAGAGTTTTTACTTTGATGATATTTTCCTTACCCTTTTCGATATTAAACTCGATATAAATCCCTTTTTCGGTTAGCGTATAGTTTTCCCTATAAACCTGCCCATTATACGATATTTCAATTCTGTCCCCATCTATAACGTTTCCATCATAAAACTTAACCAGTATTTTTTTATTGTTACCACAAAACACCTTATTTACTTCATTTACTGATAATGGTTTCACATAACTATTATCCGATTGTATTTTTTGTAATGTATCCGATAATTTTTTTGCAAGTTTAGACATATCTACCGAGTCTGCAACAATGACATTTTTTCTTGCAAGCTGTATTGTTCCTTCTGCACAAATGTTACCTTTCTCATCTTTACCAACAAAAGTCCCTTCCAAAACTTCCACACCAAATTTTGTTCTTAAAACTAGTTCTGCATTAACAAAGCAGAAAGCTGTTTGCTTATCTTTAATGGCTGTTCTAATTATTTTAGTTTCTCGAAATGAAATTTTCTTCCCGTTATTTTTAGTTTCTCCAAAGAGCGCAGCTGTAGTTTCATTTTTGTTACCAGCATTAGTAATGGTAACGCCAGAAATCTTATTTCCTTTAACTTCTAAGTTTACTTGGTAAAAATAAGACCCGCTATTTTTTACTTTTATAATACCAACATATTTTAAAACAGAAGATGATTGACCAAAAGCGAATAATACAAGAAAAGTCAGTAATGTTGTAATTTTTATTTTAAGACTCATTTTTTTTAGTAAAAACATATTGATATACGCCGATTCCTTTTAAGGTTGAAACAAATTCTTGCAGGTATAAAAAACACAAAATAGGAAATACCACAAAAGAAATTTTATTAAAATTGGCTGCCATTTCGAAATTGAAGTGTATGAGATGCATACAAGCCCTAGTTAAGCCACAACCATAACACGGTATATCTGTTAGAAGGGTAAACAAGCAAATACTTTTACCTGTGTCAAAATAACTGGCAGGTAAAACAATTAGTACCAAAGGAAAAACAGCCAAAGCAATTGCCTTGGCTGTTAAAAACTCTTTAGTTTTAAAAATCTTAGAGCGTTTGGTCATAAGAACCATCTTTTGGTTGTAAATCACCAGTAATAATTCTAATTAAATCAATTAATGCCCAAATTCCACAACCACCTAAAGTAAGTAGTTGCACTACTCCTTGCCAGGTGTAGCCAAGATAGAAACGATGAATTCCTAAGCCCCCAACAAGAATAACCAATAGCAAAGCAATTAGCTGGCTTTTTCCGCCTGCACGTTTAAACTTGTTTAGCAAGCTGTTTTTCTCTGCTTTTGCAATTGCTTTTCTAGAAGTAACTTCTTTAGCCCCAGAAGTTTTCGCATCTGTGTTAACTGGAGCTGTAGCTGTTGTAACATTTTTTGTGTTTTCTGTTCTGTTTTTCTCTACTGGAAAAGCTGCCCAAGACGCAGGCACAACAACACTGATAATTGCGAGAGCAATTACGAGAGTTTTAATCTTGATTTTAGTCATAAAAATTTGTTTTAAGGTTTTAGGCTAAAATAAATAATTTTTAAAACTTTTTGCTATAAAAATTTATAGAAATCATAAAATTATTTTTCATGTAGCTCTTTTTTCGTAAGCAAGTTCACCGCATTAACAAAATCAATAGCTTATAATTGTTTGCGCAAAGATTTGGCGTCTAAAAAAACAGGATGGTATTCTAGAAATATTCGCTTATTAATCTCCACTACTCACTGTGATGCCGTTTTTTTTACAAAGTTCATTAGTTTTAGATACTAATCAAGTCTTATATCAAATTACACTACCCGCACCAATAAACCTTTCAAATATTCGCCTTCTGGAAAAGATAACCTCACGGGATGGTCTTCTGGTTGGCAGAATTGTTTGATAATTTGTACTTCTTTGCCAGCATCTAAAGCCGCCCAGGCAATAATTTGCTTAAACGTTTCGATATCTACTGCTCCAGAACATGAAAAAGTAGCCAATAAGCCTCCGCTTTCTAGCAATAATAATCCACGGCGATTTAGGTCTTTGTAAGCTCTTGCTGCTCTATCCAACGCAGAACGAGATGGCGCATATTTTGGTGGGTCTAACACTACCACATCAAACTTTTTACCTTCATCATTAAACTGACGAAGCTGCTTATTTACATCACTTTGTATGGGGGTATGCTTGCTTGCATCAAATTTATTCAGGTTTATATTTTGTTTCAAAGTTTCTATGGCCAAAGCCGAGCTATCTACAGAGGTTACTGTAGTTGCACCCTGAGCAAAGGCGTTTAAGCTAAACCCACCACTGTAACTAAAGCAATCTAGCACAGATTTTCCTTTGGTGTACGATGCCAAAATCTTTCTATTATCACGTTGGTCGCAGTAAAACCCAGATTTTTGCCCTTCGGCAATGTTAATATGGTATTTAATCCCATTCTCCTTTACTTCAATAAATTCGGCAGGAGTTTCGCCCCACAGCAAGCCATTTTCGGCTGTTATGCCTTCGTGGGTGCGAGCAGTAGCATCGCTCCTATCAAAAATCCCTTTGGGCTGTAAAAGCTTTACCAAAATAGGGATGATAATATCCTTAGCCTGCTCAATTCCAGAACTCAAGATCTGTAAAGAAAGAAAATCGGCATAACGATCTACAATTAAACCTGGCAAAAAATCAGCTTCGCTAAAAACTAAACGACAGGCGGTTGTTTCTTTGTGGGCCAATAAATGCGAACGACCAGCAATGGCAGTTTTAATTTTCTGCTCATACCAAGCCTCGTCAATGGTAGTTTCTTCATTCCACTCAATTAGCCTCACCGCCACACGAGATTGGTCGTTGTAATAACCATAAGCTAAAAAATCACCACTAGCATCTACCAAGCGCACCACATCTCCATTTTCGGGCTTTCCTTTTATTTTATCCAAAGCACCAGAAAACACCCACGGATGACGTTGATAAACTGCTTTTTCCTTCCCTTTTTTTAGCTTGATTTCTACCATGGGGCAAAGATATATAAAAGTGGTCAGTTGTCAGGAACTAGTGGTCAGTTCGCGGCTTCAAATCCAAAAAACTAAACAACTAAACAACCAAAAATCTTATTTTTACAAAATGGAAGAAATCAACTGGAACGATTTTGAAAAAATTGAATTAAGAGTAGGTACTATTATCGAAGCTTTTGAATATCCCGAAGCCCGAAAACCAGCCTACAAAGTAAAGGTAGATTTTGGTGAGCTAGGCATTAAAATGAGTAGTGCACAAATTACCAAACATTACTCTTTAGAAAACTTAATAGGCAAACAGATTATCGGTGTAGTTAATTTCCCTAAAAAGCAGATCGGTAAGTTTATGAGCGAGTTTTTAGTAACTGGCTTTGCCGATGAAAACGGAGATATTGTACTAAGCACCATAGAAAGAAAAGTACCAAATGGAAGTAAGTTAATCTAGAACAAAGATTAAGGAACAAGGATAAAAGACAAACACACGAAACGAAACATCTTTATTCTTTGCTCCTTGTTCTTTGTTCCAAAAATATAAGCATGAGTTTCTATAATTTCGAAGAAAATACAGACCCGCAGCAAGAAGACGAACACTACATGCGTTTGGCTTTAAACGAGGCAAAAAAAGCGTACGATGCACAGGAAATCCCGATTGGAGCGGTGATAGTTTGCAACGGAAAAGTAATTGGCCGCGGCCATAACCTTACCGAACAGCTTAACGATGTAACCGCCCATGCCGAAATGCAAGCTTTTACCGCCGCAGCACAAACTTTGGGCGGCAAGTACCTTAAAGATTGCACCCTATACGTTACCATTGAACCTTGCGTAATGTGTGCCGGAGCCAGCTATTGGACACAAATTAGCAGGATAGTTTACGGTGCCAAAGAAGAAAAACGTGGCTTTACCAAAATAGGACAAAACCTTTTGCACCCCAAAACGTTGTTAAAAGGAGGGGTTTTAGCCGAAGAGTGTGGCAGCCTCATGTCGGCCTTTTTTGTTAGCAAACGTCAGCAAACTTGACAAACATTTGAACAAAAGTTAACCTATCTCTATTATATTTGTATAAATAACACTTTATATAACCCTTAATCATATAATTATGGCATTTGAATTACCTGCGTTAGCATACGCAACAGACGCACTAGAACCACATATCGACAAAGCAACCATGGAAATTCACCATGGCAAACACCACCAAGCCTATGTTACCAACTTAAACAAGGCTTTAGAAGGTAAACCAGAGGCTAACAATAGCATCGAAGATATTGTAAAGAACATCTCTAAATATCCGGCTGCAGTACGCAACAACGGTGGCGGCCACTTTAACCACGCTTTATTCTGGACAGTTTTAGGCCCAAATAAAGGCGGCGAGCCAACTGGCGATTTAGCTAAGGCTATCAACGAAGCTTTTGGTTCATTTGCAGAGTTCAAAACTAAAATCCAAGATGCGGGCGCAACTCGCTTTGGTTCTGGTTGGGCTTGGCTTTCTGTAGGTGCCGATGGCAAGTTATTTGTTTCTTCTACACCAAACCAAGACAATCCGTTAATGGATATTGCCGAGCAAAAAGGTACACCTATTTTTGGTATCGACGTATGGGAGCACGCTTACTACTTAAAATACCAAAACAAACGTCCTGATTACTTAGCGGCAATTTGGAACGTAGTAAATTGGGATGCAGTAGCAGAACGTTACAAAAAAGCATTAGGTAAATAATCGCTTTTTTTATAAAAATTAGTAACGGGGCAATCAATTAAGATTGCCCCGTTTTCGTTTCTACTGATAAAAACCGCAAACAACTTTAATTTGGCTGTATTTGCAACGTTAGCCACAACTTTATACCACCAACAGCATAACTGCCTAAAAATCTCCTGTATTAATTTAGCAACAAAGCAATGTTTAAAACTCTTTTACCGTTATCTTTTTAAGATTATGTAATTTTCCGGCTTTTATACATCAGTTCCCCTATAGTAATGAGATTTAGAATACTACTAACCGCTATAAGCTTAGCTATATTTACGTTAAACGCCTGCACCAGTAAAGAAGAGAAAGAAAAAAAAGTTGCCGAAGACAAGAAAGTAAGAAAACCGGAAGACGATAAAGCAGATAGCCTTTTATTAGTTTACGATAAAAAGAAAGAAGACAAATGGATTGCTGATTTTGTAAACAATCTCCATAAAAAATATTCATTTAACGGCAACGTATTGGTAGCCAAAAAGGGTAAAATTATTTATCAAGGTGCTAAAGGTTGGGCAGATTACCTACATCGCGATAGCCTAAAAATAAACTCGGAGTTTGAACTAGCATCCATTACCAAAACTTTTACCGGTACGGCTATAATGCAACTGGTAGAAGCTGGCAAACTAAGCTTAGACGATAACGTTAAAAAGTTTTTCCCCAATTTTCCGTACGAAGGCATTACCATTAGGCTTTTATTGCCACACCGCAGCGGTATGATGAACTATGTTTATTTTATCGATGATATTTGGCGTAAAGAAAAACGCAACATGAAAAAAGGCGTTACCAATCAGGAAGTAATGCAGGTAATTGCCGACGAAAAACCAAATCCTTATACTAAGCCAGGTAAGGTTTTCCATTACAACAACTCTAACTACATGGTGTTGGGTGCTATTATCGAGAAAGTTTCGGGCATGCGCTATTCACAATACATGATGGAGCATATTTTTAAGCCTGCCGGCATGAAAAACACCCACGTTTATTCTAAAGCCGAGTATGAAAAAATTCCGGTTGATGTAGTGGGCCACGATAGAAATAGTTTCAGATACTCTGTAGTACAAAACTTCCTAGACGGCCCAGTTGGCGACAAAGGAATTTACAGTACCATACATGATTTAGTGCTTTACGATAAATATCTCCGTAACGAAAGATTGCTTAAAAACTCAAGTTTAGATTCTGCTTATGTTGGTCGTAACAAAGCCATTAAAGGCCATTTTAACTATGGCTATGGCTGGCGCATTTTCGAAGATAAAGGCAAAACAAAAGTAGTTTATCATACAGGCTGGTGGCATGGTTTCCGCCATATTTATGTAAGAGATTTAGATAAGGATATTGTAGTGATGTTTTTGGGCAATGTAACCAATGGCAGTTTAATGCAATTAGACGAACTGTACAAATACCTAAAAATGCCTGTAATTAGAAAAGGCGCTTATACAGGGGCAGGTGCTGCGCCAGGCACAGATGAAGATTAAAATTCCTACCTTGAAAGCTAAAATGCATTCGATGACTTCAATGAAAACAGATAGGCTTTTATTACGGCCAATAACGCCAGAAGACAAACAAAATATCTATAAAGGTCTTTCGCATCCCGAGGTGATAAAGTTCTACGGCGTTAGCTTTCACTCGTTAGAGGCCACCGAAGAGCAAATGATTTGGTATAGAGAATTGGAGGAAAATGAAACTGGCAGATGGTGGGCAATTTGCTCGGCAGATGGTCGAACATTTTATGGTGCTGGCGGATTTAACAATCTCAGCAAAGCACATAAAAAGGCAGAAATAGGATTTTGGCTACTCCCCGAATTTTGGGCTAAAGGCTTGATGCAAGAAGCGTTTCCTTTAATTTGTAGCTATGGTTTCGATACGCTTGGCTTAAATAGAATTGAAGCTTTTGTGGAAACCGAAAATAGTAACTGCAAAAAAGCAATTGAAAAACTTAATTTCAAGCACGAAGGCACCATGAGAAATTGCGAAATAAAAGACAATAAATTCTTAAGCATTGCTATTTACTCGAAATTAAAGAATGATTGATATTATCAACCATATAGCTTATTGAAATACCACAAGCTTAATGCTATTCGCTTTCTATCTTTGCAAAAACTTCTAAAATTATTATGATACAAGTTTTATATGAAAAATATACATTTGTAATTATAATACAGCGTAGCTCTTTCCGTTTTTAGCATCGATAATATCATCAATCAAACCATCTTAAAAAATTAATGTCAGTTTCCAATCAGCTAAATAAATTATTTAAACATAGGTATGGGCCTTTGGTTTTAGCAGTTATATTACTTGCTGTAAGCTCTTTAATTACACGCATCGTTTTACTTTGCCACTCTGCATCTTCTTTCGAATGGTCGTTTTTAAATCTAATTAAAGTCTTTTTTATTGGGCTATTTTACGATCTATGTGTGGCATCGTACGCGAGTATTCCTTTAGTGCTGTATTTGTGGCTTTGGCCTTCTAAATGGTACAACACTAAGTTTAATCGTGTATTGCTTAGCATTTATTTTTTGTTGGTTGTTTTTTCCTTGATTTTTAATGCTGTTTCTGAGTGGTTTTTTTGGCAAGAGTTTTCGGTACGATATAATTTTATTGCGGTAGATTATTTGGTTTATACCACCGAGGTAATTGGCAACATTCGTCAATCGTATCCCATAAATACGATTATTGCCGTACTGTTAGTGGTTACTTTGGCTATTGTCTTTTTAATTAGACGTAAAATTTGGGCCTCTACCTACCATAAAATGCACTTTAAAGAGCGTTCTAAATATGCGCTAATGTTATTGTTACTCCCTTTGGCTACTTATTTTTTGGTAAGCCACAAATGGAAAGAACATAGTACAAACACCTACGTTAACGAACTTTCGGGTAACGGCATGTACGATTTTAGCTACGCCTTTTGGCACAACGAGCTCGATTATGACTTTTTTTACAAAACCATCCCAATAGAAAAAGCGGCAGCCATAGTAAACCAACAATTAAACAGCAATACTGGTAATTTCCAACCTAGAAAAATTACCAGTAATGAGCCCGAAAAAAAGATGAATGTGGTTTTGATTAGTGTAGAAAGCTTAAGTGCCGATTTTTTAGGCAGCTATGGCAATGAAGAAAACATTACACCAAATCTAGATTCGCTTGCTAAACAAGGTATGCTGTTCACCAACCTGTATGCATCGGGAACCAGAACGGTGCGTGGCCTAGAAGCCCTTGCCTTAAGCATTCCGCCAACCCCTGGGCAATCTATTGTAAAGCGCCCCAACAATAAAGACCTGTTTACTTTGGGCAATATTTTTAGAAGCAAAGGCTATAGTAGCAAATACATTTATGGTGGTTACAGTTATTTCGATAACATGAACGAGTTTTTCTCTAACAATGGTTATCAAGTAATAGACAGAAGTTCCTTAAAAGACAACGAAATCCACTATTCTAATATTTGGGGCGTGGCCGATGAAGATCTTTTCACCTTGTCGTTACGAGAACTCGATAAAGAATACGAAAGCAAAAAACCGTTCTTTGCACAAATCATGACGGTCTCTAATCATCGCCCCTATACCTATCCAGAAGGGCGCATAGATATTCCTTCGCATACAGGCAGGTCTGGGGCAGTTAAATATACCGATTATGCCATTGGCAAATTTATTAAGGAAGCAAAACAAAAACCTTGGTTTAATAATACGTTGTTCATCATCGTTTCCGACCATTGTGCATCTAGCGCCGGAAAAGTGGAATTGCCTATCAACAAATATCATATTCCGATGATATTTTATGCCCCGAAGTATATTAGTCCATCGAAGTTTGAAAAATTAACGGCACAAATAGATGTGGCGCCAAGTATTTTAGGCTTCTTAAATTTCAGCTATGAAAGTAAATTTTTTGGCCAAAATGTTTTTAAGATGAAAGACGAAGACCAAAGGGTTTTTATTAGTACTTACCAAAGCTTGGGCTATATTAAAAATAATAAGCTAGTTATTCTAAGTCCTAATAAAAAAGCAACTACGTTTAAGGCCGATTTTATCAATGGTACCGCTATGCCAATAGCCGAAGATACTAATCTAGTTAACGAGGCTATCGCTAATTACCAACTAGCATCGTACTTATATAAGCAAAAAATGTACAATAAGTAACGTATTGCACTGTTAAGAGGCCTAGTTACGAGGAGGTAGGCTTACAACAAATTACGAAATCTTATCGAAACTAATGCCTACATTTTTCTTAGAAAGGAAGCTTTTTAACAAAGTATTTTCAGGGCTTTCTACATTTGGATCTTTGTCCAGTAGCGCTATTACAGTGTTTCTTGCCTCTTGTAAAATTACTTGATCTTTAGCCAAATCTGCCACTTTCAACTCTACCGTTCCGCTTTGCATGGTTCCAGTAATATCGCCTGGACCACGTAGCTCCAAATCTATCTCCGAAATCTCGAAACCGTTATTGGTGCGCACCATGGTTTCCAATCGTTTTTTAGAAGTGGGATTTAGCTTATCCTTAGACATTAAGATACAAAAAGACTGCTCGGCACCACGACCAACCCTTCCACGCAATTGGTGCAGCTGAGATAGCCCAAATCGTTCTGCATTTTCTATTACCATTACCGAAGCATTAGGCACATTTACGCCAACTTCAATTACAGTAGTAGCTACCATAATTTGAGTTTTGCCATCAATAAAGCGCTGCATTTCATAAGCTTTATCTGCATTGCTCAACTTACCATGCACAATACTAATTTGATACTGAGGGCGTGGAAATTGATAGCTTAGCTGCTCAATACCCGCTTCCAAATGCAGCAGATCTAACTTTTCACTTTCCTTAATTAAAGGATAAACGATATATACCTGTCGCCCTTTGCCTATCTCTTCCTTCATCATCCCAAACATGCGCATACGCCTGCCTTCCACAAAATGAAGCGTTTCTATCGGTTTTCTTCCCGCAGGTAATTCATCTATTACAGAAACATCCAAATCGCCATATAAAGTCATGGCCAAAGTTCTCGGAATTGGTGTAGCAGTCATTACCAAAATATGTGGCGGAACAGCATTCTTTCGCCAAAGTTTGGCACGCTGTTCTACACCAAATCGGTGCTGCTCATCTATGACCACCAGTCCTAAATTCTTAAACTGAACTTTATCTTCAATCAGCGCATGTGTACCTACTAGCATATCAATCTCACCGCTTTCTAATTGCTGGTGTAAAACTGTACGCTGTTTCTTTGTGGTGCTACCTGTTAAGATAGCCACGTTTGCCAATTGTCCTTTCAACATCCCTACCAACGATTCGTAATGCTGGCGGGCCAAAATTTCTGTAGGAGCCATCATACAAGCTTGGCAGCCGTTATCATTAGCCAACAGCATGCTCATTAAGGCCACAACCGTTTTTCCGCTACCTACATCGCCTTGTACCAAACGGTTCATTTGTGCACCACGCTGTGTATCAGTTCTAATTTCCTTAATTACCCGCTTTTGTGCATTAGTTAAATCAAAAGGGATAATTTCATTATAAAATTGGTTTACTCGTTCTCCAACATTACTAAATAAAGCACCCTTAAATTTTAAGCTTCTGAGGTGTTTATTGTACAGCAATTGCAGCTGAATAAAGAACAGTTCCTCAAATTTCAACCGTCTTTCTGCTTGCTGTAATGCCTTTGTGTTTATAGGAAAATGAATGTTAATCAGTGCTTCCTTTTTGCCAATCAGCTTATACTTTTCGAGAATATATTTGGGCAAGGTTTCCCTCACTTCGTTGGCATGAAGCTCTAAAATTTGATAAATCAGTTTCTGAATCCCCTTGCTATCTAAGAAACTTTTTTTGAGCTTTTCGGTAGAATTATAGATAGGTTGCAAGGTTAAATTTCCGGTTACACCTCCAGAAGTTTGCCTAGGGTAACTTTCTAAATCTGGATGGGAAATACTAAAGCCTCCGTTAAAGAAATTGGGTTTGCCAAAGGCGATATAGGCATTGCCTCTGTAAATATTTTCTTCTACCCATTTTAAACTTTGAAACCAAACCAGTTCCATCGTACCTGTTTCATCACCAAATTTGGCTACAATTCTCTTTTTGTGTTTCTCTCCAATAGTTTCTTTGGTCATGATTTTACCAATCACCTGCACCAATGGCATATCTGGAGTTAGTTCGTTAACCTTGTAAAAACGAGTTCTATCAATGTACCTAAAAGGATAATGATGCAAAAGTTGTTCGTAGGTAAAAACCCCAAGCTCTTTTTGTAGCAACTCGGCTCGTTTAGGCCCAACGCCCTTTAAATAAACTAGAGGTGTTTCTAAATTGGATGCGAACAAAACTTACTATTTTCTTCTAAAAGTAAGCATATCTTTAATCATGTTCCAATTAAATAAAAAAACGGCAAATAGCAACAGCAAATAAGCCATTAGTTGATGCGAATCAATCTGCTCGTTAAAATAGAAAATAGCTACTGCAAAAGCAATGATAGGATTGATGTAAATAATAATGCCCAAGGTAGAAGATGGGATACCCACCAAAGCGAATAGACTTAAAAACAATGGAATAACGGTAAACACGATAGCAATTAAAACTATGTTTAACCAGAAACCTGCTTCCATTGGTAAACTGGTATGCTGATAGAAGAAAAACGGCAACATTAATAGTACAGCGATTGTAATCTGTACCGCCAATACATTTAGCTTGTCGAGATTTTGCATTTTACGCTGTATAATTAAATAAAAAGCATAAAGCGCCGCAATAACTACCGACCAAGTTACTTCTACCACAGAGCCCGTAGCTAGCATTAAAATACTAGCGGTAGCCAAAATTAGCGCTACAATTTGAACTTTGTAAAGATGTTCTTTTAATATTACAAAACCACCAAAAGCAGTAATGAGCGGGCAAACCATATAGGCAAAAGCACCAGATTTGATACTGATATTGTTAATGGCATAGATAAATGTGTACCAATTAAATACCAATAGCACAGTTGCGCCAATAACCTGGCTTACAACAATTTTTTTCTCGCGAGTAGTAATGTGCTTAAAATAGCTGATGTCTTTCTTTAACTCTTTTCTTCTGAATAAAAAGATGGCCAACCAGATTACCACTAGCGAGGTAAAAATACGGTAGTACAAAATCTGCTCGGGCGAATAGGCTTTGAGGTTTCTTAGCGGAATAGCAAAGAAACCCCAAATTACCGCCGATAAAACTCCAGAAAACAGGTATTTTGATTTACTGGGAGCCAAGATTATCCTTTATAAGCAGTTACAGAAATTTCTACATTTACCCCTTTAGGCAATCCCTTTACCGCCACGGTTTCTCTAGCAGGAAAATCACTTTTAAAATAAGAACCATAAATTTCGTTTACTTGTGCAAATAAAGCCATATCAGACAAGAAAATAGTTGTTTTAACAATATGATCAAACTCATAGCCAGACTCTACCAATAACGCTTTAATATTACGCATTACTTGATGAGTTTCTTCTTCTAAAGAGCCGTTATTTAATTCGCTGTTTTCGGGATTAATAGCAATTTGACCAGAAGCAAATAAAAAGCCATTAGCCACAATAGCTTGGCTATAAGGCCCAATAGGCTCGGGAGCGTTAGAGGTGTAAATTGTTTTTTTCATTTGTTTAATTTTAATGATTAATTGGTTAGGCTAACAAGTTGATCTGATAAAAAATTCAACTAAATTATCTCCGCAAATTTAGGCATAAAAAAAGTCCCGATGTTAAAATCGGGACCTTTTATATTGTTATTACTTTAAAGAAATATTAGTTTCTTGAAGTTTCAACACGACGGTTTTGGATACGACCTTCTTCTGTATCGTTAGAAGCAATTGGTTTAGTTTCGCCAAAACCTTTAGTAACTACACTGCTAGCACTAACGCCAGAGTTTACTAAGTAAGTTTTAACAGAGTTAGCTCTGTCCTTAGATAATTTCATATTGTATGCAGCAGTACCTTCGCTAGATGCATGACCTGCAACTGTTACTTTACCACCGTTTTCACGCAATACTGAAGATAATTTATCTAAAGTAGGGTAAGATTCTGTTTTTAATACTGAGCTATTGAATTCAAAACCGATAGTTTCGAAACCAGTAACACCAGAGTTAGGAGCTGTTACCGAAGTAGTTTCTGGGAATTTGATAGTACGACCTGAACCATCAACTACAGCACCTGGAGCTGAATTAGGCTCTTTGTCAAACATATCGGCAACACCGTCACCATCGCTATCTTTTTTCAAATCATCAACTGATTTTTCAACATTAGCAACACGGTTTTTCAATGCCTCAACTTCTTGACGTAATGAAGGATCTTTCAATTCATCATACATCATCGCAAGAGGGTTAACCCAATCCAAGTTAGGTTTAGCTTTAGAACCTAATGAGAATTCTAAACCAGCTGAAGTGTAAGAGAATTTATCTTTAGTAAATCCGTTAGCACGAGTTCCATCAAAGTTATCTCCGTCAACAAAGTTCATGGTATAAGCTAAGTTGAAAGATACACGATCAGAAACTTTAAATTTGATACCAGCACCTACAGGGATATAAGCTTGTTTTACGTAAGAATCGCCACCAGCAGCTTCTTTAACATCTTTCCAGTTAGTTACTGTACCATTTTGAGCTGTTACAATAGGATTGTAAGCTGCAACACCGTACCCACCAGTAACGAAGAAGTTAACTGAGTTCTCACGACGCAAGAAATCTACAGTTGCTACGTTAACAACACCTCTTAAGTCAACCGCATACTGTAATTCAGTTTCGAATTTACCTTGGTTACCTGCTTTTTCATTGTGACCAGAAACTTTACCACGGAAAACATTCCCTTCTAAACCGAAAGCATGACCCAATTGCTTGCGCAATGAAAGACCATAACCTAAGTTAACGTCCCAATTAGAGTAATCGTTTGTTCCGCCAGTTACCACAACAGGAGCTAAAACGCCTGCGTTAACACCTAAAGACCAAGTTCTGTACTGAGCCCTACCACCAAATACCTTGGCAGAAGAAGTAGTTGCAGGCGCATCTTGAGCACTAGCAATAGAAGAAACTCCTATCAGTGCTACTAAAGAAGCTGCAACGCCCTTTTTTAAAGTAGAATAATTCATAATTTTCTTTTTAAGGTTAAACAAAATATTTTATTGTATAATTTTTTGTAAGACAAAATTAAACAAATTTTTATAATCTCAAAACCCTTACACAAACATTGTTCCAAACACAATCGGCTTTTAAAATACAGCTAAAATAATATTTTAAAATACTGACATCCAGATACTCTAGTTTAAAAACACTGCTTTTTAACTGGAATAGCACAATAAAACCCCTTTAAAGCACACATTGTACATGTAGTCCTAAATTTTATACACCTATAGGTTAATCTCAACACCATTGCGCTATAAAAGTGTACATATTAAAGTTTCCTTTTTTCAACGCTTCGGTAATGGCAGATAAAATTTTCTGCTTATCTACATTGGCCATTCTCTTATGTTGAATGAGTTGGAATGCTTGTTTTGCAAGTAACTGTTCTTTTTTTATTACAGCAACAGTATCAGCTGTTAAAATCCAATCGCATACTTCTGTTATTCCAACATTTTTATCGGCAATGGTTTTAAACACAGGAATTTGTTGATGTTGGTCTTTTAACATTTTTTGCAATCCGTTGGCAAAAACATCGGCACCTATTCTATCGGCCTTATTAACTACAAAAGCTTGCGCCACCTCCATCAACCCAGATTTTATATGTTGTATTTCATCTCCTGCTTCTGGCACTAACACTAAAATTGTTTTATCTGCAAGGCCTGCAATCTCTACCTCCGATTGCCCAACACCAACAGTTTCTACAATAACCAGATCAAAATTACTCGATCTCAAAACATCTACCATTTCTAAGGTTTTCGCAGAAATTCCGCCCAAAGAACCCCGGGTAGCAACAGATCTAATATATACATTTGGATGGTTAAAAAGCTTGGACATTCTTATCCTATCTCCTAATAAGGATCCGTAATTAAAAGGAGAAGTAGGGTCTATGGCAAGAATAGCCACCCTTTTATTTGCTGCACAAAACGCTGCTGTAATGGCATTTACCAATGTGCTTTTCCCAGCACCTGGCGGGCCCGTTATACCCACTACCGGCACCTCGCGGTTAATTGCTAATTTCTTTAATAATGCTGCCGCTGGATCAATATCATTTTCGACCAAGGTTAAAGCTCTTGCCAAAGCAACAAAGCTCCCATTTTTAATTGGAGTTATTATATGTTCAAGGTCTATTCGTTTAGCAACCATATTAACAAATAAACATAATAAATCAATTACATTTATCATAACGGTTAGAAACTGTTTAAAAACATCGCAAGTATTTTTACGGGCTTGCTTCGATAGGGGGCTCAAACGCCATCCTAATGCGAAAGAAAAATATGCTCGTTGCCCTTGTGCCTTGCTTTAGGGACAAAAGCAGTTGCTTAATATATTGCAATGACAGAAGATTTATCAAAAACCATAACTTTGCACTCTTATAACATTTTAGATGAAGACATATTTTAGGTTATTATCATTTGCCAAACCAATTGAAAAGTTTGCCATTCCATATATTATTGCCACGCTTCTATCCATCTTATTTGGCACGTTAAATCTAGCTTTGCTATCTCCATTATTTGAGACTTTATTAAAAGCAAAGCAATCTAATTTGATCAACAACATCACCACAGACCCTTCTTCAAGTTTTGATATTTTGGGTAAGTTCAGGCAATTTGTTAACAACTCCATCAACAGTGCAGGAGCCGAAAAAACATTGTTCTATGTTTGTATTGTCATTGTAATTTCGGTATTGCTATCAAATATATTCAGGTATCTTTCTCAAAGAACAATGGAAGATCTAAGAGTGCACACGCTGCTTAACTTCAGAAAAAGAGTATTTGATAATGTGATGAATCTTCATGTAGGTTTCTTTAGCAATGAAAGAAAAGGCGACATCATTTCTAAAGTAGCCTCAGATGTGCAAGTGGTTCAGTTTACCGTAACCAATACCTTACAGGTTGTTTTTAAAGAGCCGCTTACGCTAATTGTCTATATCATCATGCTGCTTACTATTTCCGTTAAGCTAACCTTGTTTTCTTTACTTGTTATTCCGGTTGCGGGCTTTATCATTAGTAAAATTGTAAAACGATTAAAGAAACAAGCAAAAGAAGCGCATGAATCTTTTGCAAAAATGATTGGCTTTTTAGATGAGGCGCTGGGCGGAATTAAGATTATTAAGGCATTTAACGCCACAGAAAGAACCAAAGACAAATTTAACCAGGAGAATATTTTCTATTCTAACTTAAACAGAAAGATGGTTCGCAGGCAGCAATTAGCCTCGCCTGTTTCCGAGTTTTTAGGTGTGCTTATGGTGGCTATTATTGTTTGGTATGGTGGTTCATTGATTTTACATAACGATAAAAACGCCCTTGCCGCCTCAGACTTCATTGCCTACATCGCTATTTTTTCTCAGGTAATGCGTCCAGCAAAAGCAATTGGCAACTCGTTTAGCGGCATACATTCTGGAATTGCCGCTGGCGAACGGGTTTTAGAACTGATCGATACCAAACCAGAACTGGTTGATAAAGAAGATGCAAAAATCTTCTCAGATTTTAATCAAGCTATTGTACTAAAAGATGTAAGTTTCTCTTATGGCGACAAACAGGTTTTAAAGAATATCAACATCACTATTGAAAAAGGCAAAACCATTGCGCTAGTAGGTCCATCTGGAGGAGGAAAAAGCACTTTAATGGATTTAATACCTCGTTTTCACGACCCAAAAAACGGCTCGTTAGTAATTGATGGCTTTAATTATAAAGACCTAAAAGTAGAAAGCATTAGGGCGCAAATGGGTATTGTTAACCAAGAGTCGTTTTTATTTAACGACACAATATTTGCCAATATTGCTTACGGAAAACCAGAAGCAACAGAAGAAGAAGTAATTAATGCGGCTAAAATTGCCAATGCCCACGATTTTATTATAAACAGCGAAGATGGTTACCAAGCCAACGTTGGCGATAGGGGCAACAAGTTATCTGGGGGCCAACGGCAACGAATTTGTATTGCTAGGGCCGTACTTGCCAATCCTCCTATTATGCTTTTAGACGAAGCTACTTCTGCCTTAGATACCGAATCGGAAAAATTGGTGCAAAATGCGCTAAACAACCTCATGCAAAACAGAACCTCTGTTGTTATTGCCCACCGATTAAGCACCATACAGCATGCTGATAAAATTGTGGTGATAGACAAAGGTGAAGTAGTAGAACAAGGCAGCCACAGCGAACTGCTGGCCGAAAAAGGGCTATACCATCGCTTAATAGAAATGCAAACCTTTAATGATTAATGAAATGAGCAAAAGTAAAGGCCCAAAATGGATAGCTAAAATTGATTATAAAGTATGTCTAAGAATAAACAAGAAATACTATAGAAAAAAGGATCAGGGTTTACTATTAAAGTTTTTTGTAAACCCATTAACATATTTATCCTTCCTTATTAGAGCTGTGCTCATCTTATTGCGTGGGTTTAATTTTGAATCGAAGTCTCTCCCTTTAAAAAAAGGAATTACATTAAAAGAGAACTTTTTAGAGTTACTTGCTCGGTTTTTCGGATTACGCTTTTTTGTACACCCAAAATATCTTCCAGCTTATTATCATATAGCATTAAAAGACGACCAACTAAATTTCAAGAAATACGACAGTCCCAAAGTTTCAATCATCATCCCAGTACATAATCAATTTTCACACACAATAACTTGTTTAAAGTCTCTAAAAATCAACTTAACAGAAGAAATTCCTTACGAGATTATCGTTGTAAATGATGCATCTTCTGATCAAACTAAAGAAATTTTAGGAGAAGTAAAAGGTCTAAATTTAATTAACAACGATACTAATTTAGGGTTTTTACATTCTTGCCAACGAGGGATAACTTTGGCTTCGAGCCCATATATATGTCTTTTAAATAATGACACTATTATTCTAGACAACTGGTTATCTGAACTTGTAAAAACTATCGAAAGGGATTCATCAATTGGACTTGTAGGCTCTAAATTGATCTATCCTTTTGGGTTACTACAAGAAGCAGGTGGTTTGGTATATAATGATGCCTCGGCATGCAACTTTGGCAATTATGGAGACCCTAATTACTTTGCTTACAATTTTTCTAGAGAAACAGACTATTGCTCTGGAGCTAGCATCCTGTTTAGGAAAGAAGATTTTAATCTCTTAGGAGGATTTGACGAGAGATTTGCTCCTGCCTATTATGAAGACACCGATTTATGTCTTTCTATAAAGAATGTGCTCAATAAAAAAGTAGTTTACCAACCTTTATCATCGCTTGTTCATTTTGAAGGGGCAAGTTCTGGGAAAACAGCAAAAAAAGGCAATATAAAAAGCTATCAAGATATTAACAAAGAAAAGTTTTTTAGTAAATGGAAGGAGGTTCTTAGAAATCACGCATTGCCAAACGACCCTTCTGCCTATCGCAGGTATCTTAAATCGGAAAAAATTGTTGTAATTGACTGGGACTTACCTCTTTTCGATAAAGACTCTGGTTCTTATCGCATGTATCAATTATTAAAAATTTTTAAAGAACTAGATTTACAAATCATATTTATTACCAATAAAGGCGTCCCTCAACAGCCCTATTACGATTTATTGGTTGGAAACGGAATAGAAGTAATAGTAAAATATATAGGACGTCGCAAATTTAGAGAAGACATTATTAGCGCAGCTAAAGACTGTACATATGTTTGGGCCTCAAGACCAGAAAACAACCATAAATATAGTTATATCAAGGATACTAATGAAAAAGCAAAATGGTTCTACGACACCGTAGATCTTCACTACGTTAGGATCCAACGTGATGCTGACTTGACTGGATCTGCCAAAAAAAAGGAGCTAGCAGAGTACTACAAAGCACTAGAGCTGAATCTAGCGAAACTTGCAGATACAACGATCTGTATAACTGATATTGAGCAGACTATGTTGCAAAAAGAAGGAATAAAGAATACTGTAGTCATTCCTAACATACATGAAATTATCTCCACTGTAAAAGATAGCTATTCGTTTTCTGAGAGAAAAGATTTGCTTTTTATAGGAAGTTATGCTCATGAGCCAAATACTGATGCGGTAAAATGGCTTTGTAATGAAATTATGCCTATAGTTTGGGCTCATTTACCACAAATTAAAATACACTTAGTGGGAAGCAATCCGACAGACCAAGTTCTTGCTCTACAAAATCAAAACATCATTGTTCATGGTTATGTTGAGAATCTTGATGAAATTTTTAATTCATGCAGGTTATTCGTTGCCCCACTGAGGTACGGAGCTGGTATGAAAGGAAAAATTGGCCAAGCATTGAGCTATGGGTTACCAATAGTTACTACCGACATAGGCGCCGAAGGAATGAGTCTGGAAAACGAGAAGCATATACTGCTTGCAAATACTAGCCAAACATTCGCAAATGCCATTATTAAGCTGTATCAGTCAGAAACGCTTTGGTACCACTTGCATAATAATGCAGAAGATGCTATAGCTAACTTTTCGCCAGAAAGCGCTAAAAAAGCAATTATCTCTATATTATCTAATCAAAAATAAACTTCTCTTTATATTCCTTCCTTTTTAAAATCCTTAATAGCTTTTTTATAAGACCTAACCAAAAGCCAGAATCCTGATCTTTTTAAAATTGAAATTAAAAGATGTATTGCCCCCAAGCCTTTAATCCGTATAAAATAACTATAAATATATTTCAGATGATTGTTATTCTTTTTTAAGAATTTCCTTTTTAAACTTGGAGTAATTTCTATCTGTCCTCTAACATAATCGTCAATTAGTAGCCTAACTTCATTTTCCGCTTTAATCATCCTCATCCTGTCTTGGCTCATACTCGTTCTATGAACTCTAATTAAACAGTAAGCTTCGGGATGGTGCAAGTAAACTATTTTAAATGAAAAGGCGGCTCTCAACCAAAAGTCCCAATCTTCTAAACTATTTAAATGAGCATTAAACCCTCCAATTGTATTAATCACATTTCGTCTCAATAGAGGCGAATTAACAGGCATTATATTGCCTTCTAATAATAGTTCTATTGTTTCAATCTTATCTGCTTCTTTGGTTAATTTGGGCATCCAACTCACATCAGTTAGGTTAATATTGCTAAATCGTTGCTCTCCCTTCTGGTCTTTAAAATAAAATGGATCGACATAACATATCGCTATTTCAGTGTTTTTTTCAAGATATTCAACTTGTATTTGTATTTTCTTAGGCGAAAGAGCATCATCTGCATCTAAGAACTGTACATAATAACCAGATGATTTTTCTATACCAAAATTTCTAGCAGCTGAAAGACCTTTGTTTTCTTGAAAAAAATATTGTACCCTTTGGTCTCTTTCAATAAAAGCTAAAACTACATCCTTAGTATTATCTGTAGAACCGTCATCTATTACTATAATTTCTAAATTATGGTAACTCTGAGCAATTACATTTTCTAGGGTTTGTCCAATAAATTTTCCGTAATTATAGCAAGGTATAATAATTGAGACTAACATCTGATTCAAAAACTTTTATTAATATATAAGTTAGTAAATTTATACGTTTATTTGTAAACAATATGAAAATTGTAAGGTTTTTGGGCGGTCTAGGAAATCAAATGTTTCAATATGCTTTCTATAAAAGTTTAGAACATAAAAATATACGTGCCTATGTAGATCTTTCTCATTTTGAGAATTACAACCGACATAACGGCTATGAACTATCACGAATTTTTGGAATACAAATTAGACAAGCTCCAAAGCTCATCTTAGAATTATTGAAGCCAGAGCAAAAAAAATGGGTTTATAGGAAAGCACGGAGAATTCTAGGCTTGAGAAAAAGCTATCAAGAAGAAAAAAGAGAGTTTTCTTATGACCCAAATGTTTATTCTAAGGGAAATAACTACTTGTGGGGATACTGGCAAAATGAAACCTATTTCCTAAACATTAGAGAGAATCTTTTAAACGATTTTAATTTTCCTAACCTTGAAAACAAAAAAAATAAAAACACTTTAAACAGCATAATAAATAATGCTAGTATTAGCGTGCACGTGAGAAGGGGTGATTACCTAAAAGACCACAATCTAGGAGAAATATGTACTTCCGAATATTACCGTTTGGCGATAGCCTACATAAAGAATAAAGTAGAAAACCCAAAGTTCTTTATTTTTTCTGACGATATATCATGGTGCAGAAATCATCTCTTTAAAGATGAGGATGTGACATTTATAGATTGGAATACTGGTTCAAACAGTTATATTGATATGTACTTAATGAGTAATTGCAAGCATAACATTATTGCAAACAGTTCTTTTAGCTGGTGGGGCGCTTGGCTTAATAATAACCCATCAAAAATCGTAATAAGCCCATCAATATGGATAAAAAATTCTGAGCTTACTCTTTCATTAAAAGAATGGATAAAACTATAAAAATACCAGAAGTATCGGTGTTTATCGCAGCCTTTAACGCAGAAAACTATATTGAAGAAGCAATTAATAGCCTTCTTGAACAAACCTTCACTGATTTTGAAATAATTATTGTCAACGACGGTTCAACAGATCGAACCAGCAGCGTAATACAAAAATTTTCTGATAACAGAATCCGTTATTACGAAAACGAACAAAATATGGGCTTAGTGTTTACCCGTAATAGGTTAAAAACGCTTGCTAAGGGCAAATACCTAGCTGTATTAGATAGTGACGACATTGCTCATGTTGATAGAATTAAATTGCAATATGAGTATCTATCCGCAAACCCTCATGTTGTTTTATGCGGAGGTCACGGTCGCCAAATCGACGAAAATGGTAAGTTCGAGGGCAAAATGATTGAAGTAATAACTGGGAAGGATTTGGGTCCCTATATGATATTGAATAATCCATTTATAAACTCCTCAACAATGTTTAGGCATGATGCCTTTATGGCCATTGGAGGATATAAAGATTTTCCGCTAGCCGAAGATTATGATTGTTTTGTAAGGATGTCAGAAAAAGGAGTGGTCACTAACTTAGATGATGTTCTAGTTGATTACCGCATTCATAACACAAATACAACTAAGATATATGCTGATAATTTAATTACTTACCAAAAAAAGGTAATTGCATATATACTGTCTTCCCTTGGGCTTAAGGGAATAGACACCAAAACAGATTTGTATTATGAGATTTTTTCTAATCAGTTATCACATTTCCATTTGGAATCCTATCATCAATTATTAGGTGAAATTAAATTAGCTAATGATAGAATTGGAAAATATAACAAACAAGAATTTAAAGGTATCTTACACCGATTATGGTACGCTATCGTTATGAATCAAAATATTAAAACAAATGCGCTAAAAATCTTTATTACATCCGAAGTTTTTAATTTAAAATCTTTTACATCTAAACAATTTAGAAAAGTATTTAAAAAATCGGTAAAACACATTTTTAATTATGCTTAAAAAAATAACACGCTTTTTTAAATACATAAAATCGCCATCAAGACCTTTTCTAAATCAGTTTGACATTTTAAAAGAACAAGAAAGGGCTACACTCAAGAGATTTCATTTAAATAAAGTTGATTTATACCCTTGCCTAGAAGATGCTACAGCTAATACTGGTTTTGATAGGCATTATGTTTATCACCCTGCTTGGGCTACGAGAATAATTAAATCCTACAACCCAGTCAGACACATTGACATATCCTCTACTTTGCATTTCTGCTCTATCTTATCTGCTTTCATCCCAGTTGATTTTTATGATTATAGGCCAGCAAACCTTTCATTGTCAAATTTAAATTCATTATCTGGAAACTTGTTAGACCTGCCTTTTAAGGATAAGAGCATTACATCTATTTCATGCATGCACACTGTTGAACATATTGGTCTGGGAAGATATTCTGACCCCCTAGATTATGATGGGGATTTAAAAGCTATAGCCGAACTTAAACGAGTTTTAGCAGAGGGAGGAAATTTATTATTTGTTGTTCCATTAGGAAGAGAAAGTAAAATAATGTTTAATGCACATCGCATATACACTAAAGAAAGTGTATTATCCTTGTTTTCCAACTTAACCCTTAAAGAATTTGCTCTTATTCCAGAAGATGAAGAAGATGGGGGGCTAGTGGTAAACCCCGACGAAGCTTTATTGAACAAGCAAATTTATGGCTGTGGTTGTTTTTGGTTTAAAAGATAGCAGACAAAAAAGGAGCGAATATTCGCTCCTTTTCTATATCAAATAAGTTAAAGTTACAACTTGCGTTTAACCTCTACTTGTTCGTAAGCTTCTACAATATCGCCTACTTCAATGTTATTAAAGTTTTGGATATTTAAACCACATTCGTAGCCTTTAGAAACTTCTTTCACATCGTCTTTAAAGCGTTTTAACGAAGCCAGTTCGCCTGTGTAGATTACCACGCCATCACGTATAATACGGATCTTGCTGTTTCTAGAGATTTTACCGTCTAACACCATACAGCCTGCAATGGTACCCACTTTAGAAATTTTGAAAGTCTCTCTAATCTCAACGTTAGCCACAATCTTCTCTTCAAATTCTGGCGCCAACATACCTTCCATCGCAGTTTTAATCTCGTTAATGGCGTCGTAAATGATAGAGTACAAACGGATATCGATTTGCTCTTGCTCTGCCAACTTACGTGCTCCAGTTGATGGGCGCACTTGGAAACCAACAATAATCGCATCAGAAGCTGAAGCCAACAATACATCACTTTCAGAAATTTGACCTACCGCTTTACTAATCACGTTGATTTGTATCTCAGGCGTAGAAAGTTTCAATAACGAATCTGCTAACGCTTCAATAGAACCATCTACGTCACCTTTAATGATTAAGTTCAGTTCTTTAAAGTTTCCAATAGCTAAACGACGACCAATTTCGGCCAATGTAATGTGTTTCTGGGTACGCAATCCCTGCTCACGCATTAACTGCAAACGCTTATTGGCAATATCTCTTGCTTCGTTCTCACTTTCTAAAGCATTAAACCTATCTCCAGAGGTTGGTGCCCCCTGCATACCCAATACCTGTACTGGTACAGATGGGCCTGCTTCGTTTACCTTAGCACCACGCTCATTAAATAATGCCTTTACTCTACCGCTGTAGCTACCCGCTAAAATTGGATCTCCAACTCTTAACGTACCACCTTGTACCAAAACCGTAGTTACAATACCACGCCCTTTGTCAAGTGTTGCTTCAATTACAGTACCTGTAGCCCTCTTATTCGGATTAGCTTTTAATTCTAATAATTCAGCTTCTAGCAATACTTTATCCAATAGTAAGTCAACGTTTAAGCCGCTCTTACCCGAAATTTCTTGAGATTGATATTTACCGCCCCAATCTTCTACCAAAATATTCATGACAGATAGTTGTTCGCGTATTCTATCAGAATTTGCACCTGGTTTATCTATTTTGGTGAAAGCAAATACTAAAGGCACGCCCGCAGCTTGTGCGTGGTTAATTGCCTCTTTAGTTTGTGGCATCACCGCATCGTCAGATGCAATTACGATAATGGCAATATCAGCAACTTTAGCACCACGAGCACGCATTGCCGTAAAAGCTTCGTGACCCGGCGTATCTAAAAACGTAATTTCTTTTCCTGCACTGGTAGTTACCTTGTAAGCACCAATGTGCTGTGTAATACCGCCAGCCTCTCCAGCTACCACATTTGCCTTACGAATATAATCTAGCAATGAAGTTTTACCATGATCCACGTGCCCCATAATGGTTACCACCGGAACTCTTGGACTTAAGTCTTCTTCTGCGTCCTCTTCTTCAATGTTAATGTCTTCTTCTTCGTCTGGTTTTACGAATTGTATTTCATAGCCAAACTCATCAGCAACAATTGTTAAAGTTTCTGCATCTAAACGTTGGTTAATCGACACGAACATGCCCAAGCTCATACAAGTTCCAATAATTTTGGTTACCGGTACGTCTATCATGTTTGCCAATTCGTTAGCCGTAACAAATTCTGTTACTTTTAACACCTTTGATTGTAATTCTTCCTCTAATGCCGCCTCTTCTGCCGAAAGTGCTACATCATCACGCTTTTGACGGCGAAGTTTAGCTCGCTGAGCAAATTTACCAGATTTACCGGCGCCGCTTAAACGAGCAAGCGTTGCCTTAATTTGGTCTTGGATTTCTTTCTCAGTTGGTTCCTCTTTTGGAGTGTTGCCACCTGCATTATTTCTATTACCCTGATAACCTGGGCGATTATTATTTCTATTTCCTTGATAACCACCTTGACCTCCCGGACGGTTGTTGTTACCTTGATAAGGTTGTCTTTGGCCACCACCTTGTTGGTTAGTACCAGGCGTACCAGTACCTTGTCCTTGTTGCTGTCCGCCAGCACCAGGAGCTCCAGGCGTTTTTTTACGCTTGCGTTTACGCCTAGCTGCTTCGCTATCGCTCGATGAGGCAACCGGTTGGTTTCTTCTATCTGGCGTAGTTGGAAGTTCTATTTTACCAATAATATTTGGCCCCGACAATTTAACCGAACGAGCTTTAATAACCTCGTCTTCAGGTTTTTTCTCAACCACCGGTTTCTCTGCCACAGGTGTAGGTTTATTTTCTACAGGCTTAGCCACTACCTCTACTGGCGGCTTACTCGCTGCTGGTTTTTCTTCAACCTTAGTAGGCACTACGGGCTTTTCTGGAGCTTTTGGTGCTGCCTCTACCGGCGGCTCTTCTTTTGCTACAGGAGCTGGCGCAGGAGCTTCCTCTTTTTTACTTGGTCTGGTTTTGGGGTTTAAATCATTAAGATTGATTTTACCCACCACTTTAACACCAGGCAAAGCCGATTCCTCAAAAGGCTCAGCAGGTGCAACTTCAGGTGCTTTCGGCGCTTCTTTTACTACTTCTGCTGGCTTTTCGGCCACAGGTTTTTCTACCGGTGGGGTGTACTGATGAAGATTTTTGATCAACACGCCTTCACCCTCAAACTCTTGGGTTTTCTTAGGAGCTTCGGGAGCTTTTTCAGTTGTTACTTCAGGTTCATCACGACGAATTTTGCCAATAACAATTTGGTTAGCCTCTTCTTTAACTATTTTATCTCCTTGAAACTCTCTAGATAAAGCATTGTACATCTCCCCAGAAAGCTTGGTATTAGGCTTATTATCCACAGCATAGCCCTTCTTAGCAAGGAATTCTACCGCGGTAGCCAATCCTATGTTAAGCTCTTTTGCTGCTTTTAACAACATTATGGTTTTGTCGTCTGACATTGATTATCCTGTTTTTTCTAATTAATACAAAAGTAACGTTTATTCTGATTTAATTCAAGTTTCTACCTTTTATTCAAATTCCGACTGTAGAATAGCAACTACCTCTTTAATGGTTTCTTCTTCTAAATCGGTACGTTTTACCAACTCATCTACAGAAAGCGACAATACGCTTTTTGCCGTATCTAAACCAATTGCCTTCAACTCATCAATAATCCAGCTATCAATTTCGTCTGAGAATTCTTCTAAATCAACGTCTTCATCTTCTTCGCCCGCCTCACGGTAAACATCTATTTCGTAGCCGGTTAATTTACCTGCCAACTTAATGTTATGCCCACCACGACCAATGGCTAACGACACTTGGTCTGGTTTAAGGTAAACCGCCGCACGCTTTGTCTCGTCATCTAATTTAATAGAAGTAATTTTTGCCGGACTTAAAGCACGCTGGATATATAATGAAATGTTGTTTGTAAAGTTAATCACATCAATATTTTCATTTTTTAGCTCTCTTACGATACCATGAATACGAGAACCTTTCATACCCACACAAGCCCCTACCGGATCTATTCTGTCATCGTAAGATTCTACAGCTACTTTAGCACGTTCTCCTGGTTCGCGAACAATTTTCTTGATGGTGATTAAACCGTCGAATATTTCCGGAACCTCAATTTCGAACAAGCGCTGTAAAAATTCTGGTGCTACCCTAGAAATAATAATTTTAGGTGTAGCATTAACCATATCTACTTTTGAGATTACCGCTTTTACCGAATCTCCTTTTTTGAAATAATCGGCAGGAATTTGCTCTGTTTTAGGCATCAACAACTCATTACCTTCGTCGTCTAGCACTAGCGTTTCTTTTTTCCAAACCTGGTAAACTTCTCCAGTAACAATTTCGCCAACCCTGTCTTTATATTTTTTAAAGATCTCGTCTTTCTCTAACTCTAATACCTTAGAAACCAGCGTTTGGCGGGCTGCTAAAATTGCTCTACGGCCAAAACTTTCTAAGGTAATTTGCTCTATGTAATCATCACCCACCTCTAAATCGGCATCGTACTGGTGTACTTCTGCTAATTCAATCTCCAAATCATCATCTTCAGAGAAACCGTCTTCCATTACTTTTCTGGTTCTCCAAATCTCCAAATCTCCATTATCTGGATTCACAATCACATCGCAGTTTTCATCTGTTCCGTATTTTTTACGCAACATACTACGAAACACCTCTTCTAATACACTAATTACCGTAGGGCGATCGATGTTCTTAAAGTCTTTGAATTCTTGAAAAGAATCAATTAAATTAATGTTGTTCATTTTTACTTAAATGAAATTAAAACCTTTGTTTCTATTATATCGTTTAAAGCAATTTGGTTACTTACCAAAATTGCTTTTTTTCCTTTTTCTTTAACTTGTTCCTCTATCGTAATAGAGGTTTCGCCTGCTTCCAACAACTTTCCTTCTTTCTTATCGCCATTGGTTAGTTTTACAGCTATTGTTCTGCCTATATTTTTTACATATTGCCTAGGTAGCTGTAAAGGTTCGCCAACACCCGGCGACGATACTTCTAGATTATAAGCCGTTGCAATGGCGTTCTCTTCCTCTAAATGGAAACCCACATGCCTGCTAATGCCCACACAGTCTTGTATGCTAATGCCTTGATCTCCATCTACGTGAACAATAAGCTTGTTGTTGGGCAACATCTTTACATCAACCAAAAACAGCTCCGGTCTATCTGCAATTTTCACTTCTACCAGTTCTCTAACTCTCTTTTCTAGCTGCATAGTATAAATTATTGCTAAATAAAAAGAGGGGACACACGCCCCCCCTTTTCTTGTTTTGCTCTGCAAAGGTACAAAAACATTTTTATTAAACAAATAATACCGCTTAAAGTGAATGCTTTAGAAGTTAAACCGAGCGCCCAAAGAAACATCCAAGCGAGCCCTGCTTTCTTTGTTGTTCTTATCTAGCTCTTGGGTAATAGAGCTACTACTACTAGAATAAGTAATTTTGTTTAAGGTGATTAACTCTTCATTATCTGTAATGTTAATGCTGTTATTTTTAATTAGCATTGGAGACCCCCAATAGCTGAATTCATGTCCCATATAGTATCTCCCACAGGGAAACTTGAACTAGGAATAGCTTGGGGAGCAGTATTTAACAAGTTAGGAGAAGGAGCTGGATAGCTATAGATTGTTCCATTGCCACTGCCCACATGATAAATCCATGCCACATCTGCAGTACTGTTTGTGCTTATGCCAAAAGCGGCACGAGTTGGATAATAAGGAATATTTGAACCATTAAAAGGATGTGTTTAACGATTTGATGTTAACAGCGCTAATCGTTTTATTAAACATACTTAAACTGTATGACGTATTTGTACCAAAAAAGCCTCCATTCATACAAACGTATTTTGCCGCCACCTCGTCTCTATAAAAATCACTTACCTTTTTATTGGTTGCAGCAGCCACAGGCTTTAACTCAATAAGTTTTGGGTCAAAAACAACGCTGTACATTAATGCCGATTTTCCATTAATAGGTTTGTTGTTAAGAAAAACTTGGATCCCTGTAGGAAAGCCTTTCATTAAATGCACTGCTTTTTTCCAATTGGTAGGCAGTACGGTTAATGCAGCAGAGTCTGCTGGTTTTTTTTCTGGCTCAGGTTTGTATTCTCTCTTTTCTGTTTTACCACAGGCAGATAATGCTAAACTTATAGCAAGCACCTGAAGGCTAAGTAATATTTTTTTCATTCAGTTTAGAGTTAGTAGGTTTGGTAAATATAAACACTTTTTTAAAAAAATTAATAACTGGTGTATATTTTTTAATTTTTTTGCTCTTTAAACCGCTAAAACACAAGAAAAAAAGCTTCTTATTAGGTTAAATCAGATATTGTCTTAATTTTGATTTTTAAAATATATTAATAACATGACGTTTTTCACCGAATTGAATAATGAAGGCACCTCTGGGGTTGCTTATAAAAACCTTACGCTAAAGAAAGCAATAATTGTTTATTTCAGTAAAAATGGCAACTGCACAATCGCAGACTTATGTACCGAATTAGGATTGAGTACTCCAAAAATTAATAATATATTAAATGAATTAATTGCCGAAGGCTTGGTGAAAGATTATGGGAAACTGCAATCAAGAGGAGGCAGAAAGCCAAATATTTATGGTTTGGTAACAGAATCTGGTTACTTTTTGGGTATAGATGTTAAAAATTCTCACCTTAATATTGGCTTAACCGATTTGCAGAAAAACTTGGTGCATGTTAAATCTAATATTCCATATAGTTTAACCAACAACAAAGAATCGTTAGACGAGCTTTGCGAACTTATTAATGGCTTTATAAAAGAAAGCCCCATTAAAAGGGACAAAATATTGGGTGCTGGCATAAATCTTTCTGGCCGAATTAATTATTCTACAGGCTACAGTTACAATTTTTTTCATTTTAACGAAGAGCCTCTTAGTCGAGTAATTGAAAGAAATATTGGATTGCGAATTTTCCTAGAAAACGATTCGAGGGCAATGGCATTCGGCGAGTTTTCTGCAGGGGTGGTTAAAGAAGAAGAAAACGTACTCTTTTTAAATATGGACTACGGCATGGGCGTAGGGATTATGATCAACAGTCAGCTTTATTACGGTAAATCTGGTTTTGCTGGAGAGTTTGGCCATATCCCATTTTTTAATAACGAAATTATCTGTAGTTGTGGCAAAAAGGGCTGCTTAGAAACAGAGGTTTCTGGATGGGCCTTAGTAAGAAACTTTAAAGCAAAACTCGCCGAAGGTTCTTCTTCCATTTTATCGAACATGCCTGTGGAAGACATCAAATTGAACGACATTATTGAAGCTTCGATTAAAGACGATGTTTTGGCTATTGAGCTGGTGGCAGAAGTAGGAGAAAAGCTGGGCAAGGGAATTGCGGTACTCATTAACATTTTCAACCCAGAAATGGTAATTCTTGGCGGGAGCTTAGCAGAAACTGGCGAATATATCCGTTTACCAATAAAAAGCGCTTTAAATAAGTACTCTTTAAGCTTGGTAAATAACGACACGCAATTAAAAATGTCGAAATTGGGCGAAAAAGCCGGTGTAATCGGTGCCTGCCTATTGGTAAGGAACCGATTATTAGGCTTAGTTTAAGCTGTTAAATAGCGCTAAAATTAGGAGTATCCGAACTAAAGTTGTTATTGATGAGAGTGCCCCGTTAAAGAGAATCGGGCTCCTTGTCAGCAATTCTAAAAACTTAATTTCCGAATACTCCTAGTTATTATAAATCTACAGGAACAAATACCAGCGGCGTTGGCAAACAAGATGCGCCTGGAGGCGAATAGGTTAACTTAATGGTTTGTTCCTCGCCATTTCCAGTTGGGGCTTTGCATTTACTTTTAAAAAAGAGACTTCCGATTATTTTAAAATAACCGCACCTTTAGCTTCAAAAACAATTTCTTTTTTAGGCTTTGTTATTTTTGCAATTTCTTCTTCAGATTTTTTAGCATCTTTAGCGTAATGCTGTAAATCTTCCACAGAAGTTATCTTTCTTTCGGCAAAGCCATCTATTACCACTTTTGTTCCTGGCGCCATATCTTTCGGCATAAAAAAACCATAGTCTTTAAATTTAACCATCATGGTTTCTTTGTCAGAAATTTTAATGTTCATGAAGCAGCCCTTTTTCTTGCATACGCTAACCACTTCGCCTTCTACTTTCATGTCGGCTTTCTTGGCCTTTCCTAATTGCGCTTCTACTTTTGTTGCCGGAATGATGTTCCCTTGTTTAACACCTTCGCCAAACGCTTGACCTTCTACGTTATCTTGCGCAAAAGCTAAAGTTGCCATAGCGCAAAAAGCTAAACTTAAAATTATTTTTTTCATTATTTTTTATTTTATCTAGTTAAGATTGAGATACAAAGATATTTAAAAGCTTTAAATAAAAGCATTTCTTAATTTACCCAAACAACGCCGAAAACACCTCTTCAATTTTTGCCACCGTTATTAGTTCTATTTTAAACTTGTCTTTGTTTATTCCTTTTAGGTTGTAGCTAGAGATAAATATTTTTTCAAACCCCAGTTTCTCTGCTTCTAAAATACGTTGTTCTATCCTGTTTACCGCTCTAATTTCGCCCGATAACCCCACTTCTGCGGCAAAGCAGATTTTAGAAGATACAGAGATATCCTCGTGCGAGGAAATAATTGCCGCAATAATGGACAAGTCGATGGCGGGATCTTCTACCTTAATACCACCTGCAATATTTAGAAAGACATCTTTTGCACTTAACCTAAAACCACATCTTTTCTCCAATACGGCCAATAGCATGTTCATTCGCTTGGTATCAAAGCCAGTTGCCGACCGTTGTGGTGTACCATAGGCCGAAATACTCACCAGCGCTTGTGTTTCTATGAGCATTGGCCTGGCGCCCTCAATAGTTGCTCCTATCGTAATGCCGCTTAGTTCTTCGTCTCGTTGTGAGAGCAATACTTCCGAAGGATTGGAAACCTCCCTTAACCCGTTGCCATGCATGGCGTAAATGCCCAGTTCAGCCGCAGCACCAAATCTGTTTTTAATGGAACGCAAAATACGATAGATATGATGCCTGTCGCCTTCAAACTGCAAGACGGTATCTACCATGTGTTCCAAAATTTTAGGCCCGGCAATAGCCCCATCTTTGGTAATGTGGCCAATTAAAAACACAGGGGTAGCGGTTTCTTTAGCAAAGCGAAGCAATTCGGCTGTACACTCACGAACTTGCGAAACACTTCCGGGCGTAGATTCTATGTGTGCCGAATGTAAGGTCTGTATCGAATCTACTATCAGAATTTCTGGTTCTAGCTGTTCTAGTTGTTTAAATATATTTTGGGTGGAGGTTTCTGTAAGTATAAAGCAATTGGCCTGTGGCGTTTTGGTAATGCGTTCGGCACGCATTTTTATTTGCTGTTCACTTTCCTCTCCCGAAACGTATAAAACACGTTTTTGCTTAATATTGAGAGCCAATTGCAACATTAACGTAGATTTACCAATGCCCGGTTCGCCACCAATTAATGTTACCGACCCTGGCACCAAACCACCGCCTAAAACTCGGTCTAATTCGGCATCGCCAGTTAACAGCCTATCTTCTGTTACACTTTGTATTTCTTCTAGCTTGCTAGGTTTATTTACCCTTTGTGTTCCGCCAACGGTTGTTTTCCAAACTGCCGCGTTTGCCGCCGATGGTTTTTCTATTACTTCTTCTACAAAGGTATTCCACTGGTTGCATGAAGGGCATTTGCCCAACCACTTAGCCGACTCGTAGCCACAGCTTTGACAGAAATATGCTGATTTGATTTTAGCCAATTGATTTTAGATTTTACGAATTACGAATTTAGATTTAATTGACTGGAAATGCTAGTGCTGTTCAAACAAAAAAGTCCCGATTTGCATCGGGACTTTAAATACTTAAAGTTTTATTTCTTCGTCTTTTGACGATAAAAAGTGAAACTCGGTTAAATGGTAAGAAGATACTTCTTTAACCTTTACCCATTGCCCAAATTTAAAGAACCATTTCCATTGTAAAGAAATCAATCCTTTTTTAATAAAGGCAGCTATGTAAGGGTGCACACATAGCGTAATACCTTTTTCGTTCTGCTCACGCAGAATATAGGTCAAATTGCTTTCAATGTCGTCCATTAAAACAATACTAGCTTTAATTTCACCGGTTCCATCGCAGGTAGGGCATTTTTCTACCGTTACAATGTTCATCTCGGGGCGTACCCTTTGACGGGTTATTTGTACCAATCCAAATTTACTAGGAGGCAGAATGGTATGTTTAGCCCTGTCTAAAAGCATCAGCTCTTTCAGGTAATCAAACAACACTTTTCTGTTGGCAGGCTTGTGCATGTCAATAAAATCGATAACCACAATACCGCCCATATCTCTTAGCCTTAATTGGCGGGCAATTTCTTTTGCTGCTTCTTTATTAACTTGCAGCGCATTTTCTTCTTGGTTTTCTTTGCTAGCAGTTCTATTGCCACTATTTACGTCTATAACGTGCAAAGCTTCGGTGTGTTCTACCACTAAGTAGGCACCTCCGGCCAAGTTTACGGTTTTTCCAAAACCGTTTTTAATTTGCTTTTCGACCCCAAAATGGTCAAAAATAGGTTCTTTGTGCTTGTAATGTTTTACAATTCGCTCCATTTCTGGAGAAATTTCGTGCACGTAAGAACGAATGTCTTCAAATAATGTTTGGTCGTTTACATATACATTAGCGAAATCGGTATTTAAAATATCGCGGATAAGCGTTGATGTCCTATCCATTTCGCCCCAAACACGCTTAGCAGGTTCTGTTTCTGGCAGCTTTTTCATAAAGCTCTCCCATTTAGAAATAGAATCGAGTAAGTCTTTTTGTAATTCGGCAACGCCTTTTCCCTCAGAAACTGTTCTAATGATTACTCCAAAATTTTTAGGCTTAATACTTTCAATAATCTTTTTTAAACGATTACGTTCGGTATTGCTCTTTATCTTTTTAGAGATGGAGATAACATTAGAAAAAGGAACCAGTACAGTGTATCTTCCTGCTATGGAAAGATCTGAACTTAACCTGGGGCCTTTAGTAGAAATGGGTTCTTTGGCAATTTGTACAGGTACCAATAAGTTCTTGCTTACAACTTCCGATATTTTACCGGCTTTGTTGATGTCTGCTTCTAACTTAAAGTTATCCAATAAAGTGCCTGGTGTGCCGTTACGTCTAATCTTCGTTAGCTTTATCAGAGATTGAACTTGTGGGCCTAAATCAAAGTAATGCAGAAATGCATCTTTTTCGTAACCAACATCTACAAATGCAGCATTTAGGCCAGGCATAATCTTTTTAATGCGGCCTAAATAAATATCGCCTACAGCGTAGTTGTTGTTAACGTGCTCTTTGTGAAGCTCAACAAGTTGTTTGTCTTCTATTAAAGCTATGGTTACTCCCGTGGGAGTAGAATCTATAATTAATTCTTTTACCAAAGCTACAGATTTTAAGGCTTTTACACCTTATTAACACATGGACCAAAAAACTTAGAATCCAAAAGTAAATACCTAAAAAAGTATTTACTTTTAGCCATAACACTTAAAAATTATTTTTTCTTGTGTCTGTTTTTTCTTAAACGTTTTTTGCGTTTGTGGGTAGCCATTTTATGTCTTTTTCTTTTTTTACCGCTTGGCATAATTTTAAATTTTTAAATGTTGTATTAATTCTTTTATTTTTTCAACTCAGCCACCTTTTTATCTATGAAACTAGATAACGTTGGGTTGGCTGCAAGTTTTTTACTTTGTAAGTAGGCGTTAATAGCTTCTGGGTTTTTGCCAAGGTTTTCGTAGGCCGTGGCTAAATAAAAATAAGTATCGGGCGTAGCTTTGATGTTTTTTATGATATTTTCAAAGCGGATAATAGCCTTATCAAATTGCCCAGATTTTATGGCAAACAAACCTAAGTTCATATTGGCCTTAAAGTTTTTTGGGTCATTTTTTACCACATCCAACAACATGGTAATACCTGCCATTGGTGCTCCTGCGCCATTAACCATGGTAATTCCCATCCCTGTTTTAGCATCTAAATCTGTAGAATCTATAGCTATGGCATTGGTATAAGACACATTTGCTTTTTGTAGCATTACTGCTTTCGAAAGGCTGTCTTGCGTATTGTCAAAAGCTTTTAAGAACCTAGCACCTGCATTTACCCAGTTTACTAAAGAAGGTTGGCCATTGGCCACTTCTTCTAGGTACAGCGCACTCGGAATAGCTTGCTCTAAATCATCCCACTTTTGGGCCAAAACTTTTGCTTGGCTAATTTTGTTTTCGCCCTCTGCTTTTTGATAGGCAGTTTCTAAAGAAGTAAATTCTTTAGCGGCAGCGTTGCTGACTAGGTTTTTTGCAGTTGCCGAGGCTTCTGTTAAGCTTACACCTGGAGTTTGTGTTTCTTCTGGCATAACTGCCGCAGCCTCTTCTTTAGGCTTTACCAATCCTTTAATATCTTGGCTAAACAAAAAGCCCACAAGCAATACAATGCTTGCAACAATTACAATCTGTGTGGTGCGAGGGCTTTTCATTTAAAAAATATTTAAGATTCTGCTTTAGCTTTTTTAGTGCTGTTTTTTACTTTGTCAACAAATACTTTAGCTGGTTTAAAGCTAGGCACAAAGTGCTCTGGAATAATAATGGCAGTATTTTTAGAGATATTTCTTGCAGTTTTTTGAGCTCTTTTTTTCACTACGAAACTGCCAAAACCTCTTACATATACATTTTCACCTGCAATCATGTTGTTCTTGATTACTTTGAAAAACGCCTCTACTGTTTCTTGAACGTCAACTTTCTCAATCCCTGTCTTTGTTGATATTTCAGCAATGATGTCTGCCTTAGTCATACTTCTAAAAATTAATTAATTATTGTGTGTGTATTTTAATATTACCTCTGTTTTGGGGTTGCAAAAGTATTGCTTTTTAATGAGATAGGAAAATAAAAGATGATTTATTTGGTACAAGCTAATCTTAGTGACGTAAGTTTTACACTTTGGTGCCATTTTGTTGTACTTTTGTTACAATGTCATTTCAGTCTGAAATTGTGGCTTGGTACCACAAAAATAAAAGAGATTTGCCTTGGAGAGGCACAACCGATCCTTATGTTATTTGGCTTTCAGAAATTATCTTACAACAAACAAGAGTAGAGCAGGGCTTGCCATATTTTTTAAGGTTTTTAGAAAATTTCCCTAATGTAGAAGCGTTTGCCAATGCAACAGAAGAAAAAGTACTGAAACTATGGCAGGGTTTGGGCTACTATTCTCGTGGGCGCAACATGCTATATACCGCTAAACATATCATGGCGCACTTTAATGGCCGCTTCCCCACGGTGTACCAAGACCTGATAAAGTTAAAGGGGGTTGGAGCGTACACGGCTGCCGCCATCGCATCATTTTCCAGTAACGAAAAAAAAGCGGTAGTAGATGGCAATGTTTACCGGGTTTTAGCAAGATATTTTGGAATAAAAGAACCTATTAATACCAGTACAGGGCAAAAAATGTTTGCGCTCTTGGCTCAAGAACTCATCACAGACCAACAATCGAGCTTATACAACCAAGCGATAATGGAGTTTGGGGCGCTACACTGCAAACCCAAATTGCCAAAATGCGGCGAATGCCCTTTACGCTTAAGCTGCGAGGCGTTTAAAAACGACCAGGTGGAAACCCTGCCTTTAAAATTAAAAAAGCTAAAGATTAAAAAAAGATGGTTTAACTATTTTGTAGGCATTACCGATAGCCATATTTTAACTAGGCAGCGCAAACCGGGCGATATTTGGCAGCATCTCTATGATTTTCCACTAATAGAAATGGAAGCAGAACATACCGAAACAAACGTAGCATTTTTAGAAAGAGTTGCAGAAATATTTGGTAAAGGTGCACATATTAGGCATTTAGAAAGCAAAAAACATCTTTTAACACACCAAATAATATATGTTAATTTTTTTGCAATAGATAATTATATTATTAACTTTAATCAATCTGCCGAAGTTAAATCGGTTAAAATTAAAGCTTTTAAACAATTACCTCATCCCAAAATTATAGGGGATTTTATTGAAAAACATATAGACTAATCAAATATATTTATGTCAGGTATTAACAAAGTAATCTTAGTGGGTCATTTAGGAAAAGATCCCGAAGTTAGACATTTAGAAGGTGGTGTTACCGTAGCAAGCTTTCCTTTGGCTACATCAGAAACATTTAACAAAGACGGAAAAAGAGTAGAGCAAACCGAATGGCACAATATTGTACTGTGGAGGGGCTTGGCCGAAGTAGCCTCAAAGTACCTTCAAAAAGGCAAATTGGTTTACATAGAAGGTAAATTAAGAACTCGCTCTTTTGAGGATAAAGAGAAAGTTAAAAAGTATGTGACCGAGATAGTGGCCGAAAATTTTACAATGTTGGGCAGAAAGAGCGATTTTGAACCTGCACAGGTTAATGGCAATACTGCTAATAAAATAGAAGACGATTTTTCTACCTCTATTGATGAAACTGGAGATTTGCCTTTTTAGCTTATCATAAAACTAACTTACTTATACAAAAATGCCCCGAGCACTAACTGTTCGGGGCATTTTTGTACCAATAGCTAAGCTTACTCTACCGTAACAGATTTTGCCAAGTTTCTAGGCTGATCTACATTGCATCCTCTCATTACCGCAATATGGTACGATAAAAGTTGCAATGGAATAGTGGCCAGCAAAGGTAAAAACGCTTCGCTAGCATCCGGTATTTCGATATAGTAATCTGCCATTTTTTTCACTTCGGTATCGCCTTCGGTTACAATGGCAATTACTTGCCCCTTTCTGGCTTTTACTTCTTGTATATTACTAATTACTTTCTCGTAAGACGAGTTTTTGGTAGCAATAAAAACCACTGGCATCTCTTCATCAATTAAAGCAATAGGGCCATGTTTCATTTCGGCTGCCGGATAACCTTCGGCATGAATATAAGAGATCTCTTTTAATTTCAATGCACCTTCTAATGCCACAGGAAAACCACTACCCCTGCCTAAGAACAGGCAGTTCCTTGCGTCCTTAAACTTCGCAGAAATTTCTTTAATTAACTTGTCTGATTGAAGGGCCACCTGTATCTTGTCAGGAATGCAATCTAACTCTGTAAGCAGTTCTCTTAATGTAGAATTGCTTAAAGTGCCCTTTTGTTGTGCCATGTAAAAAGCCATTAGCGTAAGTACCGTTACTTGAGCGGTAAATGCCTTGGTAGATGCTACGCCAATTTCTGGACCAGCATGGGTATAAACGCCAGCATGAGATATACGCGGAATAGAAGCACCAACCACGTTACAAACACCAAAAATAGTAGCGCCTTTTTCTTTGGCCATTTCAATAGCGGCCATGGTATCGGCAGTTTCTCCAGATTGCGAAATAGCAATTACCACGTCTTTTTCTGTAATAATTGGATTTCTGTACCTAAACTCCGAGGCGTATTCTACTTCTACAGGAATACGGGCATACTCCTCAATTAAATACTCGCCCACCAAACCCGCATGCCAAGAAGTGCCACAGGCAACAATAATAATCCTATCAATGTTTTTAAGTTTATCTGCGAACTCTTTAATTCCGCCCAACTGCACCTTTCCCTCTTCTGGGTAAATGCGGCCCCTCATACAGTCGCGAATTGAACGTGGTTGCTCGTAAATCTCTTTTAGCATGAAATGTTCATAGCCTCCCTTTTCCAGCATTTCTAGCTTAAGCTCTAATTCTTGCACATAAGGTGTTTGCACTACATTATCTAAACGCTTTACCTCAAGTTCATCGCGTTTTAAAAAGGCAATTTCATTATCGTTTAAGTAAATTACATTTTTGGTGTACTCTACAATTGGTGTAGCGTCTGAAGCGATAAAATACTCTCCTTCACCCACGCCAATTACCATTGGGCTGCCTTTTCTTGCGGCAATTAGCTGGTTTGGATTTTCTTCGTCCATAATTACAATGGCGTAGGCCCCTGTTACTTCATTTAGTGCTAAACGCACCGCTTCCGTTAGTTGAATGTTATTGTTTTGGTAGATGTCTTCGATCAGGTGAATTAACACCTCGGTATCGGTATCGCTATTAAAAGAGTGGCCTCTCGAGATCAGCTCTTCTTTTAGTGTTGCGTAGTTCTCAATAATGCCGTTATGGATAATGCTCAGGTTTCCTTTTTGAGAAGTGTGAGGGTGCGAATTTCTATCAGAAGGGGCTCCATGAGTAGCCCAGCGGGTATGCCCCATACCAATTGTACCCGAAAGGTTCTTGCCTGCGGCAAAGTCTTCCAGCTCTTTCACCTTCCCGGCCTTCTTATAAATATTCAAATTTTCGTTATCAATAAGTGCAATTCCAGCACTATCATAACCTCTATATTCGAGTCTTTTTAGCCCCTTTAAAACAATAGGCCAAGCTTCTCTATAGCCAATATAACCAACAATTCCACACATAATATTTGGTGTTTAAAAATAAAAATCGCCCTAAAGTATTTTTTTAGGGCGATTTAATCAAACGTTTGCGTAAAATTTTTGCTATTTTATTTTTGTATAGTAAATATTGAGCTTTAGCAAGTTATCTGTAGCTGCGGGGTTCTTCTTGAAGCTGCCGATTACTGCCCGATAAGCCGTACCAAACGAAGGCGAAAGTTCAAAGGCAGCAGCAGGCGTAACGGCTAGATAGGTTCCGTAATTTTCGGTCTTACCATCTAACAAATCCTGCAAATAAGCTGTAATCGAAAAAACGTACCTTTTGTTTACAGCGTCGAAATAACCGCCAAATGTTGCCGAGTTTGCACGCGGGTCGCCGGCAGTAGTATAACCATCACCAGCATCATTGTCTGGCACGTTTTTACGTTGGTCGGCAATATCGTACCTGTATAGCGCTAAACGCGGAGCTGCCTTAAAAGGGGCAACATCGGTTCCTGTACTTAAATCAACAACAAGCTCTGCTTTGTTAATTACCATTTTACCTACTTCGGCTTTCATTTTCTGTAAATACGGAAATGAAAGCTTAGTTCTTAAACCGCCCAATGGTTTTAAATAAGTAGTAGCAAACTGTGTATTGGTGGTATTGCTAAGTTGCGCTTGCACATCTGTAGAATAAGTATTGGTTACGCTGGCGGCTACTGCAGCAACGCTATTGGCAATCGGAAAATTAACCGAAACTGTATCTATTGCTGTGGTTGTAGTTGCATTTTGCTTTCTATAATAGAGCATTATGCCCGAGTTGGCTGAGCTACCAAAGTTAAAGAACATTAAGCCGCCATTGCCCATTGCTGCTTGCGAAGTTGGTCTAATTTGAACATGTAAGCCCTTAAAAGCATTTTGAAAATAAGAATTATATTTTAATGATGCAGCGCCCAACCCTACAATATTATCTGTAATAAAGATATTGTCTAATTTAAGGCGTAGCTGCGGCGTAACGCTCTTCAAAGTATCTAGGGCGCCGGTAACGATATCGGTTATTTTAAAAGGCGTACTAGGGAAAACCTTGCCCGTGTAATTAGCCAAAAGTGTATTTTCGATAGGGTAAGTTTTAGAACTTAGGTACGAACTTTCTTTTGTCAGGTTATTGGTGAGCTGATGCACATCAATAGTATAGTTCACCGTACTATCGCCATAAAATTCGCCACCGAAGTTAAGTACTAGAACTGCCGAATCTAAAACAGCATTGGTACCAAAATCATAAGCATCGTTAGGTAAATTTACCGATAAAGCCAAACTAGCCCCTGTGGTTCCCAATAAAGGGTCGTTAATAAAGCCCAAAGGATACCTGGTTAAATTATTAGTGGCTGCCGCATCGTCCTTAACTGTTCTCGAAAAAACGGTAGCCGTATCAATCAAATTTCCTTCTATGGCACTGCCAGGATCTATTTCTAGCCCAATGGTAGAAGTTTTTTCACATGAAGCGAAAAGAAAAAGACTTATCAACAAGGTCAATAAGTCTAATTTTAAAAATCTCATATTTAAATTAAATAAGCTTTTATTTTATGCTATAGAAACCAATTCATCACTCGTAACTTCTTCATAAAACGAATAGAAGTTGTCGTAATTTTCGGTTAAATTAAAGGCTAAAGTTGGTTTATTAGAATCTTTAACAAATTTTAACACCGCATCATCAACCTTTTCATCTGCAAAAACCACCGCGTCAGAATGTGTTATAGCACCAATATGTAAGCTACTGCAATCGCCTTCGGCAAAAGCCTTAGTGTCATCGGCGGTCATGTGGTTCATGATCGCTTTTTTATGAAAGTCTGCACTTAATTTTTCGTCAAAGCAGTTTTCGTAAACCGAATAAATCACTTTTGAATTCTTAAACGTTGGGTCGTTTTTGTAAGTCGTTTTTACATAAGCAGGCACTAAAGCAGTCATCCAGCCATGGCAATGTACCACATCAGGCGACCAGCCTAGTTTTTTCACTGTTTCTAAAGCTCCTTTACAGAAAAAGATCGTTCTTTCGTCGTTATCTGCATAAAACTTGTTTTCTTTGTCCCTAAACACGTACTTTCTTTGGAAATAATCTTCATTATCCAAGAAATACACTTGCATACGAGCCGCTGGTATAGACGCCACTTTGATGATTAAAGGGTTGTCATTTTCATCAATAATGATGTTCATACCTGATAATCGGATTACCTCGTGCAACCTATTTCTTCTTTCATTAATGTTACCGAACTTAGGCATCAAGATACGGATTTCGAATCCTTTTTCTTGCATGGCCTGTGGTAGTTGGCGTGTAATTTCAGAAATTTTAGTGAGTTCGAGGAAAGGCGACATCTCATGGGTAATAATCAGTAGCTTCGTTTTTGCCATCTCCATATATTATTAAATTACTGTTAATTTAAAGATTATCAAGGGGCAAAGGTACGGAAAATATTAACATTTATCAATATCTTGCTGTTGTGGCTTTGTAAGTAGCGCAGAAATGTACAATTTTGCACCCTCAAAACAACACAAGATATTGGAAGTTATAGCTACCACTACCGAGCTTGAAAACTCGTTAATGCCTTTAAGGGCAAAAGGATTAAAAATTGCCCTAGTACCTACCATGGGGGCTTTGCACCATGGCCACCTATCGCTTATTGCAGCGGCACAAAAACAGGCAGATGTTGTAGTGTGCAGCATATTTGTAAACCCAACCCAATTTACAGACCCTAAAGATTTAGAAAAATACCCCCGTCCCTTGGAACACGATATAAAGATGCTGGCCGAAGCTGGCTGCAACTTTGTTTTTATGCCAACGGTAGAAGAAATGTATCCTTCTTATCCTGAACCCGAAAATTGGAAAATTAATTTGGGCAATGCAGAGTTTGTATTAGAAGGCGAGTTTAGGAAAGGACATTACCAAGGCGTAACCCAAATTGTGTTTAAGTTGTTCAATGCAGTTAAACCAAATGTGGCCTTTTTTGGGCAAAAAGATTTTCAGCAGGTACTAATGATTAAAAACATGGTGGCTGTCCTAAATCTCGATGTACAGATTGTTACTTGTCCTATTATTAGGGAAGAGGATGGTTTGGCCATGAGTTCTAGAAACATCCACCTTAGTGAAGAAGATAGGGAAAACTCGCTTGTTTTAAGTAAAGCCTTGTTTTTTATAGCAGAAAACTACCATCGCTACTCGCTTGAGGATTTACTGACAACAGCTAAGCAAATTATTAACAATGTACCTGGAGTGGCCTTAGATTATTTAACCATAGCTAACGGCGATACACTTTTACCCATTACCACTAAAACAGGCCATAACACGGTTGCTTTAATTGCGGCCAAAGTTGGAGAAACAAGGTTAATCGACAATGTAATTATTAATTGGATTGTCGGGTAAATGTAGCCTTATGCCTTCCCTCTTTTTACCTTCAACCTTAATTACTAACTTTGCAGCATGATTATCGAGATATTAAAATCGAAAATACACCGTGTAAAGGTTACCCAAGCAGAACTAAATTACGTTGGTAGTATTACTATTGACGAAGATTTGCTAGACGCGGCCAACATTATCCCTAACGAAAAGGTGCAGATTGTTAACAACAACAATGGCGAACGTTTTGAGACCTATGCCATTAAAGGCGAAAGAGGCACCGGAACTGTTTGCTTAAATGGCGCTACCGCTAGAAAAGTGCAGGTAGGCGACATTTTAATCATTATGTCTTATGGTTCTTTGCCTATAGAAGAAGCCAAAAAATATCAGCCAATTTTAGTTTTTCCAGACGACAACAATAGACTACTGAAATAAATTCAGCCAAGTTACTTTCTACTTGTTTTTCTGTGAACAAGCGGATTTTCTATTGCAGAATTTTACTATGTTTGCATAGTATTATTAAAAAATAATACCTTTGTCTTACCAAATATATCGTACATTATGTATTTTGAATTAAGCGAAGAGCAGCAAATGATTAGGCAAGCTGCAAGGGATTTTGCCCAAAATGAGCTAAAACCCGGTGTAATAGAACGAGATGAAAATCAGAAATTTCCGGCCGAACAAGTAAAAGCGCTGGGCCAATTAGGGTTTTTAGGCATGATGGTGGATCCAAAGTACAACGGTGGAGGTATGGATTCTGTATCATATACCTTGGTAATGGAAGAACTTTCTAAAATAGACGCTTCGGCCTCTGTAGTTGTATCGGTAAACAACTCGCTGGTATGTTACGGTTTAGAAAAATACGGCACCGAAGCCCAAAAAGAAAAATACTTAAAACCTTTGGCCGCTGGCGAAAAAATTGGTGCTTTCTGTCTTTCTGAACCAGAAGCAGGTTCTGATGCTACCTCGCAACAAACTACCGCCGAAGACAAAGGCGATTATTATCTATTAAACGGTACAAAAAACTGGATTACCAACGGCAGCACTGCAAGCATTTATTTAGTTATTGCCCAAACTCATCCAGAGCTAAAGCATAAAGGCATCAATGTATTTATTGTAGAAAAGGGAACACCCGGATTTACTATTGGGCCTAAAGAAAATAAACTAGGCATTAGAGGTTCTGATACGCACTCGTTAATGTTTAACGATGTAAAAGTACCCAAAGAAAACCGCATAGGCGAAGATGGTTTTGGTTTTAAATTTGCCATGAAAACTTTAGAAGGAGGACGTATAGGCATTGCGGCACAGGCCTTGGGCATTGCTGCTGGCGCTTACGAGCTGGCCTTGGCCTATGCAAAACAACGTAAAGCTTTTGGCAAGGCCATTGCCGAGCACCAAGCTATTGCCTTTAAATTAGCAGACATGGCCACACAAATTGAAGCCGCCAGGTTATTGGTTCATAAGGCGGCCTGGTTAAAAGACCAAGGTTTATCTTATACCCTAGCAGGGTCTATGGCAAAAGTGTTTGCCAGTAAAGTAGCCATGGAGGTAACCATAGAAGCCGTACAAATTCATGGAGGTTATGGCTTTGTAAAGGAATATCACGTAGAACGATTAATGCGAGATGCCAAGATTACCCAGATTTACGAAGGAACCTCAGAAATACAAAAAATGGTGATTAGCAGGGATATTTTAGCCTAATTACTCATTTAACCACCCTAGCTAAAGCTATTCCCTTTTACTGGTTTTACAAAACAGCTAGGGTGGTTAAATAACAACGGCTATGATTTATCCACACCAAAAGCAGCGTCTAGAATTACCTTAACCACCGTAACTACAAGGGCTAATATGGTTGCCGATAAAAAGCCCGAGGTATTAAAATCCTTCATCCAACTATCTACCAACAAAATCATCAATACCGAAATAATAAACGAAACAAGGCCTAAGGTTAGAAAGTTTAACGGGAAAGTAAAAATCCTCAAAATTAGCCCGATGGTAGCGTTAGCAATAGCAACCAATACTGCCGCGAGAATGGCACTACCATAACCACTTACGGTAACACCTGGCACTAAAAAGGCCCCAATCATCATGGCAAGCCCCATTAATAAGATTTCTATAATTATTTTTATCATAGCAACATAGTTTAAAAGGTTAACGGTTTGTTGTTTATTTTTTCTTTTTTACCATCACAATAGGTGTGTAGGTACAATATAGCAAAGTATTACAGCATTTCAATTAAAAAGCGCTAGCCCAAAGGTTAACACACTAAAAATCCCAGCTAGCCAAGGCCTCCGGGACTTTCGTTGTAAATTTATGGATTGTCTTATTCTCTACTTCTGCCAAATAGCATTGATGCGTAGTATAGCAAGTTGGCCAAAGCACCTAGAGCGGCTACAACATAAGTCATGGCAGCCCACCATAAAGCATCTTTAGCTTGCGCATTTTCTTCGGCAGTTTGCATTACGCCTTGGTTGTTTTTTAACCAAAGTAACGCCCTGTTGCTGGCATCGAACTCTACGGGCAGCGTTACAATACTAAACAATGTAATTACTGCCAAGCCCACTACGCCTATACCCAAAACTACCGGGTTACCGGTAAAGCCAATAAGCAACACGCCTATTAAAAGTACCCACTGCAATAAGTTAGAAGATATACTTACAATAGGCACCATGTTAGAACGTAACTGTAACCAATTATAGCTTTTGGCATGCTGTATGGCATGGCCACATTCGTGAGCGGCAACCGCAGCAGCAGCTACACTTCTGCCGTAATATACGTCGGTACTTAAATTTACCGTCATATCTGCGGGGTTATAATGATCTGTTAACTGTCCTTCCGAGCTCAACACTTTTACATTGTAAATGCCATTGTCGTGTAGCATTTTTTCTGCCACCTCCTTACCAGAAAAGCCCGAGTTGAGCTGCATTTCGGCATATTTTGAAAATTTGTTTCTGAAACGCCACTGTACAAACATACTAAGCAGAAGAATCGGAACAATTAAAATTAAATACGTTTCCATTTTTAATGTTTGTTTTAAACTTTGTTTTTCATTTTTGTGCTAAACAATGAGTGCTATTTTTAGGTCTTTTTCAGCCTTTTCATTGTTTTTCTCTCATTAAATCAAAAAGTGTTCCCATATTTATAAGAAATAAAAAAATTACAATCTTTTTATGGATGCCATAAACCTATCTTATTGGGAGAAAGAAAGTTTTTATGCAGCAGATGTTATCATTGTTGGATGTGGCATAGTTGGCCTAAATGCCGCAATAGCGATAAAAAAACAGCAGCAAAACTTAACTGTAATACTATTGGAGCGGGGTTTTCTGCCTTCTGGCGCCAGCACAAAAAATGCTGGCTTTGCTTGCTTTGGCAGCGTATCTGAACTTATTGCGCAAGAAAAAAGTTGTGGTACGGCTCAACTGCATCAGCTCATTAAAAAACGCTGGCAGGGTTTGCAAAAGTTACGCGATATTGTGGGCGACAAACGTTTAGCGCTACAAAGCAACGGTGGTTTCGAACTTTTTAAACCCAGCGAGGCAACACTAAAAGACAAATGTGTATCAAAAATTAGCCACTTTAATGCGATGGTAAAAGACATTACAGGAGCTGAAAACGTGTTCTCTGTTGCTAACCAAAAATTAGAGTCTTTTGGCTTTAAAGGAGCTGACTGCTTAATCGAAAATAAATTAGAGGCACAGCTTAACCCTGGCAAGATGATTAAATCGTTAATTGAAATTGCTGCTTCGCTTGGCGTAATTATTTTGAACAACTGCTCGGTAAATAGTTTTACAGAAGAAGGAAATAACACTAGTGTTTTTACTTCGCAAGGCAAATTTTGCACTAAAAAGCTCTTGTTTTGCAACAATGCCTTTGCAAACCAACTATTTCCGCAGCTTAAATTAAAGCCTGGCCGTGGGCAAATAATGGTAACTTCGCCCATTAAAGATTTAAAGTTTAAGGGTACTTTTCATTATAACGAGGGCTACTATTACTTTAGAAACATTGGCAACAGGGTTTTACTTGGCGGCGGCAGAAATCTCGATTTTTTCACGGAAGAAACCCATCAGTTTGGCGAAACGCCCTTAGTGCAAAATACGTTGCTGAGCTTGCTAAAAGAGGTCATATTGCCGCATCAAGCTTTCGAAATAGAATACAAATGGAGTGGAATTATGGCTTTTGGCCCCGCATTGTGGCCTATTATAGAACCAATAAGCAAAAACGTGTTTTGTGCTGCTAGGTGCAACGGTATGGGCATAGCCATTGGCAGCCAGACAGGCCAAGAAGCCGCCGATATGGTTTTACAAAGCTTGTAGTAACTCATTAAAATTGCTAAAGTGCTTGCAAAGCCTGTTTAACTATTTCTTTATTGGGTTTGGAAACTGGTATTTTTTCTCCAGAATTTAATAATAAAACGCCGCCATCCTCTTTGAGCCAACTCTTTACAAACTTTGGGTTTACCAAGTGGCTTTGATGGGTTCGTAGAAAGCCATTTGGTTTTAGTAAATCGGCATATTCTTTAAGCGACTTAGAAACCAACAACTTCTCATTATTGGTCAAGAAGAAAAAAGTGTAGGTATTATCTGCTTCGCACCGCATGATTTCTGATAAAGCGATGTATCTGATTTCGCTTTGCATGGGCAGCGCAATTTTGCTGACTGTGGGTTGTGGCGTTTTTATTTGCTGTAATAAAAAGTCTATTTGTGCTGTTTGCGTTTGAGCTGCTAACTTTTGCTCGGCTTTGTTAATGGCGGTTTTTAACTCGTCAATATCTACTGGCTTTAGTAGATAATCTAAAGCGGCAAATTTTACAGCTTGTATACCATAATGGTCGTATGCAGTAACAAAAATAACTTCGAAATTTCGTTGAGGTAATGCTTTTAATACATCAAAACCCGTTTGCTCCCCCATTTGGATATCTAGAAAAATCAAATCAGGTAAGTGCTTTTCAATTGCGTTAACGGCATCTGCTACATTTTGTGCTGTTGCCACAATATCAACCTGCGGACAGTGCTTTTCTAGCAAAATCCGTATGTTTTCTAGGTTCGAAATTTCGTCGTCTATTAAAATTGCCTTCATGTTGTTACAGCCAATCGGTTAAGGTTAAGTTGATTTCGGAGCCTGTGCTACTTGAATTAATTGCAAGCGAAAAAGGCGTTTCTTTATAAATGCTGTTCAATAAAGATATTCTGTTTTTACTTAAGGATAACCCTAAACCTTCATGCTTTTTATCTGCATCGAAACCTTTGCCGTTATCTGCTACCCTCAATAATAGATTATTGCCGTGTCTACTGAAAGCAATTTCTATGTTTCCTTCAGTAGTTTTTGAAGCGATACCATGTTTTACCGAATTTTCTACAAAAGGTTGCAGTAACATACTTGGTATTTCGATGTTCTGTAGGTCTAAATTATCGTCGGTTTTAATTTCGTAACTGAAGCCGAAACGTAGCTGTTCCATTTGTAGATAATCGTCTAACAAAGTTTTTTCTTGAGCTAAAGAAATCTGTTCTTTATCATCAAGTACATTGCGAGTTAATCGGGCAAACTTCGAGAGGTATTTGTTCGCATTGTCTATTTCGTTTTTGTTAATCAAATTTTGAATACCTGAGAGTGCGTTAAAAAGAAAATGAGGGTTTAATTGCGAGCGTATGGAATTAAGTTGGAGTTTAGCGATTTCTTTTTGGAGTTTAGCATTCTTGGTTTCGTCAGTCTTTTTATACAATCTTATTGCCATAAAAATGATTAAGATTATAAAAATAATGGGAGATATTACTGAAAAAGCTAAAAAGAAAGTCGAAAATGTACCGCCTATATGCAAAATTCTCATTAATGCGCCAATTACAGTTAATACAGAGGAGATTGCCAATGTATAAGCTAGGTAAAGAGGTAGTTTTTTCATCGTTTTAATTTTCATCAAACTTGCAGCAAGTTAAGTAAAACTAAAACCATAAAACAGGAAGAGAGATATTTGAAATAGTAAAGGTGTTGTTTTGAGCAGTATTTGAGTTTTGCCAAAAGCTTTTTCCTTTATTAAATAAACCCGATTAAGCGGATTAGCCCGCAGCGAAGTGTAACGTAGTGAGGACTATGAGCGAAAGCGGGACTGAAGTTTCCTAAAAGCCGCATCCAATGCTTTTCTACTATTTATGTAACGTTTCTAAATAAATTTTCGTTAAGGTTCAAAATGGTTAAATTTGGGCAAAAATAATTTTCAATTACCATGAGTTTTAGAATAGAACACGATACCATGGGTGAGGTACAAGTACCTGCCGACAAATATTGGGGAGCACAAACTGAACGCTCTAGAAACAATTTCAAAATTGGACCAGAGGCATCGATGCCTAAAGAAATTATACACGCTTTTGGCTACTTAAAAAAGGCGGCTGCATTAGCAAATAACGAATTAGGCGTACTTTCTAAAGATAAAACAGAGTTAATTGCAAAAGCTTGTGATGAAGTTATTGCAGGTAAATTAGACGACCAATTTCCATTGGTAATTTGGCAAACTGGTTCGGGTACGCAAAGCAACATGAACGGTAACGAAGTAATTGCCAACCGTGGCCACGTAATTGGCGGTGGTAATTTATTAGACGAACAAAAATCGTTACACCCTAACGATGATGTGAATAAATCGCAATCGAGCAACGACACTTACCCAACCGCTATGCACATTGCTGCTTACAAACAAGCAGTTGAGGTGACTATTCCGGGTTTACAAAAATTGAGAAATACTTTAGCTAGCAAAGCTGATAGCTGGGGCGATATCGTAAAAACTGGTCGTACCCATTTTATGGATGCTACGCCTTTGACTTTAAAACAAGAATTTTCTGGTTACGTACAACAAATTGACAATGGTTTAAGAGCTATCAACAATGCTTTAGAGATGATTAAAGAATTGGCGCTTGGTGGTACTGCAGTAGGTACTGGTTTAAATACACCTGCAGGTTACGATATTTTGGTTGCGCAGAAAATCGCCGATTTAACGGGCCTGCCATTTGTAACAGCACCGAACAAATTCGAAGCTTTAGCCGCTCACGATGCCATGGTTGAACTATCTGGCGCTTACAAAAGAGTTGCCGTTTCGTTAATGAAAATTGCTAATGACATTAGGATGTTAAGTTCTGGTCCTCGTTGTGGCATTGGCGAAATCGTCATTCCTGATAACGAGCCAGGTTCGTCAATTATGCCGGGAAAAGTGAACCCTACGCAGCCAGAAGCTTTAACTATGGTTTGTGCGCAGGTAATGGGTAACGATGTGGCGGTGAGTATTGGTGCTAGTAACGGTCATTTCGAGTTGAACGTTTTTAAACCTGTAATTGCGGCCAACGTATTGCAAAGCGGTCGTTTAATTGGTGATGCTTGCGTTTCTTTCAACGATAAATGCGCTGAGGGTATTGAGCCAAACCGTCCGGTAATTCAACAACACATGGAAAACTCTTTGATGTTGGTTACTGCGTTGAACCCGCACATTGGTTACGAAAATGCTGCTAAAATTGCTAAAAAAGCACATAAAGAAAATAAAACATTAAGAGAAGCTGCTATAGAAACTGGTTTATTAACCGACGAGCAATTTACTGCTTGGGTTAAGCCAGAAGATATGGTTGGTAGTTTGAAATAGTCGTTTAGTTGAAAGTTAAAAGTTTAATGTTTAAGCAATGATGAATAGGAAAGGCGTTTACTTTTTACTTTTTACTTTCAACTTTTTACTTCTTTTTTTATCCTGCTCTCGCATGCCCAATGTACAAGGCAAGGGCGAAACATTTTTGCAAGGCGTATGGAACCAAGACAGCATTACTAATCAGGCACAGTTGCAAAACTACACGCAACACCATTTTAAGTTTACTTGCGATTCTTTTTATGTTGATTTTACCACTCACGCTAAGGTAAATTATTATGAAGAAGATTGCTTTAATAACGGCGTATGGAAAGAACATGCTAAAGGCACCTACCAGGTGCGCAATGACACCTTAATATTGGTAGGCAACTTTACCAAAGAAAACTACAAACAAAAAGTTTCGGGCTGCTACCGTAATGGGCAATATGTGAGTAGTTTTAAGGTAAACTCTTGGAGTGCTGAAAAATTAGAATTAGAAAATCTAAGCAACCAAACAGAATTAAAGCTTAACTTAAAAGAAAAAATAACTTGTGTACAAAAAGCACTTTAATACAAAGCACATGAAATTAAAAAGAATAATCTTAGCAATTGCCCTTATGTATGCGCCCATTGCTGTTAATGCCTGGGGTTTATTAGGCCACCGTATAGTGGGCCAAATTGCCGAAAGCTATTTAACGCCCAATGCAAAAAAAGGAGTAAAAGCAATTTTAGGCAACGAAACTTTGGCCATGAGTGCTAATTGGCCCGATTTTATTAAATCGGATACTGCCTATAAGTTTATGAACTCTTGGCACTATATTAATTTGCCCGAAGGCTTAAGTAAAAGTGATTGTGACAAATATTTAGAAAAATATCCCGAGGCTAATATTTACAGCCAAACTAACGAGATGATTGCCTTGTTAAAAAACCCTAAAACTTCGGCAGAAAAAAGGGTATTCGCCATGCGTGTATTAGTGCACCTAATTGGCGACATGCACCAGCCCATGCACACGGCTCGTAAAGAAGATTTAGGCGGTAACAGAGTGTTTGTAACTTGGTTCGGACAAAGATCAAACTTACACCGCGTTTGGGACGAACAATTGATCGACTATCAACAGTTAAGCTATACCGAATACACCAACGCCATCAATTTTGTAACCCCAGATGTATTAGAGAAATGGAACAAATCGAGCATTAAAGACATGATCTACAACTCTTACGAGATTTGTAATAAAATTTATGCCACTGGTATCAAAAACGACGACAAATTGGGCTACAACTATAATTTTGATTGGATAAGCACCTTAAACCAACAGCTGTTAAGAGGCGGTATAAGCTTAGCCAAAGTTTTGAACGAGATTTATAAATAGACTAGAGTTCGAAGACCGCAAGTCTGATGATATAGCTTTTAAGCTCTTAGCCCTCGTACTTGCAGACTCTGGACTTCCCAACTTCAAAAAAATGAAAATCCTCATGGTTTGTTTGGGTAATATCTGTCGGTCGCCGCTGGCACATGGCATATTGCAACATTTAGCCGATCAAAAAAACTTAGACTGGCAGGTACATAGCGCAGGCACGGGTAATTGGCATGTGGGCAACCCGCCAGACGAAAGAAGTGTGGCGGCAGCACGTAATTTAGGCTATGATATTTCTAGGCAAAGAGCCCAGCATTTCAGCGTTCGCTTTTTCGACGATTATGACCATATCTTGGTGATGGATCGCAATAATTTAAGAGATGTATTGCAATTAGCCAAAACAACAGCACACCGCCAAAAAGTAACGCTTTTTCTTCCAAATGGAGAAGTAACCGACCCTTATTACGACAATGATCTGTTTGAGCCCGTAAGCTTAATAGTAGAAGAGCGTTGTAAAGAAATAGTAAAAGAGCTATCTAATTAGTTAACTTCTTATGGAGTATCTTCGTTAAAAATACTGCAATGACTGCACCAAAATTATTCATGGTTTTACTTGGTTGCAAGCCACAAGGACGACATACAGAGCAGCACGATATTTTCTTCGCCATTGCGAATGAAGTAAAAGAGTTGGTACCAGCCATTAATGCTTTTTGGCCCGAGGCAAATGGAAAAATACATTTAGATGCTTACAGAATAGTTAACCATGTAAGTGGTTATAAAGTAGAAATAACCGCAAGAGATGGTACGGCAAAGTCTGCAAATCGTTTATTCTTTATGAATTTAGGCGGCTACCAAAGCAATATTTTTGAAGAAGCTCACTATAAAATGCTGATGGTGGCCAAAGAAAAATCGGAAGCAATTAAAAAAGCTAAAGAAAGTGACTTTTTTAAGCAATTTTTTAGCCCGCACATTGACGATAAATACGGTGTGGATATAGATGATATTTTTGAAATAGAAGAAGCGTTATCTCAAGAAATGAAAGATAAATATCAACTAATTTTTACCCCAGCTACAAACTTTCCCACCGATGAGGTAGTATTGGGCTATATGCCTATCAATAAATTATAGCTTGGCTATCCCTACAACCGAGAGCAATCATCACCGCCCCGCACATAATACAATTTACTCTGGTGATCTTTAAAGATAAAAATCTGCTATTTTTTAGGGAGCTAAAAAACTGTTTAAAAATGGAATAAATAAGGTGCCACTCGAATTTTTTGGCAAGGCCTTATGCTGTAGTACATTTTGTACGGCCTTTCCTGCGCCGTCATACCCCTATTCTATACGCACGTGAGGTGTCTTAAAGCAAAAAAACACCATTCTACTTAAAAACTAGTTTTCTTGCTGTTTTTTATGGGTTTCATTCGGGTTTCATTCGGGTTTCATTCGGCAAAAAGTGGTTTAATTTCGATTGAAATCCGAATAAGGTCCGTATAATATCCGAATGAAACCCGAATAAAATAAAGTGTTACAAATGAAAAGCACATTTGAAATGTTTAAAATTTCACACTTAAAAGGCCTCTCAACAGTGTTAGCGAATTAGCAACTGCTTAAAAATGATATAAATATTTTATCGTTAAGTTTGGTGAGGGCACCAAATGCTAGCATTCCGCTATAAGCTGGTTGGGATACCCGCCTAAGTATTTATTTTCACTTAAATTTAAACAGTTTCTAAGTTTTTATATCTTTATATAGCCAATTGATAAACATGTATGCTAAATAAAGGGATCATATTAATCCTATTTCTTTATTGCTGTATAAGCATAACTTATGCGCAGAAAAAAAAGACAACCAGCTTTTTCTTCGATACCGATAGGAGCGTACTTTACGAAACGCAACAAGAAGCATTTGCCCAATTTATAACCGAGCTAGACTCTACCGAAATTATTGCGATTTCTATATTTGGTTATTGCGATGACCGAGGTAGAAAAGGCTATAACGATACGCTTTCTGTAAAAAGAGCCAACCACATTAAAGGCTTATTAATGGAAAAAGGAATTAATGCCGAAAAGGTAACTTTTTTGAACGGAAATGGAAAAATAGATTTAAAAGAACCTAAAAATATTGACGAGCAACGATCTTTTAATAGGAGAGTAGATTTAGTGATCAGTTATACCCAGAAAAAGCTCTCTACCGAATCCTCTGTTCTTTCTGATACGCTTAAAGTTGGAGATAAAATTATTCTCGAAAACATTCTTTTCGAAAACAGCAGGTCGGTTCTGTTGGAGGAATCTATTCCGGTGCTAGAGCAAATTACCGCTGTAATTAAAGAAAAAAAACAGTATAACATTGCCATACTGGGCCATATCTGCTGTAATCCGCCAGGTAGAGATGTAAAAGATTTTGAAACGGGAGAATACAACCTTTCGCAAGCCAGGGCAAAAATCATTTACGATTATTTAATATACAAAGGTGTAGATAAAAAACGTCTCACCTACAAAGGCATGATGGCCGATTATCCGTTGGGCAGGGGAGAGAAAAACGATAGGCGTGTTGAACTACAAATTACGGGCATTAACAAGTAAAAAACGATATTTTTTTAAACCTTACCACGCCTTCAGCGTTTAACTAGGAGGTTTTTTGTAATTTAGGGCAATCAATAAAAAAAGTTATGTTTGATAAATTAATGGCTGCACAAGGCAAGGCCGAAGAAATAAAAAAACGACTAGATACCATATTGGTGTTTGGCGAAGTAGAGGGTGGTGCCATAAAAGTTACCGCAACAGCAAACAAAGCAATAACCGCTATCGCAATAACAGACGAATTTTATGAAAATTCTGACAAGGAGGAACTGGAAGAACTATTGCAAGCGGCAGTAAATAAGGCGCTAGCACAAGCCGATCTGGTAAGTGCTACAGAAATGCAAGCAGCTACAAGCGATTTGCTTGGTGGCCTTGGTGGGTTATTCGGTAAATAATACGCAAACTATGAAATATACCTATTACGGACAATCTTGTTTTTTGTTAGAAACTTCGTTGGCAAAACTATTGTTTGACCCCTTTATTAGCGGAAATCCATTAGCAAAAGACATTGATGTCTCGAAAATTGAAGCAGATTATATTTTGGTAAGCCATGGCCATGGCGACCATGTGGCCGATTTGGTAGCTATTGCTAAAAGAACCAATGCTAAAGTAATTTGTATGCCAGAAATTGCTGGATGGTTACAAAAGCAGGGCATTACCAATATTCACGACATGAATATTGGCAAGTTTAAGTTCGACTTTGGTACGGTACGTATGGTTACGGCTACACACTCTAGTAGTTTGCCCGATGGCTCTTATGGCGGTAATCCTGCGGGCTTTGTTTTGGATGTAGATGGTAAGCAAATCTATTTCGCTGGCGATACTGGCTTAACTTTAGAAATGAAGCTTTTGGCCGAATTGTACAAGCTGGAATACGCTATTTTACCAATTGGCGGCAACTACACCATGGATGCAGGCGATGCGGCTATTGCTGCCGAATATGTAAACTGCCCAAAAGTGATTGGCGTGCATTACGATTCGTTTCCAGTAATTTCCATAGATAAATACACCGCTGTTGAAATTTTTAAAAGAGCACAAAAACAGTTGTTATTACCTGCAATTGGCGAAACTATTGCATTATAACTAAAAAATCCCGATAGCTTTATCGGGACTTTTTAGTTTAACTTTTCTTTTTAGCAGCGGCTTTATTCGCTTTGTAACGCATATCTGCAGTGCCGTCTTTTTTCTTAGGCCCCGCTATATTCGCTTTTACAGCTTTGTTTTCTTTGTAACGCATGTCGGGCGTGCCATCAGCTTTTAGCTTTACACTTGTTGACTTTGTTTTTGTAGTTACCGTAGTTTTTTTGGGCGTTTGTTTAACTGTGGTTACAGTTTGTGCAAAGGTGGTGCTAAGGCCAAATAAGGCAATAGCAGCAAGGGTTAAGAGTTTTTTCATGTGGCTTATATTAATTTTAGTGGATTAATAACGACATTAATATACAGAATGTTATCTGTTTAATGAAAATTTAATAGGAATGTTGTAGCGTACGTTCACCACCTCGCCAAACATCTTTCCTGGCATCCAATCTGGCGACATATTGAGCACTCTAACGGCCTCTAGGGCAAGTTCGTTATTGGGTGCTTTTTCTATGTTAACAGCCTCTACATCACCATTCTTTTTTACACTAAAACTAAGTAATACCGTACCTTGTGTGCCCTGTTTTGCAGATTGAGCAGGATACTTTATTTCTGACGAAAGATATTTGTAAAACTCCCTAATACCTCCTTTGTATGTTGGTGGCGTAAACAAATCTTCGTATTTAACCTTGTTACCATTTTTGTCGTAATATTTAGCTTCTATTTTATTGCCGCCCTCATCGTAAGCCTCTTCTCCAGCTGTTTTGCCATCTTTGTAAGTGAACTTCCAGCTACCTGTTTTTTTACCGTTTATGTAACTGCCCTCTTCTTTGTTGCCTTGCCAATATTCAACAAATTTGCCGTCTAATTTGCCGTAGCTATAATTCTCTATTTTCTTTTCTTGCAAACCGTCGTTAGTATAGGTAATCCATTCGCCATTTTTATGCCCTTTGTCGTAATTGCCTTTTTCTCTCAAATTATTTTTGTTATAGCTTATATATGGTCCTTTTCTTACGGTTAAATCTTTGTCTTCAAAGCTGATGACTTCTTGCATAATATCTTTCCTATCATAAAAAGTTACCTGATAAAACTCGCCAACACGTTTAACAACTGGGTGCCATTTAGAGCGAATGGGATCTTTGGTGTACATTGGGCTGTTATAAACCAATGTAGTGTCTTGTTGCGCAAAGCCGATTTTAGCAATTGCCAAAAGGAGAATAAACGTTAGTTTTTTCATTTTATATTGGATGTGGTTTTTTGGGTTGGGGCGAAAATATTTAATCCTTACACGTTATTTATTTTTAATGTGCTTCTAGCCAGTTTTTTCCTTCGCCAATCTCAATTTCAATGGGCACTTCGGTTTTAATGGCTGTCTTCATTCTATTAGTGATAATCTCTTTTACCTGTTCTTTTTCGCTTTTAACTACATCAAACACCAACTCGTCATGCACCTGCATGGTCATTTTAGATTGTAATTTTTGTTGCTTCATGTCTTGGTGGATATTGATCATGGCAATCTTAATCATGTCTGCGGCAGAGCCTTGAATTGGCGCATTAATGGCATTTCGTTCTGCATAGCCCCTCACCGTCATATTTGCAGAGTTAATGTCTCGCAAATACCTACGGCGGCCCATAATGGTTTCTACATAACCGTTTTCGCGGGCAAAGTTCATGGTGTCGCTCATGTAGTTTTTAATGCCTGGATATTGCGTAAAATACTGTTCTATAATTTCGGCAGCTTCTTTACGTGCAATATTCAAGTTTTGCGATAAGCCAAAGGCCGATTGGCCGTAAATGATACCGAAATTTACTGCTTTGGCATTTCTACGCTGCGTACTGGTAACTTCATCAATGTTAATTCCGTAAACTTTAGCCGCAGTTGCGGTATGGATGTCGATTCCGTTTAAAAATGCATCCAGCATATTTGCTTCCTTACTAATTTCGGCAATAATTCTCAATTCAATTTGCGAATAATCGGCAGATAGGAGGATATGGTTTTCATCTCTGGCAATAAATGCTTTTCTTACCTCTCTTCCTCTGTCTGTTTTAATTGGGATGTTCTGCAAGTTAGGGTTATTAGAGCTTAACCTTCCGGTTGCGGCAACGGCCTGATTGTAGCTGGTGTGTACTCTTCCTGTACGTGGGTTTACCAACAAAGGCAAGGCATCCACGTAAGTAGATTTCAATTTTTGCATTTGGCGGAAATCCAAAATATCTTGCACAATATCGCTCTTGTTGGCCAATGCGGTTAGCACATCTTCGCCAGTTTGGTACTGCCCCGTTTTGGTTTTTTTGGCTTTAGGATCTAGTTTTAAATGATCGAAAAGTACTTCGCCCAATTGCTTTGGCGATGCCAGGTTAAACTTTAGCCCTGCTTTTTCGTAAACATTCAGCTCTGCTTTTAAAATTTCTTCCTGTAGCTGCGCCGAATAATTGGCTAAGGTTTCAGCATCAATTCTAACGCCTTCTTTCTCCATGTCCGCCAATACGTAAATGAGTGGATTTTCAATTTCGGCCGCTAACTTATTGGCATTTCTTTCGGCCAGCATCGGCTCAAAAATATTGGCCAACTGTAAAGTTACATCGGCATCTTCCGAAGCATAATCCACTACTTTCTCTACCGGAACATCTTTCATATTTAATTGGTTTTTGCCTTTTGCACCAATTAACGAAGTGATAGAAATTGGCGTGTAGCCCAAATAATTTTCCGAAAGCACATCCATGCCATGTCTGGTATCTGGATCGATAAGGTAATGCGCCAACATGGTATCAAACAGTTCGCCTTTTAACTCAATGCCATACCATTTTAGCACAAGCAAGTCGTATTTTATGTTTTGCCCAATTTTAATAATATTTTCGTTTTCAAAAACAGGCCTAAACTCCTCCAAAATAGCTAATGTTTCTTCTTTGTTTTGAGGTGTTGGAATATAATACGCTTTACCGATTTCTGCGGAAAATGATAAGCCCACTAAATCTACAAAGTTGGCATCGGTACCGGTAGTTTCTGTATCGAAAGCAATTCTTTTTTGTTGCAATAGCAGGTTAATTAGTTCTTTTCTAGCTTGTGGGGTGGCTACCAATTGGTAATCGTGTGGGGTGTTATCAATGTTTTTGGCATCAATTGGGGTGTCGAATAACGAGGGTTGATTTTCAACTTCTTTTGTTGCCACAGTATTTCCGAATAAATCTTGCTGTCCGTTAGTTTTGCCCTCGGTTACGCTAAAATTATCGCCAAAAATACGTTTGCCTAGGGTTCTAAATTCTAACTCTGCCAACAAAGGCTCTAACAGTTCTTTGTTTGGTTCTTCTAGCAAAAGTGCTTGTTCATTAAATTCTACGGGAACGTTAAGAATAATTGTTGCCAGTTTTTTCGAAATCAAGCCCTGCTCTACATGGTTCTCTATATTTTCGCGTTGCTTTCCTTTGAGTTCGTGGCTATTGGCAAAAATATTTTCCATGCTACCGTATTGCTTAATTAAAGCTTTGGCGGTTTTTTCGCCGATGCCCGGAATGCCCGGAATGTTATCTACCGCATCGCCCCACAATCCTAATATATCAATTACTTGGTCAACCCGTTCAATTTCCCATTTTGCTAACACCTCTGGCACGCCCAATATTTCCATTTCGTTACCCATACGGGCAGGTTTGTAAATAAAAATATTTTCTGATACTAGTTGTGCAAAATCTTTATCGGGTGTCATGCAATACACTTTAAAGCCCTGCTTTTCGCCTTCTTTAGCTAACGTGCCAATAATATCATCGGCTTCGTAACCATCTTTGGTAATTACCGGAATGTTAAACCCTTCAATTAAACGATTGATATAGGGAATTGCCGCGGCCAAATCTTCGGGCATAGCCTCGCGGTGTGCCTTGTAAGCTTCAAATTCTGTATGCCTCTCGGTTGGCGCAGCGGTATCGAACACTACGGCAATGTGGCTAGGCTTCTCCTTTTTAAGCACTTCTAACAGTGTATTGGTAAAGCCCATTACCGCCGAAGTATTAATGCCTGTTGAGGTAAAACGTGGGTTTTTACTTAGTGCGAAATGCGCTCGGTAGATGAGTGCCATGCCATCTAAAAGGAAAAGTTTTTTATTGCTCATTTTTTGTCGTTTAATTGGGTTGTTCTTGCCGCCATTTCGGCCATAGGGAGAAATCTTTGAATTGGTTTAACTTGATTAAAATTTTCTCGGCTTCACTGTGTTTCACTCGAAATGACGAGAAAAGCATTATACAACCTTGGTAAAGTTAATATTTTATAATTTGTTTTTCTTTTACTTTTGGCTTGAACCAAAAGTAACAAAAGTTCAAGGCTGTATTGCCTTCTTTGCACTACGCAAGCAAAACTATTGTTATTGCAAAAGTTTCACTGCGTATTGCTGCTGAATCCAATAAGGCCGTTATGCGTTTAACATAGGAAGTGCTACGAGATGTTAATTAATGTTATTGTACATAACAATACTACATTATTTTCCGTTAATTTGAACATGAGAGTTTTAAAATTGATAGCCCTAATTTGTTTGCTTGTTTTTACAACAAAAGCTCAAGATGCGGTATTGATTAGCGAAGGTAACTTTGTGCGTGGCGAAATTAAAGGCACCGATTACGAATCTGTTTTTATACAAACAGAAGAACTGGGCTTAAAAGAATATAAGGCAAAAGACATTAAATCGTTTCTTTGGAATGGTGATACTTACGAGAGCAAACCTTTTATAGTAGGCAAAAAAGCCGTGGTTAAATTTTTTAGATTAGTAGAGGGTGGAAAAGTGAATTTGTATGCCGTTGGTGGATCTTCAGGTGTGGCAGAGCCTGTGCAACCTCGTGTAAAAGCTCGCCCTACATTTGGTGTGGGCATGGGCACTGGCGGTGGCATGGGTGGCGGCTTAGGGGGTGGTGTAAGTATCAACCTTGGAGGGAGAAGAAACGATGTTGAACGTCCTGCTGGCGCACCACCAAAGGCAAAAGTTTTCTACTTTCTTGAAAAACCTGGCACAGGCCCCATGCAAGAAATTGCTGCCGATGGTTCTAGAACTGCTGCTACTAAAAATTTATTGTTAGCCAAGCTAACTGGCGATGACGGTTTAACAGAAAGCATTAAAGCCACCGAGTTTTTTGATGAAAAAGTGTTAATTGCCTTAGTGAAATCTTATAACGAATCGGTGAAGTAAAGGGGATTTGCGATTTTAGATTGACGAATTACGGTTTCTGCAAGCACTATCATAGGATTTATCGGCAGATCTTTAATCTGCAATAGCTATGTGCATTACAAATGTCGAACAGCAGAGAGATATTTGTTAAAACTTTAAATAGCAATCTCGCTTAGTTAAGTTTTTCGTTATTTTCTTAAATAACATTTTCGCTAATTAAGTTTTTCGTTATTTTCTTAAATAAAATATATCTTTGTTTAAGAAAATGTAGTGTTTATGAATACTTATCAATCAGGTGGTAAAATTAATCAAGGCTATTACAAGAGTTTCCAACCTTCCTTAATTAATAAAGAGTGGCGACTTACCGATATGCAGGTCATCCAGCTGCTTAGTACTGCCGATAGGCATTTGGGCAGACTAGATATGTATTCTGAATATGTAAATATAGATTTGTTTATCAGAATGCACATCGCTAAAGAAGCTACACAATCGTCGAAAATAGAAGGTACACAGACCAATATGGAAGAAGCCTTTTTGACCAAAGAAGAAATTGTGCAAGAAAAAAGAGACGATTGGGAGGAAGTTCAGAACTATATTTCGGCCATGAACGAAGCAGTAAGGTTGTTGCACAGCTTACCTTTCTCTTCACGTTTGATAAAAGAAACTCATAAAATTTTACTAACAGGAGTAAGAGGTAAGCACAAACTACCTGGCGAATATAGGACAAGCCAAAACTGGATTGGAGGAGCAACGTTAAACGATGCAATATTTATTCCTCCGGTACACAGCGCTATTCCCGAATTGATGTCTGATTTAGAAAAATTTGCCAACGATGAGCTCAACCCCCTGCCAGATTTAGTTAAAATTGCCATTATTCACTACCAGTTTGAAACGATACATCCGTTTTTAGATGGAAATGGCAGGGTTGGCAGATTGCTGATTACGCTTTATCTGGTGGCAAAAGGTATATTAAAGCAACCTATATTATATCTATCCGACTTTTTTGAAAGAAACAGGCTATTGTATTATGATAATTTGATGCGGGTAAGAACCAATCATGACCTAAACCAATGGCTAAAATTCTTTTTAACTGGAGTAATAGAAACTGCAAAAAAAGGAGTTATAACTTTTGATGGCATTATGCAGTTGCAAAAAAACCTGGAAATAACGGTTAAGGATTTGGGCAGCAGAAGTGTAGATGCTAAAAAAGTAATAGCATTTATGTACACACAACCTATTGTTGATGTTGCTAAGGTTGAGGCGGTTATACAAAAATCAAACGTAACAGCCTATAAGCTACTTACCGACTTGGAACGGTTAGAGATAATTAGGGAAGTATCGGGTACACAACGTAACAAACTGTATGTTTTTAACGATTACTTGGCTTTGTTTAATAATGGTTAATGTTTTAGCTTATGTTATAAACCAAAAGCATTAAAGCCCCCGAAATTTTCGATGAAAAAGTGCGCTAATTGCTTTGATGAAATCTTATAACGAGTGGGTGAAATGAAGAAGCTGCCGATTAATTATATTTGCACAGCAATTTCTTATTTATGACCGCCCAATCACAAAGCAGTACCTTTACCTCTTATCAAAAAATAGTTATTTTTTTATTGGCGGTTACCCAGTTTACGGTAATTTTAGACTTTATGGTCATGTCTCCTTTGGGCGATATTCTCATGAAATCGTTAAGCTTAAGCCCAAAAGATTTTGGAATTGCAGTATCGGCCTATGCTTTTAGTGCGGGTGTTTCTGGCCTATTAACCGCTGGTTTTGCAGATAAGTTTGATCGTAAAAAGTTATTGCTGTTTTTTTATATCGGGTTTATTTTAGGTACCGCGTTTTGTGGCTTGGCACATACTTACGTTCAGTTGGTAGCGGCACGTATCATTACCGGCCTTTTTGGTGGTGTAATTAGTTCTATATCCATGGCCATTATTACCGATTTGTTTAGTTTACAGCAACGTGGCAGAGTAATGGGCTTTGTACAAATGGGTTTTGGCGCCAGCCAAGTATTAGGCGTACCTATTGGGCTTTACTTGGCCAACATTTGGGGCTGGGAAGCGCCTTTTTGGTTGGTAGTGGGTTTGGCCGTAATTATTGCGGTACTTATTGCTGTAAAACTAAAACCTGTAAACCAACATTTATCGATACAAAGAGATAAATCGGCGTTGGCCCACCTATGGCATACCGTGGCACAGAAAAAGCATCGCATTGGCTTTACCTCTACCGCACTACTTTCTATTGGCGGCTTTATGATGATGCCTTTTGGAAGTGCCTTTGCGGTTAATAATTTAGGCGTTAGCGAAAGCCAACTGCCCATGTTGTTCATGGTTTCTGGCATAAGTTCGCTAATTATTTTGCCTTTAGTGGGCAGAATGAGCGACAAGATTAGTAAGCTTAACCTATTTGCTTTTGCTTCTATCTGGATGATGTTGGTCTGTGTTGTTTATACCAATTTAGCTGTTACACCACTTGTTTGGGTAATGTTATTAAATGTTTTAATGATGGCTGGCATTATGAGCCGAATGATCCCTTCGCAGGCTTTAACCAGCGCCATTCCCGAACTGGCAGACCGAGGTGCTTTCATGAGCATTAACGCCTCTTTACAACAAATTTCTGGTGGGGTAGCCGCCGCTGTTTCGGGTTTAATTGTTACGCAAAATGGTAAAGGACAACCACTGGAGCATTACAATTTGGTAGCTTATATTATTGTGGTTATTTCCATTATCAGCATTTTGTTAATGCGCAGGGTAAACACATTGGTACTGGCTAAACGGTAAAAGTTCCTGTTGCTCTTCGGAATTTGCAATTCCGAAGCTTTATCGACAGGTTTTTAATCTGCAATAGCTATGTGCATTACAAATGCACCGATAGGAGTTCGACATTGCAAATGTCGAACAGCGAAGTTAGGCTAAAAATAGCCGTGCTTTGACCCATATGTTATTCGCTCAATTAAACCCGAAATTATAGCATAAATTAAAAACAGTAAGAAAGCAAGAATAATTAACTTTCTTATGACCTCCCCAATTCTATCAAATAGACTATTGTGCTTATCTTTCATTTATAATAGATGAAGGCTTAATTTAATGCTACTCTAAAATCATAAAGTTTTATCTCATGTTTTTGCAACACTTCAATAAGTTTCGGACTTACTTGAAAAATTGCATCTATTTCATGTCTTTCGATATATACATTATTTTGGTTAATTACTTTTTCGTGCCCAAATTTAGCTCTAATAAAAACCTCTTGATTGGAAACCATCACACTAGAAACAACACCTGATGATTTTTCTACTTTAACCCATTCATCTTTAATAAATTGATAGGCATGATGTCCTTTCATAGCAATGCCTAGGGTTTCTTTAACAAAAGATTGGATAGTGAACAAAAGTATTTGTTCGCCAGAAATTTGTATTTCGACAATACGTACCTTTTTATACGCCGCTTTATTTCTATATCTTAGATTACCCCCTACATAGCGAATAAAGGCATTACCTACACTCCAATTTAGATTAATGCTCTTCTCCCCTTGCATAAAGGATTATTGAATTGGGGTTAACTATCTCTACTTTCATTGTGTCACCCAATTTGAAATTGGCTTGTACCCAGTTTGTGTATTCCTCTCCAATATAAATGCTAAGGGTTTTATTTTTATTAAACTCTCTATTGATATAGGATTGGTATTTTGCCTCATTTCCGTTTTGCCCGAGTTTAACCTTTATTTTTTCATTATGTTGATCAAAGTGAGTCTTATGTTTTTTCAAAACATTAAAAAAACCATCATAACCTGAACTCGATTAATAAA
>NZ_DHDZ01000015.1:142050-188013 GCF_002399615.1 Pedobacter sp. UBA4863 | reverse complement strand
TCTGATTAATCGAGCTCAGGTTACTAAATTATTAAAAGTAACTGTTTTGGCAGTAAAAACAGCAATAGCTGCCCCAATGCTTCTTCTAATTCTATCACCTGTTATTTGGGCGTAATTGCCATCGTTACCATACCCGTGTTGAATGGTAAATCCATCCAATACAGAACCATCGGCATCATCTCTTGCCGCTACTACGTGGTAAGCATCATCTGTATTGGCGGTATTGCTATTGTTTAAATCTCCACTTAGTATAGTTTCATTAAGGGTAGTAATGCTAGTTCTTTCGGCAATAGTTGCTTCTGTGCCAGCAAAGCCGCCATAAATTGCCACACCAGTTTTTAGTATAAATGACTTATCGCTATCGTTGGCAGCAGTTGGTGCAATAGTACCATCATCTGTACGTGCTGCATATATTTCTTCAGAAAGACGTTCGGTAGGTTTATAAATACCTTTTGCCACCCATACTTGTTTTGTTGTTGCACTTTCGGCTTCATTAATAGCCTGTTGCAGTTGGGTATTATCATAGGCATTGGCCCATGATGTTCCGTTTTTAAGGCCTGCACCCGCTTCGGTAACATAGATTTGAGCCATTAAAGCCGGAGAACCGAGCATCAATGATAATAGGGATAAGTAAATTTTCTTCATAATTTCTCTTGGTTTTTAGGTTAGTAATTAATTTAAAAGAAGCATTAAGCCTTTTGTAACCTAAAGACTGATTTATAGCTAGATAGGACCGTGTTTCTTTTAATGGTGATGAAACCACAGCCATATTTTACTTTGCTTTCCAAGCGATATGTTCATGTTAGTTTTATCAGTAAATAATTTACTTAATCAATTAGTTATTAAGTTATAATTTTAGAAACTGAAAAATTGTTGTTATACCTTTATCGGATCGAAAGGCAAATGAGCTTAATATGAGCTGATTTTCTGAATTAGAGCATTAATATTTTTAAATCGTACAATATATCATTAGCATGAGAATAATAGCAGAACTACCGCACCCACAATGTAAGATTAGCATCTTCAGTATGAACCAAAAATTCATTGTTAAATTTGAACAGGGGCCTTATGAACAGAGTTATAAAATTTCTGAATTAGATCTTACCGGAGGTGGTGTAAATGAAGTTTTTCAAATTATAGACGAAGCTTTTATTGAAACCGTAATAGAACGTTTTAAAACAATGAGAGTTGATTTTATAACGGCTTACCAAAGACAGCAATAGATTATTCAATTCTATCAAATAATTGATTTCCAGCGATAAAACTCATATTTCAGAATTTTATTTTGAATTTTTAACTGCTTTTTGCTGTTAAAATTACAGTTAAGAATACTTTTTGTTTAATTGAACTATATTTAACTAAAGATTTTCAATAAGTTATATTTTCAAACAAAATATTATTTTATCTTATTTTTTGCCAAATAAATGAGAGGTTTGTTGGTTTTTAGGTTCTTGTATCTTTTTATCCTTAATGCTATAAACACTAATTTATTCTTATTCTCCTACTTAGTTTCTGCATTTACATTACCTTTGCAACCCAACAAAATATAACATGGCGAACAAAAGAAATGCTGGTGTGTTGTTCATTCTGGTTACTATCCTATTCGATTGTATAGGGTTCGGAATTATTATTCCGATTATGCCCGCATTAATTAAAGAACTTACTGGAGCAAATTTGAGTGAAGCCTCGGAATATGGTGGGCTTTTACTTACCGCTTATTCGTTAATGATGTTTATTTGCTCCCCTATCCTGGGTGCTTTGAGCGATAAAATGGGACGAAGACCTGTCCTATTGATTTCGCTTTTTGGCATGGCAGTTGATTATTTCTTTTTATCGTTTGCGCATACCATTACTTTGTTATTTATTGGTCGTATTATTGCTGGACTTTGCGGTGCAAGTATTACTACAGCATCTGCTTACATTGCTGATGTGAGCACACCTGAAAAAAGAGCTCAGAATTTTGGTTTAATTGGGGCTGCTTTTGGTTTAGGTTTTATCATTGGCCCAGTAATTGGCGGCGTATTTAGTCAGTTTGGCACCCGCGTACCGTTTATGATTGCTGGAGGCTTATCGTTACTTAATTGGTTGTATGGTTATTTTATCCTTCCAGAATCCTTACAAAAAGAAAACAGACGCGAATTTGATTGGAAGCGGGCTAATCCGATAGGTGCTTTAATGCAAATTAAGCGCTATCCCTCTTTATTAGGTTTGTTGGCTTCGCTATTGATCTTGTACATTGCAGCCCAATCTACCCAAACGGTATGGTCGTTTTATACGCAAGAAAAATTTAATTGGAACGAAACTTGGATTGGCTATTCTCTAGGTTTTGTAGGTTTAACCGTTGCCATTGTGCAAGGTGGCTTAATACGGGTTATTATTCCAAAATTGGGACAAAAAAAATCTATTATGCTTGGCTTATTGCTGTATGTATTGGGTTTTGTACTTTTTGCTTTTGCCACTAAAGGTTGGATGATGTTTGCATTTATGGTGCCTTATGCCCTAGCGGGTATTACTGGCCCCGCCATACAGGGAATAATTTCTACCCAAGTAAAGCCAGATGAACAAGGCGAATTACAAGGAATTATGACCAGTTTTATGAGCTTGGCAAGTATTGTTGGGCCTTTGTTAATGTCGGCATTGTTTGCTCACTTTACCAATCCTAAAAATGGTAGTATTTATTTTCCGGGAGCTCCATTTATGATGGGCGCATTATTAACTTGTATTTCTATCGTAATTTGTTACCAAACGTTAAAGAAACATCATTAAAAAATTAGATGATTGGTTGATTTGATGATGAGCGAATGGATTGGTGGATTTTATAGCTTCTAGCTCTTAGTGATATTCATTATCACCAGTTGTTGATCTAGTCACAGCACTTGTCCACCTGTGGACAAATCTCCCAAATGGACAACATTATTATCCTATCATCTTATTAACTAATTAGCACATCATAAAAGCGCTGTAGCTAAATCTGCCAGTTCGCTCCGTTCTCCTTTTTGCAAGGTAATGTGTGCATAAAGCGGGTGATTTTTAGCATTTTCTATGAGGTAAGATAAACCATTACTTTCCGAGTCTAAGTAAGGAGTATCTATTTGATAGATATCGCCTGTAAATACAATTTTGGTATCTTCTCCTGCCCTGCTAATAATGGTTTTAATTTCGTGTGGCGTTAGGTTTTGGGCTTCGTCAATAATAAAGAATATCTTATTTAGTGTTCTGCCGCGTATAAATGCCAACGGAGCTATTTCTATTTTTTCGGTACGCACCAGTTCGTCAATTTTTAGCTGTGTTTTTTCTTCATTGGCAAATTGTTCCCTTATAAATTTAAGATTGTCCCAAATGGGTGCCATATACGGATCTACTTTTGATTTTACATCGCCTGGCAAAAAACCTATATCTTTATTGCTTAACGGTACAATAGGTCGGGTAATGTAAATTTGCCGGTATTCTCTGCGTTGCGCTAAGGCACTGGCTAAGGCTAGCAAGGTTTTTCCAGTTCCGGCATTGCCTTGTATGGTTACTAATTTAATTTCGGGGCTTAACAGTGCTTCTATGGCAAAACTTTGTTCGGCGTTACGTGGCTTTATTCCAAAAACAGCCTCTTTTTTAACTTGTTTTAAAAGGTTGTTGTTGATGCTATAAAAAGCGGCAATTTCTTTTCTTTTGTTTTTAAGGATATAAAAATGATTAGCATGCTTACAGGGCAAATTCAGTGCTGCTGCACTTATAGCGTATTCTTTCTTTAATTGTTCAAAAGCGGCTATCTCAAAGTTATTTACAATGGTTTTTCCGCTATAAAGTTCCTCTACATTCTTTACTTTTCCAGTTTCGTAATCTTCGGCATGTAAACCCAAAGCTTTTGCCTTTAAGCGCAAACAAATATCTTTAGCAACTAGAATTACTTTATGGTTCGGGTTTTCTTCTTTTAGCACCAGGGCCGAATTAAGTATTCTGTTATCGAACTTGCCATGGCTAAATAACGTTTCTGCATTTTGCTGACTTGGCACTTCTTCAATTTGTATTTTAAACTTTCCTAAACTCTTTTTATTTAACGTAAACCACGTATTGAGCAGATTATTCTTTGATGCTTTATCGATGATGCGAATGAAATTACGTGCTTCGAAATTGCGTGTATCGTTGCCACTTTTAAAATTATCCAATTCTTCTAATACCAATGCAGGCACGGCCACATCGTGCTCTTGAAAACTGTTTATTGCATCGTGGTCGTAAAGTATTACAGAGGTGTCTAGTACAAATATCTTTCTAGGAAGTTGTTGATCCTTTTTCGTCATAGTACTTTAAATTTAAGCTTTAATAAGTATAAAGTTAAATAACATCTATTTTTTTTTAAAGCTTAGTTTAACTGACATAGGGTTGTCAGTAGCGCATGTTAGGTTTGAAGTTTAATCAAAAATAGATCATGATAAAAAATCAACTTATTCAAAAATTTTATGTTGTAGGAGTTTCGATAAGAACAACTAACGAGAACGGGCAATCTGCAAAAGATATAGAAACCTTGTGGGGCAGGTTTTGGAAAGAGGATGTTCAAAAGCAAATTACCCATAAGGTTAGCGATGAAATTTATGCCGTTTATACTGACTACGAAACGGATTTTACCGGTTATTATACCACTATTGTAGGATTAGCGGTGAGCTCATTAGAAAATATTCCTCAGGGTTTTGTTGGACTTACTATTGAAACCGCTAACTACCAGAAGTTTATTTCTAAAGGGAAAATGCCCGAAGCCGTTTTTAACACTTGGCTAGAAATATGGGGAGGCGAAACCTTAAACTCAAAACGGGCCTACCAAGCCGATTTTACCATTCACGGAAAAAAATATCAGGATGGTGACAAGGCAGAAGTGGAGACTTTTATTTCTGTGAAGGATTAGCATTTATAGTTTTCGAGATTTTCTTTTTTAATCGCAAAGCCACCAAATAGCCCAAAAATTTATCCTTCGTGTTTTACTGCAATAATGATTTGCCCAATTTGTTGATTAGGACAACAAGATTTTAAAAAGTATGATAAACAAAAACGGAGAACTGCCTCTTTCGATTTGGTTCTCCGTTTTAAACCTACCCTTATTCGTAAATATGGATAAGCTATCAATTGAATTTTACTTTGCCCTTTTAAGCTTCTTTTCTTTCGAATGTTTTGCTTTAGGATGATGTTCATAGGCTTCCTTCCATAGAATTATAGCTTTTTTCCATCATTGTCTGTTATTGTTCAGTATTTGTATTGCTACTTTAGCGGCTCTATTTTTTCTTGCGAACAATTGGAGTTTGCTAATTATATTCATTTTAGTATAAAACTAAGCATGAACCTACTGCGTTACTTAAACACATATAGACTGATACAATTTGGATCCCGAAAGTTTTAGCTTTTCAGCTTACTTTTCGTTTTGGATTTTTTAAGACGGTCAAAGTACTTCGTTATTGATAGTATCTAAGTTAACTTGATAGGCAATATTTGCCAAGAAAATTGATTAAATGTTACTAACAACTTACTCACCAAATATTTAAGGTTGTTAACCGTTTTTAATGGTTAAAATATGAGCATTTTAGCGTTAATCTTAATATTGTGCAACAAACACTTCAAGTTGTTAACAATCAAGTTATTAACAAAAAATGTTGTTTTTACTAATTTTCAATAGCCATAGGCAGCTTATTTTGATCAAGTGCTTTGTATTTCTTTAAAATTTCGATTGTTTTTTTGATAGGTAGGGCTTTAACGGTTCTGCCATTTTTGCCCTTCATGTCTTCGGCCATAAATAGAGAATTGATTAATGCTTCTTGTGTAGCCTCCCAAACTGCCATAAACAATGGCGACATTTCATCGTTATTTAAATCGTCTATTGTTCTTACTTTTTCTCTAGTGGTATATGGCACACGGTTTTTGTTATAGGTAGAAAAAGCAATTGAATAATCGCCGCTGCCGTTTGAAGCGAAAGCACCTACATTGCCAAAGGCGATAAATGAACGCTTCGCTAAACGTTCAAGGTTTCTATCAGACAGAGGCGCATCTGTGGCAATAATAATCATGCAAGAACCATCTGCTTTAACTTGCTTGGTTTTGTCCATCATGTAGAAATTGTTTAGTTCGCGTCCTACTGGTGCCCCGTTAATTTGTAACACGCCCCCAAAATTAGACTGCACTAACACTCCTACCGTGTAACCACCTTTAGAAGCGGGCAATACACGAGACGAGGTTCCGATGCCTCCTTTAAAACCTAAAGCTTCGGTACCGGTACCAGCGCCAATTGCACCTTCGGCAACAGGGCCATTCTGGGCAGTTTTTAACGCTTGTAGCACATCTTCTGTTTTAACATGGCGGCCTCTAATGTCATTTAGTCCGCCATCGTTAGTTTCGCCTACCATGGCATTAACAGATTTTACATTTTCGTTGCCTGGCAGTGCCAACATATAGTCTAAAAGTGCATTTGCAACCATTGGTGCATTTAGCGTATTGGTTAATAATATTGGTGTTTCTATATTTCCCAATTCCTTAATTTGAGATAAGCCCATTGATTTACCGAAGCCGTTACCTACAAATACCGCTGCTGGTACTTTTTGCTGAAATACATTGCCCTCATGAGGAATAATTGCGGTAACACCAGTTCTGATTGAATCTTCTTTTATTAAGGTAGTATGGCCAACCTTTACCCCCGCTACGTCGGTAATGGCGTTGTGTTGTCCAGTTTTAAGAATGCCTATTTGCACACCAAAATCTCTGGCTCTGCCACGTTTTTCTTGTGCTTGTGCAACAACTGCAACTCCCAATAAAAGTACTGTTAGGGTTTTAGGGTATTTCATTATAAATTATAGTTTAAGTGTTCTTCCTAATAGTTTTCTGTTGTATTTTCCGTTCTCAATTGCAGATTTTCCATTAATAATCACGTAATCAATTCCGGTAGCAAGTTCATATGGATTGCTATAGGTGGCGTTATCCTTAATCGTCTTCGGATCGAAGATTACTAAGTCGGCATAGTTGCCTTCCTTTATGTAACCTCTGTGCTTTAACTTGAAAAAATCAGCTGTTAAACCTGTTGAGGTATATATAGCAAACTTCATAGAAATCAGTTTTTTATCTAAAACATACGTTCTTATTTTTTTGGCGAAGGAGCCTGCTGCCCTTGGATGTCCATGCACTCCATCAGAGCATGTAGCTATCCACTTGGTTGTGATAAAATTAAGTAAATCGTTTTCGTCCATTACAAAGGAATGCACCTCCATTGCCGGATATTTGGTTAAAGCCTCTACCACAATATCGTTAGCTGGTTTGTTGGTTTTCACAACAAGATCAGCAATAGTTTTACCATGATAATTTGTGTCATTAGGGCAATACAAACGTAGTTTATCGGCACCACCGAGCGTTTTAATTCGCATATTAATCCAATCCTTAATTACAACTAGCGAATCTGGCTGATTAAAATTAGCAAGCATTTGATTTTGACCCGTCCGTTTAGCCCAAGTTGGAATTAGGATATTAAGATCATCACCTGCAGCTAAATAAGGATAGACACTAGCGGTAACATTCTGCCCGTTATTTCTAGCTTGTGCTATATGTTGGATGATTTCAGTACTCATACCATGCGCTGCCGGCCCACTGGCTTTGATGTGTGAGATATGAATAGGAATATTGGCCTTTCGTCCAATTTCAAGGTTTTCATCAATAGCTTTAATACTGCCAGTATTTTGGTTGCGCATGTGCGTATCGTAAGTACCTCCGTATTTTGAAACTACTTCCGACAGTTCAATAAGCTCTGCAGTGGTGGAGAAATTTTGTGGGATGTAAGACAAGCCAGTGGAAATTCCAATAGCGCCCTCTTTCATTGCTTTTTCTACTAATTGCTTCATCTTTTCAGTTTCTGTTGCAGAAGGCAATCTATTATCATTAGCTAAAATTGCTTGTCTAACTGGACCAAAACCAACAAACGATGCCACGTTAGTACCAATGCCCGCCTTCCTAAACTTTTCGTGTTGGGTTTTAATGTTGTAAGTACCCCAGCCGTCGTTACCAAGAAAAACTGTAGTAATGCCTTGACTTAAGTATGGAAGATTAGCACGTTCAGTAGCTTTCAAAGAGTTTAAGGCAGTATCGGCATGAGTGTGCGGGTCAATAAACCCAGGCGCTACAATTTTACCTTTGGCATCGATAATTTTTTTCGCAAGAACTTTTTTTAGCGGTTTTCCTAAATACACAATTTTATCACCCTTTAAACCAATATCTCTGAAGGTAGAATCGCTTAAAGAACCATCAAAAACGCAGGCATTTTTGATATAGATATCGTATTGGGCTTTAGTTTGTGCATACAACTTGCTAAATGAGCAAAATAACATCGCTATAGTGAAGAATATTATTTTAGTAATGTAAATCTTACGCATCTTGTTTTTTTAATTTTTCCGCTGCCACTTCTCTTATTAATGCTCTAGCAATTATCCTGTTAGGGTCTATTAAAGGAATTCCTTTATATGATGTTTCTGGAAATGCTAAAGGTAATTCTGTACAGCCCAATATAAAATGAGTAGCGTTTTCTTGTATCAATACATCTATACATTGTTGCAGCTCTTGCACAGCTTTTTCCTTTACTGGCGATGAGAATGCTTTGATACCGTACGTTGGGTCATAAATGGCATCGTGTACCCTATTTTGCCAATCGATGCTAGGCTCTACCACTGTTAAACCAGCGTCAACGAGGATGTTTTTATATAAGCCAGTATTTCTAGTTCCGGTGGTAGATAGCACCGCCACTTTAGCGTTGGGCGCATTTAGCTTGATTTGGTTTACTGTTTCTTTTACCAAATGTAACAGCTTAATGTTCACCTTATTTTTTGCTAACTCTTGCTCTACAACAGAAAAAATAGCCTGCGCATGAGCCGTATTACAAGGAATAGCAGCTGCCGTTACGCCATTATCGGCCAGTTTTTTAATAATATCGGCTAGTGCATATGCTGGGTTAACATCAATTTTATTTAAAAGATATTCGGTTCTATCTACTATTAAATGTGGATAAGACATTAAGAGTACTGGCAAATGATCCTGATCTTTTTGTACATCAGTTTCCTCAATAATTTTCTTAAAAACATCTAGCCCCGCTAATGGTCCAACCCCACCTACTATCCCAATCATATTTCTTTATGCTTTTTAACTTTGTTTAATAATTAATCATTCATTTTTTCTTAGCGATTTCCCTGCTAAAACGCCTTTGTACACATCGTTTTCTATCACATGCTTGCCGTTTAAGAAAACATGTTTTATACCTGTTGCATATAAAGTAGGTTCTTGGTACGATGAGTTAGCTTTGTATTTATCCAAATCTATTACTAAGATATCAGCATAATTATCAACTTTCAAAAAGCCTCTCTTTTTTATACCAAATATTTCGGCAGTTAAACCCGATGAGGTGTGGATTGCTTGCGCTAAAGATTGCAAATTTTGGTCTGCAGCATACTTTTTTATTACTTCTGGAAATGTGCCCGTTGCCCTAGGGTGACTACTCACACCATCAGACCCAGTGACAACGAAAGGCTGTTTTAAAAACTCTTTCATCACGTCTTCGCTTTGGCTATAAGTATGTATGCCGATTCCCAGTTTGGTGTACAGCATATCTAAAACGGTATTGGCTTCAGTTTTACTTTGATTTTGTGCAATTTCATAAATGCTTTTACCTTTCCATAAGGGATTTGAATCGGCTACAACTATTCTTTTTGCACCTTCTTGGATATTCCCGCCAATGCTATTAAAATAATTGTTTACAGCATTCAGCATGTTGTTTTTATCGTTAGCGTTATTATATTTTGTGTTATATACCGACTGGGAAGTACGATAAGAGGTAGATAATATAGAACTTAATCCATCAGCCGAAGCTAAATATGGATACACGTTTGCCGTCATATCAATACCTCTGCTACGGGCATTATTCATTTGTGCAATAATATCATTTACCAAATGAAAATTAGAGATTGGCGTAACTTTAATGTGCGAAATGTGAACTTTAAGGTTGCCAGCATGTTCACTAATTTCTTCAACTTCTTTAATGGCATCAATTATACCACTACCCTGGCTTCTTAAATGAGTATCATAAACACCACCATAAGGTTGCGATGCTTTGGCTAGTTCTTTTACCTCGGTGCCCTTTCGTAGCGAATACGATTGAGGTAAGTAAGATAAAGCAGTAGAAAATCCAAATGCGCCCTCTTTCATAGCTTTAACCACCAATTCTTTCATTGTTGCCAATTGTAAAACACTGGGCTGTACATTGTCGCTACCTAATACTTCTTTTCTTACTTCGCCAAAGCCTACAAATAGGCCTGCATTGGTACCTATGCCTTCATTTTGCCATTTAGAAAGTTGTTGTTGGGTATTTATAGTACCATAACCATCGTTTCCGGTTAAAATGGTGGTAACGCCCTGCCTTAAATAAGAAAGGTTTGCTCTGGTTATGGAATTTGAGGCGTTTAATGTACTTTCACAATGGGTGTGCGGATCTATAAACCCCGGAGTAACGATAAACCCTTTAGCATCAATGGTTTTTTGAGCTGTTACATTTTTTTCATTGGCAGTTCCTATAAAAACGATAATGTTGTCTTTTATCGCAATATCCTTTATAGATGGTTCATTGCTTGTACCGTCGTATAAAAGTCCATTTTTAATCAAAATATCTGCTTCGGTAGCTTTATCCGTAGTTTTAACTTCGTTTGTAAATGCAGCATCAGTTCTACTTTTTTTACAATTTACTCCTATAAAACTAAGCGCAACAGCTATTAGGACAAATGCAATGGACTTCTTTTTCATGTTTTATTCTTGTTTATTATACCTAATTACCTTGCCTACAAGACTGCCATTGTACACATCGTTTTCAATTACCAACTGGCCATTTACAAACACCGCTTGTACGCCAGTAGCGAGATCTGTTGGGTTTTGATAGGTTGAATTTGCTTTGTAAGTTTTAGGATCGAAAATCACGATGTCGGCAATTGCACCTTCTTTTATTACTCCTCTATCTTTCAATTTAAATTTTTCAGCAGTTAGCCCGGTAGATTTATAAATCATTTCTTTTAAGGGCATTATTTTCTGCTGAATAACATACTCGTTAATTACTTTAGCAAAAGTTCCAGCGCCGCGTGGATGAGAGTCGGTACCATCTGAACCCACAACAATGTAAGGTTTTCGCAAAAAATTAAGCACATCACCTTCATCCATGCCAAATGATATTACACCAATGGTTGGATTTCTTTTCAGTATTCTGATGATAACTTCTTCCTCAGGCACGTCCCACATGTTAGCAATCTCGGCTACGGTTTTACCATTAAGGTTTGCCATCGATTTGCTTCGGGTAGTAATTAATTGAGTTTTACCGCCCCCATTTTTGATTAAACTTTGAGCAACTGCTGCTTTAATTTTCTCTAAAGAAACAGGGTCGTCAAAGTTTTTAACCATTTTCTCTGTACCCTCTTCACGAGCCCAAAGTGGTAACAAACCTCTTAAGCCATTGGCAGAAGCTGTATAAGGATATACACTAGCATCTATTGTAGAACCTTGTTTACGAGCTGCATCTAATAGCTTTAAAATATTAGTACTCTTACCAAAGGCAATAGGTCCAGAAGATTTAATATGCGAAATATGCACCTTAATACCTGCCTGTTTTTCTATTTCTAATACCTCTTCGATGGCACCTTTAGAGTTGGGCCAGCTTTGAGCACGCATGTGGGTGTCGTATATGCCATTGTATTTGGAAGCCGCTTTAGCAAGGGCAATTATTTCTGGTGTTTTAGCGAATGTTTGCGGCAAGTAAGACAATCCGGTAGAAAAACCTATGGCACCATCTTTCATGCCTTGTTCTACCACCTGCTGCATTTCAAGTACTTGTTTTTCGGTGGGTTGCACTGGCATATCGCCTACTACGGCAGTTCTAACTGGGCCAAAACCAACAAACATGGCTACATTTGGGCCTATACCGTTTTTCTCCCAGTTACTAAAAATTTGTCCAACATTGGTTTTACCATAACCATCATTACCTGTTAATACAGTGGTAACACCTTGTCTTAACCATATTAGCGCTGCTCTTTTTTCTTTATCATCAGAATCTAATAACCTTTCGATATGGGTATGTGGGTCTATAAAACCAGGTGCTATATATTTTCCTTTGGCATCAATTATTTTTTTAGGTGGTTGAGCCAATTTATTGCTATTACCTATAAATACAATTTTATTTTGGTAAATACCTATATCTTGTTGTACAGAATCTGCGCCAGTACCGTCAAATACATAGCCGTTTTTAATTAGATAATCTATTTTTTGAGCATGTGCACCAAATATTGCAGTAATTATGAGCAAGTTGGTTAAGCATAGTTTCTTCATCTATTTTATTTAATAAAAATGATAGACTTAATTTTTATAGAACCAATAAGTTTGATCTTTGCCCATGATTTGGTTAAGAACAGGTACGAAAGCCGTATTTCCTTTGCTTGAATTTGTAAATATTGTAATGGCCTTTTTGCTTTTTGGATATACCAAGAATACACACCTAAAACCACCAGATTTAGCACTTCCGTTTGAGCCCGTGTGCCAATATGCAGTACCCGCCTCGTTTTCTTGAATGCGAATACCTAAACAACCTTTCACATATTTATCCTTCTCTTTTTCTTTTCCTTTTAAGGCTGTGGTTACTGTGGGAGTTAGAAATTCTTGGTACATTTTTTTAGATAAGCCTTTGCCATTTAACACACCTTCTATAACAAATTTCATATACTCATCTGCTGTGGTGTATAAAGTATAAGCGTCATTACCTTCTGTAAATTTTTGTACTCTTCCCGAAGTAGTTAAATCATCTCTGTGGGCTAAAGTTATGTTTTTACCAATTTCATTGGTAAAGGTGTAATGAGATTTTTTCATCCCAAATGGTTTAAAAATATATTCAGTACAAATTTGATCTAAAGTTTTACCTGTAATTTTTTCGGCTACTAATTGTAGGTAATAGTAAGCCTCTCCAGAATAGGTGAAATCAGTTCCAGGAGTAAACCTTGTTTTTAATTCGCTGTTTTTCCAAGCGGTAGAACCTGCTGCTGCTTCCCAATTTACTAAACCCGTTTGGTGAGTTAATACGTGTCTGCCAGTCATTAACTCTTTATTCGGATCATTTTTTAAGCGATCGTACTCGTAATATTTCCATAAAGGTTTATCCAAATCTAGTAAACCCTTATCAGCCAATATTAAAAAAGCATAAGTGGCTACAACTTTGCTTAAAGAAGCTGCCTGAAATATGGTTTTGCTATCAATAGGTTCTGCAGTTGTTGTACTTTTTACGCCATAGTTATAGTGTTCTACTTTGCCATTGTTTAAATATGCTATTTGTATTGCCGGAGTTTTAGTTTTTGCAATTTCAACAAGTTTTAAATAAGTAATTGCAGAGTCTATTTTTTGAGCTTTTGCGCTAATAATGATTTCTTTTTTTCCAGCAGATACTAATACAAATAGGCAACTTAATGCGATAAATATTTTCTTCATTAACTTTTTATTAAAAGGGGTGTTTTATTAAGACGTTATTTTTAATTAGATAGTCCGTTTGAGCTTATAAAATAGATGTAATTATATTGCTTCATCGTTTTTTCGGCATTTCTGTCCAAATTTAACATTTTCCATCTCAAATAATATTAGTTTTGTATATGCTTCATAAACCAATTAGAGATACACAAGATTTTTTACTGAGCAATTATTTTGCAGAGGGTCTTCGTATTACTTTTGGTGTATTGTGTCCCTCGTTAATTATGGCACATTTTGGCATGCTACAGTATGGCATGACCCTATCTTTGGGCGCACTTTGTGTAAGCATTGTAGATTCTCCTGGCCCAATACAGCACCGCAGAAACGCCATGTTTGTAACTACCGCATTGTTGTTTTTGGTAACCATTATTGTTGGCCTTACCAATAAAAGCGACCTTTTTATTGGTATTTTGCTTGTGGCGTTTAGCTTTATATTTTCGATGCTGTTTCTTTATGGAGCGAGAGCCGCCGCAATAGGCACATCGGTACTGCTCGTTATGATTTTAAGTATTGACGATGTACGGCCTTGGCAGGAAGTGATTTTTTATAGTATGTTGGTCTTTATCGGCAGTATTTGGTACACTTCTTTAAGCTACCTCATTTATCGGTTACGCCCTTACAGACTTGCACAGCAAACATTGAGTGATGCTATACTTGAGATAGCTAATTTTTTACGAGTAAAGGCTAAATTCTACTCTCACAAAACCAATTACGAAAAGAATTTCGCCTATTTATTGCAATTGCAAGTAAACGTTCACGAAAAACAGGACGAAGTTAGGGAGGTATTGTTTAAAACCAGAGAAATAGTACGAGATTCTACCCCACAAGGTAGGTTTCTAGTTATTGTTTTTACAGATACGGTTGATTTATTTGAGCAGGTAATGTCAACCTACTACAATTATAAACAGTTGCACGAACAGTTCGATTCTATTGGGATTTTAGCACATTATGAAGAGGCGATCAATAAAATTTCGGATTCGTTGGACGATATTGCCTTTGCCTTAAAAAGTGGTGGCACACCTAGCCTTGCCGACAACCTGGAGAACGATTTAGTAAACCTGCGAAAAGAAATAAGTGATTTAGAACAAAGCAGCAGCAACGATTATAATACCTTGGGCATTATCGCCCTAAAAAATATTGAAGTAAATATTGAGAACATTGTAGCCAGAATAAAAACCATTAACAGGTATTTTAATAAGAAAGAACAAAAAAAGATAAAAAAAGGCGATGTGGATGTAGCCAAGTTTGTTACCTCGCAAGAGATTAACATTAAATTACTGTTAAACAACCTTACCTTCAGTTCCTCTACTTTTAGGCACTCGCTACGCGTAGCAATTGTGATGTTTATTGGCTTTGTTACTGCCAGAAGCTTAGATTTTGAGCACAGCTACTGGATTTTACTAACCATATTGGTAATATCTAAACCTGGCTTTAGCTTAACCAAAGAAAGAAACTACCATCGTATTATTGGTACTGTTGTTGGCGCATTTATTGGTATGGGCATATTGCACTATATCCACGATAAAAACACCTTATTTGTTATCTTAATTTTATTCATGATAGCCGGTTATAGTTTTCAGCGCAAAAATTATGTGGTTAGTGTGCTTTTCATGACTCCATACATCCTTATTATCTTTAATTTTTTGGGCATGGGTACCATGTCTATAGCTAAAGAAAGAATTTACGATACCTTAATTGGTTCGGGAATTGCTTTGCTGGCCAGTTATTCGCTTTTCCCTAATTGGGAACACCAAAAAGTTAAAGATGCCATGTTGGAAATGATTAAATCCAATCAGTGGTATTTTAAAGAAGTAACCAAGCTCTATTTCGAAAAAGGTTTTGATCTTACCAATTACAAATTGGCCAGAAAGGAAGTTTATGTAAAAACTTCAAATTTAGCTTCGATGTTTCAAAGAATGTTCTCGGAACCCAAAAGCAAACAGGTGCACATTAAAGAGCTTCATCAATTTACGGTGTTAAATCACCTGCTTTCCTCGTACATTGCCAGCTTATCATTGTACATTAAAGAACATAATTTTATTTATGTAGATTATCAGGATATTAGACCTATTGCCGACAATACGACCTACTTGTTAGAAAAGGCTGGAGATAACCTAGAACAGCAAACCAACAATTTGAGTAATGTGCCTTTGATAAGATTAAAGAACAATACGGATATTTCTTTAACCGATACAGACATTGTGATAGAAGAACAATTTGATCTGATACAAAAGGTTTCTTACGATATTTTTAAGCTTACTGAAAAAATTAAGATTTAAGTAGCGTAGTGCTGTATTGGTCGATATTTGTACGTTTTTAATGTAACGGATCATTATTGGTTTTAATGAGCTTCAACTTTGTAAATAGTAGCTCTTTAAAAGTACCATGTTCATAAGCCAGCAAACTAAAACCATCATTTATTTGTTGCGTCTACAAATTAAATAAGATGGAAAATATATATACAGCTACGGTTACCGTTATTGGTGGTAGAGATGGTCATGCAAAATCTAGCGACGGCATATTTGAAACTAGTTTGAGGAAACCGAAAGAAATGGGCGGACAAGGTGGTGCAACCAACCCCGAACAGCTATTTGCTGCAGCTTGGGGTTCTTGCTATTTAGGTGCCTTGCAAGCTGTTGCCGAGCCTGAAGGTATTGATACCAGTAATGCAATTATAAATGTGCATATATCTTTTAATAAACTTGAAAAGAGTTTTGTTCTTGCGGCAGATTTAGATGTGCATATACCGGGTATTGATATGGTAAAAGCCCAATCATTAGTAGATAAAGCACATGCTGTTTGTCCTTATTCTAAAGCTACAAAAGGAAATATAGCAACTAGGGCTACAGCTGTTTAGTCTTTGTTTTAACCTATGGTCAGTGTAATTGCTACTTGTTGTGGTAGAGTGATAACCCAAACACCAGTAAAATTGTTAGGTTGCTCACAGCTTTATGTAGTTTAAAACGCAACAAATACGTTTCCTCACAGCAAAAGTTTACTGGCTAAGCCCAACAATAGCAAGAAACCAAAAACATCTGTAAAGGTGGTTATAATAATAGATGAGGCGATTGCTGGGTCTATCCCTACCCTTTTTAAAATTAACGGGATACCGGCACCTGTAAAACCCGCAATAATAAGATTTCCGGTCATGGCCAGAAAAATTACTAAACCTAACATTAAATTGGCATCGAAGAAATAGGCAAAAGCCAATACAATTAAGCCGGTTACAGCACCGTTAATCATCCCTACGGTAAATTCTTTTAAAACTGCTCTATAAGCCTGCTGGTCTGTTAAGTCGAATAACGAAATACGCCTAACGGTAACGGCTAATGCCTGTGTGGCTGCGTTTCCGCCCATGCCTGCAATAATGGTCATATATGCAGAAAGAACTGCTAAATGCGCAAGTGTATTTTCGTAATACCTTATCACTGCCGAAGCCAAAAACGCCGTTCCCAAGTTAATGATCAGCCAAGGCAATCGAGATTTAACGGCATCTATCCAATTACCTGCCAATTCTTCATCTTCAGATACCCCCGATATTTTTAAAATATCTTCTGTATTCTCGTCTTCTAAAACGTCTATCACATCGTCGAAAGTTACCCTGCCCAATAGCTTCGCATGCTTGTCAACCACCGGAATACTCGTTAAATTATATTGAGATAATAGTTTTGCCACTTCTTCTTGGTCTGTATCTGCTTTTACATAAACAGCATTGGGGTTTACCATATCGGTAATTTTCACATTACCTTTTGCCTTGATGATATCTTTTAATGACACAATGCCTTTAAAACAGCTTTCATCATCTACCACAAAAACTGTATAAAATTCTTCTATTTCTTCGCTTTGCCTAATAATTTCGTCAATCGCATCCTTTTTGGTTAGGTTAATGTTCACCTTAATCATTTGCGTATTCATTAAACCACCAGCAGTTTCCTCATGGTAGCTTAATAAATTCCGGATACTTTCGGCATCATCTGCGCTTAAATCTTCTAGAATTTCCTGCTGTTCTTCTGCATCTAACTGCGAAATAATGTCGGTTGCATCATCATAATCCAGTTCTTCTACAATTTCTGTTCTTTTTTCGGGGTGCAACTGTATCAAAAGCTCTTCTGGATGGGCTTCTTCGCTCATCTCGGCAATTACTTCTGATGCTTTTTCTACCTCTAGCAGGTTAATGATACGCTGTCTATCCTCAGCATTAATATTTTCGAAAAGAATAGCAATTTCGGAAGCATGGTATTCGGCTAAAGTTTGGGCCAATAATTGGTCATTGCCATTTATGGCTTTATTTAGCTTAGAAAGATCTGTTTTATCTAATTCGAACGATTGCATTGACACGCGTTGTTAAAATATTTTTTTCATTATAATTTAATAGAAGTGATACCTAAACCTACCGCCACAGCAATGCCAAAACTTAACAAAGTGCCTATTAAAACATACTCGGTAAGTTTTAACTCATTTCCTTCCTTTAGGTTACCAAACCTAAAGATTGATTTTGCTGCCAAAAGAAAGCCCACCGCTTCTAAATGATTGGTGAGTACAAAAATATAAATTAGTAGCCTTTCTAAAATACCAATAAACTTGCCAGCATTTTGTAATGAAATAGCATTTTTACTTGGTATAAATCTGGCAATAACTACCTTAATAACAATTGCCGTTGGTAGTGTTAATAGTAAACCGCCAAAAAGATACAGCCAAAATTTAACGTTTTGTAAAAAGCTAAAATTTATAGTTGCACCGTCGTAAAAGCTTAGCCAACAAACTATAATTACAGCAATATGCAATGCTTGGTCTGCAAAAAACCATGCTTTTTTAGTTTTAGTTTGCTGAAATAGTAACTTAGTGGCATCTATTATATAATGGGTAACACCAATAATTAAAGCTTGTAGCCAAACATCAAACGAAAAAAAGACAAGAAATATCAATGCAAAGTGTAATGCCACATGGAAATATAACTTACTAGATTTTAGTTTCATACGCTCTTTTTCTACCACCCATTTATCTGGTTGCAGAAAAAAATCACCCATTATGTGAGCTAAAAGAAGTTTAATTAATACGATTTCCATTGCTCAAAAACTTTAGCTACCAACAGTCTGTACTTTTTTTCCAGCTCCATTATCTCCGAAAAATGCGCTCTTTTAAGTGCTTCGCTAATAGAAGATTGGCTTCTTCCAGAAATTTTCGCAATCTTATCTTGGTTTTCATTTTGGTTTTCAATGGTTTGCTTTACTACCTCAGAAGCTATCGGGCTCCAACTGTCCATGGCAATTAAGGCCAATTTAAAGTACAGGTTCATATCTTCATCAAACTCAACTGATGGGCTTTTTACCACTAAGTTTACTTTATTGCTTTTCAAGCCATCAAATCCCTCTCCCGAGTTTACGTAAGCTTCTCCGCTAGCTTCAGTAACTTTAGCTGTAGCTATTTTTGCTTTCTTACCTAAACCAATACTTAACCTCACATCTGCCCCTTTAATAGTCTTTATACACGCTTTAATATACACCGAAGTAAGCAAAGCCTGTTGCGAAGGCAATTCTATTTGAAAGCTATCACCTCTAAAAATTTCCCATTTGGTATCTTCCTTTGGCAAAGCCGATAAAGCTTCTTTCAAAATCTCTATCCAAAGAGATGGTAGCTCTCTCGAATTAACGATATCTCCTGTAATTACTGCAATCATAACTCTAATATCGGCAAAAAAGCCGATAAATCAAATTATCGGCTAAATGCCCGATAATTAAGAATATCGGACAAAGAACCGATTTTTAAATATGGGTACAGCTAATGAGTAATTCTCACACAATGCACAATGAGCTAATTAAACGTTATTTGACAAAACAGCCACATATAAACCATACTAATTTTGCAGTTTTGAAGTAAATTTAACTAACGATGAATTTAGATACTAAAGTAGCCTATATTACAGGCGGAACAAAAGGCATTGGTTTTGGTATTGCGAAAGCATTGGTGCAAGCTGGTGTAAAAGTGGCCATATCTGGCCGGAAATTAGAAGATGTATTGCAAGCAAAAGCCAACTTGGGCAGCGAAAATGTATTAGCCATTGCTGCTGATGTAAGAAATTTTGAAGACGAAGAAAAAGCTGTAGCGCAAATTGTAGCCAAATTTGGAAAATTAGACATTGTAATTGCCAATGCAGGCTTGGGCAAGTTTGCGCCCATAGACCAATTAAGTTTAGAAGATTGGAATGCGATGATTGACACCAATTTAACTGGCGTTTTCCATACGCTGAAAGCCAGTGTAGCACAGCTAAAGGCAAATAAAGGTTACTACATTTCTATCTCTAGCCTAGCAGGCACTAATTTCTTTGCCAATGGCGCTGGTTACAACGCTTCTAAATTTGGTGTAGTTGGTTTTACACAGGCCGCTATGTTAGATCTAAGAGAGTACGACATTAAAACCACGACCATTATGCCCGGTTCGGTAACCTCGCACTTTAACGGCCATCAACCTAACGATGCTGATGGCTGGAAAATACAACCCGAAGACATAGGTCAAATGGTAGTAGATTTACTGAACTTAAATCCTAATGTATTGCCTTCAAAAATTGAGGTAAGACCAACTAGAACTAAATAGTTTTTTTAAGCCACAGTTGCACAAATGAATATTTTAAACAAAGAAATCTATGTAGCTGTGGCACTATTTTACAAAAATACATCCTTATAAAAATTATAAACAAGCCTTGCTTTTGCATTATCATTTGTAGGTCAATGTATTGGCTTGCTAAAAAATTTATTATCAACAGGGCAGCAACAACAACTTTATTTTCATACCTTTGTATCCCGTACAAAAAGCAGCAAAATGTATTTGTTGCACCAAAAATTCATCCATGACTAAGTATATTTTTGTTACGGGCGGTGTTACTTCCTCCTTAGGAAAAGGCATCATTTCCGCATCTTTAGCTAAACTTTTACAAGCCAGGGGTTACCGAGTAACCATTCAAAAGTTCGATCCTTATATCAATATCGATCCAGGAACCTTAAATCCTTATGAACATGGCGAGTGCTTTGTAACTGAAGATGGTGCAGAAACCGATTTAGACTTAGGACACTATGAGCGTTTCTTGAACGTTCCTACCTCGCAAGCCAATAACATCACTACTGGCCGTATTTACCAGAATGTTATCAACAAAGAGCGTCAGGGCGAATTTTTAGGTAAAACCGTACAAGTGGTGCCTCACATTACCGACGAAATTAAGCGCAACATGCGCATTTTGGGCGAAAGCGGCGATTACGACATTGTAATTACCGAAATTGGTGGTACAGTAGGCGATATTGAATCGCTGCCTTTTGTAGAGGCCGTTCGTCAGTTTAAATGGGAAGAAGGCAACAACAATGCTTTAGTGATCCATTTAACGCTAGTTCCTTATTTAGCTGCTGCTGGCGAGTTAAAAACCAAGCCTACACAACATTCGGTTAAAGCATTGTTAGAGTATGGCATACAACCAGATATTTTGGTTTGCAGAACAGAACACCCAATAAGCCAAGATATTAGAAGAAAAATTGCATTGTTTTGTAATGTTAACATTAACGCAGTGGTAGAATCTATAGATGCACCGTCTATTTATGATGTACCTCTATTAATGTACAAAGAGCAATTGGATAAAACAGTATTGAGCAAGCTAAAACTACCTACCAAGGCAGAACCTAGCATGGAAAGCTGGAAAGACTTTTTAGGCCGTTTAAAAAATCCAACTTCTGAAGTAAAAATAGGCTTAGTAGGTAAATATGTAGAATTGCCAGATGCTTATAAATCTATTACAGAAGCCTTTATACACGCTGGCGCAAAAAACGAATGTAAAGTTCGTGTAGAGTACATTCCGTCCGAAAGTGTTTTTGCAGATAATGTAAAAGAAAAATTGGGCCACTTAGACGGAGTGTTGGTAGCCCCAGGTTTTGGTAGTAGAGGCATAGAAGGGAAAATTGATGCTATTAAATATGTTAGAGAGAATAATGTTCCTTTCTTCGGTATTTGCCTAGGCATGCAATGTTGTGTAATTGAATTTGGTCGAAACGTTTTAGGTTTAACGGGTGCAAATACCACTGAAATTGACGAAAACACTCCCCATCCGGTAATTAATATGATGGAAGACCAAAAAAATATAACCGAAAAAGGTGGTACTATGCGTTTAGGTGCATATCCATGTGATATTAAAAAAGGTACAAAAGCCTTTGCTGCGTATGGCAAACAGCACATTTCAGAACGTCACCGTCATCGTTACGAGTTTAACAACGCTTACTTGGCGCAATACGAAGCCGCCGGAATGATTGCTTCGGGCATTAACCCAGAAAGTAATTTGGTAGAGATTGTAGAACTTAAAAACCATCCGTTTTTTGTAGGTGGACAGTTCCATCCAGAATTAAAATCAACAGTTGCTAATCCTCACCCACTTTTTATTAAATTTGTGGCCGCTGCAATGGAGCAAGTTAAAAAGAAAGCAACAAAATAGAAGTACAATAGAATATAATGGATAGAAATACATTTACAGGTCTGTTCCTGATTATGATTATTTTGGCAGGTGGCGTGTTTTTCATGAAACCATCAGAAGCCGAATTAAAAAGAGAACAACAGGTACAAGACTCAATTAAAAATGCAGGTTTAAAGTCTGCCCCAGCAGCAAAACCGGCAGTAACGCCCGTAAAAACAGTCGACTCAACTGCCGTTAAAGGCCCTTTTGGAGCCAATATTAACGGAACAGAGCAAACAACTGTTTTAGAAAACGAGAACTTTAAAATTACGTTTACTAATTTAGGAGGTAAAATTAAATCGGTTGAGCTTAAGAACGAGAAAACTTATCAAAAACAACCTTTAATTTTATTTGATGGCAACCATAATAAATTTGGGTTAAACCTAAATATAGATGGTAAAGTTATCAATACCAATAACTTGTATTTTACGGCAACAACTACCAATAACGGCATTACCATGCGTGCCAACTATAGCGAAGACAAGTATGTAGATTTTATTTATAACATTCCTGCAAACAGCTACAATATAGATTTTAATGTTAACCTAAATGGTTTTAATCAAATTATACAAGGTAACAACATTAGTTTAAACTGGGAAAGTACATTATTACAACAAGAAAAAGATGCCAAAAAAGAGCGAGAACATTCGGCACCGTACTTTAAATACGTAGAAAAAACTCCTGATTATTTAGATCTACATAAAGACGAGAAAAAAGAACTTACCGAAGGTAAGATAGAATGGTTTTCGTTTAAACAACACTTTTTCTCGGCTGTACTTATACCATCGGTACCGTTTGAAAAAGGAGATTTAGAAGTAAAGTTTACCAACGAACCCGGAAAGATTAAATGGTATGGTGCTAATATGCAATTGCCTTTTAACCAGTTAGCAGCTCAAAACTATAACTTTAAATTTTATTTTGGTACCAATAAATTTAGTGTACTAAAAGGTCAAGGTCACGAAATAGAAAAACAAGTTGACTTGGGTTACTGGCCATTAAAATACATTAACCGCTTTGTAGTATTGCCAGTATTTAACTTCTTAGAAGGCTTTAACTGGGGCTATGGTTTAATTATCTTGGTGCTTACCATTCTATTAAAACTTGCCATGTCGCCGTTAACTTACAAATCGTATGTTTCTATGGCTAAAATGAGAGTTTTAAAACCAGAAATGGACGAGATTAAAGCTAAAGTTGGCGAAGACAACCCTACCCTTTTACAACAAGAATACTTGAAACTGTACAAGCAGGTGGGTGTTAATCCAATTGGAGGTTGTTTGCCTATGTTGCTACAATTACCTTTTGTAATGGCTTTCTTCTTCTTCTTCCCTAACCTATTCGAGTTAAGGGGAGAAAGTTTCCTTTGGATGAAAGATTTATCAACTTACGATAACTTTATAAACTTTGGTTTCAATGTTCCGTTCATAGGCGACCACTTAAGTTTAATGTGTATTTTAATGACTATTTCTACCTTAATTTACACTTACTTTAATAATCAAATATCTGGTGCAACCGGGCAAATGAAGTACATTGGCTACATTATGCCAATTATTTTCTTAGGGGTTTTAAATAGTTATCCATCGGGATTAAACTATTACTACTTCTTAGCCAACATGCTTACTTTCTTGCAACAATTCTTAATTAGAAAGATGGTTAATGATGACAAAATCCATGCTATTTTGCAAGAGAACAAAGCAAAGCCTAAAGTAGAGAAAAAGAAATCTGGTTTTCAGGCACGTTTAGAAGATTATATGCGTCAGCAACAACAACAGGCTAACCAGAAGAAAAAACAATAACGAATTACAATAAAACAATAATTAAAAAATCCCGCAGTTGCGGGATTTTTTTGTTTAACCAAATTTTATATTTGTTGGCAAAAGATATTGCAACACACTTTAATATTACATAAAGTTATGAATGAAATAATCTTAGAAACTCCACGTCTTTACTTAAAAGTAATTACACCAACCTTAATACATCACTTGTTTAACACCCAAACCGCCGAAGAAATTTGTGCGTTTTTTGGCCTAAACGAACAAGGTTATCAGAAATATAAAGAGATGCACCAAAAAGGAATGGAAACTTATCAACTTTCGTTTTTATTCTTTCTGTTAATAGACAAAACTACTCGTCTTCCCATTGGAGATTGTGGTTTTCATACATGGAATAAAAAACATAGTAGAGCAGAGTTATTTTATTTCTTAAAAGAGGATAGTTTTAAACAAAAAGGTTTTATGACAGAAGCACTACCCTATGTTTTGAAATATGGTTTTGACCAAATGAATTTAAACAGAGTAGAAGCCTTAATTGCCCAATGGAACGAACCTTCGTTAAGGTTAATTAGTAAGTATGGATTTACCAAAGAAGGTGTAATGCGTAAAGACTATTTTGAAAATAACAACTTCGAAGATTCGATTTGTTACTCGCTACTTAGAAGCGAATTTGCAATTAAAAATTAGCAATGAATATGACACTTTTCTTATCTCTTTTATACAGAGGTTTTAAAAAACTCACAGGCTTTTTTATATCAAATTACAATTGTCTAATTTGATTTTCTAATGTCACTAACAATTCATCCGCTTGTGCTTTGTCAAAGTCTTCGTGTTGTTTTTTCTTTACGCCAACTTTAGATAAATCCATGTGCAAATCAGGCTTTAGGCCATGGTTATCCAAACAAGCTTTCGCACATGCCAAAGGGCAACCGTCTATCACTACCATCTTGCGCCCCGATTGGGCCGTTTTTACCAGTTTCTTAACATTGCCACCTACCCCAACAATGCACGACATTTCGGCAACATTATTTCTATCTAAACGAACCGCCATATAATTTGCCATTTGTGCCGCATTAGAACAGCCCGAACAAGAATAAACTATGGGTTTTTCTTCTGTTTTCAAATCCATCTGTAAAGCATATCAAAATAAAAGACAAATATATCTTGTATTATTTTAGAAATGAAATGTAAACCTAAACACATTTCATTTATTGTAATATTTATCTTAAAATTTGCTTTAACACGCTATTATTTCGATTTTTAAAACAATTTAACCAACAACTTAAAAGTATTTATAAAAATCTCATGCAAAAGAAACTCTTTTTGTATTTTGTACTATTCAGCAGTGCTGTTTTTGCACAAAAAAAGCCTTTAGACCACAGTGTTTACGATGGTTGGCAAGCTGTAGGTAGTAAACAGTTAACCAATAATGGTATGTGGGCTAGCTTTATTGTTAGCGTACAAGAAGGTGATGCAAATCTCTATTTTCAAGAAACAATTGCTCCTATTGGTCGTAAACTTACCGTAGCCAGAGGAACAAACCTATCGTTCAGTAACGATTCGAAATTTGCGGCATTAACCATTAAACCTTTGTTTAAGGACGTTAGAATGGCCAAAATAAAGAAAAAGAAAGCTGATGAACAAACCAAAGATACTTTAGCTATTGTTAATTTAACCACCTTAAATGTAACCAAAGTTCCTCGGGTTAAGTCGTTTTCATTTCCAGATAAAGGTGCAGCTATTATTGCCTATAATTTAGAAAAACCGTTAGATAGTGCTAAGAAAGCAAAATCTCCATCGGCTGCGCCAGAAAAAAAAGATAACAACTTATTTGCCGATGAGCCCGCTAACGGTGCTAGTGCAAGCAAAGAAGGCACAGACTTAATTGTTAAAAACCTGGTTACAGGCATTGAAAAAACTTACAAATATGTAACCGGATACGAGTTTAGCAAAGACGGAAAACAATTGGTTTTTACCTCTTCAGGCTCTAAAAAAGACAAAGATGCTAAACACGGTGTATTTTTATTAAATACTGAGAAATGGACATTAAAAACCTTGGTAAAAGACAAAGGCAATTTCAAAGGTTTTACTTTTGATGATGAAAGTGAGCATTTAGCATTTCTAGGTGAAACCGACCCAGAGAAAAAAGAAATCAAGGATTACAACATTTACTACAATTCATTATCGTTAGATACTGCACAAGTTTTGGTTGATAATGAAACTCCTGGTTTGCCAGCTAAATATGCCATTAGCGCAGATGGAAGATTAAATTTTAGCAAAGATGGAGCTAAATTGTTCTTTGGTATTGCACCAGAAAAGAAACCAAAAGATACTACGTTGATAGACTTCGAAAATGCGAAACTAGATATTTGGGGCTATAAAGACGATTATTTGCAAACTATGCAGTTGAAAAATGCTGATAGAGAACCCAAAAGAAGTTATTTGAGTGTAATTGACGTTTACAGTGCTGATCCTAAAATTATCCCGTTAACTGATGTAAAATTACCAGATGCCTCATTAGTTGACGAAGGCAATGCAAGTTATGTATTGGCTTCTACAGATTTTGGCAACAGAGCAGCACAACAATGGACTGGTAGTACCAAAAGAGATATTTATTTGGTTGATGTAAAAAATGGTAGCCGTAAAAAAATTATCGAAGGGTTAAATGGTCAAGCAATGGCTTCTCCAAGCGGAAATTATGTACTTTATTTTAACAATGAAAATGGCAACTGGTACACCTACCAAGTGGCTACTGGTAAAATCACTTTGCTAAATAACAACATGTCGGTAAAATTCGCCGATGAAGAAAACGACGTTCCAGATTATGCAAGAAACTACGGAATTGCCGGCTGGACCGAAGACGATAAACTAGTTTTAATTAACGATCGTTACGATGTTTGGGCTTTTTCTCCCGATGGTAAGTCAGCACCTAAAAATGTAACCATCGGCTTTGGGCGTTCAAACAATATCACGCTTCGTGTAGAGCGTATAAACATAGGCTCTGACCGAATTTCAGGTGGTTTTAGAAATACGGGTGGCAACAGCGATGAACGCTTCTTCAAGAAAAATGAAGTGCTTTATTTCGATGGTTTTAATAACCTTACCAAAGAAAATGGCATTTTCCGCAAAGCGATAAACGACAACAAATTACCAGAGCAGTTAACTATGGAAAAAGCAAAATTTTCTTCGTTGGTTAAAGCTAAAGACGCCAATTTATTTATCTATGATAAAGGGAGCTATATCAAATCGCCAGATGTTTACATTTCTAAGGATTTTAAAACGGCAACTAAGTTAAGCAGTACCAATCCGCAACAAGCTAACTACAATTGGGGCACTACCGAATTGGTAAATTGGACAACACCAAAAGGCTATAAATCTCAAGGTATTTTATACAAACCAGAAGATTTTGATCCTAACAAGAAATATCCAATGATTGTGTATTTCTATGAAAAACTTTCTGATGGTTTGTACACCTATCAAGCCCCTGCTCCTACGCCATCGCGTTTAAATATTCCTTTCTTCGTAAGCAACGGTTACTTGGTTTTTGCACCAGATATTAGCTACGAAATTGGCCACCCGGGCAAATCTGCAGAAGAATTTATCAATTCTGGTGTAGCACATTTAAAGAAAAACAGTTGGGTAAATGGCGATAAAATTGGCATTCAGGGGCAAAGCTGGGGAGGTTACCAAGTGGCCCATTTAATTACTGTAACCAATATGTATGCTGCTGCTTGGGCAGGTGCACCAGTAGTTAACATGACTTCGGCTTATGGTGGTATTCGTTGGGAAAGCGGCATGAACCGTCAGTTCCAATACGAAAAAACACAAAGTAGAATTGGTGCAACCTTATGGGAAAAACCCGAATTGTATATTCAAAACTCACCTTTGTTTAACTTCCCTAAAGTGAACACTCCTGTGGTAGTAATGGCAAATGATGCTGATGGTGCTGTGCCATGGTACCAAGGTATTGAAATGTTTACAGGCTTAAAACGCTTAGGTAAACCAGTATGGTTGTTAAATTACAATAATGAAGCCCACAACTTGGTACAACGTCAGAACAGAAAAGATATTCAAATTCGCGAACAACAGTTCTTCGATTATTATTTGAAAGACGCCAGAGCACCAGTTTGGATGGTAGGCGGCATACCTGCCACCGAAAAAGGGAAAACTTGGGGCTTTGAATTAACTGACGAAAAACCTTAATCAGTTTAGCAGTAAACAATATATTAGCCGTCATTTAGAGCGGAACGCAGTGAAGTCGAGAAATCTTTAGATAAAACAGTTTAAAGATTTCTCCATTCCACTAAGTTCCAATAGGAATGGCGGTATTTTTATACCAAAAAAAATGAGCATTCCATCAATATTTTCCAATTACTCTACTTTTGAAGAAAAAGCACTAAACAATCGTTTTTTCAAGCATGAAGATATTGTTCCTTTAATTAATCAATTGCCTGCTGAGTTTACAATTGAGCAGCTTGGCAGTTCTGTAAAAGGCAAAAGTATCAACGCTGTAAAGTGGGGAAATGGCAAAACTAGGGTAATGTTATGGAGCCAAATGCACGGCGATGAAGCCACAGGAACCATGGCATTGTTCGATTTGTTTAATTTTTTACAACAAGGCCATGAAATGGTACGGCTTATTAATGAAAAATGTGAATTGCTTTTTATACCAATGGTTAACCCTGATGGCGCAGCTAGGTTTACCAGAAGAAATGCACAACAGATAGATATTAATAGGGATTTTATACAAACTGTTAGCCCAGAAGCTAAAATTTTAAAACAAACCAGAAACAATTTTGAACCTCATTTTGGTTTCAATTTGCATGATCAAGTTACCTTATGGAGCGTTGATGAAACCTTAAAACCTGCTACACTTTCTTATTTAGCACCTGCGTTTAACAAGGCACTTGCTGTAAACGATGCACGTAAAAATGCGATGTTGGTTATTGCAGACATGTTTAAAGAGCTAAATCAGGTACTACCAAACCAAATTGGTTTATTTAATGACGAATACGAACCAAGGGCATTTGGCGATAATTTTCAAAATGCCGGAACTTCTACCATTTTAATTGAGGCCGGAGGCTACCAAGACGATCCAGAAAAGCAACAAATCAGAAAATATTATTTTGCTTCCATCCTATCGGGATTACTTTCTATTGCAAGCAAAAGTTACGAGCAACAACACACTGAAAATTATTTTGCCATTCCTCAAAATAACAAGCAAATTTTTCACCTCATGATTAACAACCTTATTTTAGATGGCATAAAAGTAAGTGTTGGCATTAATTACGAGGAATATCCAAATAGTGACGGACGGAGTACGTACAAAACTTATAGCATACAAGATATTGGAGATTTAAGTTTCTGCGACGCTTACAAAGTATATGATGCTCATAATTGTCAATTAAGAGGAAATATATTGTTCAATAAAACAGCAGATTTCGAATTATTAACAGAAGGCCAAATAATTTTAGCGTTTAAAAACGGAGAATTACTGCAAAAACACTAAATTCAACGCACAAAATAAACCTAAACAAATGGCATTAAGTAGAATTTGGTCGGCATTTATTATTGTGGCTATTACAGTAGCTGCTATTAAATGCTTCTTTTTTGGTCAAACAGAAATATTTAGCTGGATGATAATTGGCAAAGCCGATGACCCTACCAATCTCACTAAGGTTGATGGCGTAATACAAACCTGTTGGAATGCAGTAGAAATGTGCTTAAAACTCATTGGGGTATTGGCATTTTTTATGGGCTTAATGAGCATTGCTGAGAAAGCCGGCGGTATTCGATTGTTATCTAAAATTGTTGGGCCTTTTTTCTCTAAACTATTTCCAGAAGTTCCAAAGGGGCATCCCGCTACCGGGCACATGGTCATGAATTTCTCTGCCAATTTACTGGGATTAGATAATGCGGCCACTCCTTTCGGTTTAAAAGCCATGGAAAGCTTGCAGGAGCTTAACCCTAACAAAGCAGTGGCGAGCAACTCTCAAATTATGTTCTTATGCTTACACGCTGCAGGTTTAAGTTTAATTCCGGTAAGTGTTATTGCATTAAGGGCTTCTTCCAATGCTTCAGATCCTACAGATATCTTTATTCCTTGCTTAATTGTAACTTTTGTTGGTACCATGACAGCCATGCTCATTGTTTCTTTCAAGCAAAAGATCAACATTTTTCAACCAGTAATTTTAGGTTGGATATTAAGCATTAGCGCTGTAATTGGTTTATTGGTTTGGTACATTACCACTTTAAACTCAAAAGATATTGCCTCCTTTTCTGGAACATTAAGCAGTGGTGTTATTCTCTTTATTGTGCTGGCTATTTTGTTAGGCGGTGTTTACAAGAAGATAGATGTTTTTGATGCCTTTGTTGATGGCGCTAAAGGTGGATTTGAAACAGCAGTAAAAATTATACCTTACTTGGTAGGTATGTTAGTAGCCATTAGTATGCTGCGTACCAGCGGAACTTTTGATGTGGTTATTTTAGGAATTAAAAATTTCTTTAACTTTTTTGGAGCTGATACCCGCTTTGTAGAAGCCTTGCCAACAGCGCTTATACGTCCGTTAAGTGGTGGTGGCGCCAGAGGTATGATGGTAGATACGATGACAGCTTATGGACCAGATTCGTTTGCGAGTAAACTTTCGGGGGTTTTTCAAGGTGCTGCAGATACTACTTTTTATGTAATTGCGGTGTATTTTGGTTCGGTTTCGGTTAAAAACACACGTTATGCTATAGGCACTATGTTATTTGCAGATTTAGTGGGCGTATGTACTGCCATAGGTTTAGCTTATTTACTTTTCGGCAATGCTGCTTAAAATTTAGTTGCAATAAAAAAGCCACTCTTTTTGAAGTAAGAGTGGCTTTTTTTGTTGTTAATAATCAACTTATTATTTGCTTGCTTCTTTTTTCCATTTTATGGTGCAACCAATAGCTTTGGTTGATGCCACGCTAGGCTTCTCTCCTTGTAACAACTGATTTACGGCATTTTGCACATAATTTTCTCTTTGTGGATTTTCTAGTTGCTGGTCATTATCGATAGCGCCAATGTAAGCTACTTCGTTTCCTTTTTTGGTTTTCTGCAGCACAAAAACATGCGGAGTTCGCATAGCGCCGTATTTCTTCGTATAAACATGATCAGGATCTAATAAATAAGCATAGCTGAAATTTTTCTCTTTAGCTCTTTGTTGCATTTTTTCATAAGTATCGCCTGGCGATGCCACAGGGTCGTTGGTATTGATGGCCACTACAGGGTAACCTTTGGCAGCATATTTTTTGTTTAATTCTTCTTTGCGGCTTTCGTATGCTTTAGAAACCGGGCAGGTGTTACAAGTAAATATCACAATATAACCTTTGGCATCTTTATAACTTGCCAAAGATACCTGCTTGCCATCAATGTTTTTTAAATTAAAATCTGAAGCTAAATCGCCTACTTGATAACCATTTTGAGCATTTAACGTGCTTGCCAAAAGAAGTACAAAACATGCTAACATTAACTTTTTCATCATTATTTTTATTTAAGAGATTATGGTTTAACTAATGTAGAAATAGCTTTGGTTAATTGTTCGTAGGTAAATGCTTGTTCGTAAAATCCGCGTACTTTTTTAGCCGTATTTAAAATTAAAGTGGCAGGTATTGCCCCCGACCAGTTTTTGTCTATACGATCTATATATTTTTGCTGATCTATTTCATTTATCACATAAACCTCAGCTTTAATTTTATTTTTAACCACAAATGGTATTACTGCTGTTTTTAATTTCGATTTAAAATCTAAACTTATCAGTATCACTTTAAACGGTTTTTTAGCGTTTTCGGTACTTAGTTTTTCAAAATAAGGCAGTTCTTCAACACAAGGGCCACACCAAGTTGCCCAAAAATTAACCACATAGGTAGTATCTTTTCCTTTAGCTATCCGTTGCTCTAATTCATTTAAAGTTAATAATTTAACTTGTAAATTACTGCTATTCTGCTGTGATTTAACAGGTAATACAAAAACAACTAAGGCAATTATTATAAACAAATATTTTCTCATCAGTTTAAGGTTCCGGTTTTAACAATAGCTTTTTGGTACACAGGCATAGTCAAATCATCAACAATTACGCCTCTGGTAGTTGAAGCGTGTACAAAAAAATCGCCATTTAAGTATATACCTACATGATCAACCTCTCTACCTCCGAAAGAAAAGAAAATCAGATCGCCTTCTTTTAGGTTGCCAAAACTTTTCTTTTTAATCGCATTAGCTTGATCTTTTGATCTACGGGGCAAGGTTTTTCCGTAAATATCTTTTTGCAGCAAATAAGCAAAGCCAGAACAATCTATCCCACTTTTATCTAAACCACCTAATTTGTACCTCACGCCAGTCCAGCTAGTAATAAATCGATAAAGGGGCTTACTTTTCAAGTTAGCCATTGCATCGGCAGCACGAGATGCATTGGTATTATTCGTGTGTTTTCTTGAGCCACAAGAAGCTACAAATAACATCAAAACAAGGCTCAACCATACTAATTGACTTTTTTGTACTCTCATAATTTAAAACATACCTCGTAATGACGAGAAGGGTAAAATTAATTCTTTATCAATCGTTGTATTTCGTCTAATTTTAATAACGCTTCTACCGGAGTTAAGGTATTTACATCTAAGTTATTCAAAGAATCACGAATTTTAACTAGCACAGGATCATCGATAGCGAACATTTGTAACTGATAGGCCTGATTTTGAACTTTTTTGATACTGTCTTTCACACTTTGCCCTTCAGTTCTATCTATCTCTAAACGTTTCAAAATTTCGTTAGCTCTACCTATCAGTTTTGCTGGCATACCTGCCATTTTAGCCACTTGAATACCAAAACTATGCTCGCTGCCACCCGGAACCAGTTTACGCAAGAAAATAATCTTGTTCTGCAATTCTTTACTGGTAACATTAAAGTTCTTAATGCGACTCATGGTATTTTCTAAGTCGTTAAGCTCATGATAGTGCGTTGCAAACAGGGTTTTTGGCCTAGCTGTTGGGTGTTCGTGCAAATATTCTGCAATGGCCCAAGCAATAGAAATACCGTCGTAAGTACTGGTGCCACGGCCAATTTCATCCAATAAAATTAGGCTTCTATCAGAAATATTATTTAAAATACTGGCGGTTTCGTTCATTTCTACCATAAACGTACTTTCTCCGCTCGAAAGATTATCGGAAGCACCTACCCTTGTAAAAATCTTATCTACAATGCCAATGGTAGCCGATTTTGCAGGTACAAAGCACCCCATTTGTGCCATCAATACAATTAAAGCGCTTTGGCGTAAAATAGCCGATTTTCCGGACATGTTGGGCCCGGTTATCATCATGATTTGTTGCGTATCGTTATCTAAATACACATCATTGGTAATGTATTCTTCGCCTACTGGCAAACGCTTTTCAATTACCGGATGGCGACCTCCTTTAATATCTAGCTCTTTTTTATTGTTAAGCTCGGGCTTGGTGTAATAGTTTTTAACCGCCAATTGTGCAAAACACAATAAAACATCTAGTTGCGCTACCAAATAAGCATTTAATTGTATCGGTTTAATAAAATGAGCAACCTGATACATTAATTCGTTGTACAAACGAACCTCAATGGCTTGTATTTTTTCTTCGGCACCTAAAATCTGTTCTTCGTACTCTTTTAGCTCGGGTGTAATGTATCGCTCTGCGTTAACCAAAGTTTGCTTACGAATCCAACTTTCGGGCACTTTATCTTTATGGGTATGGGTAACTTCTAAATAATAGCCAAAAACGTTATTAAAAGATATTTTTAAGGAAGGAATACCGGTAGCTTCTATTTCTCTACGCTGAATTTCTACCAAAAACTCTTTACCACCAAAAGCAATTTTGCGTAACCTGTCCAATTCGTCATCAATGCCATTGGCAATTACATTTCCTTTGATCAATAACGCTGGCGGATCGGGCTGTAATTCTCTTTCTAACTTGTCTTTTATAGTTGTACAAGGATTTAACTGCGATGCTAAAACCTCCAAATACGGGTTTTTGCTTTCTTCGGCCAAACGCTTAATTTCTGCTGTATGTGTTAAGGCACGTTTCAGTTGTAACAGTTCTCTTGGTCCGGCTTTCTGTAAACCCACTTTAGAAATTAGGCGTTCTAAATCGCCGATAGGCTTAATGTGCTGCAGAAGTTCATCGGCAAGCATTTCGTTTTTCACCAAATAATCTACCATGCCCAAGCGTTCCTGAATAGGTTTCAGTTCTTTGAGCGGCATGATGATCCATTTGTGCAATAATCTTGCTCCCATTGGTGTACAGGTCTCATCCAGCACCTCAAACAAGGTTACGGCATTATCGTTAGCAGAACTTACCAATTCTAAATTACGGATGGTAAAACGATCTAGCCACATGTATTTCTCTTCCTCAACACGAGAAATAGACGTAATGTGTTGAAGATTTCTATGTTCTGTTTCGCCAAGATAATAAAGTACCACACCTGCGGCTACAATACCAGCATTGAGTTTATCTACCCCAAAACCTTTCAGTGAATTAACCTCGAAATGTTTGGTTAAAACTTCGGTAGCGTAATCTTCGGTAAAGGCCCAATCGTCGATGTGAAAAGTGTAAAACTTATCGCCAAACAAGCTGGTAAAATCGTTTCGTTTACTTTTTTGAAACACTACTTCTGTAGGTTTAAAGCTTTGTAAAAGCTTATCTACGTATTCGGTACTGCCCTGAGCAACTAAAAATTCTCCGGTAGAAATATCGCAAAAAGCAACACCCATGCCATTTTTTTCGAAATAAACGGCAGCAAGATAGTTGTTCTTTTTTTGGTTCAGAATGTTATCACTATAGGCAACCCCCGGTGTAACCAATTCGGTAACTCCACGTTTAACAATGGTTTTCGTCATTTTGGGGTCTTCCAACTGGTCACAAATAGCTACCCGTTGCCCAGCCCTAACCAATTTTGAGAGGTAGTTTTCTAAAGAATGATGCGGAAATCCAGCTAGTTCTAATGCGCCATTTGGGCCTGTGCCACGCTTTGTTAAAACTATACCCAAAATTTGGGCAGTTTTAACCGCATCTTCTCCAAATGTTTCGTAAAAATCTCCAACCCTAAATAGCAATAATGCACCCGGATATTTCGCCTTAATGGCGTTATATTGCTGCATTAATGGGGTTTCTTTTGTATTTGCTTTGGCCAAAATTATCCTAATTTACTAAAGAGGTAAATATACCATTTGCCAAGTGTACGGCTCGTTTTTGTTGAAAACTATTGAGCGTGTTGATAGTCAGGAATTTTTTAAGAAAGCTTTGTTGATGTTAACGATGATAAGCGTTTAAGTTTTATAAACGACGGTGCTTTGTTTTAGGTTTGACTATACGTCATTTTATGAGCCAAATACTAATGCCTATATTTGCCAAATATTAAAAATAAGATATGGCAATTTTACATCGTAAAGAAGAAAAAATACAAGTAGTGTTAGGTAGGTTGCCTAAAAAATACACTCACGAAGAGTTTGTGGAGATGTTTATTAAATTATACTCTAAAGAATGGGGTAAAATTAAATCGGCTTACATTAAACAAAACCAGGATAAAGAACCTGGAACGGTGGTTAATATGCCCAAACCAGATCTTTACCTAAAACAGGTTTTGGAAAGCTATCTTTCTACCAAACCAGTACTACAAGAACCTATTAAGGAGGAAATAACAACTACAACCACCGCAAAAAAGAAAGCTGAAACTAAAGTAGAGCCCGCCAAAGAAACAAAAATAAAAGCGGCTCCTAAGAAAAAAGCTACTGAAGAAAAAGTAGCTAAACAAAAGGTGGCTAAAAAAGAAAAATAAAAAATATCAGTTGCACAATAAATTGTTTTTTAAACTGTTTATATTACTGAGAGCGTTAATTTAGATGGCGGGGATCGAGAAATCTACACAGGTTTGATCCCCGTTTCTTTTTACTAGAAAATAGCTTTTGTAATATTTCTCCCTGCTCCTTACAGCAAATAACTTCTTGCCTACCATATATTAAAGGTTAATAACTTAACAGATGTGAATAAATAACATAAACTACTGATTTATAAATGCTGTTTATATATTTAATTAAAGTTAATGTTATGGAAACTGAAACTAAAAAATGTATCTACGTATTAGAAGATAATGTGAACATTGCAGACATTATTGAGTTTTTATTAACCGAAGAAGACTATGCTGTTGAGGTATGCAAAAATGCCAATTCTTTTTGGCAAAAGATGGAAGAACATACACCAGATATGATTGTGCTAGATGTGCTTTTACCAGATGCAAATGGTGTAGATATTTGTTTAAGTCTAAAAAGAAATATCAGAACGCATCGTATTCCAGTACTTATGATGTCGGGCAACAACCATTTAAACAAAGTTAAAGCTAAATGCGATGCAGATAGCTACATTAACAAACCCTTTGATTTGAATGACTTTGTGCAACGGATTGATTATTATAGCCGTACTGCCTTTTAGCGGATATTTCAATTTAAACGTTTACTTCATTGATTAAGCTTAAGAATAGTTCTTTACCTTTTAGTTTATCGGCCGTAAGCTCGAAATTTAATTTATGAAGTAGATAATCTGTCATGTCTATGCCTGTTGTAAATGGCAAACCCTCAATTACTGTCGTAATATTGGCAATTCCTTTAGCTAGCGCAGTATCGAAATCTTTTAAAAAATCTGCTGGAAGCGGTTTGTTGGCCACCCATGCGGCGTACATAAAAGGTAGCCCGGTAAATTTCATCCACTCCTCGCCCATATCGTAAGCATAGTTAAAATCATCTTTTTTACCAAAAGTTCTATCACCTATCAGTACAATGGCATCAGTTTCTGCAGTTTGGTCTGTGGTAAAGCTTACTTCTACCTTAAAGTGCTTTTTTAATAAAACCTTCGCTAAGTTGTTTGAAGTACGAGATTGTAGATCTAATTTAACGGTTTTGATTTCTTCTACGGGTAGGTTAGAAAATATAAAAACAGAATTTACAGCCCCTACAGAGCCAATACAAAACGAACTGATAATTTGTGCATTGGGTACAAACGGAATGGCCGCAACTGGTATTAAGCCAATATCAACCTTGTTTTCGATAAGCTTTTGTGCGCAATCTGCCGGATTATCTAGGCTTAAATCTATCTGTTCTGAAACTGGTGAATGTTGCAAACCATAAATAAAAGGTTTAGAATTGGTATATGAAACCGATGAAACTTTAATTTTATTCAAAGCTTATGATAATTGTGCTAAATGTGAAATATTATTTGAGTCGAGTAGCGTAAATTTTTCTCCATTGTATTGTAGGCGGTACAACGTTGTATTTGAATGCGGAAATTCTTCCATGTCACTAAATGGTTTGTTAAGCAACATACACAACAGCAAACGCATTGCTCGACCGTGCATGCAGATTAGAATACATTTTTCTTCGCTTTGCTTTGTAATATGCTCCATTGCTTTGGCCATACGAGCACCAACTTCATTCGGACTTTCGCCTCCGCTAAACTTCGCATCGTAATTGCCCAATTGCCATTCTTTAACCACGGCCCTAAAAGCTATTCTCGCTTCTTCGGTGTTTGGTTTGCCTTCCCATTCTCCCCAAGCTAACTCATCTAATCCTTCTAATTGTTCCCAAGCCAAACCTAGGTCTATAAACTCTTTAACTGTTTGATGTGTTCTTGTTAAAGATGAAGTATATATCTTATCAAATTTAACCGAATGGTAGGTGTTAAAAAAGGCTGCTGCTTGTGCAATTCCAGTAGCATTTAATTCGGCATTTACGCCCCTACCTTGTACTATTCCTAATCTATTAAGTTCTGTTTCGCCGTGGCGGATGATATATAGTTCTTTCATACCCCAACCCCTTAAAGGAGCTTTTTAAAAATTTAATGTTTTAAGTATTCACACCATGAAGTCCCCTTTGGGGATTTAGGGGTTAACAACCGGTAATTTATAATATGATGGTTTCACATCTTCTTCAAAAACATGATCTGTATAGTCGGTAACAACATTGTATAATGTGTCGCGTTCAATTGGTTTGCGTTTTACATTCCTAATCAGGTCAACCAGCTCTTTAGTACTCATGGCAGGAGTTTGCTCTTCTGCACCAGCCATCGAATAAATTTTAGTGGTATCATCTAAAGTGCCATCAATATCATCTACACCAAAATTTAAACTTAGTTGAGCAGTTTCTCTACTAATCATAGCCCAATAAGCTTTAATATGCTCGAAATTATCTAAATAGATACGGGCAATGGCATAATTGCGTAAGTCTTCTACTACAGAAACCTCAGGCACATCACTCATTTGGTTGTTCTGGTTCCTAAATTTCAACGGAATGAAAGCTTGGAAACCTCCTGTTTTATCTTGTAATTGGCGTAAGCGTTCCATGTGATCTACCCTGTGCCAAAACTGTTCGATATGCCCGTAAAGCATGGTTGCATTGGAGCGCATGCCCAACTTGTGAGATTGCTCGTGAATATCCAACCATTGCTCTGCATTACATTTATCGTGAGCAATCTTTTCTCTCACCTCTGGATGAAAAATTTCGGCACCGCCGCCAGGCATCGAATCCAAGCCTGCCTCCTGCAAATATTTCATACCATCATAATGACTTAATTTCGCCTTTTTAAAGATGTAGTAATACTCTACTGGTGTAAGCGCTTTGATATGTAAATCAGGTCTGTGTGCTTTTGCTTTACGAAAAAAATCAGCGTAAAAATCTAAGTTTTGCTTAGGCACCACACCGCCGGTTATGTGTACTTCGGTTACCGCTTCATCATCGTATTTCTTAAGAATATCAATCATGCCATCTACTTCCATTTCCCAGCCTTCTTCACGTTGCTTAATCATTCGGCTATAAGAGCAAAACTTGCAATCGTACACACAAATATTGGTAGGTTCAATGTGAAAATTCCTATTAAAATAGGTTAGATCTCCATGTTTTTTCTCACGGATGTAATTGGCCAATGTTCCTAAATAGCTTAATTCGGCATGTTCATAAAGATAAACGCCTTCATCAAAACTAATACGCAAGCCATTTTTTACTTTTATGGCAATATCTTTTAATGGCTGGGCTAAGTTTGGGTTTTGTATAAGTATAGCTAACGATTGCACTATTTTTCTCCTTAAGATTTACGCAAAAGTACGTTTTATTGTTTAATAGTCGGAAGTCGGAAGTCAGAAAGTGCGATGATATTGACCCCTAATTGACGAATTTCGTTAATTAGTAATCTAAAAAACCAAACAACAAACCAACTAAACAACTTACCTTTGCACCATGATACAAAACCAATATAGCATTTTCGAAAGTGAGCTAACTGTGCGTCCGGATGATATTGATATGTTTAACCATGTACATAATAGTAAATACCTAGACTACGTGTTAGCCGCCCGTTACGAGCAAATGGATAAATTTTATGGCATGAGCTGGGAAAAATTCGAAGAATTGGGTTATGGCTGGGTAGTATCTAAGGTAACCATTTCGTTTAAACGTGCCTTAAAAATGGGCGACCAACTGATTGTTAAAACTGGCATTTTAGAAATGAACGAAAAAGGCAGTAATGTACAGTTCGAAATTATTAATAAAAAAACTGGTAAAGTTTCTTCAGATGGGATTTTCGAATATGTAATGATTGATTTGAAAACACAGCGTTCTTGTAAAGTTACACAAGAAATGATTGATGCTTATAGTATTTAATCTAATGTAAGCGAACAACTTTAAGATTATTTTCCTGAAAAAATGGGACAAATTGTTTCTAACGATGAGGAAAAATGTTATGTATATTTTCAATTTTTTCTCTACTTTTGTACTCATCAAAATCTTAAGAACCATGAAGTTTTTTAGCTTCCGTATCAGAATAGCTTAACTAAGCGAGGGCTCCTACATCAAAAAAACAATTAATCGATGTCGTTTGTCGGCATCTCATGGTATTTTCTTTTTATTATTTTTATATATGTTACAACCTACTAGGGCAACAACACGTTTGTCTAAATTTTTTAATGTACTTGTTCAGGCTTTTAAGGGCGCTGAAATTGATTATACTTCCATCAGTATCAGAAAAGCTATTGTGCTTTTAGCTATTCCAATGATGTTAGAAATGATCATGGAATCAGTTTTTGTACTAGTAGATCTTTATTTTGTTGGACACTTACCCAACAGCGCAGAAGCTATTCAGATTGTAGGTTTAACCGAATCTGTACTAACCATTATTTACTCTTTGGCCATGGGTTTAGGAATGGCCGCTACTGCTGTTGTTGCTCGTAGAATTGGCGAGAAAAATAGTGAAGCCGCTGCAAAAGCAGGTATGCAAACCATTGCCTTAGCTTTAACGGTGGTTATCGTCATCAGCCTTGCTGGATTAATATTTGCAAAAGAGATTTTACTGTTAATGGGCGCTTCAGAAGCCACTGCTACTGAAGGCGTAACGTTTATGCAAATTATGATGGGAACTAGCGTAGTTATTATGCTATTATTCTTAATTAACGGTATTTTTAGAGGTGCAGGTAACGCTGCTATTGCTATGCAAAGTTTATGGTTAGCCAATATTATCAATATCATTTTATGCCCTATTTTAATACGTGGGTTTGGCCCCATACCGGCAATGGGATTAACCGGTGCCGCTTTGGCTACGGCTATTGGTAGAGGTACAGGCGTACTGTTCCAAATTTATCATTTGGCAAAAGGTAGTGGCAATTTAAAAATGAAGCTAGCCTACTTAAAACCACAAATAGAACAAATGAAAGCCATTGTGAAAATTGCAGCACCTGCGGTTTTACAGTTTATCATTGCTTCATGTAGCTGGATTTTCTTGGCTGAATTAGTAGCAACTACTGGTGGCGACCATGGTTCGGCCGGTTATCAGATTGCTTTGAGGTTAATGATGTTCTTTATGTTGCCCGCATGGGGGTTAAGCAATGCCGCCGCTACACTTGTTGGACAAAATATGGGTGCAGGCAGCATGGATAGAGCAGAACAAGCTGTTTTACTTACTATCAAATATTCGATAATTTTTATGGGCGTAGTAATGGTATTGTTTTTAGCCTGCGGGCATTTCTTCACGGCATTCTTTACCGAAGATCACCAGGTTAGAGCTATTGCGGTAGAAGCTTTAAGGATTTTAAGTTATGGTTTTATTATTTACGGAATTGGAATGGTATTTATAAGTGCGTTTAACGGTGCTGGCGATACTTGGACGCCAACCAAAATCAACATCATTGCTTTTTGGTTATTTCAGATACCCTTTGCCTACTTTTTGGCCAAATATATAAATATGGGCCCTACGGGTGTCTTTATTGCCATTCCTGTAGCGGAAATTGGTATTACAATTGCTTCCTTTTTTATCTTTAGGAAAGGAAATTGGAAGAAAACAGCAGTTTAACAAAACGTCATTTTAACAGAAAAAAGGAGAAATCTAACGCATCATATTTAAGCGTTAGATTTCTCCCTATAATCTAAATGATGTCAAAATTTCTATATTGTTTCTTCTAGTACTTGCGTATAAAAATCTTGTAATTTCATACCCATTGCAGCTACTTGCTGGGGAATAAAACTAGTTGCTGTTTGCCCAGGTATGGTATTAATTTCGATAAAATAGAAATTTCCTGTACCGTGTTCCAAGAAATAATCGATACGTACAATACCGCGACAGTTTAATTTCTGATAAACAGCAGTTACAACCTGCTCTACTCTACTTTTCTCTTCATCTGTCATGTAACCGGGGGTAATTTCCTCTGTAGCTCCAGGGGTGTATTTTGCATCGAAATCAAAAAATTCGTTAGTAGTCTTAACTTCGGTAGTTGGCAGTACTATAATTTCTCCTTTGCTTTTAAATACCCCAATAGAAAATTCCCTGCCTTCTACAAACTCTTCTACCAATACTTGAGTATCTTCGTTAAAAGCTTTGTCCAAAGCACTTTGTAATTCCTCAAAGCTTTTCACCTTGCTCATACCAATACTGCTACCACCGTTGTTTGGTTTTACAAATAAGGGCAGTTTAAGCTGGTTTTTTACATCGGCAATATTGTATTCTTCTTTAAATAATTGCAGCGACTTAGCTACGTTTAAATTTTTAATTCCATCTACAACAGCTTTTGTATAACCCTTGTTCATAGTTATAGCGCTAGTTAGCGCATTACAAGTAGTATAAGGGATACCTAGCATATCAAAATAGCCTTGTAGTTTCCCATCCTCTCCCGGCGAACCATGTATTACAATAAAAACGCCATCAAACACTATCTTTTTACCTTTTACCGTAATTGAAAAATCATTTTTATCTACTTCAATTTTTACCGAATCTGCAGGTTCGTAAAACCATCCGGTTTCGGTAAGCATAATCTTATATACCTCATACTTATCCGTATCAATGTTTTGTGCAATAGTTGCAGCACTTTTTACTGATACAATCCACTCCCCTGTGGTTCCACCTGTTAACAACGCTATGTTTTTTTTCATTTACGATATAATTGGTTAAAGTTTAAATAATTTAGACTGTGCATAAAACATAAGGTACCGTTAATTAAATTATTTTGGGATAAAATTACTTTTATCCTAATCAAAATAAGGGGGTATCTTAAACTTCTTTTAACAATATGTTGCCGTAAAATTAGGTAGATTTGTTTTTAATTTATGATAAATATTTTTTTAACCTAAATTTGGACTTCAAATTATAAAATATAAACTGCTAATGGGCAACTTTACCGAGTACCTTAAAACCAAATCGTTCAGAAGAAATCTAATTGCAGCGGTTTGCACTTTTTTTGGTTTGCTATTAATTGCATTTTTTAGTCTTCGTTATTATACCAAACATGGCGAAGGTTTAAATGTACCTTCTTTAAAAGGGCTAAAAGTTGAAGATGCGATTAGTAAACTGGAAGGACTGGGTTTACGTTACGAGATAGACTCTGTTTATATTCAAGATCAACCACCGGGCATTGTTACCGACCAAGACCCAAACCCTGAAACCTTTGTAAAAGACAATAGGACTATTTATCTCACTATCAACACCAATCAGGCACCTAATGTTAGGTTTCCCGATATCGAAGCCAAATCGTTACGTGAAGCCAAATCGATTATTGAAAGTTATGGCTTAAAATTGGGCGATACTACTTATAAACCTGATGTAGCTAAAGATGTAGTGCTTGAAGTATTATTTGGTGGGCAACCAATTAAAACAGGCGAAAGTTTGCCAAAAGGCTCGAGGATAAACTTAGTATTGGGCGATGGTCGTGGCAACGAAGATGTAGAGTTACCAAACTTAACAGGATTAACTATTGACGAAGCTAAATTCTCCTTAAAAGGTGCTATGCTTACTATCGGTATCATTAGCTATCAAGGCACCATTACCGATACGGCTAATGCAGTCATCATTAATCAATTTCCATTAGCTACCGATAGTGTAACCAAGGTACGTATTGGTACACCAATAAATATAACGCTTGCCAACAAACCATAAAATACATGAATACCAAATCAAAAAATAAAAACATTAAGATTGCCGCAGCCATTTTTGCTATTGTTTTAATTATTGGCGGATATTTGGGTGTCAAATTTTACCAAACCTACTTTGCCGCCAATGTAACCGGTAACGAGAAATATCTTTACGTTAAAACAGGCTATGTATTTGAAGATTTGGTAACCGACCTTCGTTACAAAAAAGTATTAAATGATATTGGTACGTTTTGGGAAGCAGCAGAAAAAATGGACTTACAAGGACCTTTAAAACCCGGCAAGTATCGTTTAAAAGAAGGAATGAACAACCGTACGCTAATTAATATGCTAAAGGCGGGAAACCAAGAAGCCGTAAAGCTGAAATTTCAAAATATTAGAAAAAAAGAAAACTTTGCTGCTTTACTTGCTAAAAACCTAGAAGCCGATTCGTTAGCTTTTATCCGTTTGTTAGATTCGGCGGTATTTGTAGAAAAATATGGCTTTAATACGCAAACCGTATATACCATGTTTATTCCAAACACTTATGAAATGTGGTGGAACACGTCGCCAGAAGATTTTTTTAAGAAGATGAACGCGGAATACCTAAAGTTTTGGAATAATAAACGCAGAGCAAAAGCCGATGCTTTAGGTCTAGATCCTATAAAAGCAACTATTTTAGCTTCTATTGTTGATGCCGAAGCACTTTACGATAGGGAAATGCCAATCATTGCGGGACTGTATTTAAATCGCCTTAAAAAAGGGATGTTATTACAAGCAGACCCAACGGTAATTTTTGCCAATGGCGATTTTACCGTAAAACGTGTTACAGGTGCATTATTAGCTGTAGATTCTAAGTATAATACCTACAAATATGTTGGCTTGCCTCCAGGCCCAATTAATATGCCAAGTATTAGTGCAATAGATGCTGTTTTAAATAAAGAAGACAACAATTATTTGTATATGTGTGCCAAAGAAGATTTTTCTGGCTATCATAATTTTGCGGCTACCGTACAAGAACACAACATTAACGCTAAGAAATATAGAGAAGCCTTAAATAAGAGAAATATATTTAGATAATGTTTACTTACGAAACACAGGTTAAAGTGAGATATGCCGAAACCGACCAAATGGGTGTTGTTTATCACGGAAACTATGCTCAATATTATGAAATTGCCCGTACCGAATGTTTTGAAGCCTGTTCTGGCATGACCTACGCTTCTATGGAGGCCGATGGCGTAATGCTCCCGATTTTAGAACTGCAATCAAAATACTTAAAGCCTGCCTTGTATAATCAAGTATTAACCATAAAATCTATAGTAAAAGAATTGCCCACTGTGCGTTTAAATGTAGAATACGAAATTTATAATGAAGCAAAAGAACTGATTAATATTGGTAAAACAACGTTAGTTTTTGTAGATAAAGAAACCCGTAGGCCATGCCATCCGCCAGAAAATTTTATGAAAAATGTAAGGCAGTTTTTTTGATTGACGAGTTGCGATTTTTTTAACTACAAAGGCACAATAGCAATTTTTTCGGGCAACTTTTAAACTTTACAACGTAACAATAACACCATTTAGCAATACAATATCCATAAATGAATTGGCTACACAAGCAACTTTTAAAATTTAAGCTCTATTCTAAATTTATAGAGTGGACTAAAGTTTGTGTGCTACCGGGTTTTAGCCCCTTGCCTATTTACACTGTTGCTACATTTTTCTTTAAAGAAATTGGAAAAGACACCTTAGTAAACAAAGCATCTTCGCTTGCCTATAACTTTATGTTGGCCATTTTTCCTGGCATCATATTTTTATTTACCTTAATTCCATACATCCCAAAACGTATTGGTTTTCAAGAAGGATTAATGTCTTTATTGGCGCTTGTACTACCAACCAATGCTTTCTTAGCATTCGAAGCCACTATTAATGACATTGTAAACATCCAAAACGGCAGCTTGCTTTCTATAGGTTTTTTTCTGTCTTTATTTTTTGCCACTAATGGTATCCATAATTTAATGATGGCTTTTAATAAATCTTCCTTAATTGTAGAAACCAGGACTTTGTTAAAACGAAGGTTAGTTGCGTTAATATTAACTATGGTATTAGTAGTTTCTATGATTTTGTGCATTGCCGCCATGACACTGGGCGAAATTACCATCAACTACCTCAAAAAAGAAATAGCGTACGACGGCAACTTAACTATTTACCTTATCAAATTGACGCAATGGGCATTGTTGGGGGCATTGTATTTCATCAACGTGTCTATTTTGTACCGATATGGCCCAGCACACGCTAAAAAGTGGAAGTTTTTTAGTGCAGGTTCGTGGCTGGCTACTATCTTAGCTTTTTTAACCATCTGGGGATTTTCTTTCTACATCAATCATTTTAGTGCTTACAATAAACTTTATGGCTCTATTGGCACTTTAATGGTAATTATGATTTGGCTTTATCTAAACTCCTTTATTTTATTGATAGGCTTTGAACTCAATGCCAGTGTAGATTTATCAAAAAGAAGTGTAAAAATTATTAGGCCTAACTTCAATCTGTTTAAAAGTGGCAATACTGACAATAAAAAATAGTTACTTTTTCTTCCATCATCTCCTATTCCATATTTTTTAATACTGACAACGAAGCACTTAAAGAAAAGTTAGTAAAATACCCTTTCTTAAGTTTGCAGAATTGCCCCGTTTTTGTACTTTTGCGGAGGAGAGCTGGCAGAGTGGTCGAATGCGGCAGTCTTGAAAACTGTTGACTGTAACAGGTCC
>NZ_DHDZ01000015.1:16979-141950 GCF_002399615.1 Pedobacter sp. UBA4863 | reverse complement strand
AGGTCCGGGGGTTCGAATCCCTCGCTCTCCGCCAAAAAACAAATAAACAAAATAGCCCACGAATTTTAGGCGTGGGCTATTTTGTTTATTGAAATATCGCTTAGCTTTTAAAGTAATCGATGATCAGATTAGCTAATTCTGTACCGATACGCTCTTGAGCTTCGTTGGTTGAAGCACCAATATGCGGTGTTAATGAAATTTTAGGGTGAGCTAAAAGCGCTGCCGCTGGTGTTGGTTCGTTATCGAACACATCTAAACCCGCAAAAGCCACTTTACCCGAATTTAAAGCTTCAATTAAAGCCGGCTCATCGATAGTTCCACCACGAGAACAGTTTACTATGCCTACACCATTTTTCATGGCTGCAAACTCGGCTGCACCTAAAATTGGTTTATCAGCAAATGGCGTGTGTAAAGAGATAAAATCGCTATTGGCAATTACTTCTTCTAAAGAAACCGTAGTTACCGGAATATCAACTTTAATACCTAAAGTTAAGTTTAAGGTAATATTGCCACTAAAAGGAAATAGGTCGTAAGCTAATACGTTCATTCCTAAACCTAAAGCAACTGCCGCAGTTTCTCTGCCAATTCTACCAAAACCAATAATACCAATGGTCTTACCTCTTAATTCGATACCCTTTGCATACGCTTTTTTAAGGTCGTTAAATTTAACAGCACCTTCTACTGGCATTTTACGGTTAGCATCTTGCAAGAAACGCACACCAGTAAACAAGTGGGCAAAAACTAATTCTGCCACCGATAAAGACGAAGCCGCTGGGGTGTTTACTACGGTAATACCTTTAGAACGTGCATACTCCACATCGATATTATCCATACCAACGCCTCCTCTACCTATTAATTTTAGGTTAGGGCAAGCATCAATCACGTCTTTTCTAACTTTGGTAGCACTTCTTACCGTTAAACCATCGTAATTTTGTAAAGCTGCTATAAATTGGTCTTGTGGCACTGTTTGGGTATCCACGGTAAAACCTGCATCTTCTAATAATTTTTTTCCTATCGGATCTATGCCATCATTGGCAAGTATTCTAGCCATTTTTTATTTTTTGTGTTTTTCTTCGAAACTTTGCATTAAATCTATTAGCGCATGTACGCTTGTAATTGGCAGCGCATTGTACATTGATGCTCTAAAACCGCCAACGCTCCTATGTCCCTTTAAACCTTCAAAGCCGTTTTCATCTGCATATTTTGCAAAAGGTTTTTCCAATTCTGGATCTTCCATTACGAAGCAGATGTTCATACGCGAACGATCTTCTACAGCACAGGTTCCTTTAAACAACGTGTTCCTATCTATTTCGGCATATAAAGCATTTGCTTTTGCAATATTTTCTTTCTCCATTTGAGCAACGCCTCCTTTAGATTTTAACCACCTTAGGTTTAACATTGCTGTATAGATAGAAAATACTGGCGGGGTGTTGTACATGGAACCACCATCTATATGCGATTTGTAGTCTAACATTGAAGGGATTGACCTGTCTGTTTTACCCAAGATTTCGTCTTTAATGATAACAACGGTTAAACCAGCAGGGCCGATATTTTTTTGTGCTCCGGCATAAATCAAATCGTATTTAGTTACATCAATTTCGCGGCTCATAATGTCTGATGACATGTCGCAAACTACCGGCACTTTTGTTACAGGTAATTCGAATAATTCTGTGCCGTAAATGGTATTGTTAGAGGTGTAGTGGAAATAAGCACTGTCTGCTGGAATTACATAATCTTTAGGGATAAACGTGTAATTTGCCTCTTTTGAAGAAGCCACCACGTTAGCTTTACCAAAGTGTTTCACTTCTTTAATGGCCTTGCTTGCCCAAACGCCCGAATCTAAGTAAGCAGCAGTTCCTCCTTCTGGTAATAAATTTTGTGGTACCATAGAAAATTGCAAACTTGCTCCGCCTTGTAATAATAGCACGGAATATCCGGAAGGTACATTTAAAAGTTCTTTTACCAATTTTAAGGTTTCAGCCACCACTGCATCAAACTCTGGTGAGCGATGGGAGATTTCTAGAATTGATAAACCGTCTTTAAAATCTAGTACTGCGGCAGAAGCCTGCTTAAAAACTTCTTGCGGTAAAATACATGGACCAGCTCCAAAATTATGTCTCATTTTTATTGATTTTTATTGCCAGCAAAATTAACATTTTGACATTAATTATTCGGCTTTTTTATCAACTAAATAACTAACATGACAAACGTTTGAGAAAAAGAAAAAACAGACAATAGTATATTATCTAATAATGATGCAAAATTAACTTACTAATATTTACTCTTCAATTTAAAAATCAGTTTAAAATTTAACTGCCTTGCCGTTAAATAATTTGGGATGGCGTAGTTTACATTACTTACATCTTTAAGCCACAAGTAAGAAACGGTATTATTGATGTTTAGCAAGTTAAAAACCTCTGCATAAGCAATAACCGAACTAAAATATCTACTCAAAAATTGAGGCTTTTTTGCTAATTGCGCATCTAAGAAATCGTTAGAAAAACCAATATCTACCCTACGGTAAGCTGGGATGCTAAAGTTATCGGTATAGGTTGCTATTTGCGGGGCACCTATTGGCAGCCTAGAACCATACAACAAATTTAGGTGTACTTTATACGTTGGACTTCTAAATAAGCGATCTTGAAAAAACATGGAGAAGTTTACGCGTTGGTCGGTGGGTCTTCTTAAATAACCGGGATATATAGTTTCATTTTGTCCTGCTGCATTTCTTTTCACATAACTATCCCCTAATATATCTTGGTTTGCACTCAGGAAAGAAATTCTAAAAAACGACATCAAATCTTTAATTAGCTCGCCACCTAGTGAAAAATCGGCACCAATGGTATGTCCTTTTGCTGTTTCGGTTGCCAAATATTTAATACGCACATTGTCGATGGTGTAAGGGATCATCCTGTCTGCGTACTTGTAATAAACTTCCGAAGTAAATTTCATTCTAGTTCCCAGTCCGGTGAAGGCAAAATCGTAACCTGCAGAAACGTTATAGGAACGTTGCGATTTTTGGTTCAGAAACAGCGACCCATCCAAAGTTCTGATGCTTCTGTAGCTTGGCGACTGTTGGTAAATACCTGCCGTAAACCGCCATAACTGATATTCTTCTGGTCGGTACAACATTAAAAATCTTGGACTAACCAAAACCTCGCCACTTAAATTATTATAGTTTATCCGCGTACCAAACTGTACATCTATTTGATTAGAAACGGCGTAACTATCTTGTAAATAAGCAGAAATAGTATTTATTTTAAGGTTGTTATTCGAAAAAATGGTATTCTCAAATGTAAACGAATTAGAGTTAGATGGTAGAATGTAACCTGCAGAATCGATGTAGTTATATTCGTTCATTTGATCTGCGTACTTGGCTTGTTCTAACCTAGCCCCATAAGTAAAGCTATGCTTACCGGCATGGTGTTCTACTTTAAGTTCGGTACTGGCAATGATAGAGTTTAAACTGTTGCGGGCATAGTTGTAATAGCTTCCTAAGCCCCTATTTTTACGCACCGGACCAAAGCCTCCATCGTAATTATTATCTATTTCCTCGAAAACATAGTTGCCATCAATATCAAACTTTTCGCGTTCTATAATTTCGAAATAACTATTTATCCACTTGATAGCAAGCGCACTACTTGGGTTATATATCCCGGTTACCGCACCACCATAAGTGTAATAATCATCAATCTCTTGACCTTCGTAATCTACCTTTAAGCGTATGGGCGTGTTTATGGTGCCAAATTGTGTTTCTCTGCTTTCTGGCACTAACCTAAAGCTACCAGAATTAAAGTTTAACAAGGTATTAATGCTGAATTTAGAGTTGAAATTATATTGATACAACGCTTGCAAGTCGTTGAAACTTGGCCTATAACTTCCTCTAGTATCTTGAGTGGCCAAAATACTACTGTTATCTTTTCTTCTAAATCCCAATAGTAGATGACTATTTTTAAACGCTGTTTTGGCTGTAGCCGATATCCCCATTAAACCGGCTGTTAAAATGTATTGGTTACTATCAGGCTTGTTATACTTTACATCTAAAACAGACGACAGTTTATCGTTATATCTTGCATTAAACCCGCCAGCCGAGAAGCGAGCACTGCTCACAAAATCTGGATTGATAAAGCTTAAGCCTTCTTGCTGTCCGTTTCTAATCAAAATAGGCCTGTTTATTTCGATATCGTTTACATAGATGAGATTCTCATCGAAATTACCCCCACGAACGCTGTAGTGCGAACTCAGCTCATTATTGGTAGAAACGCCTGGCAAGGTTTTTAAAATAGCTTCAAAATTCATCGAAACCGTAGGCAAGCTTGTTATATCAACAACATTAACACTTTGCGCATTGTTCAATTGGTTTTGCTTATTGGTTACATTAACTGTTTTGAGCGCTTTTATATCGGGTTTTAAAACTACATTTTTTTGAATTTCTGTACCTCTTTGTTCGCTAAACCTCATGGTTTCGATGTGATAGCCTACTAATTTAAAACGCAGGCTAAAGTTAGATAAACGAGACTGTATGGTATATTTTCCTTGCTCGTCGGTAATATCACTCCCTGCCAAACCAACTAAAGAAACGGTTACCTTTGGCAAAGGCTGATTTTTTTCGTCGTAAACTACGCCAGTAACTTTAACTACCGATTGTTGCGCTATAAGCGAAAACGATGAAATGATTAGCAGCAGAGAGAAAAGAGCTTTTTTCGTCATTAAAATTAACTATGTAGAACAGAAGCCTTAACTTGCTTTAAATCGGCAATCATCTGCGTTGGACTTTGCGCCGCAAACACCGCATTACCAGCCACAAAAACATTTGCACCAGCTTCAATTAACGAACTTATATTATGAATGCCCACTCCGCCATCAACTTCGATATACAAATTAGGATTAGTTTGCAAAGCCATTTGTTTAAGCTCTCTTACCTTATTTAAGGTTTGAGGAATAAAGGCTTGTCCGCCAAAACCCGGATTTACCGACATTATCAAGGCTAAATCTAAATCATGCAGTACATCTTTCAATAAGTTTACTGGCGTATGCGGATTTAAAGCCACCCCTGCTTTACAGCCTACCGATTTTATTAGCTGAATGGTACGGTGTAGATGTGTACAAGCTTCATAATGTACGGTAATAATGTCTGCTCCTGCCTTAGCAAACTCAGCAATGTACCTATCCGGATCTACAATCATTAAATGCACATCGAATGGCTTTTTAGCATATTTTTTTGCTGCTGTAATTACCGGAAAGCCAAAAGAAATATTCGGCACAAAAACGCCGTCCATAACATCTACATGAAACCAATCTGCTTGGCTTTCGTTAATCATTTCTACATCACGTTGTAAGTTGGCAAAATCTGCCGATAAAATAGATGGGGCAATTAGGTGTTTCATTTATATGGTTATCTTCTTTTATCGTCGTTGCGAGGCACGAAGCAATCTTTCTATATAGTTTTTCGTGCCTCGCAACGACGGATTCTTATTTATTTTTTATGGACAATTTTTGCAGATTTTAGTACCGTATTCAATTTCATCAATCTGTGTCATGGCATGAAACCGTTCTGTATAAGAACTAGACAAAGCCTTGCGTAGCAAGCTCTCTTCCGCTTTTTTGTAATCGGCTTTCGGCTCTTCTACTTTATTTTTATGCTTATCCAATTCCATCCCTGCAAGATACAAAAGAACTGCGAAAATAAACCAATAAAAAAACCCTTCCAGCAAAACTGAAAGGGTTTATGTATTTCAAATTCCCCTTTAGGAGATTTGGAGGCTATCCTTGCGGAGCTGAAGCTTCTGGTTTCGGTGGACGAGGCAACAACACTTTACGAGAAAGTTTCATTTTACCTTGTTTATCGATGTCTAATAATTTAACCTCGATTTTATCCCCTTCTTTCAACACACCATCCATAGTTTCCAAACGTTCCCAAGAAATTTCGGAGATGTGTAGCAAACCATCTTTACCTGGCATAACTTCTACAAATGCACCAAATGGCATAATAGATTTTACTTTACCTTGGTAAATTTCGCCAATTTCTGGTTTAGCGGCAATAGCTCTAATACGAGAAACTGCTGCATCAATAGCAGCTTTATTATCAGCAAAAATCTCTACGATACCTTTGTTATCAACCTCCTCAATAGAGATAGATGCGCCAGTTTCGCGTTGCATTTCTTGAATAATTTTACCACCTGGGCCTATTACAGCGCCAATAAATTCTTTCTCGATAGTTAGAGAAACGATACGTGGTGCATGTGGTTTGTAATCTTCGTTAGGTGCAGCGATGGTTTTCTTCATCTCGTTTAAGATGTGTAAACGACCATCTTTAGCCTGCAATAAAGCTTTTGTTAAAACCTCATAAGACAAACCATTGATTTTTAAATCCATTTGACAAGCAACAATACCTTTTTCTGTACCTGTTACTTTAAAATCCATATCTCCCAAGTGATCTTCATCACCTAAAATATCTGAAAGGATTTGATATTTTCCAGTTTTCTCATCGGTAATTAAACCCATTGCGATACCTGATACCGGCGATTTAATTTTGATACCTGCATCCATCAATGCCAATGTACCCGCACAAACCGTAGCCATTGACGAAGAACCGTTAGATTCTAAAATATCAGATACGATACGGATAGTATAAGGATTTTCAGCACCTTCTGGCAATACTTTTTTCAACGAACGTTGCGCTAAAGCACCGTGGCCAATCTCTCTACGGCCAGCGCCTCTGTTAGGGCGAACCTCACCAGTCGAGAAACCAGGGAAATTATAGTGTAATAAGAATTTGTTGTAACCATTGATGAAAGCACCATCAATCATTTGCTCGTCGTCTTTGCTACCTAAAGTAACCGAGGTTAACGATTGGGTTTCGCCACGTGTAAATACCGCCGAACCGTGTGCTGCTGGCAAATAACCTACTTCGCTCCAAATTGGGCGAATTTGTGTAGTTGCACGACCATCTAAACGAATACCTTCGTCTAACAATAAAGCACGAACAGCGTCATACTGTACATCATGGTAATAGTGTTTAGCCAATGCTTTAGTTAAATCTGGGGTATCCTCTGGGAACGCATCCAAAATCTCGTTAATGATAGCAGTAAAGCTTTCAGAACGCTCATCTTTGCTTAAACCAGATTTAGCAATAGTATAAACTTTGTCATAAGTTTCTGCATAAATTCTTTCTTTTAAAGCTTCATCGTGGTCTTCGTGGCTATATGTACGTTTAACTGTTTTACCTGTAGCTTCGGTTAATTCAACCTGTACAGCACATTGAACTTTAATTGCCTCGTGAGCAAATTTCAATGCCTCAACCATTTCTTCTTCTTGGATCTCGTCGCACTCACCCTCTACCATCACGATATCGTTAGCAGAACCAGCAACCATAAATTCTAAAGTTGCACGCTCTAAATCGCTAGCGTAAGGGTTAATTACTAAGTTTCCATCAATTTTTGCTACACGCACTTCAGATATTGGACCGTTAAAAGGAATATCAGAAACTGCCAATGCTGCCGATGCCGCTAAACCAGCTAAACAGTCGGGCATGATATTTTTATCAGCAGAAATTAATGAAATCATCACTTGTGTATCAGCGTGATAATCTGAAGGGAACAACGGACGCAAAGCTCTATCTACCAAACGAGAGATTAACACCTCGTAATCAGATAATCTTGCTTCACGACGTAAAAAACCTCCTGGAATACGACCAGTAGCAGCATATTTTTCTTGATAATCTACCGATAAAGGTAAAAAATCGGTACCTGGTTTAGCACCTACCGTTGATACTACTGTTGCTAACAACATGGTATCGCCCATTTTAACTACTACAGCACCATCAGCTTGTTTTGCTAATTTACCTGTTTCAATTTCTACAATTCTTCCATCGCCCAAATCGAACGATTTTTTTATTACATTCATCTAATTGTTGTTGTGATCTGTTTTTCCTCTTTCGAACAGATCGAGTTTATATTTATTTTTTCGAGTATCAAATTAAAAAAGCCATCTTCCTGTTGGTGATGGCTTTTTTATAACATTACACAGATTTAATGATATCTCTAAGCGATAAAGCTTTGATGATAGCACGGTAACGGGTAATATCTTTTTTGTAAAGATAAGCTAAAATGCCACGACGTTTACCTACTAATTTTTGTAGTGCTAACTGTGTAGAAAAATCTTTACGATTTTTTTTCAAGTGCTCTGTTAAGTGGGCAATACGATAAGTAAACAATGCTACTTGACCTTCTGCAGAACCTGTGTTGGTTGCAACTTCGCCGTGTTTTGCAAAAATTTCGGCTTTCTTTTCTGTACTTAAATACATTCTTGAATAATATTAAAGTTTTTAAATTAATTAATTTGTGCGCAAAGATAAAGTATTTTTCTGATTTGAAAAATGGTTGAATTGATTAATTTTCAAATTGTTGAATTGGTATATCCATTTGAAAAACAATAGCCAAAGGATTAAAAAACAAGCGATTTAAAAAAGATAGAACAATAGGACTTAAGCATCATCTCTAGTACGCAAGGTAATTTACTTACCCCAGAACTCCTATTCAATAATTATCATTCCGTTTAACTTATTGCTCTATTACTCAAAGACGTTAAAAAATAGCACACTTCATAAAACTACCAATACCACTTTTACACCTAAAAAAGCAACAAAAACACTGTAAAACAATAGCTTATAAATATATGAAATTTAGTTTTGTAAGCTAGGTGTTTTTGCTACCTTTGTGCCGGGCAAGTCTTCTACGATCAGCTCCTTTTGAACTCCCCCAGGTTGGGAACAAAGCAAGGGTAGAAGGTTGTAGCGATGCGATAGAAGTTGCTTGCCCTTTTTACTCCCCTTATACCCCATCCGATAAAATCGGAATAAACACTGAAGGGGATTATATTATTCAGGTATCCCAACATTAACCCTTAGACCAATACATAGCATTAAACAACATGAAATTTTTTATTGACACCGCCAATTTAAATCAAATTAAAGAAGCCCAAGATTTAGGCGTTTTAGACGGCGTAACCACTAATCCTAGCTTAATGGCCAAAGAAGGCATTACTGGTGACGAAAACATTATTAACCATTACAAAGCAATTTGCGAAATTGTTGATGATAATGTAAGTGCTGAGGTAATTGCTACCGATTACGAAGGCATCGTTAAAGAAGGAGAAGCATTAGCTGCACTGAACCCTAAAATTGTGGTTAAAGTACCGATGATTAAAGAAGGCTTAAAGGCTATCAAATATTTCAGCAGTAAAGGAATTAGAACTAACTGTACTTTGATCTTCTCTCCTGCCCAAGCATTATTAGCGGCAAAAGCTGGTGCAACTTATGTATCTCCATTTTTAGGCAGACTAGATGATATTTCTACTGATGGCTTAACTTTAATCGAAGATATTCGCTTAATTTTTGATAATTACGGCTATGAAACGCAAATATTAGCTGCTTCTATTCGTGGTCCGTTACACATTGTAGCTTGTGCTAAAATTGGCGCAGATGTAATTACTGCACCTCTTTCGGCTATTACAGGTTTACTAAAACACCCATTAACTGATAATGGTTTAGCAACTTTCTTGGCAGACCATGCTAAGGCTAGCGGAAAATAAACACCCAAAACATTGCAAAAGAAAAGCCCTTTATCGAAAATGATGAGGGCTTTTTGGTTTAATTTTATTTTTCACAGCACCTCTACCTTAAGTTGATGTATATTAAGTCTTTAACAGCTATCAAGAACTTACATATGGTATTTTTCAATTGCTCAAAAAATCTTTTAAGGCTAAAAAACGTTAATTCTTAGTAAATTAGTCCTGTATTTTATTTGGAGCAAAACCTTAGCTAAAAAAGCATTGAAGCTTTAGGAAATAAGATATCAAAAAATAATAAACACCATATACATGAATAACTCTAATAACACCTACAGTTTCGGAATGATTGGTTTAGGAACTATGGGTAGAAACCTATTACTGAACATGGCAGATCATGGTTTTTCGGTAACTGGCCACGATAAAAGTGAGAAGATGCTTGCCTTGCTAGAAGAAGAAGGCAAAGCCCATAATCTAAAGGGTTTTGCTAAAGTAGAGGACTTCATTAATAGCCTTCAATCGCCAAGAACCGTTATTTTATTAGTTCCTGCTGGCAAAATTGTTGATGATGTTATTGCCGAAATAACACCATTATTAAACGAAGGCGATATTATTATAGATAGCGGAAACTCCTATTATACAGACACCAACAGAAGATCTAAAGAGCTAAAAGAAAAAGGATTGCATTTTTTTGGGATGGGAATTTCTGGTGGCGAAGAAGGTGCACGTTTTGGTCCTAGCTTAATGCCTGGCGGCGAAAAGGCGGCTTATACCGTGGTAAAAGATTTGTTAGAAGCCGTTGCTGCGAAAGTAAACGGTGAACCTTGTGTGGCTTACATTGGCCCCGGTGCAGCCGGTCATTTCGTTAAAATGACACACAATGGTATCGAGTACGCCATTATGCAATTGTTGGCAGAAACTTATGACATTCTTAAAAATGGCCTAGGTTATAATAACCAGCAAATTCAACAAGTATTCGAAAAATGGAATAACGGCCGCTTGAAATCATTCTTAATGGAAATTACCAAGGATGTATTTTTATTTAAGGACGAAAAAACTGACAATCTATTAGTAGATGAAATTAAAGATCAGGCAAAATCTAAAGGTACCGGCAAATGGACCTCACAAATTGCAATGGATCTAGAAGTTCCTTTAAATACAATTGATGCTTCTGTAGCGGCAAGAAACCTCTCTAAACTTAAAGATTTGCGTGTAGCATTAGAAAACTCTTTTGGCAAAGCTACTTCCCTTGAAAATAACGAAAGCTTTGAAACCCAATTAGAACAAGCATTTTATTTTGCCATGGTTTCTGCCTATGCACAAGGCATGCACCTGTTAAGCAAAGCTTCGCAAGAATATGGCTACGAATTAAATATGGCCGAAATTGCCAAAATCTGGAGAGGTGGCTGTATCATTCGTGCAGCGTTTTTACAAGACATTTACGAGGCTTATCAAAAACAACCCAATTTACCACATTTGTATCAAGACACAGCTATTCAATTAAAACTTCAAAGCGGATTAAAAGACACCAGAAATGTAATTGCCTCGGCTATTAGTGCCGGTATTGCGGTACCGTGTTTTGCTGCTGCAATTACTTATTTCGATACGTTAAAAACTGGCAGAATGCCCTCGAATTTAATCCAAGCACAACGAGATTATTTTGGAGCACACACCTTCGAGCGCATCGATAGCGAAGGTGTATTTCACGCAGAATGGAATAAATTAAGTTAAAAAGTAGAAATTCAAAAGTTAAAAATAAACAACTACAGATACAACGATTAATAATACTTATCAAATAAATTTGTGCATCTGTGGCAAAAAATAAAGCATAATAAAAGCTTTAAAAAATGAAAAAAGCAAGTAAACTTAATCCAACCATATTTGTAATATTTGGTGGCACTGGCGATTTAAATAAACGCAAGCTAGCCCCTGCTTTATATAATTTATACACCGAAGGTTATATGCCTGCCAAATTTTCGATTATTGGTACCGGCAGAACCGCATTTACCGACGGAGATTACCAAAAAGAGCTGCTGCACAGTGTTAACGAATTTTCTAGAAACGGAAAAGTAGTAAACGATAAATGGGATGTTTTCAGCAAAAATATTCATTACAGCGCTATCGATATCAAATCTCAACAAACTTTCGAAAATCTTAAAGTTGAAATAGAGAAATATCAGGCTGATTTTGGAGAAAAAACACAAGTAATTTTTTATTTGGCAGTGGCTCCTAACCTATTTTCGTTAATTGCACAATGCCTGCATCAATACAATTTAACAGGAAACGAAGACAATTGTCGTATTGTAATTGAAAAACCTTTTGGTAATGATTTAGATAGTGCTAAAGAATTAAACCTATTGCTAAGCGGTATATTTACCGAAAAACAAATTTATAGAATTGACCACTATTTAGGCAAAGAAACGGTTCAAAACATGATGGCTTTTCGCTTTGCCAATTCATTATTTGAGCCTTTGTGGAATAGAAATTACATTGAACACATTCAAATTTCGGTAACAGAACAATTAGGCGTTGGCGATAGAGGTGGTTATTACGAAGGCGCAGGTGCTTTACGTGACATGATTCAAAACCATTTGTTACAGTTACTATCAATTGTAGCTATGGAAGCTCCTATTTCTTTCAATGCTGATGAGATTAGGGATAGAAAAGTGGAAGTATTAAGAGCAGTTCGTCCGTTTAAACCAGAAGAAATTAGTTCACATGCCGTTCGTGGTCAGTATAGCAAGGGTTGGGTTGAAGGAAAAGAAGTACCTGGGTATCGTACCGAAAAAGGAGTAGATAGCCACTCTAACACCGAAACTTTTGCTGCAGTAAAATTCTTTATTGACAATTGGCGTTGGCAGGGCATTCCTTTTTACCTGCGCACAGGCAAAAGAATGAACCAAACTTCCTCTATCATTACTATTCAGTTTAAGGATGTTCCTCATCATATTTTCTCTAATAACGTAGCCGAAACATGGCAACAAAACCGGCTTATCATTAGTATTCAACCAGAAATGAGCATTAGGTTACAAGTACAGTCTAAACGCCCAGGCTTAGATATGGTACTAAACCCTGTAGATATGGTGTTTAATTACAAAGGTACTTACGAAAACGATTCGCCCGAAGCTTACGAAACCTTGTTACTAGATGCGATGACTGGAGATCAAACCTTGTTTATGCGTGGCGATCAGGTTGAAGCAGCTTGGGAGCTGGTAATGCCTATTATACATTCTTGGGAAAATAAAAAATCATTGAGCTTTCCTAATTATGCTGCCGATAGCTGGGGTCCAGAAGAGGCAGAAGCCTTAATTGCTAAAGATGGTTTTCATTGGTTTACTTTGCCAATTAAAAATTAACTAATAAAAACATTTAACTACACAAAATACTTGGCAGAGAGCTTTTTCTCTGCCATTTCTATTAAAAAATCAGTTAACCTTAACAAACTTTCTTTCTACGGTGCCCATTGTGATTAAAAATTGCGCCAACATGTAGGTTGCCATCACTAGTAAATCTCCTATTTCTAATCGTTCTACAAATTTATTATAAGCTAAAACCGAATCTGAAACAATAAAGAAAATAGCGCCTGTTAAAATCCATGCAAAACTTTTAAAATTGGTTTTGCCATACCTTAATGCTGCCATTATACCCATTAGGGTAATTACAAATGAATACACTAGCACAGGTATATTCATATTGCCCAAATGAGGGTGCAACAAGTAATAATACGACAAACAAAAGAAGCCGAACACCATAAAAATTGGCAAAATATATCTTTGTTGTACTTCCATTTTATTGGTACTATCTAAATAAAAAGCCGCAATATAAAACAGGTGTGCAATGAGAAAAGAGCCCAAACCTAACATAAAATAAAGCTGGTTGCTGTTTACAAAAAGTAAAAATACATCGCCCAATAGCGAAAAAAACAAACCCGTTATTATTTTACCTGTAAACCTGCTTTTACGCTTTATTGTAAAATAAAGGAATAACATTAACGACAAGGTGATTAATGGCTTTGTAACCAGCCTAATTTCCTTTAAATTATTAGTTACCGCCAAAAGCTCGGCGAAAAAAATAATTGCAAAGGCAAAAGTAAATTGAGGGTATTTTTTAAGCATTTTTATATTCAGATTTAATGAAAAGGAAATAAACAAACATCAAAAAATGAAAGGCAAACAATGCCATCAACCAGTTTATATTAAAATCTAGTTGATACATAAAACAGAGTGTAAAAGCCCCTAAAAAATAGCGCAACCACTCTACCACTACAAACCAATGCTTTTTCTCTAATAATGCACCACAAGTGATCATGCTTAAAATAGAAAGGGCAGCAATTAAAATGTTAGGCCACAAAGTCAGTTTATCAAAATAAAATAACTGATATGAACCTAAAGCCAAGGCTGCCAAAAACAACAAAACTGCATAAATCATTACTTTAAAAGCAGTTTCGGTATGAAACTTTCTATAATTAACTACATCTATTTCTGGTGCCGATTGAAAACCTCCCAATTTTTCGGGAAACCAGCCAGGGGGCTTTAAAAACACTTTTATTTTGTCGGTAATACTATCCGATTTTTTTGCCGTTTCAATTAAATCTTGCCAATAGTGTAAGTTTGCCCAAATGGGATTCCAACTTGCTAAAGGTTTTGTAATGCCATAATATACCTCTTCTTCTTCCTTTTGAAAGGTACCAAACAACCTATCCCAAATAATTAATGTACCTGCGTGGTTTTTATCAATATATTTTGGATTAGAACCGTGATGCACCCGATGATGCGAAGGTGTGTTTAAAATATACTCTAAAAACCCCATACTTTTAATGGTACGGGTATGTATCCAAAATTGATAAAGCGTGTTAAACGAACTTAGCGTAAGAAAAATTAAAGGATCGAAGCCAACTAATGCCAAAGGAAGATAGAAAACCCACGAAAACCATCCCTGAAACCACGACTGACGTAAAGCTACCGTTAAATTATATTCTTCGGACTGATGGTGTACAATATGTGCTGCCCATAACGCATTAACTTGGTGGCTCATTCTATGAAACCAATAATAAAAGAAATCTACCCCAATAAAAAGGATAATCCATGTCCAAATGGTATTGGCAATTTCAAATAAGCGCCAATGTTCATAAATGTACAAGTAGCCCATAAAAAGCACTGATTTCATAAACAAGCCAACCAATTGAGAACCAATTCCTTGACTAAGATTGGAAATAGAGTCGTTTAATCGATAATATTTTAGTTTCTTATAAAAAGTATAGGCTAGTTCAATACCTATAAGGATAAAGAAAATGGGCACCGAGAGGGCAATATAATTGGTCTTCATTGCCCTAATTTACTTATTTATTTGATAAACAAGTAAGTAAATTAAACGAAATAAAATAAAATCACTAGGTTAGGTAACTCTCAAAATATTTAATGATTTTACCCATTTATCTTTTTCGCAGCACGTACAGATAGCTTTAACACTTGGTTCCAAAAGTTTTGTTAACCCACAGAAACTACAAGAATAGTAATCTTTATACTTAATTTCCTGATGTTTATCGGCAAATAAAGCCGGTAATATGGGCAACCCATATTTTACCTCATTTTCTTTGTAGTAAAAAACACTGATACTTCCTGTGGTTTCTAAAATTGCCAATTTAACTTGCCCTAGATGCGAAACATTTTTTTGCCGTAGCTCTGCAAAAAACTCATCTTGCGCCAATGTTTCTTTTTTGAAGTTTTCGATAGTAAATCTACCATTTTCAATTAAGCAAGTGCATTTACCTTCTAAAAGTATTTCAAATTTCTTGCTTTTGTTTACAAAGTACGAGGTGGTTTTATAGGCAATAATTACTACTATGAAAACTGCTATTGCCGATAACATACCTACTTCTCGATAAAACATAGGATCACCAGCGGCCGAACCTAAACTAATAATGACCACCAATTCGAAAATGGAAAGTTGTTTAACTCCTCTTTTACCCAACACACGCAAACTAACAAGTACTACAAGGTACATCAGTAAAGTACGAAACATAATTTCGGGAATGAAACTCCAGTCTTCATTGCCCATTAAAATTTGCTCTACTTCTTTTAAGTTACTTGCCATCTTTCTAGGTTTAGGTATAAAACGTAAGAAAAGATGTTTTGTTTAAAATTAAGGATTAACCTCTAGCGGCCATCTTAATCATTCTGTGGGCTAAATCTTTCCCTAAATACCTATCAATAATTCCGTGAACTATATACAATATAGGAGTCATTGCCAAGGCAATTATAAATTTATAGGTGTAACCCACCAAACCAATTGCCGCCACCATTTGCCAGCTCCAATGGTATTGTGGATTAAGATAGAAAGCGATGAAAATAACCACAAAACTATCTATTAACTGAGAAAATACGGTGGAACCAGTGGCCCTTAACCAAAGAGCCCTTTCGCCTGTAAATTTCTTTATTTTATGAAAAATCAATACATCTACCATTTGCCCCAATAAAAAGGCGGTGATAGAGCCAACAATAATCCACATTCCTTGCCCAAAAATAGCATCAAAAGCTAGTGGCATACTTAATTGTTGCCCATTTACTTCTTGTGTTAACCAAAAGTCTGCAGGCTCTAGTTTTATGGCCATCCATACTACAAAAAAGGCAAAACCAATTAAAATAGCTGTTAATATAGAAAAAAAACGTACTTGCTTAACACCAAAGTATTCGTTAATAATATCTGTCATGATGAAAACAATTGGCCAAGTAAGTACACCAGCAGACATATTAAAAGAGAGGTTAGGCACATCAAATAGGTTGATGTCAAACTTTTTTATGCCTAAAACACCTTCAACAGAAAAAATTTTCACGCCAATAAACTCCGACATAAGAGTGTTTGCAACGAAAAATGCTCCCAAGATCAATAATAGTCTGCTTTCTTTGGTTTTATATGTCATAGCAACTAAAATAAAAAAATAATTTAGTCACAGAGGCACAAAAATTACAATAAACAAAAAAAATAGTTTCGAGCTGTACGTCTGTGACTTAAAAACTACAACAATTTTAGCTATTTTCGTAAACAGATGACAACTATTAACTCTAAACTACCTGCTGTTGGCACCACCATTTTTTCGGTAATGTCTAAACTTGCCACAGATCATCAAGCCATTAATTTATCGCAAGGCTTTCCAAATTATGGTACAGACGAGAAACTAATATCGGCCATATACCAAGCCATGACAGATGGGTTTAACCAGTATGCTCCTATGCCCGGCCTGTTATCTTTAAGAGAGTTAATTGCTGAAAAAATCGAGCATTTTTATAATGCGAAGTATAACCCAGAAACAGAAATCACCATTACAGCTGGCGGCACACAAGCCATATTTACAGCAATTAGCACTTTTATTACCGATGGTGATGAGGTGATTATTTTTGAACCTGCTTACGATTGCTATGCACCTACCATAAAGTTATTAGGTGGCGTGGCAAAACCTTTTGAGCTACAAGCACCCGATTACAAAATAAATTGGGAAATGGTAAAAAAGCTTTTTACAGCGAACACCAAAATGATCATCATCAATTCGCCACATAACCCAACCGGCAGTATTTTACAAAAAGAAGATATTGATGCTTTGATCCAGTTAACAAAAAATACCGACATCCTAATTTTAAGCGACGAAGTGTATGAGCATATCATTTTTGACGGACAACAACATCAAAGTGTAGCTTTATATCCCGAGTTGGCAGAAAGAAGCTTTATTGTAGCTTCTTTTGGTAAGCTTTTACATACCACCGGCTGGAAGATAGGTTACTGCCTCGCTCCTGCTAAATTAACGTCCGAATTTAGAAAGGTGCACCAATTTAATGTTTTCAGCGTTAGTACTCCTATGCAAGTAGGCATCGCTAATTATTTAAAAACAACCAATATCTATCCAGAAATACCCGTTTTTTTTCAGCAGAAAAGAGATTATTTTCAGCACTTACTTCGTGAAACTAATTTTGAACTACTGCCCTGCAAAGGCTCTTATTTTCAATGTGTAAGCTATAAAAATATTAGCAACGAAAAAGACAATGATTTTGCCCATAAATTAGTAACAGAATTTGGTGTTGCATCTATTCCTGTATCAGCATTTTATACCAGAAACTTAGATTATAAAGTATTGCGCTTTTGTTTTGCCAAAGAAAATAACACCTTAGAAAAAGCGGTAGAGAAATTAAAAAAATTGTAGATAGAAATAATAACAATTCGCTAATGGAACCACATTACCTCAATATTAAAAACCTAAAGATTACAATTTTCCAAGCCTATTTATTTTGGGAAAACATTGACAAGAATTTGCAAAATATAGGTTTGCGCTTACAAAGCGGTGTGCGTGAAAAAACCGATCTAATTGTATTGCCAGAAATGTTTAATACAGGGTTTACCATGCGTGCTAAAGAAATGGCAGAAGAAATGGATGGCAAAACCATGCAATGGATAAAAAATACTGCTGCCCATTACGATTGTGTAGTAACAGGAAGTTTAATTATCAAAGAAAACGGAAAATATTACAACCGCATGGTTTGGGTAAAACCCGATGGCGAATATCAGCATTATGACAAACACCATCTTTTTGGTCTAGGTGAAGAAGACAAACATTTTACGGCCGGAAGCGAGCCTGTAATTGTAGAACTAAAAGGATGGAAAATTAGATTAGCAATATGCTACGATTTACGTTTCCCTGTTTGGCTACGCAATAAAAACCCAAATTACGACCTGCTACTGTTAGTAGCAAGCTGGCCAGACAAACGTTCTTCGCATTGGAGAGCCTTAATTCATGCAAGAGCTATCGAAAACCAAAGCTATGTAATTGGCGTAAATCGTGTTGGTCACGATGGCAACCAAATTTACCACAGTGGACATTCGATGTGCATAGATCCTTTTGGCAATACCGTTTATTACAAACCTGAGGACGAAGACCTATATACCTTCAGCATTAATTATACAGAATTGGAAAAAATTAGGAGACAATTTCCTTTTTTGAAAGATTCTGACGATTTTGACATCAACTAACATAGTGGATGTACAACAGACGGAAATTTATACAAACCACTGCGCTATCTGCCGCTGCCGTAGCATTAAGCAAAGCCTGCACTATTAAAAATAGTGGTGTAAACAAACCTATTGTTATTGCTACCTGGGATTTTGGCGTAGCGGCAAATACCGATGCATGGAAAATTTTAAGTAAAAATGGTAATGCCTTAGATGCGGTAGAAAATGGCGTTAAAGTAGCAGAGGCTGACGTTAAAAATCAAACTGTGGGCTATGGTGGCCGTCCAGATAGAGATGGCATTGTTACCCTAGATGCCAGCATAATGGATCATAATGGCAACTGCGGTGCGGTTATGGCACTTCAGAACATCAAACATCCTATCTCTGTAGCACGTTTAGTAATGGAAAAAACACCTCATGTAATACTTGCTGGAGATGGAGCCTTACAATTTGCTTTAGAACAAGGTTTTAAAGCTGAAAACTTACTAACCAACCTCAGTAAAAAAGAATGGAAAGAATGGCTAAAAACAGCAAAATACAGCCCAGTAAGCAATATTGAGAACCAATCCTATCAACAAGCTGCGCCAGAAAAACTACCCGGCAATCAGTATAATCATGACACTATTGGCATGTTGGCTTTAGACGCTCATGGAAACTTAGCTGGTGCCTGCACTACTAGTGGCATGGCTTATAAACTACACGGCCGTGTAGGTGACAGTCCGGTTATTGGAGCTGGTTTATATATTGACAATGAAATTGGTGGAGCAACATCAACGGGTGTTGGCGAAGAAGTAGTGCGCAATGTAGGCTCTTTTTTAGTAGTAGAGTTGATGCGTCAAGGCTATTCGCCCGAAGAAGCTTGTAAAGAAGCAGTAATGCGGATTATCAAAAAGAAGAAAGATAGCGCCAAAAACCTACAAGTTGGCTTTTTGGCCATCAATAAAAACGGAGATTACGGTGCTTATGCGATACAAGAAGGCTTTACTTTTGCAGTTTGCGATAACCAAAAACAAGATTTAATTGTTAAAGGCAAAAGTTACTATTAACCCCTAAATCCCCTAAAGGGGACTTAATAACTAGATGATATAATTATGAATCATAATAACAAAAGCCCCTTTAGGGGTTTGGGGTTAGAAATCTGTGCCAATTCTATCCAATCGGCTATTGCGGCAGAACAAGGCGGTGCAGACCGCATTGAACTTTGTACCAATTTAGCCGAAGGCGGCACTACACCAAGCTACGGACAAATTAAATGGTGTGTCGAAAACCTTAGTATCGAAGTCTGGCCGCTAATGCGTCCGAGAGGTGGAGATTTCCTTTACACGGATGCAGAATATGAAAGTGTTTTAGAAGACATATTTTTTTGTAAAAAAATAGGTTGCCATGGCATAGTTACAGGAATACTAAATATAGATGGAAGTATTGATGAAGAGCGTTGTGCCAAAGTTATAGCAGCGGCCTCTCCTATGCCTGTAGCATTTCATCGAGCTTTTGACATGAGCAACAATTTAAGTAAATCTTTAGAAACTATTATTGCTTTAGGCTTTGTAAGAATTTTAACTTCTGGCGGAAAGGAAAATGCTTTTGTTGGCGCAAATGAATTGGCAAAATTGGTTTTACAGGCAAATGGAAGAATTGAAATTATGCCAGGAGCTGGAATTAACGCTCATAATATTTCGGAAATAACAAAAATTACTGCTGCTAAAAGCTTTCATACAACAGCTAAATCAGTTGTAGAAAGTAAAATGCAATTTAGGAACGAAGCAAGTAAAATGGGCGGTAAAGATGCTGATGAGTTTAGCCATGAACAAACAGATGTTGCCAAGGTAAAGGAATTGTCTAGAATATTGAAAGAATTATGAAAAAGCCTTTTTAAAATTGAAATGTTTTTTTAACTGTTATTAAACATCTTTAAAATGAGATTAGTTCTATTTTTTTTATTATCTCCCGTTTTTGCATGGTCGCAAAATACAGCCCCGAGTTTTGCAAAAGGAAATTTTACAGATGACTACGGCATCAAATACACCATTAACGATACACTTTGGATACAACATCCAAACATCAAATACCATATTATTAAGTGGAATGAAAAAAAGCAATACCTAATTGCTAAGAATGGCTCTGGCCACAAAGCTGATGAAAGCAAATATACTCGTATAGATTTGATAACTTTTGAGGGTATGGCACCTTGGCAATGGGGATTTTGCCTTACTTCTTATAAAGCCAAAACTGATATAGAAGCAGAACAAACTGCCACTGCTGATAGAAAAAATCCAAAAAAAGGCTGCAACGGTTTTCCATTTTCGAGGATGAAGGTGGTTAACGAGCAGTGATTCTTCGTTTCGATAATAGCAAAGGTTTTTGTGTAATAAACCGGATTGAAGTGGTTATCCTTTTTGGAGTAGGAATTGCTTAACATCGTAAGTTTTGAAAACTTACGATGTTTTTTGTAGAAATGATAACAAAAAGATAATAACGAAAAGCCGGAGTATTGGTACAAAAGAACAACGACAAATGCTTTTCCAATTAATATTTTGCTCCTATTTATTGCCCATTAAAATTTGCTTAAAAAAACTATCTTTGCACAAAGATGAAGCATATACGTAATTTCTGCATAATTGCACATATAGACCACGGTAAGAGTACTTTGGCCGACCGTTTATTAGAATATACCAATACCATTTCGCAGCGTGAAGCGCAAGCGCAGTTGTTGGACAATATGGATTTGGAACGTGAGCGTGGCATTACCATTAAAAGCCATGCCATACAGATGAACTATAAATTAGATGGTCAAGAGTATGTGTTTAACCTAATTGACACTCCCGGACACGTAGATTTCTCTTACGAAGTTTCGCGTTCTATTGCTGCCTGCGAAGGGGCATTGCTCATTGTGGATGCTTCTCAGGGCATACAGGCACAAACCATTTCTAACCTTTATTTGGCTTTAGAACATGATTTGGAAATTATTCCAATTTTAAATAAGATGGATTTACCTGGTGCCATGCCAGAAGAAGTAAAAGATCAAATTATTGATTTAATTGGCTGTAAACGTGAAGAAATTATCCCTGCATCTGGTAAAACGGGTATGGGCATTCCTGATATTTTACAAGCTATTGTTGACCGCGTGCCTGCGCCAGTTGGCGAACCAGAGGCACCGTTACAAGCCTTGATTTTCGACAGTGTTTTTAACTCTTTTAGGGGCATTATTGCCTACTATAAAGTAGTAAATGGCGAAATTAAAAAAGGTGACAAAGTAAAATTCATTAATACTGGTAGAGAATATTTAGCAGATGAAGTAGGTATTTTGAAGCTGGAAATGTCGCCAAGAAACTCGGTTAAAACAGGTGATGTAGGTTATATCATTTCGGGCATTAAAGAAGCCCGCGAAGTAAAAGTGGGCGATACAATTACTACGGTTGGCAGGCCATCTTTAGAAGCGATCCAAGGTTTTGAAGAGGTGAAACCAATGGTATTTGCGGGTATTTATCCGGTAGATACCGAAGATTACGAAGAACTACGCGAGGCAATGCATAAGCTGCAATTAAACGATGCTTCTATTGTTTTTGAGCCAGAAAGTTCTGCGGCTTTAGGCTTTGGTTTCCGTTGTGGTTTCTTAGGAATGCTGCACATGGAGATTATTCAAGAGCGTTTAGAACGTGAGTTCGACATGACGGTAATTACCACGGTTCCCAACGTATCTTACAAAGCTTATACTACTAAAAGCGATGAAATTGTGGTAAACAATCCATCAGATTTGCCAGACCCAAGTAAGCTAGATAGAGTTGAAGAGCCTTTTATTAAAGCAAATATTATCACCAAGGCCGAGTTTGTTGGTCCGGTAATGTCGCTATGTATCCAAAAGAGAGGCATTATTGTAAATCAATCTTATTTAACTTCTGACCGGGTTGAGCTGGTTTTTGAAATGCCAATGGGCGAAATTGTATTTGATTTCTACGATAAGTTGAAAACCATTTCTAAAGGCTATGCTTCTTTCGATTACCATCAAGTTGGTTACAGAAAATCTGATTTGGTGCGTTTAGATATGTTGCTGAACGAAGAACCAGTAGATGCGCTATCTTCATTAATTCACCGTAGCAATGCCTACGACTTTGGTAAAAAGATTTGCGAGAAACTGAAAGAGTTGATCCCTCGCCAGCAATTTGAAATTAAAATACAGGCTTCTATTGGTGCTAAAGTTATTGCCAGAGAAACTTTAAGTGCTTTACGTAAAGATGTAACTGCGAAATGTTATGGTGGTGATATCTCTCGTAAACGTAAATTATTAGAGAAACAGAAAAAAGGTAAAAAGCGTATGCGCCAGGTGGGTAACGTAGAAATTCCACAGACGGCGTTTATGGCTGTTTTAAAATTAGATTAATTTAGATTTTAGTAATTAGATTTGAGATTTGAGACATAGTTCGCAATCTTACATCTCATATCACAAATCTTACACCTCATATCTCATATGCAATTATTAGACGGAAAATACGTATCAGAAAAAGTTAAAGTACAAATAGCGGAAGAAGCTGCGCAATTTTTAGCAGACACAGGCAGAAAGCCTCATTTGGTTGCCATTTTAGTGGGTAACGATGGCGGTAGCGAAACTTATGTGGCTAGCAAAATGAAGAACTGCGAGAAAGTTGGCTTTAAATCTTCTTTATATCGTTATGATCATACTGTAACCGAAGCCGAACTTTTGGACAAGGTTAGAGAAATTAACGCTGATGCTGATGTTGACGGTCTAATTGTGCAATTACCTTTGCCTAAGCATATCGATCCGGAGAAAGTTACCGAAGCCATTGACTCGAAGAAAGATGTAGATGGTTTTCACCCTATTAACTTAGGTAGAATGATGCGTAATTTGCCTTGCTACATTCCGGCTACACCTTACGGTATTTTGTTAATGTTGCACGCTTATAATATTGATACCACCGGAATGCACTGCGTGGTAGTTGGCAGAAGCAACATTGTAGGCAGTCCTATGAGTGTTTTAATGGCCCGTAATGCCAATCCGGGCAACTGTACGGTAACATTAACCCACAGTAGAACTAAAGATTTAAAGGAGCAAGTTTTGCAAGGCGACATTATTATTGCTGCTATTGGTAAAAAGAACTTTATTACTGCCGATATGGTAAAACCAGGCGCTATTGTGATTGATGTAGGTATTAACAGAGAGAGTTCTACTGAAACTAAATCTGGCTTTAAACTTTATGGCGATGTAGATTTTGAAAATGTAGCACCTAAATCTTCCTATATTACGCCAGTTCCGGGTGGGGTTGGTTTAATGACTATTGTAGGTTTGCTTAAAAACACATTGGCATCGGCCAGAAAAGAAATTTATCCATAAACTTGCGTTTTTATGGCCGCTTGCTTACAAGCAGAAGTTTTTTTTACAGTTCCAGAAACTGTTTAATTTTTAACAGAACGTATGTTATTCCTTAAACAGTTTCTCAGAGATTTTCTTCAATTAGCAAATTGATAATTCCATCTACCATACCTACTTTAGGTACAAAAATTTGTTTAATACCGGCCCATTTCATTACCGTTAAATAAATTTCGCACGCCGGAATAATTACATCGGCCCTATCGTGATTTAATTTTAAAATAGAAATGCGCTCTTTTAACGAATAACCACTTAAATCGTTATACATGCTTTTTAACTTCAAAAAAGTTAAGGGCATATCTTCCTTTTCGCCACTCATTTTAAACAGCTTGTTTATATTTCCCCCTGTACCAATACCTGCCATTTGCTTTAAATCCTTGGCATGTTTCTTAATCCATTCTTTCATCTCGTTCCAGGTTTCTTCTTTATCTTGGTTATCAAGTATGCGAATAGTGCCTAAATTAAATGATTTTGAAGCGACAGGTTGCTTGTTTACAAAAATAGAGAGTTCGGTACTACCGCCACCAACGTCTATATACAAATAGCTTTTTTTAATATCTAAATTTTCTTCGATATGGTTTGAGTAGATAATGCTGGCTTCGCGTTGCCCTTCTACAATTTCGATGTCTATATTGGCTAGTGCTTTAATTTTTTCGATCACCAGCTTTCCATTTGTTGCTTCACGCATGGCAGAGGTAGCACAGGCCAAATAGGCTTTAACCTGATAAACATCCATCAAATTCCTGAAAGCCATCATCGTTTTCACCAAATCGTCAATTTTTCTATCAGATAGCTTTTGTTCTAAAAAAGCATCGTCGCCTAAACGTAACGGAACCCGTATTAAGGTGTTTTTCTTAAAGCCATTTCCTTTTTCATGCTGGTTAATATCGGCAATTAATAAGCGTACTGCATTTGAGCCTATATCTATGGCGGCGTATCTTAACATTATTAGTAGTTGTTTTTTAGATAATTGTAAGTTTGAAATTGTGCCCTAACCTTAGTATTAGCGTTATTTTTACGATAGCGATTATCATTGTTCTTGTTAATAATCCTAGCCTTTACATTGTCTTGTAATTGCAGGTTAATAATATCTTGTATTTCTTCTTTAATATCTTTATCCAATACCGGGAAGCCCACTTCTACCCTATGTTCAAAATTGCGTGACATTAAATCGCCAGAAGAAAGAAACATGTTGTCCTTACCAAAAATAAAAACACGGGCATGCTCCAGAAATTTATCTACAATACTAATTACCGTAATATTTTCACTAAAGCCTTTTATACCCGGAACTAAACAACAAATTCCCCTTACAATAAGCTGAATTTGTACTCCAGCGTTGCTCGCTTCGTATAATTTCTCAATAATGCCTTCATCTGCCAAGCTATTTACTTTAAAAAGAATATAAGCTGGTTTGCCTGCTTTGGCCTGCTTAATTTCTCTTTCAATTAGGCTGTACAGTTTAACTCTAGAGTCTATTGGCGAAACAATAAGATGTTTAAAACCTTTTGCAACAGTTTTTTTGTTTAGCGCATTAAACAGTTTTAAAAGCTCTAAAGTAATTTCCTTTTTTGCGGTAAAAATACTGTGATCGCAATAAATACGTGCCGTTTTTTCGTTAAAGTTACCTGTTGACAGGTTGGCATAATAAGTTACTTTCCTTTTATCTACACGTTTTATCAGGCAAATTTTAGAGTGTACCTTAAAATCTGTTAGGCCATAATTTACATTTACGCCGCCCTCTAATAAGCGGTTTGTCCAAAAAATATTGGCACTTTCGTCAAAACGAGCTTTCAACTCTAAAAAACAATTGACCACTTTGCCATTTTTAGCGGCATTAATTAAAGCGTTAATTACTTTTGAGTTCTCGGCCAAGCGGTACAAAGTGATGTTAATTTCTGTAACCTTTGGATCTATTGCGGCTTCGCGTAGAAAAAGAATAATATAGTCGAACGATTGGTAGGGCAAATGTACGGCATAGTCTTTCTCCGCTATTTTTTTGAACAGGCTTTCGGTTCTATGTAAGCCCTTAATTTTAAGCGGTACGGTTGCAGGGTATTCTAAACTTTTATCGCCCACATTCGGAAAAGCAATAAAATCTCCAAAACGATGGTATTTATTACCGGGTATCAGCCCATCGGCACCAACCTTTAGCTTACTTACCAAAAAGCTCAACATTTCCAAGGGCATATCACTGTCGTAAAGTAACCGCATAGGTTTGCCACGCTTGCGCTTATCTATACTTTTTTTAAGCTCTTCAATAAATTTATCACTGATATTTTTGTCTATATCCAATTCGGCATCTCTCGTTAACTGAATAGAATAAGCCTGTATTTCATAATAGTTAAACACATAGAAAATATCATCCAAACAATATTTAATAATATCCTCTAAAAGGATGATAAACTTTAAATCGTTGGTTTCTGGAAGCACTAAAAACCTTGAAATGTTATCGGGAAGCTCTAGAATAGCATATTTTTTATTCTTGCCCGAGTTATTGGAAAGCTGAACGAAGAAGTACAAGGCCCTATCTTTTAACTCAGGAAAAGGCTTGTTTACATCAATCATAATTGGCACTAAATTCGATAGAATTTTATCCCTAAAATGCTGACGAACAAACTCTCCTCTTGCTACGTTAAGCTGCGTATGATTAAGTATAAAAATTCGTTTTTGGGCCAGTTCTGTAATTAAAGTATGTTGGAAAAGTGTTTCGAAACGACGCTCTAACTTTACTACAAGGTTTTTAATCTCTTCTAATACTTTTTTGGGATTAAAGCCCAACAAGGCCTTCGCTTTATCGTTTAAGTTAACCAAACGATTTAAAGAAGCCACCCTTACCCTATAAAACTCATCAAGGTTAGAAGAAAAAATAGAAAGAAACCTAATACGCTCTATTAAAGGTACAGTTTCATCTGCCGCTTCTTGCAACACGCGTTCGTTAAAATACAGCCAACTTATTTCTCTATTTAAAAATGGAAACTTCTTTTTGGTCATTGGGCTAATTACAAAACCTAAAAATGGTTTTTCAAATTGAGTGTTTTAATGTTAATTAACAATTAAGTTCAAGTTAACAAAAATTGATTATTTAGGAATTTAATAAGTAAAAACTTAGGTAAGTGAGCCCTAGCTAAGCCAGACTGTTAAATAGCAGTATCGTTTTTAGCCGATTTCGCATTAGAACGTTTTACCGCTCCAGTTTTTACAGATTCCTTTTTAGCCACAACTTTAATGGATGCAGATTTTTCAGCTACTTTACCCGCGGTAGTTTTAACGGCAGTAGCTGCTTTTTTAACTAAAGGTTTTACCTCTTGGGCTTTATTGGTTGCTTTTTTAACGGTAGTTTTTGCTGCTGCAGTTGCTTTTTTAACGGGTGCATTAACGGCCTTTGCTACTTTTTCTTCGGTTTCTAAAGCAGTTACTTTTACACTGCTTAACACAGGCTTGGCTTTTTTCACTGCTTTCTTAACAATTTTACTGGCCGCTTTATCTGACTTTTCAATCAATTTTGCAGCATCTTTTTTAAATTCTTTTGCCTTTTTAACCGCTTTCTGTTTTTTCCCAGAAGGAATACTATCTATTTTTTGTTCAATGCTTGCTTTAACTCCGTTAAAAGTTTTGGCAATTTTTTTAGCTACGGTTTTACTAGCTTTTGCAATATCGCCTCCTAAATTATCCACATTGTGACCTAAATTTTTAACTGCTTCTAAAAATTTCTCTGTTAAACTTTGCTCTAGCTGCTTTTTAACAGATTTTTTTGAGGACTTAGTCTTATTCGTTTTCATGTTTTAATTGTTTTTAAGTTAACGGACGGTTATGATTTTAGTTTTCTTAAGTATTGTTCCTTAATTTAAAATCACAATGTTTCATGCGCTTTAGAATTTAGAAAGTAATGAAATCACGCTTAATTTTAACAAATGATGGTGATGTCCTATTTTTTGTGTTTTTTTGTATTTAAATAAAATTATCAATTCTTTTCAATTTAAGCACTACAATATGCCAAGTTTCGATATAGTAAGCAAAATAGATGCACAAACTTTAGATAATGCTATCAACAATGCTAAGAAAGAAATTTTAAACAGGTACGATTTTCACACTTCTAAAAGTAGCATTGAACTTGATAAAAAGACCAATGTGATTACCATTTTAACCGAAGATGATATGCGTTTAAAAGCCATTACCGATTCTATTATCTCTAGAATGATGAAACAACATTTAGACCCAAATAGTTTGGATTTTGGCAAGGAAACTATCGCTTCGGGCAATATGATTAGAAAAGAAATTACGGTAAAAGAAGGGATTGATAGAGAAACTGCCAAGAAAATTGTTGCTAAAATTAAAGATAGCAAAATTAAGGTACAGCCCGCTATGATGGACGATCAGGTACGTGTGCAAAGCAAAAACATTGACGATTTACAAAAAGTAATTCAACTATGTAAAGGTGAAGATTTTGGGCAACCTTTGCAGTTTATTAATATGAGGAATTAGGTGAACTGTTTAATTGCTTCGCAAGCAAGCCCTATAACTGATCACTAATCGGCTACTCCTATCCGCTAAAAAAATGGAAATCAAAGAAAACGATTTTATTTTTTCAGACGACCGCAGTTTGGTTGACGTAAAGGCGGTACATCATTATTTAAGCACACAATCTTATTGGGCCAAAGATATTCCGTTTGAATTGGTACAACGCGCTGTAGAAAATTCTTTATGCTTCGGTATTTATAAAGACCAACAACAAGTTGGCTTTGCCCGTTGGGTTACCGACAAGGCAACTTTTGCCTATTTATGCGATGTTTACGTATCCGAAGAGTTTAGAGGCTTAGGTTTATCCAAAAAACTGATGTCGCTCATGTTGTTTCACCCGGATTTACAAGGCTTACGCCGTTATCAGTTAACTACTTTAGATGCACATGGTCTTTATGAACAATTTGGTTTTAAAGCGTTAGAAAATCCAGAAAGGCAAATGAGCATTGTTTTTAAAAATTTATATAGCCAAATGAAAAACGATTAGACCGTTTTTACTTCGCCTTCGTTGTAATCCTGAATATCGGTAACATAGCCATTCAAAATCAAGAAATCGAACAGAGGCTTAGCTTCTGGAGATACAGGCATGTTTTTAGTAGTAATTACGGTATTGGTTTTCTTGTCTAAAAAAGGATAAGCAAACAACCTTACGTTTCTGCTAAACATATCATTTACATAACTCAATAAATGTCCGGTGTAGTTTTCGCCAAAATTAGCCGAATTAAATACAAACTTTAAGTTGTTGATGTTGGTTGACATCCCTACGCTTTTTGGTTTACACTTATCTAAATATTTAGCTAATCTATTTTTGCGGGTAAAGTTAGAAACGATAACAAAATTGCCTGTTTTACACATTTCTTCTGCCCTTTTTGCCACCACTTCTAAATCAATATCATCTGGAGTTTCTTGTGCCGCCGTTAGTACGTTGGTAATTAAAACCTCAATCATTACAATAAGGTTGTTATCATCAACTTTGTTTACCAATTTAAACTGGTCTGTGGCTTTGTTAAATAAATTAAAATGCGGATTTGATTTTTGCCCATACTTAGTCCGTAAAATCATCACGTCTTTTTTGTAAAGCAAATCCTTAGCCTGACGAGGATGCGCATCTGCATCGAAAATAGCGGCAGTAGAAAAGTCTTTAACAATTAAGTACAGATTTAGCAGTAAATTGTTGATACCTTTAAAATCAGGGCCTTTAACAGAAATCAAATCAATTTCTACCGAGCCAACATTTAGGTTGTCCACCAAAGATTCGATCATCTTTTTAGGATCGTTGGTATAGTAAAAAGCCGCATAAACCAAGTTAACACCAATCATTCCCAACACGCGTTGTTGCATTTGCACGTCGGTATCTAATAAACGTACGTGAAAATAAATTTCGTTGGGCAAGCCATCTGGCTCACTTTGAAAACGTAATCCAACCCAACCATGCGGATCGTTAGTACGGGTATAATTTAGCGTAGTAACGGTATTTGCAAATGCAAAAAAAGTTTTGTCTTTGTGCTTCTCTCCTTGTAAACGCTCAATTAGTAACGAGTATTCGTGGTCTAGCATCTTCAGTAAACGGGTTTGACTTACGTACCTTCCCGTTTCTTCAGCGCCATAAATTTCATCACTAAAAGTCATATCATAGGCTGATATGGTTTTTGCAACAGTACCCGATGCGGCACCCACATTAAAAAAGGCTCTCGAAACTTCCTGTCCTGCACCAATTTCTGCAAATGTGCCATAAATTTGAGGGTTCAAATTAATTTTAAGCGCCTTACGCTTAATATCTATAATTTCTTGTTGCATGCTGCAAAATTACTAAAATAGCTCGATTAGCCGAAAGTGTCTTCCAATTTGGTTTGTTTCTAAACAACAATTATAAAAGCCACTGCTGCATAGATAATTTTAAAAGGGCAAGAATTAAATAGCTGTTTATCTTATAAACAAACAAGGGCAACATTTCTCAATGCGCCCTTGCAACCTTAAACCAAATCCACAAAAGGGGTTAATCAAACCATTGTATTATGAAACTACAATTTCTTTATGCGTATCTTTAGCTTGTTCTTTTTTACCGATGGTGATATTCAATATACCATTTACATATTCTGCATTAATCTTTTCTGCATCAATATCTTCTGGCAATACAAACGACCTAGCAAATGAAGAATATTGGAACTCCCTACGCGTATAGTCTTCTTGTTCTTCGGTTTGCGCTACTTTCTTTTCTGCCCAAACAGAAAGGTTATCTTTTTTCAATTCAATTTTAAAATCCTCTTTGGTTAATCCAGGGGCAGCCAGCTCAATTTTATAACTATTCGGGGTTTCTAAAATATTAACATGCGGCATTTTGTTGATACCATAGTTTTTATTTAATGCATCGCTAAACAAAGAATCGAATACGTTGTTAAAGTAAGGTGCGGTGTTTCTTGTGCTGTTGTTAAATTTTACTAAGTTCATTGTTATATCTCCTTTTATATTTTTTAATTTTTAACTGTATTCTCACTTATTCAAACCACATTCCAATTCAAAAAAATATGATATTTAAGACATTTTGGCGTAAAAAAGAAAATAAAAAAGACAAAAAGTCAGCCATAGAAATAAAAACTGATGAATTCAAGTACAGAACCGACCTAGAAATGCGTTTTACCGATCTCGATATGATGGGACACGTAAATAATGCTGTTTATTTTACTTACATGGAAATTGGAAGAACAAAATATTGGCAACAAGCCATTAATTGGGATTGGGAAAAGACCGGAGTGGTAATTGGGAAAGCCGAAAACACTTACATAAAACCACTTCATTTAAATGATAAAATAAGCATGTATGTACGTACTTCTCGTATTGGCAACACCAGTTTCGACCTAGAATACATTCTAGTTAAAATTAAAAATGGAAAAGAAATTATTTGCAGCAAAGGCAAAACTGTTTGTGTAGTTTACGATTACGAAACCAAAAGCCCAGTAACAATCCCCGATAAAGAAAGAAGAAAAATAATTGCTTTTGAGCAACTAGCGACAAACTAAACAAGAAAAATTAAATATTTTAGGATGTGGCCAAAAGCAAGCCACATCCTTTAGTATAATTCGCCAAACTAAAAAATTACCATATTGCAAAAACCTCGACGCACCCGCCCTCATAATGCCTCCAATTTTTATCCACCACTAAAAGTTAAGATAAACTGCTCAAAAGTTTGATTAGCTGGCCAAACCGACAATCGTACTTTGTTCTACAAAAACCATAGATTTTATCAGTTCAAAAATGACTTTTATTAAGGATTTGTTACGATAATATCTGCTTTTAAATACTTACCTTTGCGGCATTAAAAATGCTAGCATTCAATGAGCTTAAACATCCATTATCAAGAGAACTTTAAAGACCGGCATATTGCGCCAAATGAGGCCGATACTAAGGCGATGTTACAAACTGTAGGTGTAAACTCTATCGACGAGTTAATTGAGCAGACAGTTCCGGCGACTATCAGGTTAAAGCAAGGTTTAAATTTGCCCGAAGCAAAATCTGAGGTTGATTACCTGACAAGCTTAAAACAAACAGCTTCTTTAAACAAAGTTTTCAAATCTTATATCGGACAGGGATATTACGACAACATCACCCCTGGTGTAATTTTACGTAACGTTTTCGAAAACCCAGGATGGTACACGCAGTACACGCCTTACCAAGCAGAAATTGCGCAAGGTCGTTTACAGGCTTTGTTAAATTTCCAAACCATGGTAATTGACCTAACGGGAATGGAGATTGCAAATGCTTCTTTGTTAGACGAAGGTACGGCTGCTGCTGAGGCGATGTTTATGCAATACAGCTTGCGTAAAAAAGAGCAGGGCAATAAGTACTTCGTTTCTGAAGCTATTTTCGCTCAAACTATTGATATTTTAAAAACTAGAGCTAATCCTTTCGGTATTGAATTGGTAATTGGCAACCACGAAACTTTTAAGCCTACGGCTGAGTTTTTCGGTGCAATTGTACAATATCCGGCAGGTAACGGCGAAGTTTATAACTATAGCAATTTAGCAACTGCTTTACACGCACAAAATGTGAAGTTAACGGTAATTGCAGATTTATTAAGCTTAACGCTATTAACTCCTCCAGGAGAATGGGGCGCTGATGTGGTAGTTGGTACAACTCAGCGTTTCGGTATCCCAATGGGATTTGGCGGCCCACACGCTGCTTTCTTTGCAACTAAAGACGAGTACAAGCGCTCAATTCCAGGTCGTATTATTGGCGTAACCATAGATAGCAACGACAATTATGCTTTACGTATGGCCTTGCAAACCCGCGAGCAACACATTCGTAGAGATAAAGCAACTTCGAACATTTGCACAGCGCAAGCTTTATTGGCAATCATGGCTGGTTTTTATGCTGCATACCACGGTCCAAAAGGCTTAAAGTTAATTGCAGAACGCACACACGGTTTAACTATTTCTCTAGCAGAATCGTTAAAAGCAATTGGTTACAGCGTAAGCAACCAAGCATATTTCGATACTATTGAAGTTGAACTAGGCGATTTAAAAGGTGCTATCCATAAAGATTGCTTAGACAACAACATTAACTTAAACTATCAAGGCACCAAAGTAACAATCTCACTAGACGAAACTACCAACTTCGAAGACGTAAGTTTATTGGTTCGTATCTTCTCTAAAGTTAAAGCCATTGCTACTGATAGCGTAGTTGTAGTTGATAAAGTAAGCACTACTATTCCAGCTGAATTACAACGTACTTCTGCATATTTAACACACCCAGTGTTTAACTCGCACCACTCAGAGCACGAGATGTTGCGTTACATAAAATCATTAGAAACTAAGGATTTATCACTTTGTCACTCGATGATTGCTTTAGGTTCATGCACCATGAAATTAAATGCAACCACAGAGATGATCCCGGTAACTTGGCCAGAGTTTGGAAAAATCCATCCTTTTGCTCCTGCCGATCAAGTTTTAGGATACTACACTGCATTTGATGAGTTAGATAAATGGTTAAGCGAAATCACAGGCTTTGCTGCGATGAGTTTCCAACCAAACGCTGGTGCGCAAGGTGAGTACGCAGGTTTAATGGTAATTAGAGCTTACCACCAAGATCGTGGCGACCACCACCGTAACATAGCCTTAATTCCTGCTTCTGCACACGGTACCAACCCTGCTTCTGCAGCCATGGCCGGTATGAAAATCGTAGTGGTAAAATCTACCGAGAAAGGTGAAATTGACGTAGAAGACTTGAAAGCAAAAGCCACAGAGCATGCAGAAAATCTTTCTTGCTTAATGGTAACTTACCCATCTACCCACGGTGTGTTCGAAGAAAGTATCATCGAAATTTGTAAAGTAATTCACGAAAACGGCGGACAGGTTTACATGGATGGTGCCAACATGAACGCTCAGGTAGGTTTAACTAGCCCTGCTAATATCGGTGCCGATGTTTGCCACCTGAACTTACACAAAACCTTCTGTATTCCTCACGGTGGCGGTGGTCCTGGTATGGGTCCAATTGGTGTGGCAGCACATCTAGTGCCTTACTTACCTGGTCACGCAGTGGTTGATATTGATAAAGGGAAATCTATCCCTGCAGTATCTTCTGCACCTTGGGGTTCGGCAAGTATCTTGTTAATTTCTCATGCTTACATCGCTATGATGGGTGCTGAAGGTTTAACCAATGCTACCAAATATGCCATCTTAAACGCCAACTACATGAAAGCTCGTTTAGAGCAACACTATCCAGTTTTATATGCTGGTGCAAATGGTCGTTGCGCACACGAGATGATTTTAGATTGTCGTGGTTTCAAAAACTTCGGTATCGAGGTAGTTGATATCGCTAAACGTTTAATGGATTATGGTTTCCACGCTCCTACGGTTTCTTTCCCAGTGGCTGGAACCTTAATGGTTGAGCCTACGGAAAGTGAGCCTAAGCACGAGTTAGACCGTTTCTGCGATGCTTTAATTGCCATCAGAAATGAAATTAGCGAAGTTGAAGCTGGTACTTTAGATAAAGTAGATAATCCATTGAAAAATGCACCACACACTGCTGCTGTCGTAACCGGAAACGATTGGAACCACGGTTACAGCCGTCAAACTGCTGCTTTTCCGCTACCTTACGTAGCTGCTTACAAATTCTGGCCTTCGGTAGGTAGAGTAAACGATAGTCATGGAGACCGTTCTTTGATTTGCGCTTGCCCTCCGCTAGAAAGCTACATGGAAGAAGAAGCAATGGTTTAAACTCAACACGTCATTGCGAGGAGGAACGACGCGGCAATCTATATCGTCGAAACTCTTAAATGAATAAAACATCAATAGCCCGGACAATTTGTTCGGGCTATTTTTTTAGACTTTCTTGCGTCATTTCGAACGCATGTGAGAACCACGAAGTGCTCAGCGAAGCTAAATCTGAAAGTTAAACGCATCTCCTGAGCAAATTAGTAACGATCTCAAATGTTTGTCGCCCTACTTTTGAGGTATTTCTATTTCTTGAAAAGCAATAGCAACATTTCATTTTAATGTTCGTCCTGTCTGTCCGGATTTTCATCGGGGCTGTACGCTACTATCTTTTTATTTCTACTGCCTTTCACTATTTGTAATGCTGGCTATCGAAGCATTCACTAACGTACAATCTTTCGACAAGCTCAAGATGACACCCACAAAAAGTATATCCGCTTCCATCAGGTTTAGAAAAATATAAGTTGTGCAGGAAACTCGGATTTAATAGAAATACCGCTAGTTTTAACTAGATTAGTTTTTATTACCTATTATTATAAGATTAACACTTAAACATCTTAATAAACTTCTATGACAAACAATGTTTATTTTAGATATAAAGAACATCCTGGTGATTTATTCAGGAGCACGGAACTAATTAAACTTCCAAATCCTGATGAAGATTTAGAAAGCTTTCTTATTCAATTTTTAAATAATTATCAATCCGATCAGAGGATTGCCTATCTCAATGATTTGTACAAACTCGAAGACGAACAATTTTATGATGAAATACCCCAAGAAGGATCTTCAAGTGACTTACCGTATAAATCGAATCAAGAAATAAAAAGCGAAATTTTACTTTTAGAGAATAAACTAATAAATGAAGCTTTTTAAAATTTTTATCACTTCATTTTACTCAAAAAAATTGATTTAATTACTAATATAAGGAATGTTTAAACATTACAAATTTTTATGCTTTTTGCGATTTTAAATTAATATGACGAATCCAATTAGAGTAACTTGTGCAATTATAGTTCATAAGAATAAAACACTTGTAGTTCAAAGAAGCAAAACTATGAAGCTCCCACTAAAATGGGAATTTCCCGGAGGTAAAATTGATTTTGGTGAAACAGAAGAAGAATGTATATTGAGAGAAATAAAAGAAGAACTAAATATAAATATCGATATAGTTTCACGATTGACACCCTCACCACATAAATATCCAAACATTTCGATAGAACTTATACCATTTATTGCTCAATTTAAAAATGGTTCAATAAGCTTAACTGAGCATAAAAAATATCTTTGGCTAAAAAAGGGAAACCTAACTGATTTAGATTGGGCGGAAGCTGATTTACCTATTTTAAAAGAATACTTAACCTTATGAATGAAGGAATTTACGAAGAACTGGTTACCAAACTTGTTTCCCTGAAGCTTGAAGAAGTTAATAAGAATACATTTTATGTTAACAAGGCATCCATAGATAAAGAAGAAGCTGCAACTATTCTTTCAAAACATCTTGGCCAGACTATAAAAACCGCTCTAAAATCTGTTAGTGGAGAAAATCAAATTGAAGTTCAGATTGATATAGCCAATAAAATTATTTTATTTCTAAAGCAAGAGTTAAATAAAGAAGATTTTACAAATGATTTAATCGAAATCGAAGGTGAAATTTTAAAAGCTGTTTTTTCAAAAGTTGATGCTCATTTTGCAGATTTTAATCTGCATTTAAAGGAGATTACCCCTTATACAAGGCTAACGCATAGTGAGTTGTTTACTGGGGGAAATGCTGGGTTATCTTTGGAAAGCGAACTAAAAAAGGAAATTTTATCATCCAACCAAATAGATTTATTGGTTTCTTTTATAAAATTTAAAGGGATTATTATTTTAGAAAGAGAGTTAAAAGAATTTACCAATAGAGGCGGGAAATTGAGGGTAATTACCACAACATACATGGGAGCGTCCGACTATAAGGCGATTCAACTTTTATCAAATCTTGAAAATACAGAGGTGAAAATATCTTACAATTCAGGCAACGAAAGACTTCACGCAAAAGCATATTTGTTTAAACGCAAAACTGGTTTTCATACAGGGTATATAGGTTCTTCTAACTTTTCTCGATCTGCACTAACTGATGGTCTAGAATGGAATCTGAAAATCACAACGAAAGAAGTTAGCCATATCATTGATAAATTTCAGAAAACATTTGATTCCTATTGGCAAAGTGATGACTTTGAAATATTTGATGATAGTATACACAAAGAGAAATTAATTACTGCTCTTAATCAAGGAAGGATAAATAAAATAGGTGATTTAAACATATCTTTTTTTGAGATTAAACCCTTCCCATTCCAATCTGAAATATTAGAAAAATTAGAGGTTGAACGCACTTTACATAACCGAAATAGAAATCTAGTTGTAGCTGCAACTGGAACAGGAAAGACAATTATTTCCGCTTTTGATTATAAAAGATTTAAAAACGAAAATAAAAGAGCTAAGCTACTTTTCTTAGCACATAGAAAAGAAATTCTAGTACAATCTATTACAGCTTACAGAGGAGTTTTACGAGATAATAATTTTGGCGAATTATGGGTTGATGGTCTAGTGCCTGACAATTTTGAATATGTTTTTGCTTCTATTCAAACTTTAAACAATCGCCTAAACGAATTAAATCTATCTCCAGACTATTATGACTACATCGTTATAGATGAATGTCATCACTTAACTGCTAGCAGTTACAGGAGCATAATTAACTATTTTAAACCAAAAGTACTTCTAGGTTTAACAGCTACGCCAGAAAGATTGGATGGTGGAGACATTCAGGAAGATTTCCACCATAAAATTGCTGCTGAAATTAGATTACCTGAAGCACTAAACAGAAAACTGTTGTCTCCTTTTCAGTATTTCGGAATTACTGATAGTATTGATTTATCTAAAGTTGGGTGGGAAAAAGGTAAATATATAGCTAGTGAATTGACCTCGCTTTACACAGCGAATAATAGAAGAGTTAGAGAGATTATTGATGCGTTAGATAAATACACAAAAGATGTTAACGATGTTTGTGCCTTAGGCTTTTGCGTAACTATGGAACACGCCAAGTTCATGGCTGAAAAATTTAGTTTAGCCGGACTAAAAGCGGATTACTTAACAAGCGCTAATAATGGAAATAGAAATGAAATAAGAAGCAAATTATTGAAAAAAGAAATCAACTATTTATTTGTAGTTGACATTTTTAATGAAGGAGTTGATATTCCAGAAATTGACACGGTATTATTTCTTAGACCAACCGAAAGCCTTACTATATTTTTACAACAGCTTGGTCGTGGCTTGCGTCTTTCTGATAATAAAGAATGCTTAACTGTTTTAGATTTTGTAGGAAACTCAAGACCAGAATACGATTTCGAAAATAAGTTTAGGGCTTTAATTGGTAAAACTGCTACAACTGTAAAAAAAGAGATTGAAGACAATTTCCCCCACTTGCCTTTAGGTTGTTCCATTATTTTGGAGAAAAAGGCTAAACAAACCATACTCGAAAATATTACTGCTGCAACATCGCTGAACCGAAACCAATTGATAAAGAAAATTCAAAATTTTCAGCATCAAACAACCTTAGAACTCAATTTGAAGAACTTTGTGGAATTTCACAATATTCCACTACAGACAATTTATAAAAAAGGTGGATGGAAAAGACTTTGTCAAGAAGCAGGTAAGATTGAGAATTTTGAACAAACTAACGAAAAACAAATCATTAGTGCCATAGGAAATAAATGGTTATCGTCTGCGTCTGCAAGCTATTTTCAATTCATTTTAAGTTTAGCGAAAGGGGACTTTCAATTTTCAACTAATGATTTTGATGAAAAGGAAACAAAGATGCTTTTGATGTTGCATTATGATATATGGTACAATGCTGGCGGCTTTACTTCTTTAGAAAATAGCATAAAAGCCATTGGGGCCAACAAAACACTAGTTGCTGAAATAATAGAGGTACTTGAGTTGATGATTGATAAAATTGATTTTAAAGAACTAGAAATTCCATTGCCTTACAATCAGCCATTAAAAATACATTCGAGGTATACGAGAGATCAAGTTTTAGCTGCTTTTAATCTTAGTACATTTGAAAGAAAATCACCAAGCAGAGAAGGTGTTGCAGAAAATAAAGATTTAAACACAGAATTACTTTTTATCAATTTAGTTAAATCTGAGGAAAATTTCTCTCCAACAACGATGTATGATGACTATGCAATTGATGAAATCCTTTTTCACTGGCAAAGTCAAAACTCAGCTGGACCTGAAACGACAAAGGGCATTTCATACATCAATCACCTAAAACACGATAAGAAAATACTTCTCTTTATTCGCGAGAAAAACAAAGATGAGTTTGGAAATACAATGGGGTATGTATTTGTGGGTGAAGGTAAATTGAAAGAGCATTATGGTGCTAAACCCATGAACATCAAATGGGAATTACAGGAACCCCTACCCAACTACCTTTGGAAAGATGCAGCAAAATTAAGAATAGGATAATGTCAAATTAAACCTTTAATAAACTCATTTCCCTCTTATTATTATATTTTTGTAAAAATAGGCTTTATTTTTCATGCTTATTTTTACCTTTTTGGTAAGAATAAGAGAATTTTAAACAATTTTTAGTCTTATTTTAGCATGTGAGGAATAATCAGTCGTCAAACAACGATTAATGTTTTAATGAATTGAAAATAACTAAAAGTACTTAATTCCTCCCCCTGCCCCCTCGCAGAGGGGGATATGCAAAACGCTTAAACTACATGTGTCCACCGCTGGCGGGGGAATTAAAGGGGGTGGTAAAGATGTGGGTATATGGTAGTACCCTATCCAAAGAACAAGTAAGATTTACACCTTTATAATTACTTAAACAATATTTCGAACCTTATGAAATAACCTTACTTGGCACCTACAAAGTGGTCAGCATTAAGCAACGATCAAGGATACAACAAATACTTCTTCCTCATTTCCTTGTAAGCCTTCAAACCTGGCTCCCAGCCTGCTCTTATGGTTTCAATAGGCACGCCATCAATGATCTGCTGTCTAAAATCACCACGGCCAATTTGAATTTCGATGTTGTTCATTTGGTTGCTGAACTTCGATTCAAAGAACTGCTCTTTTTTAGGATGTGCTTTGTAGAGTTCCATTATCCATTCGAAATTGATTTTTTTGCTTTTCACCAACTTCTGCGTGTCGTAGTTGCGCAGATCGATACCGTAGCAAACTTCATCCATAAAAATTGGTGTTTCGGCCATACCTTTGATGCTTTTTGGCGTAAAGCTGAATTCGTAAATTCCCTTGTATGCAGGGCTTCCCAAAATTGTAAAAGGATTATAGGTACCCCTACCGTGGTTAACATACACTCCTTCGAACATGCATACACTTGGATACAATAAAATAGCCTGTTGTGTATTCAAATTTGGTGATGGTGGCACTGGCAAAGTGTAAGGCATATCGTGGTTATAGTTGGCCACAGGAATGATTTTCAAATCAGCTTTTACTCTGTTTTTTAACCAACCTTCGCCATTTGCCATTTGTGCAAACTCGGCCACCGTTAAACCATGCGACATAGGAATTGGAAACATGCCAATACCAGATTTGTATTTCATATCTAACACTGGTCCATCAATTAAATACCTATTTGGATTTGGTCGATCTAAAATCAACAATGTTTTTTTACTTTCTTCGCAAGCCTCCATTAAACGTGATAAAGCATTAATATTGGTGTAAAAACGTACGCCAACATCTTGCAAGTCGTAAATTAAAATATCTACATCGGCTAAATCTTCCTTACTTGGCTTGTTCTTTTTACCGTATAACGAGATAATTGGAATGCCTGTGCGTTGATCAATCTCGTCAGAAACTTTTGCACCCGCACTTGCATTACCTCTAAAACCATGCTCAGGACCAAACACTTTTACAATGTTTACTCCTAGCTTCTGCAAACTATCTACCAAATGTGTTTTTCCAATTATAGATGTCTGATTAGCTAGTATGGCTACTCGCTTTCCCTTAATCAAAGGCAAATACAATTCAGTTTGTTCTGCACCAGTTTTAATGCCCGCGTTAGTGGTATCAACTTTGGTGGCCTTAATTTTTGGCGAACAAGAGAATAATAGGCCGGTAAGCGCTATTAGGGAAAACAATTTCATCATGATTTATTTTTGTCAACTGTAAAGATAAACAATAGATTTTATCATTTGTAATAATGTTTAAACACTAATTTGTGGTACAACATAGAATTAGCAATAAAAAAAGGGAACAATTTTCATTGCTCCCTTTTCATTAAAATATTTCAGTATCTTATTTTACTGCATCAATAACAGCTTTAAAAGCTTCTTTATTGTTCATAGCTAAATCAGCTAAAACTTTACGGTTTAAACCGATGTTTTTTGCAGCTAACTTACCAATTAATTGAGAGTAAGATATGCCGTACTCACGAGCACCGGCGTTGATACGTTGGATCCATAAAGCACGGAATTCTCTTTTCTTAGCTTTACGGTCACGGTATGCATATTGCAAACCTTTTTCTACTGTGTTTTTAGCAATGGTAAAAACCTTGCTTCTTGATCCCCAATAGCCTTTGGCCATGTTAAGGACTTTTTTTCTTCTGCGTCTAGCAGCTACTACGTTTACCGAACGAGGCATAATGTGTTAAATTTTGATAAGCGGTGTTGCTTGTTGCAGCAATCTTGAAACCGAGTATCGGGTTAAAAATTAATTACTTACCGATGCAAAGCATACGTTTAACGTTGCCCATATCTGCATCATTTACCATGCTAGTGGTGGTTAAGTTACGCTTACGTTTTGTGCTTTTCTTTGTTAAGATGTGGCTTTTGTATGCGTTCTTTCTTGCAATTTTACCTGTTCCAGTAAGCGAAAAACGCTTTTTAGCACTGGAATTGGTTTTCATTTTTGGCATAACCTGTGTTTATTTATATAATTTATTGTTTTTTCGCTGCTTTAGGTGCTAATGTTAAAAACATACGCTTACCTTCTAATTTAGGTAGAAGTTCTACTTTACCTATTTCTTCCAACGCTTGAGCAAATTTCAACAGTAAGATTTCACCTTGTTCCTTGTAAACAATAGCTCTACCTTTAAAGTGTACATAAGCTCTTACTTTCTCGCCTGCTTCCAAAAAACCAATAGCATGTTTCAATTTAAATTGAAAATCGTGTTCGTTGGTATTAGGTCCGAAACGGATTTCTTTAATAACCGTTTGCTTAGCATTAGCTTTGATTTCCTTTTGCTTTTTCTTTTGCTCGTACATAAACTTGCTATAGTCCATGATACGGCAAACTGGTGGATTTGCATTTGGGGAAATCTCTACTAAATCAAGCTCTAGCTCATCGGCAATTGCCAATGCTTTTGACAAAGGATAAATACCTTGCTCTACATTATCCCCAGCTAGCCTAACCTCTTGAGCACGGATATGCTCGTTAATATTATGTTCTGCTTCTTTTTTCTTAAAAGGTGGACGTGGTCCCCTGTTAAATCCTGGTCTTCCTAATGCCAAATGCTTTCCTTGTTTAAACTGTTATTTCTTTGTTAATTAATTCACTAAATGCTGCTAAAGTCATGCTTCCCAAATCTCCTTCGCCATGTTTACGAACAGAAACCTTGCCTTCTTCCATCTCCTTTTCGCCAATTATCAGCATATAAGGCAACTTTTTAACTTCAGCATCTCTAATTTTCCTTCCAATCTTCTCATCACGGAAGTCAATTAGACCGCGAATATCGGAAATATTTAGTTCTTCTGAAACTTTTTTTGCATATTCTTCATACTTTTCTGAAATAGGAAGAATGATGTATTGCTCAGGAGAAAGCCATAATGGGAAATTTCCACCGCAATGTTCGATCAGTACAGCCACAAAGCGCTCCATAGAACCAAATGGGGCACGGTGTATCATTACAGGCCGATGTTTTTGATTATCGCTTCCAGTATATTCCAATTCGAAACGCTCTGGCAGGTTATAATCTACTTGGATAGTACCTAATTGCCATTTTCTACCCAAAGCATCACGCACCATAAAATCTAACTTTGGCCCGTAAAAAGCCGCCTCACCGTATTCTACAACAGTTGGCAAACCTTTTTCTTCTGCAGCTTCTATAATTGCAGTTTCGGCCAATTTCCAATTCTCATCAGAACCGATATATTTTGCTTTATTTTCTGGATCACGTAAAGAAACCTGAGCTACATAGCTATCAAAACCTAAAGATTTGAACACGTAAAGCACCAAATCGATAACTTTTTTAAATTCTTCTTTTACTTGGTCTGGACGGCAGAATAAGTGGGCATCATCTTGGGTAAAACCACGCACACGAGTTAAACCGTGCAACTCCCCACTTTGCTCATAACGGTAAACCGTACCAAATTCTGCAAAGCGAACTGGCAAATCTTTATAAGAACGTGGCTTAAATTTGTACAACTCGCAGTGGTGCGGGCAGTTCATCGGTTTTAAGAAGAACTCCTCTCCTTCTTGTGGTGTTTTTATAGGTTGGAAACTATCTTTACCATATTTTTCATAGTGGCCAGAAGTGATGTACAGGTTCTTATGCCCAATATGCGGTGTAATTACTTGGTCATAACCCGATTTTTGTTGTGCTTTAGTTAAGAATTGAACTAAACGCTCACGTAACGCCGTTCCCTTTGGCAACCACATTGGCAGGCCCATGCCTACTTTTTCTGAGAAAGTGAAAAGCTCTAATTCTTTACCCAATTTACGGTGGTCACGTTTTTTAGCTTCTTCAATCATATGAAGATACTCTGTTAACTCACTTGCTTTAGGAAAAGTAACACCGTAAATACGCGTTAATTGTTTTTTAGTTTCATCACCTCTCCAATAAGCACCTGCTACGTTCATCAATTTTATAGCTTTGATTGAGCCTGTGTTTGGAATATGTGGGCCACGACATAAATCAGTAAAACTACCTTGTGTATAGAAAGTAATTTTTCCGTCTTCCAACCCTTCTAGTAAATCTAATTTATATTCGTCGCCTTTTTCAGTGAAATACTTAATAGCATCTGCTTTACTTACGCTTTTACGTTCGAAAACTTCCTTCTGCTTAGCCAATTCCAACATCTTGTCTTCAATTTTCTTGAAGTCGTCTGATGAAAATTCTATATCGCCAAAGTCAACATCGTAGTAAAAACCTGTTTCAATTGCAGGGCCAATACCGAATTTAGTGCCTGGATAAAGCGCTTCTAAAGCCTCGGCCATTAAGTGTGCAGACGAGTGCCAGAAAGTTGCTTTACCCTCTGTATCGTTCCAGGTCAATAATTTAACTGCAGAGTCAGCTTCGATTGGACGTGAACTGTCCCAAACTTCTCCATTTACTTCTGCTGCTAAAACGTTTCTTGCTAAGCCTTCTGAAATTGACAAGGCAATTTGATGGGCACTTACGCCCTTTTCATACTGACGTACCGAACCGTCAGGTAATGTAATGTTAATCATCTACAACTATGATTTAGAGTTTATAAAATTGTTATGCAAAATCACTTACATGTGTGATTTTATTTTGTGCAAAGATAGGACTTTATACTGAAGTTTCAAGGTTAAGTTTAACCCGTTTTCGTGGTTTCTTCTAGCGATGAGTATAGCTTAAACAAAAAATGTCTCGACCAAGGTCGAGACATTTCAGAAAATTATTAAAATGGAATTTCTTAGTTTATCCTACCGGTTGCACCTTGACGGTTATTTCTAAACCTATTACCCATAGCAGCCATTTTTGCTTGGTATTCTTCTTGAGTAATTGAAACTGCTTTTTTGGGGGCAGTTACATCTCTAGTGCTTACATTTCTATATTCGATACTTTTTGCGGTAGTACCTCCACCTTTAATCTCGATAGCCAACACAGCTCCTTCTGTCCATAAATTTGGCATTGGCGAAAAATTGAAGCCTAAATCATTGGTGTACCAAAGTACGGTTTCATCTACCACATCTTTTTCCATACCTAACACATTGGCTTTACGTGTGGTTTTTACAGTTACTTTTTTGCAATCAAGGTTAACTATTTTCTTTGTTTCGTCAGACTTTATGATTTCTACTGTTGGTGGCACGTCTAAAAATTGTACTGCACTGTTGTTTTGGTTATTATTTCTTCCAGCATTACCACCTCCAAACTGGTTGATTGACGCCACGGTTAATTTAGAAGGCATTACATAAGTGGTGTCCATTAAATCAAAAACCTCCACCACTTTCTGATCGGCGAAGGTATAGAAATATTCACGGTTTCCGCCGCCAAATCCACCAAATGCGAACCTCATGCCACCAGGCCTACCACCTCCAGAGTTACTGTCTTCCACCTCTGTAACTGGCATATAACTCGCATTGGTAGCGTTGTAAAGCAATTCGTAATTAGTTTTTACCGATCTGGGCATACGAGCCTTCATTTCTTCAGAAATTTGACGGCCACTAGCCTCGGCAATAGCAACAGGATCAACCACTGTTTCGAATTGAATGGCTCCTGATTTTTTTTGCGCTTGCGCAGTAATTGTAAAGGTTAAAACGCTTAAAAAAGCGATAAATATTTTTTTCATTTATAATATCTTCTAAATTAATAGTACACAAAGGTAGTTTAGAATAAACGTATCTTATGTTAAAAAGAGTTAAATTATTTCGTTTATAACTAGAGTTTTACATTGTAATAAATTACTAATATTCAGTACTTTCAAGCCAACCATTAGCCAAAACATCTGCCAGGTGCATTGTTTTAATGGCTAGGTTGTTTTTCTTGATGTAGCCGTCTAAGTGCATTAGGCAAGATAAATCGGTAGAGATGATATAATCCGCATCCATTTCTAAGGCATTATTAACTTTTTGCTCGGCCATTGCCGAAGAAATTGCATCGAATTTAACGGCAAAAGTACCGCCAAAGCCGCAACACATATCGGTGTCTTTCATTTCTACCATTTCCAAACCAATAACCCTTGATAACAATTGGCGAGGCTCTTCTTTAATTTTACATTCTCTTAAACCACTGCAAGAGTCGTGATAAACTGCTTTCCCTTCTAACTCTGCCCCGAAATAATCTTTCTTTAATACATTGACCAAGAAATCTGAGAGTTCAAAGATATTTGATTGTAAACTACGACATTTATTATGCACCATGGTATTGGTAAACAAATCGTTATAACCTGTTTTTACCATACCTACGCAAGATGCAGATGGCGCTACGATGTATTTCGTTTCCGAAAAATCGGCTAAAAACTTAGTGCCTATTTCTTTAGCCTGCTCCCAATAACCCGCGTTATAGGCTGGTTGTCCGCAACAGGTTTGCTTGGAGTTATAGGTAATTTCGCAACCTGCTTTTTCCAAAACTTTGATGGTATTAAAAGCTGTTTCTGGATATAACTGATCTATAAAACAAGGGATAAATAATTCAATTTTCATGCTATATTTTTAAGTACCTGCCCTTAACTAAACCTACTCTACTACCACAGCTTTGGGCGCTACCTTTTTTAAGAGCAGCAAAAATACTAAACCAAAAACAAAAAATAGTGCTAATGCAATAACCGAATTACGCATACTGCCGCTAAGCACCTCAATATAACCGAAACTGAACATACCGAAAACCAATGCAACTTTCTCTGTTACATCGTAAAAGCTAAAAAAAGAGGTGTGGTCTGGACTTGATTGTGGTAAAAATTTTGAATACGTAGAACGTGATAATGATTGTATGCCACCCATAATTAAACCAATTACTGCCGCGAGTGCATAAAATTGATATTCGGTATGGATGAAATAAGCGGCAATGCAACTACCAATCCAAATAACTACTACACCAATCAGCACATTAACATTACCAAATTTCTTTGACGATAGGTAAGACATGAGCATTGCACCGGGGATAGCTACCAATTGCAATATCAGAATAGTTGCGATTAGTTTTTCTGTAGGCAAGTGCAGTATTTTCTCGCCAAAAATGGTTGCCACTAACATTACCGTTTGTACGCCCATTGAATAGAAAAAGAAAGCGAACAAAAATCGTTTCAAATACTTCATTTGCTTTACTTGTTTCCAAACTTTGTTGAGCTCTTGGAAACCACTACTCATGATATTTTTCTTTTCTGTTTTGAAATTAGGGCTACCTTTTGGTAAGTTTTTGAAAGGAATTTGGGCAAAGCCGATCCACCAAATACCCACCAACAGGAATGATAAACGGGCCGGAATTGAAGCATCGACAATACCAAACCACTCTGGCTTAAATACAAACACAAAACAGATGATTTGTAGTACAATACTACCCACATAGCCGTAGGCAAAACCTTTTGCACTCACCTTATCTTGCGTTTCTACCGTTGCTATTTCGGGTAGGTAAGAATTATAAAACACCAAACTTCCCCAAAAACCAATAGCTGCAATTACAAACATAATTACACTAAAATTTAAGGTATTTATCCCTTTATCGGCATTAATCTCGAAGAAAAAAAGCGCACTACAAGCAATTGCACCAAGGTAGGTAAACATTTTCATGAAGATTTTCTTGTTACCACGAGTATCGGCAATAGAAGATAATATTGGAGATAACAGCGCAATTACTAAAAAAGCAAATGCCATGGCGTAACTGTACAGAGCAGAATTAATGATTTTATAGCCAAAGAAATAAACATAATCAATGGTATTATCGTCTTTGTCTGAAGTGATTACCGTATAGTAAGCCGGAAATATAGTTGAAGTGATAACTAAGTTATATGCCGAATTCGCCCAATCGAAAAAGGCCCAAGAACGAATTGTCTTTTTGTTGTTTAACCCCAAACCCCTAAAGGGGCTTTCATTACTAGCATTCATGTATTTGTTTTAGTTTTGGCTAAGATATAAAAATTGATGTAACGGTTAATTGGTTGTTTAGATGAAAAAAACGTAAATCGAATTACAAATAATACTTCTTCCCATCAGTCTTAATCTTTCCAGCATCTAGCAATTCCCTAATTCGGTCTATTTTATTGTTATCCGTACCTGTTTGCACGTTTTTCACCAATTCATCTAAATCAAAATGCCCACCTTGCAGTACCGTGCTAATTTCATAATCTATTCTGTCTGTATAAGCCGCTGCATCTTCTCGTTTTTTCTCCTCCAAGCAAACATCGCAAACGCCACACTTATCGGCATTGGTTTCGCCAAAATAAGCTAACAACTGTACACTCCTACAGCAATCACTTGCGGCATAGGCCAATACCGCTTCTATTTGCTTGCGCTGTGTTTCCTTCCGTAACTGGATAAACTTTGCATCCACATCTAAATGTAGCATGTCCATTCGAGGTGTTATAAATTGCAGTTGAGGTTGGTCTGTTTGGGGCAAATAAGAAATAATATTGTATTCCTGTAATTTCTTTAAATAAGCAATCACATCGTTGTAGGAAATCTTCAATCGGTTCGACAAATCACTTTCCTTAATTTTAACATAACCATCAAAAGCGCCCCCATAAGAGCGCTGTATGGTTTTTACAATAGGATCGAAAGCTACATTTTCAATCTGAAAACGATAAACATCTTCATGTCCAACAGCAAACATCAGCCTCGATTGAATGAATATATTTTCCGAAAGCGTCAAATAACCATCGCGTTCTAAAAACTTTAGTGCCGCCATTGTTTTAATAACACCAATATTGAAACGTTTGCAAAAGTCTGCCAAATCGAACTCAAAGCTCAGACCTTCGCCTGCGCCATAAGCTAACTGATAGTAATTGCCCAAATAATGATAAACTTTCTTGATCTCCTCAACCGAGGGAAAACTGTCGGTATATTTTGCTTCGAGTACTGACCTATCACCTTTATTGGTCAACAACACTGCAAACGCCCGTTTTTCATCCCGTCCTGCCCTCCCCGCTTCTTGGTAATAGGCTTCTAAACTTTCGGGCAAATCCAAATGCACTACAAATCGCACATTAGGTTTATCAATCCCCATCCCGAAAGCATTGGTGGCCACCATCACTCGCGTCTTATCTTGCTTCCAATCTTCCTGTTTCTGAAAACGGACGTCCTTTTCTAAACCTGCGTGATAAAAATCTGCCGAGATTTTATTGCGCTGCAAAAACATGGCTATTTCGGCAGTTTCACGTCGGTTTCGTACATAAACCAAACCACAACCTTTTACATTTTTACAAATATCGATCAGTTTTTTATGCTTGTCATCGAGGTTAAAAACCACATAACTGAGGTTCTTTCTCGAAAAACTTTTAACGAAAACCTGCGCATCTTTCAACTCGAGTTTTTCAATAATATCTTTCCTAACCTCGGGCGTAGCAGTTGCCGTTAAAGCTAAAACAGGTACTTCTGGATGAATTTCCCGTAATTCTTTAATTTTCAAATAAGGTGGCCGAAAATCGTAACCCCATTGCGAAATACAATGTGCCTCATCAATGGCAATTAAATTTACATTCATGTACGAAATACGTACTCGAACCAACTCTGAAAGTAATCTTTCTGGAGATAAATAAAGAAATTTTATTTTACCGTAAATGCAATTATCCAATAAAATATCTATCTCTCGCTTGCCCATACCGGCATAAATGGCAATAGCTTCTATCCCCCTAGCTTTGAGATTTTCTACTTGGTCTTTCATTAAGGCTATCAAAGGCGAAACCACAATGCAAATACCTTCCTTCATTAGCGCCGGAACCTGAAAACAGATAGATTTTCCTCCACCAGTTGGTAACAATGCTAAGCTATCTTGTCCTTTAATTACCGTTTGAATGATCTCTTCCTGCAACGGACGAAAGACGTCAAACCCCCAATATTTCTTTAAAATTGCTGTTGCAGTCATAAAAGTTAAGCTCAAAACTATGAAACAGCGGCCGTTTTTCAAAAAGGGTTTAGCCGCAGATGCACAGATTACATTTAGTTCCTATATTATTTTACATCAATCATAAAGAATTTATTACCAAATAAATAATAATTCTAAAAAAGCACATCTGTACATCTGTGGCAATAAATACTTAAATTGCAGCCTTTAGTTGTTAAGATAAAATTAGAATGAAGAAGTACGTTTTTGCCTCAGCACTATTATTTACCTTGAGTTCTGTTAACGCCCAAGAGAAAAAAGAAGCTCCAAAATGGGATGTAGAAAAATACAGAGGACCTAGCAAAAGTTTCAGTATTACCACCAACGAAGGCACTTGGATGAACTTAGATGTTAGTCCAGATGGGAAAGAAATTGTTTTTGACCTATTGGGCGATATTTATGTGATGCCAATTACAGGCGGCACCGCAAAATTGCTAAGTGGCGGTATTGCATACGAAGTTCAACCTCGTTTTAGCCCCAACGGCAAGTATATTTCTTTTACGAGCGATAGAAACGGTGCCGATAATATCTGGATCATGGATAGGCAGGGCAACAACAAAAAACAAATTACCAAAGAAACTTTTAGGTTACTTAATAATGCTACTTGGATGCCAAATAGCGATTATTTAATTGCCAGAAAGCACTTTACTGCTGCTCGTTCTTTAGGTGCGGGCGAAATGTGGATGTATAGCATTTACGGCGGTGATGGCGTGCAACTAACCAAACGCAAAAACGACCAACAAGATGCAGGCGAGCCCAATGTATCGCCAGATGGCAAGTACCTTTATTTTAGCGAAGATGTTTCTCCTGGCCCATCTTTTCAATACAGCAAGGATCCAAATGGCTTAATTTACGCTATCCGTCAATTAGATTTAACAAGTGGGAAACTAACAAATTTAATAGCCGAACAAGGTGGTTCTGTTCGTCCACAAGTATCTCCCGATGGAAAATATATAGCTTATGTAAAAAGGGTAAGGTTAAAATCTGTCTTGTTCATACAAAACTTAAAAACTGGCGAAGAATATCCATTGTATGATGACCTATCGAAAGATCAACAGGAAACTTGGGCCATCTTTGGTGTATATCCAAATTTCGCATGGACACCCGATAGCAAAAAAATTATTTTTTACGCCAAAGGTAAAATCAAACAAATTGAGCTTAATAGCTTATTGGTAAGCGATATTCCGTTTGAAGTAACCAGCAACCAAACAGTACAAGATGCCTTGCATTTTAACCAACAGGTCTATACGCCAGAGTTTACAGCAAAAATGCTTAGGCAACTGGCTACAGCACCCGATGGCAAAATGGTAATTTTTAATGCTGCCGGATATTTATACAAAAAAGAATTGCCTAACGGCACACCAGAACGGCTAACCAACGGTTTAGATTTCGAATTTGACCCTAAGTTTAGTCCAGATGGCAAGTTTGTGGTTTACACCACTTGGAGTGATGAGTTTAAAGGAACAATTAAACGCACTGATTTAAAAACAGGAAAAACCATCAGCCTAACCGACGAAAAAGGCTATTACTACTCTCCTAGCTATTCTAACAAAGGCGACAAAATTGTATTTAGAAAAGGTGTTGGCAACGAAGTGTTGGGTTTAACCTACGGAAAAAACACAGGAATTTTTGTAATGCCAGCCAATGGTGGCACTAAAACATTGGTATTAGATAACGGCATTAAACCTCAATTTAACCATGATGATACCCGTATCTATTATCAAGGTTACGAAGCAGGCAAAAAAGCCTTTAAAAGTGTAGATTTGAATGGTTGCAACGAACGTACGCACTATACCTCACAATATGCTACGCAATTTTGCCCTAGCCCAGATGGCAAGTGGATGGCATTTACAGAACTCTTTAATGCCTACATTACGCCAATGGTTACTACCGGAATTGCTTTAGATTTATCTGCAGGCAATAAGGCCATTCCTTTGGCCAGGGTAACCAAAGATGCGGGAACTTACTTGCATTGGAGTGCCGATAGCAAAAAGCTACTGTGGACCTTAGGCGAGAAATATTATAATAGGGAAATTAAAAACACTTTCTCTTTTGTTGAAGGAGCCCCAAAAATACTTCCAGAACTTGATACCGCCGGTATTTCTATTGGTTTAAAATTAAAAGCTGATGCACCAACCGGATTAATTGCTTTAAAAGGTGCCAGAATTATTACCGTAAAAGGCGAACAAGTAATTGAGGAAGGAACAATCTTGGTAGAAAACAATAAAATTAAAGCCGTTGGAAAAGTAGAAGAAATACAAATTCCGGCAGAAGCCAAGGTAGTAGATGTAACCGGAAAAACAATTATGCCCGGCATAGTTGATGTTCATGCACATTTACGAACCAGCCCCGATGGGGTTAGCCCACAACAAGATTGGTCGTACTTGGCCAATTTAAGCTTTGGCGTAACCACTTCACATGATCCATCGAGCAATACAGAAATGGTGTTTAGCCAGAGTGAAATGCTAAAAGCTGGTAGAATGATTGGTCCTCGTTTGTATTCTACAGGTTCTATTTTATACGGTGCCGACGGCGATTTCAAGGTAACCATTAATAGTTTAGACGATGCACTTTCGCATTTGAACCGTTTAAAAGCCGTAGGTGCATTTTCGGTAAAATCATACAACCAACCTCGAAGAGACCAGCGCCAACAGATTTTGGAAGCTGCCTGTCAACTAAAAATGGAAGTGGTACCAGAAGGCGGCTCAACTTTCTTTCACAACATGACCCAAATTGCCGATGGCCACACCGGTATTGAGCACAGCATTCCGATTGCACCAGTTTATAAAGATGTAATTAGTTTTTGGAATAACACTAAAGTGGCCTATACCCCTACTTTAATTGTTGCCTATGGTGGCCAGTGGGGCGAAAATTATTGGTACGATAGGACCAATGTTTGGGAGAACGAACGTTTATTAAACTTTACGCCAAGAGCGATTATAGATGCTAGAGCTAGACGCAGAACCACTTCTGAATATGGAGATTATGGGCATATCGAAGTGGCGAGAACTACTAAACAAATTGCCGACGGCGGCACAAAAATAAACTTGGGCGCTCACGGACAAATACAAGGTTTAGGTGCGCATTGGGAATTATGGATGTTTGTTCAGGGCGGTATGTCGCCTTTGCATGCCATTAAAGCAGCTACCCTTAATGGTGCCGAGTATTTAGGCATGGGCAAAGAGCTGGGTTCGTTAGAAACTGGTAAACTAGCCGATTTAATTATATTGGAAGATAACCCGCTAGATGATATCAGAAACTCTGAGAAAATTAAATACGTGATGATTAACGGCCGTATTTACGATAGTTTAACAATGAACGAAACCATTAGCCGTGAAAAACTACGTCAGAAATTATGGTTTGAAATGGATAAAGGTGTAGCTTTTTCACTGCCTTACAAAACCGCAGAAACTTGGACCTTTACTGTTCCGCAATGCGATTAGTTGCCTAATGAATTACAAACTGTTATTAAAAAGAAAATCCCGAATAATTCGGGATTTTCTTTTTAATATTCATCTTCATTAAAGAAGAAATCATCTTTGGTTGGATAATCTGGCCAAATCTCTTCGATGGTTTCATAAGGCTCGCCATCATCTTCTAAAGCCTGTAAATTTTCAATTACTTCTACAGGTGCTCCAGAACGGATAGCATAATCAATTAATTCATCTTTAGTTGCAGGCCATGGTGCGTCTTCCAAATGCGATGCTAATTCTAAGGTCCAATACATATCTTAACAATTATTAATTCGTTCAATATTCTATTTCCGCAAAGCATGTGAAAAAAATTGAGCTATGCAAATATTTTTTTCAACTATTTACACGCGGTATCCAAATGTTTTCTGCAGCCTTGGTATCGTTTCCTAATTTTCGGCCTAAAACAAATAGGTAATCACTTAGTCTATTCAAATACACTGTAACTTTATTATCCACAAAACTGCTTTCTGCCAATGCTACGGTTAACCGCTCGGCCCTTCTACATACGCATCTAGCAATATGGCAATAAGACACAATGGTATTTCCGCCAGGCAAGATAAAATGTTTCAATTCTGGCAAAGTGTCATTCATTTGGTCTATTTCCGTTTCTAGTAACGTAATGTCGTCTTCCACTAAATCAGGGGTTTTCATTTTAGATTTTTCTGGGTCTGCGGCCAAAGAAGCACCAATGGTAAATAACCTGTCTTGTACTTCTTTTAAAATGCCTTTGCTGTGCAAATCAATTTCTTGGCAAGCAATTAGGCCTATATAAGAATTTAGTTCATCTACAGTGCCATAACTTTCAATACGAATATGATGTTTGGCTACTCTAATACCTCCTATTAGCGAAGTAAGGCCTTTATCTCCAGTTTTAGTGTAAATTTTCATACCCCTAGCCCCTAAAGGGAAATTTATTGTGATTTATACCCAAGTCCCCTTTAGGGGATTTAGGGGTTAATTAATATGCTCAAAATCGTTACCGCTCTCTTGTATTGCTTTTAATCGTGGCGAAACAGATTTTACATCTTCGTTTAAATAGTCTTTTTCCACTAAACCATCACGCATACGTACAATTCGGTGTGCATGCTGTGCAATATCTTCTTCGTGGGTTACCAAAATAATAGTGTTGCCCTTGCTATGTATTTCTTCTAGCAAACCCATAATTTCTATCGATGTTTTGGTATCCAAATTCCCGGTAGGTTCATCGGCCAATATAATAGATGGGTTATTGATTAAAGCCCTTGCCACAGCTACTCGCTGACGTTGACCGCCTGATAATTCATTTGGTTTATGGTGCACCCTATTGCCCAGTCCCACATTCTCTAAAGCTTGCTGCGCTCTGGCATCGCGTTCTTTTTTACCAGCACCTGCATAAATTAAGGGCAATGCTACGTTGTCTAACGAGGTTGATCGGGGCAGCAGGTTAAATGTTTGAAAAACAAAACCAATTTCTTTGTTCCTAACCTCGGCCAACTCGTTGTCAGTCATGTGACTTACATTAACTCCGTTTAAAATATAAGTTCCTTTACTGGGCGTATCTAAGCAACCTAAAATATTCATCAAAGTAGATTTGCCAGACCCAGATGGCCCCATTAAAGCAACGAATTCGCCTTTATTAATAGTTAAACTTACTTCTTTAAGTGCATGGATAACCTCGGTACCGATGACGTACTTGCGGCCAATATCTTTAATGGTAATGAGTTCTTTTTGCATTGCTCTTTTTGTTTTAGACGATAGCTTTTACCGCAATGTTACAAACCAATTTAAGAATATAGGTTTACGAATTACGCTTTATTGTACTAGCTAGTTAATTGGCTAACTGAAAACGACCTGCTACTTCTCTATAATTTTCGGTACTAAGAAAAAATTCTCGTTATGTACGGCCGAGTTTTTTAAACCGTCGGCAACACTAATTTCATTCTTAACCACATCTTCACGCCACACATTTGCTTCTTCGTTCATATAAACCAAAGGCTTTACCCCTTCGGTATCAAGCGCATTCAGTTTTTCCATAAAGGCAAGTATTTTGTTCATTTCCTGCGTTAGGTGATCAACTTCGTTCTCCTTTATCTCAATTCTAGCTAAATCAGCTACTTTATAAACCGTATTTTTATCAATTACCATTTTTTTATCAGTTTTCAGTTAGCAGTAGGCAACTTTATAACGTTTCAATCTTTCAACAATACAATAATTCAGTCCCCATTCTTCTACCTTTCTCTCTTCAATTCTCTTTCAATTTTTCCATAAACCTCGTCCCTTAAAACTTCATCATTTTCAACCGCTAAGATACTGGTTAAAATTGGTTCGTGCACATAAACGTCAACAATACCCGGTCTAGTGCCATATTTTGCCCCGTCATCCCACATCACTTGCCACAGGTTTTTAATACTCACAGGCACAATAGGAATATTTTTTTCAATAGCCAACCTAAACGGACCACTTTTAAAATCCTGAAGCACTGGCGGATAAGCATCGTCTATCTTCCCTTCTGGGAAAATAATCAAGCTCATACCTTTCTCAAGGTTTTCGGCCGCTTTTTTAAACGCTTTAAACGATGAGATTTTACTCGCTCTAGCTACAGCAATATCTATCGTTTTAAAGAAAATACCTAAAACAGCGTTTTTCGTCAGTTCCTCTTTTCCCATAAAATGATACCTTCCTCTAGCCAAAATGCAGAAAATAATGATATCCAGATTAGAAGTATGGTTGGCGCAAAAAATATAAGTTTGGTTTTTATCTAATCTCTTTTCGAATTCAAATTTGAAAAAAATTCCAGAAAACGCAGAGGCCAAAACAGAATGTAGCGTTCTAAATTTATTTAAAATACCATAGTAACGCGGATGTCTGGTAAACCAATAATAAAAGGGCCAAAAGAGCACAAAAAATAAGAGCAGGCATAAAAGGCAATAGACCCAATGTAACTTACGGAACAGCTTAATCATCTTACCAAAAATACAATTTTCAAGGAAATGACAAATCTTTTTTAAAAAATTGAAATTGGGCTAATTTATTATACCCACAGATGCACAGATGTTGGTTAACTGTTTTACATATTCTTCTCCGATGATAGCAGCTGTATATTTAGAAAATTGGGACAGCTACTGTGTTTTTCCTTCTTCATTTTGTCAAACACATCTAATTTAAAATTCCAACTTTCAACATTCTTTACAGTTTTCAGTTTTTTAGTTAATTTCGGCCATTATGAAAGAAACGGTTGTTAGCGGGATCAGATCCACAGGAAAACTCCATTTGGGAAATTATTATGGTGCGGTAAAAAACTTCATCAAAATGCAGGAAGAATATAATTGTTACTTCTTTATCGCCGATTGGCATTCGCTAACAACACATCCTACGCCAGAAAACCTACACGGCAATATCAGAAATGTATTAGTAGATTATTTGGCTTGCGGCCTAAACCCAGAAGAAAGCACTATTTACGTACAATCTGATGTGCCTGAAATTATAGAACTGTACTTGTATTTAAACATGAATGCTTATTTGGGAGAGTTGGAAAGAGCTACCTCCTTTAAAGACAAAGTTCGTGGTAATCCCGACAACGTAAATGCAGGTTTATTAACTTATCCGGTGTTAATGGCTGCCGATATTCTAATTCACAAAGCTACCAAAGTACCCGTGGGCAAAGACCAAGAGCAACATTTAGAAATGGCCCGTACATTCGGAAACCGTTTTAACCGTTTGTACAATCAAGAATATTTTCCGGAGCCTTATGCCTTTAGTTATACCGAAAAACTGGTGAAAGTGCCGGGTTTAGATGGTAAGGGAAAAATGGGCAAATCTGAAGGTGATGCCAATTGTGTTTACCTTTCAGATACTCCAGAGGCTATTCGTAAGAAAGTTTCTAGAGCAGTAACAGATAGCGGACCAACGGCAGAAAACCAAGAAAAACCAGAAGCAATTCAAAACCTGTTCGATTTGATGAAAATTGTTTCTTCGGCAGATACGGTAACCCATTTCGACGATTTGTACAACAAAATGGCTATCCGTTACGGCGATTTTAAAAAGCAATTGGCCGAGGATATGATTATTGCTACCAATCCGGTAAGAGAACGAATTAACGATATTGCCAACGATAATGCTTATCTTCAAAAAGTTACTCGTTTAGGTGCTGAGAAAGCCAGGGAAAGTGCTCAAAAAACACTTAAAGAAGTACGCGAATTAATAGGTTTTAAAAGTTTTTAATTAATATTGTGATAAACGGTTAACGCAATCCATTCGTAAATCGTAAATCTAAAATCGTAAATCATTTTATGCATATAGCAGTAGTAGGCAACATAGGTGCTGGAAAAACAACCTTAACAGGTTTATTGGCAAAAAATTACGGATGGGAAGCACTTTATGAGGCTGTAGATAACAATCCTTATTTAGAGGATTTTTACAGCGACATGAAGCGTTGGAGCTTTAACCTGCAAATTTATTTTTTAAATAGCCGCTTTCAGCAAATTGTAGAAATAGAAAACAAAAAGCGTAATGTAATACAAGACCGTACCATTTATGAAGATGCGCACATTTTTGCCGATAACCTGCATGAAATGGGATTGATGACCAGTCGCGATCACGATAATTACAGAGCTATTTTTGACAACATTACCTCTTTCATTAAACCTCCAGATTTATTGGTTTATTTAAGGGCATCGGTACCTACCTTGGTAAATAACATACAACGTCGTGGTAGAGAGTACGAAGCGAGTATCCGTATTGATTATCTTTCTAAATTAAACGAGAAGTACGAAACTTGGATTAAAAACTACAAATTAGGAAAGTTGCTAATTTTAGATAAAGACAAATTAGATTTCACCAATAACCCAGAAGATCTAGGAACGGTAATACAAGCCATCGAAGCAGAAATTAACGGTTTGTTTTAGCACACATCTCCTAAAAGGGCCTCTAAGCAACTAATGATATGAGTAAAGATTTCCAACATGAAGACCCTGAAAATTGGAAATGGGGAATTTTTTACTTTAACAGAGCAGATTACCGCTTTATTGTGCCCAAAAGAAATCCTGTAATGGGCTGGACATTTAATTTTGCGCACCCGGCAGGCTATATCTTCTTAATTATAATCATTTTGCTTATCGTTTTCCAAATCGCCTCTGCTTAAAAAGCAATTTATTTTGTAGCTACGCTTGGCTAATTATAATAGTGTTTTAAACAATTGTAATTTTTGCTATCTTAAAGCCACAAATACATCTAAAATGAAAAAAACTATTGTAGCTGTACTAGCCCTTACAGGTTTTCTTTATGCCTGCAACTCCCCTAGTTCCGATAAGGCTAACAACAATGCCGAAGATTTGCAAAAAACAAGCACTTTCCATTTTTCTAACGCATCGAAATTAGACACGTTTAAAGTGGCTTTGATAGGTAAAGACACTAAAGACATGCAGCTTTTATTTATCATCAAATCTTTTGAAGGAAAAGAAATTTATAGAGAAGAAATAAGTGCTGATGAATTGTTAAAGAACTATATTGCTACGGCAGACCTCAAAAAAGAAAGCGAAAAATTAAAGTTCTTAAAAGAAGAAATTGCTTATTTTTTTGAAGAACAGCACTTTTTGGAACCCGCCGTTACGCCAAACGAGCAGCCTGATAAAAATGTACCCGATAAAGTATTTTACAACGAACTTAAACAAAGCGGCTTAAACGGTTTCGATTATCGCTTAGGCAAAGACCATAATGTTTACATTGCCTGGTCGGCGAAAGAGCAAAAAGTAAAGATTTACTACAAATGCTGCTAATTATTTAAAATATTACTGCTGCTAACTTAAAAAACATCCTAACTTTGCGGCAATGAAAATCTGTAGAAAATTAATTGCAGGGTTATTGTTAGTTGGCATTTTAGCCAATTGCTTTAACTATTGGATTGTTTCTACCTCCTACCATTTCAATAAATCATACATTTCGGCAGTTTTGTGTACCAACAAAGACAAACCAGAGCGTCATTGTGAAGGTAAATGTTTCTTAGACATCAAGCTGAAAGAGCTTGAGCAGAAAAACAAACAAGAGCAAGAGCACATGAAACGTGTGATAGAAACAGTAGCACCAGAAAAAGCCTTATTGGTTTTCAAAACTTTTGAAACCGAGGTAGAAACTACTATCCCCAACTACTTACAGCAAAAGCCTGTAGGTAAAACTAGCGTGATTTTTCACCCTCCAAAACAAGCCTAGTTAATTTCCTGGTGGCTTATCATAACTAATTGTTCCAGATTATTGGAATGAATATGTTGTGTTATGGTATACACTTTTAAAATTCGTCATTTCGAGGCACGGAGCAATCTTACAAATTGTAAGTAAAAACATTGCTTTAGGATTGCTTCGTACCTCGCAATGACGCCCCTAGTCACACAAACTTTCTTTATTTACATGCCAAGTAAGCACTAACGGTGTCACATTGAGCTTGTCGAAATGTATGCTTTAAGGGCTTCGACAGGATCAGCTTGACAATGTGTTAATGCTTTGCTATGGTGTATTCACAATTAAAAATCAAAATGAAAAAGATTTTAAGTACTATCATTATAACTTCTATCCTATTTACCGCTTGTAAAAAAGATAATGCAACACCTGATTTTGACGAGCAAAACCTAGCTTCGCTTTCAGTAGAATTCGATAATATCGTTGGCGGCAGGACATTAACCTTCGATAACACAGCAGTTCCCTACACTAATGCAACTGGCGAAAAATTTACCATTAGTTCTATTCAGTACTTTATCAGTAATATTCAAGTAACCACCACAGCAGGCAAGCAATTTACCGTTCCACAAGACAGTTCTTATTTCTTGATTAAAGGAGCCGATAGAGCTACTCGTTTTGCCAAAGTAAAAGTACCAGAAGGAGATTACAGCAAACTGACTTTTGTTTTAGGTGTAGATAGTTTACGCAGTACAATGTCGGTAGACAAAAGAACGGGCGTACTTGACCCAGCAGCTGGTGGTCACGATGGCGGCGGAATGTATTGGGGCTGGAATTCGGGTTATATTTTCTTCAAGTTTGAAGGAAATTCAGAAGTCATTACCAACGATCAGCTAGGAGACCCAACAGGTAAAAAACAATTCAAATACCACATCGGTGGATTTGGTGGTTACAGTGCTCCAACCATCAATAACATTAGAACTATTACGGTAGATTTAACTAACGCAGGTATCGCCAAAGTAAGAAAAGACAGACAGAGCAATATCCACCTGTTTGTTGATTTGATGAAGTTTTTTAACGGTACAAACACCTTTAGCATTAAAACACATCCTACTGTAATGTTTAGCGAATATTCTACCAGCATCGCAAATAATTTTAAGGATTTATTTACTCACGATCATACCGAAAACTAGCGATGAAACTAAGATATATCAAATATTTTTTGGTGATCATAGTGTTTGCGTACGCCTGTAAAAAAAGCGAGGATATAGAAGAAAAGGTAGAAACATTTTTGGGCTTTCAAACGCCCAAAAATTTCCCTGAAACAGCTTACAATTTTGCAAATAATCCTATAACCAAAGAAGGCTTCGAATTGGGAAGAATGTTGTTTTACGAGCCGAGATTATCAAGAGACAATACCATTACTTGTGGCTCTTGCCATATCCAAGCTTCAGCTTTTACCCAACACGGGCATGATGTAAGCCATGGTATAGACGACCGATTGGGCACACGCAACTCTCCTCCTATTATGAATTTAGCTTGGAGCAAAGCTTTTATGTGGGGTGGCGGCATTTACGATCTGGATTTATTCCCTATCTCTCCCATTACCGCACATGAAGAAATGGACGAAAGCTTAGAAAATGTGCTGAACAAATTGAGCGCCATGGACAAATACAAAAGCAAGTTCAAAGCTGCTTTTGGTAAAGCCAATATTACTACAGCAAATTTCTTGAAAGCGCTGTCGCAATTCATGCTAATGTGTGTAAGTAGCAATGCTAAATACGATAAAGTAATGAGAAAAGATGATAATGTCAGTTTTACCGCAGTAGAATTGGAAGGCTACGAACTCTTTACGCAGAAATGTGCTAGCTGCCATACCGAACCGCTTTTTACTGATAATGGATTTAGAAATAATGGGCTTGCTCCTAGCGCAATTAACGATTTAGGTTTGTATACCGCTACGTTGCTAAACGCAGATAAGTATAAATTTAAAGTACCATCCTTAAGAAACCTCAAATATACGGCACCGTATATGCACGATGGCAGGTTTTTAACACTTGATGCTGTTTTTATGCATTACACTCACGAAGTACAAGCTACAGAAAACCTCGATCCTCTATTAAACAAGAATGGTGCTAGAGGAATTAGCATTAATAACGATGAAAAAACAAAGTTGATGGCTTTTCTAAACACCCTTAACGATGAAGATTTTATCAATAACAAATTATTAGCAGAACAATAATGAATTTCAAAAAGATCATATTATTTACACTTTTATTTAGTCCACTAAGCTTATTGGCATGCGACATTTGTGGTTGTGGTGTAGGCAGTTACTACATCGGAATTTTGCCCGAATACAACAAACGTTTTATCGGTTTACGGTATCAATATAAACAACTACAAACACATTTAGGGCCGCAGGGAAATGTTACACCATTAACCACCGATGAAACCTATCAAACCGCAGAACTTTGGGGCGGCTGGAATTTCGGGAAGAAGTTTAGAGTACTGGCTTTTGTACCTTACAATTTTAATGAGCGAAGTTCGCAAGCTAGTTCTGGTTCAAAAAGTGGTTTGGGCGATATCGCGGTGATGGGTTACTACAACCTTTTCACCAAAAATACAAGCTTAAGCAGCAAGTTGTTGGTTCACTCGCTTTGGTTAGGCGCAGGTGTGAAAGCGCCCACTGGAAAATATGAGCCTAGCGAAAGATTAGCAGTAACCGAAACACCAAACAATTTTCAATTAGGCACAGCTAGTACAGATTTCACCCTAAATGCCGCTTATGATGTCCGTTTAAATGATTTGGGAGTAAACTTGAACGTCAATTACAAAATCAATACCGCTAACAAATACGAGTATCGTTATGGAAACAAACTGACTACCAATGCACTATTGTATTATAAATTTAGGCTGTTCCACAAATTAACCTTCGCTCCTAATGCGGGTATTTTGTACGAAACCGCTAACAAAGACATCGAAAACAACAAATATGAAGTAGCTGTTTCTGGCGGTCATTCGGCTTCTCTAGTGACTGGCTTTGAGTTGGCGGTGAACAAATTTTCTGTTGGAGCGAACTATCAAACTATTGTATCACAAGAACTGGCAAACCAACGAGCAAAAGCAGGTAATCGTTTAATGCTTCACGTTTCTGTACCATTTTAATTTTTAATACCATGAATAAGATAAAATATTTAATTCTATTCACAGGCTTGGCTTTTACTGCTTGTCAACAAGAAGATAACGAAGAAGCTATCAAGAAAACCATCGATGATTTGCATAATGAAGCCATGGTCATCAATGAAAAAGCTATCAAAACCACATTCAAGTTAGATAGCTTACTGGCAGATAAACGCAAGCAAAACAATGCAGATACCATCGAATTGAAAAAATCGATACATCAACTCAATTTAGCAGATGAAAAAATGATGGATTGGATGCATGATTTCCAACTTGATTTCAAAGGTTCAAAAACAGAAGCTTTAAAATACTTCCAAGGTCAATTGGATAGTGTTAAACAAGTACAAATTCAGCTGGAAAAAGCAATTGAGCAGGCGAAACCTTTCATAAATAAGTAATTAATTAGCCACAGATGCGCAGATAGCTTTGAAATACCTAAAAAGATTGTTTCGCAAAGCTCGCAATGACGAACTATTTTATTCTGTGCATCTGTGGCGTAAAAACCCTATTCACAACATGAAAACAACTTTAATAATGTGTATTTTTGCCCTAAGTTTTGGAACATTATACGCCAGCAGTGCTACAGAGCCCATTAAACAAACTATTTTAGCAGATAGCGTTAAAATAGATCCTATTTGTAAAATGAAGGTAAAACAACCGGCCAATTACAAAAGCACCTACAAAAAACAAGAATATTGGTTTTGTGCCAAAGGCTGTAAAGTAAAATTTGATAAAAACCCAGTAAAATATTTAAAAAACAACTAATGAAAAAGATTGTAAGATATACCCTAGTTGCCAGTTTAATAGCGCTTGGCACCTCGTGTAAACAAGAGAAAAAACTACCTATTTATGGTGATCGTGAAGCAAAAATAATTAAAGATGCCAGTGGTAACGAGAAAATTGACACCATCTATAAAACCATCCCCAACTTTAAGTTCTTAAACCAAGATAGTATTGAGATTACGCAAAATACCTTTAAGAACAAGGTTTATGTGGCCGATTTCTTTTTTACCTCGTGCAGCACTATTTGCCCTACCATGCACCGTCACATGAAAACGATTTACGAAAAGTTTAAATCGAATCCTGAGGTAATGTTCTTATCTCATACTATTGATTTTAAATACGACAAACCTTCGGTACTGAAAAAATATGCACAAAAACTAGGGGTCGATGTTCCGCAGTGGCAATTTGTTTGGGGCAACAAAGAAGAAGTTTATAAAATTGCCGAAAAAGACTATTTAGTTGCCGTACAAGAAGATAATACCGCAACAGATGGTTATATACACCAAGGTTGGTTAGTTTTAATAGACAAGCACAAACGCATTAGAGGTGCCTATGATGGCACTAAACCAGAAGAGGTTGAAAAGCTGAAAAACGACATCAGTATTTTATTGGCAGAAAAAGAATAACAAAATTTGAACCTTAGAAGCCAAAAGCAATAAATCAAACAAATGACTCTAAAAAAGATAGTGCTCTATTCCCTGTTTTTGGGCGCCATTGCCATGGTTATTCACGCCTGCCAAAGCGCTAGCGAAATAGAACTGGCTAAATATCATAGCAATGGTAAAGATATTTACAAAACGAAATGTCAAAACTGCCACGGTGAAAATGGCGAAGGTTTAGGAGAGTTAACACCACCACTAACGGATACTATTTTCTTGCAGCAAAATAAACAAAAGCTAGCCTGCTATATTAAAAATGGCGTAAACGAACCCATGGAAATTAATGGTAAAATTTACCACGAAAAGATGGCAGGCTTTAAAGATATGCACGATATTGACATTGCGCAGGTCATTGTTTATATCACCAATTCATTTGAAAATAAACAAGGCATGTACACTTATGAGCAAGTGGCTAACGATTTAAAAAACTGCAAATAAGACAACTTACACGCTAAAATTTCAACTATAATCCCCATGAGCGGGCAACAATGTCAGCTCATGGATTTATTTTGAATTGAAATTAAACAAGCCCTATTATATATAGCCGGCGCTAAAATAGCTACAAAAAAAAACGAGAAACCTGGTTTTAAACAAACCAAATCTCTCGTCTATTAAATATCAAAATTTAAAAATTTTTCACAATCTGTTCATCTAATGGCTTTATCGCCGAGCGGTAACGATGTATCAATTCCCCTTTTTCGTTAATTAAAAACTTTTCAAAATTCCATTTAATATCTCCTGTAAAATCTGGATTAGCTTGAGTAGTTAGGTATTGAAATAATGGGGAAATTTCTTCGCCTTTAACTTCGCTTTTCTCTGCAATTAAAAAAGTAGTGGCAAATTTGCTAGTGCAAAATTCTTTAATCTCGGTGTTGGTGCCAAATTCCTGTCCGCCAAAATTGGCAGAAGGAAATCCAATAAGCACCACATTTTTGCCATATTGCTGATGTAATTTTTCTAAATCTTCGTACTGTTTAGTATAGCCACATTTAGAAGCTGTATTTACAATCAGCATCTTTTTTCCTTTAAATTTAGCAAGCTTTATTTCTTTCCCATCTAAGGTTTTAAAAGAAAAATCGTAAACGGTTTTCGGTGGGTTTGGAGCTACAAATAAGCCCAACAATATCAATAATGTATTCATCATAGCTTTAATATTTATACTTTAACGAATATACGAAGAAAAGCATTCTTTTGCCGCTGTAATTATCATAAAAAAACATTTATTTATCATTTTATGCCAAGCCAACAGTAATCAAATTCATTTTAAGTAGATTCGCAGGTATCCACCTGCTCGTTTATGAAATCCGAACAATCCATCCTTCCAGATTTACAATTGTTACTTAGCCCAAAAGACAAAGAAACAGACAGTAACATTATATGCTCGCTAACAGACCGTAAAGGGAACATTCTATATGTTAACGATAAATTCTGCAAAATTTCGGGCTATCAAAAAAATGAACTCATAGGTTCAAATCATAACATCATCAATTCTGGGCTACATTCTAAAGATTTTTTTAAAGAAATGTGGCGTACCGTTGGCAACGGAAACATTTGGCAAGGCGAAATTAGAAACAAAACTAAGAACGGCGATTTTTATTGGGTAGATACCATCATTTTCCCAGTTCATAACAGCACGCTATCAACCAAACAATATTTTTCGGTAAGAACACTTATTAACGAGAAAAAGAAAGCAGAACTAGAAAGAACCAAAAGAATAGAAGAACTACAATCGCTTTTATTTAAGGTCTCTCATGGTTTGCGTCAACCTATTACTCAATTAATGGGCATTACCGAGTTATTGGGCTTAGCTACCGAAGAAGAAATAACAAACCTTGAAGAGATTGTGCAATTCATGAATGTTTCTACCAAAATGCTAGATAGTTACACCAGAGAACTTAGCCAACACATTGAGCATATTGCCAAACACGAGCAACACATTAAAAACAAGGAGAAATAGCAAAGTGTAGCTGTTCCATTTCCATCATTTCTCTTTCTTTCCATCTATATAATAATTTGTTTCTTTATTGCGTATCGTGATAATTCTGCATTTTTATGTAAGTTTGAATGTCGATGAAATTAATAAGCTATATACGTTGCAAATTAATAGTTGGGCTTAGCTGTTGCCTACTGTTGCTGGCTTGCGATAAATCTGAGAATATGCCTATGCCGGATATGAATTCTGGCTACTTCCCTTTAAAATTAAATAGTGAAGTAATTTACGATGTAGACTCTACAGTGTATAGCGATTTTAATAATTCGACTACAAACTTCACTTTTCAGTTAAAAGATATAGTTACCAATAAATTTACCGATATACAGGGCGACGAAGCTTATCGTATAGAACGCTATAAGAAAACAGCTACCCAAGATTGGTTTTTCCAAAAGGTAATTACCAGAAAAATAACCAAAAACAGGGCCGAAGAATTTATAGACAATAAACGCTATGTAAGGTTGGTTTTCCCTACCACTTTACAGGCTACTTGGAACGGCAATTTATACAACGATTTGGGCGAATGGCGACACGAGGTAAAAGAGCTGGATGTTCCCTTAACTATTGGTGGTAACCAATTAGACTCTACTATTTCCATCAATCAGTACCAAGAAATAAATTTAATTAGGGAAGACATTTACGATGAAACCTACGCAAAAAACATTGGCTTGGTAATTAAAAAAGTAAAAGCCATCGATAAAAATATCAGCACAGGAAAAATCATCAGAGGTTTTTCTTATAAAATGCAACTATCAAGCTGGAAGTAAATCAGTTTCCAACTCAAAATTTTTAGTTTTCTGCTATAAAAACGATAGCTAGCAAACGGACAACGAAACACTACTAAAACCCTGTTTTTCTAAAAAAAACTCGTTCAATTTTGATATTGGCAGTTTTTATAGTTTTATTTGCACAAAAACCTAGTTAATGGCAAAAAATTTATTGATAGTAGAGTCGCCCGCAAAAGCGAAAACCATAGAAGGATATTTAGGAAAAGATTTTTTAGTAAAATCTAGCTATGGCCACATTCGCGATTTGGTAAAGGGCGATATGGGCATAGATGTAAACAATGATTTTTCGCAAACTTATGAGGTGCCTGCCGACAAGAAGCAGGTAGTATCAGAATTAAAAAAATTAGCCAAGGGAGCCGAAACGGTATGGCTAGCATCCGATGAAGACCGTGAAGGAGAAGCCATTTCTTGGCATTTATTTGAAACTTTAGGCTTAAAGAAAGAAAACACCAAACGTATTGTTTTTCACGAGATTACTAAACCGGCTATATTAAAAGCTATAGAAACGCCACGAGGTATCGATTATAATTTAGTATATGCACAACAAGCCCGTAGGGTTTTAGACCGTTTGGTAGGTTTTGAGCTTTCTCCTGTACTTTGGAAAAAGATAAAACCCTCTTTATCTGCTGGCCGGGTACAGTCTGTTGCGGTACGTTTAATTGTTGATAGAGAACGTGAAGTAAATAAGTTTAATGCTACCGCGGCTTTTAAAATTACCGCCCAATTTACCACCGGCAAAGGCAAAGAAACTGTAAAAGCAGAATTGCCACAGCGTTTTGAAAAAGCAGAAGAAGCAGAAAAATTTCTTCAAGATTGTATAGGCGCCAACTTTAAGGTAAATAACTTAGAAGTTAAACCTGCTAAAAGAAATCCGGCAGCACCATTTACAACATCTACCCTACAACAAGAAGCCTCTAGGAAATTAGGTTATTCGGTAGCGAGAACCATGCAAATTGCACAAAGGCTATACGAGAATGGTAAAATTACCTATATGCGTACCGATTCTGTAAACTTATCGGAAACTGCCATTGCTGCTGCTGCCGCCGAAATTAAATCGGCGTACGGCAACCAATACCACCAACCAAGAGTTTACAAAACAAAATCTGCAGGTGCACAAGAGGCTCACGAAGCCATCCGCCCTACTTATTTCGATAGACATACTACCGACGGCGATAGTGCCGAGAAGCGCCTATATGAGTTGATTTGGAAACGTGCCATTGCATCGCAAATGAGTGAGGCTGTTTTCGAGAAAACGACCGTAGATATTGGCGTAAGTAGCAGAAAAGAAGTTTTCGGTGCAGAAGGCGAAGTGTTAAAGTTTGATGGTTTCTTGAAAGTATATTTAGAATCTACCGATGATGAAGATGACGAAAACGAGAACAACTTGTTACCTCCTTTATCGGTGGGGCAGGCACTTTCGTTAAAAGAAATGGTGGCAACAGAGCGATTCTCTCGCCCACCGGCACGCTATACGGAGGCTAGTTTGGTGAAAAAACTAGAAGAACTTGGCATTGGCCGACCTTCTACTTATGCCCCAACTATTTCTACCATACAAAATAGAGGTTACGTAGTTAAAGAAGATCGAGACGGAAAGAAAAGAGATTTCCTTGCTTTTTCATTAATTAGTGATAAAATAAGCAAGCAACATAAAACCGAAATTACGGGAGCTGAAAAATCGAAGCTTTTCCCTACTGATATTGGCGAAGTGGTAAATGACTTTTTAGTTGAACACTTTAAAGGTATTGTAGATTTTAATTTCACCGCCAAAGTAGAAAAGCAATTTGATGAGATTGCACAAGGTTTACAAGAGTGGACAAAAATGCTTCATTCGTTCTACCAACCTTTTCATAACGAAGTAGAAACCACCATAGAAACAGCTGATAGAGCTACCGGGGAACGTTTATTAGGCACAGATCCAGAAACCGGAAAAAATGTTTATACCAAAGTTGGTCGCTTTGGGCCTTTGGTTCAAATTGGCGAAATTAGCGATAACGAAGAAGATAAACCACGTTATGCCAGCTTAACTAAAACCCAATCGGTAGGTACCATTACCCTACAAGAAGCTTTAGATTTATTTAAACTGCCTTTCCAACTAGAAAATTATAAAGACAAAGAAGTTGCTGTAGGTTTGGGACGTTTTGGTCCTTATGTAAAATGGGGCGATACCTTTATTTCCATTCCTAAAAACGTTGATCCTTTAACTATAGATTACGATAGGGCCACTGCCCTTATCGATGAAAAAATAGACGCCGATGCGCCAGTAGCACATTTCCAAAACTTGCCGGTAACTAAAGGTACGGGGCGTTTTGGCCCTTTCATTAAATGGAATGATTTGTTTATCAACGTACCAAAGGCCTATAACTTCGATCATCTTTCGCAGAACGATATAAAGGAATTAATTGAAAAAAAGATCGAGAAAGAGAACAATCGCTATATTCAGCAGTGGGAAAGTGAGAAAATTGCTATTGAAAACGGTCGTTGGGGGCCATTTATCCGTTTCGGAAAAGAAATGCTTAAATTAAAGAACAACCCTAAAACCAAAGCAAAATATACCGCAGAAGAATTAGCAGAAATTTCTTTAGAAGATGTTAAGAAATTAATTCTGGAACAATTGCCAAAGGCTTTTGATGTCAAGAAAAAAGCACCTGCAAAAAAGGCTACAGCGAAGAAGAAATAATTTAGAACAAAGCGTAAAGAATAAGGAATAAAGACTGAGACTATTAATCTCTCCACGTCTTGTTCTTTGTTCTTTTATCCTTGCCCCGATGAAAAAAGACTTACCTGAAAATATAGTAGAGGATATTGCTGTTGCTGTAGTTTTAATGGGCGAAACACCCGAAGTAAAAAACTGGACAGTTTATCTCATTAATTTAAAGAAAGAAGCGATTACCAACGTGCTCATTACCTCCAAAGGTTATGGCGAAAAAGATGGCAAGCAAGTAAAAACATCATTACTAAGACATTCTATGGGCGATTTAGCTGCCCAGAGCTATGCGGGTATAGAAGCTATAGATCCTGCGGTTTTTGGATTGACAAATGAATACTGGCTAAGCTATTACATTGGCAATACCATTTACGATAAGAAATTTCTTTTTCTTCCAGAAAGTATTGTAGATGCTAACTTGATTAAAATACCCCTACTGAACAAACCGGGGATAATGATTAAATAATAGCTACTTCTCTATTAATGAGTAAAGGAAAAGTGTTATAAATCGTTATGCTCAATCCAATTTAACCTGCTCACATCGTAACCTGCCTTTGTGGCAATGGCTAAATACGCCTCTTTTGTTTCATCCGGAATGGTAGTTTTCCTACTTAAAATCCATAAATAATCTAAACTTTCTCCAGCAACCAAAGCATACTTGTAATCCTTATCTATGGCTATCACATTATAGCCAGAGTAAAAAGGGCCAAAAAAGGAAACCTTTAATTTCGCTTCATTTTTATCTCCAACAAATTTTGCTTTGCCAATACTATTTTTCCATGTTATTTTTTCAAAATCATAACCCTTATTATCTACTTTAACAGAGCCATCCTTATTTAAAGAATAAGTTGCCGTTACATTATTTAATCCTTCTTCGTGTTTAAAATCTATCCTGGCAATTTCGTACCATTTACCTAAATATTTATTTAAAAAGAAGGGTTTAACAGCAACAGCATTTGGCGGAATTGTGGTTTTACACGAGTTTAAGGTCATTAAAGTTATCACGCTTAATATAGCACTGGCTACTAATATTTTTTTTGTTCTCATTGTCGTAAGTTTTTCAACTATTAACTTTAAGAGAGGATAAAATGTTTTAATTTTAATTTAAAAAACACTTAATCAATAACTTAACCACAAAATAACCCAACATTTGTATTACTATCTGAAAACGTTAAAAACATTAACAAGCAACAAATTGTACAAAAAACTATACATTTAACAAAAAACAATATATTCGCATCAGAAAATATACAACCCACTTATGGCAAAACTGTTAATTATTGACGACGAAAGAGCGATAAGAAGTACGCTTAGAGAAATACTAGAGTATGAAAACTATGAAGTTGATGACGTTGACAACGGTATCGATGGATTAGAGATGATTAAGAAAAACGATTACGACCTGGTACTTTGCGACATTAAGATGAACAAGATGGACGGTATGGAAGTACTGGAAACATCATTGGGCATTAAGCCAGATTTGCCTTTCATCATGATTTCGGGACATGGTACTGTAGAAACCGCTGTAGAAGCCAGCAAAAAAGGCGCCTTCGATTTCATTTCTAAACCACCTGATCTAAATCGCCTACTCATTACCGTACGCAATGGTTTAGACCGCGGCTCTTTAGTTACCGAAACCAAGGTACTAAAACGTAAGGTTAGCAAAACCCGCGATATTCTAGGCAATTCTGACACTATCGGAAAAATTAAAGAAACCATAGACAGGGTTGCCCCTACCGAAGCTAGGGTATTAATTACTGGAGCCAATGGTAGCGGTAAAGAATTAGTGGCAAGGTGGTTGCACGAAAAGTCTAGTCGTTCCTACGGACAACTAATTGAAGTAAACTGTGCAGCAATCCCATCAGAATTGATAGAAAGTGAATTGTTTGGACACGAGAAAGGCTCCTTTACCTCTGCTGTAAAGCAAAGAATTGGAAAATTTGAATTGGCTAATGGCGGTACCTTGTTTTTAGATGAGATTGGCGACATGAGCCTCTCGGCACAGGCAAAAGTGTTGCGTGCTTTGCAAGAACATAAAATTACCCGTGTAGGTGGTGAAAAAGAGATTGATGTAAACGTGCGAATAGTAGCCGCAACCAATAAAGATCTCCTAAAAGAAATTGAAGATGGTAATTTTAGGATGGACTTGTACCACCGCTTAAATGTAATTAATATCCATGTACCACATTTAACCGAACGTACAGACGACATTCCGGTAATTGCACAAAGCTTTTTAGAAGAAATTTGTGGCGAATACGGCATGCCTATAAAGAAAATTACCGATGGTGCCATGGAAGCCTTAAAAAGGTTACCTTGGACGGGTAACGTTCGTGAATTGCGCAACATGATTGAGCGTTTAATTATTTTGAGCGACAAGACCATTACCGAACAAGACGTAGTGGTATTTGCCAACCCAGCAGGAGGCACCAATGTAGGCGCTGCTAGTGCTCAACAAAGTAGCAACGGTAATAATGGAGGTAGCTTTAACTATGACGGCTTTAGCAATTTCCAAGAATACAAAGACTTTGCTGAAAAAGAATATATTAAGTTTAAGTTAGAGAAAAATAACTGGAACGTATCTAAAACAGCTGACGATATTGACATACAACGAAGCCATTTATACAGTAAAATTGAAAAATTTGGACTGAAAAGGGCTGAATAACAAAACAGGGCTTCATTGTGAAGCCCTGTTTTGTTTAACCGACAGCTTAATGCCATCATTTATTTAATTGGAGTAGCCTTTGTTACCGAAAAAACATATTTCCCCAAATCATAGCCCTTAAAGTCGGCTACAGCAATTAGCTTAACATCTTTACGGCTACCTTGACGATACATCATTGCATCAAGATGATATTTACCGTCTATTGTTACTTTTTGTGCTATTTCTGGGGGTAAAATACCATCTATATTAATTTGAATATAGTTTAACAACGAGCCTTTTACACGGGTGTTGTCATTATATCCGGCAAATGTTCCTATTTTAAAATTTTGTCCGTTAAGGGTAGTGTCTCTTAATTCTTTTAATTGCAAAGGCATCCCCTTTAAAAAATCTTGTTCGTTGCTCCAGCGCTTTACTTCGTGCTGAAATTTGTCGGTAATTTCTTCATTCACATGGTCCCCATCGGTCCACTCTGGGTATTTTGCAATAAAATCGGTTACTTTTTGCTCTATAAAAATATTTGACGCAACTGACTTTTCTTTGCTTTGATTATTAGTACAAGACAAGCAAACTACAGCTACAAAAAAAATAAATAATCTTTTCATATTCGAAGTTTTTAATTCTGACGATAAAGAAAGTGAGTTTTAGCGTAAAAATGATACTTTACCTGTAAAAGGGTTGATACAAGACATTTCCTTTTTACTTATTCTCTAAAAAACTATTCGAAGAAAAAATGCTAAACCAAAACGGTTTAGCATTTCCAAACATTTTTAATTGTTTGTTATTTAATTTTAAGGGACTTCACTCCTAATTCTGTTACCGTTCCATCTAAATCTACTTGTTCTAATTTCACATAAACCACTTCTTTTTCTTGTGTTTCTGCTTCGATTTTGTCTTTAGCACAAGCAACTAAAAAACATACACCTAAAAGAAGCATAACCATTTTCATCCATTTATTTCTTTGACGAGGAATAAGCAACAAGCCTAACAAACCTAAACCAGCGTACAAAGTATTTTCTATTGGAAAAGAAACGTGATAATCGCCTGGGGTTGCTCTGGCATCAACCTGCTTTACTTTACTGAATGTTTTACCATCGTAAGAAGTAGAGACCATGAAATGACTATTGTTAGTTTCTGCAGAAGTTTTCCAAGATAGGTTTATCATGTCGTCAACTTTGGTTGCTTTTAAATCAGAAAAAGTTACTGGCAGTGCAGTATTTGGTGCAAAACGTGTAACCCTGTGCCAACTATAATCGGTTACCCACAAATATTCGTTTACGGCAATATTAGAAGTATCAAAAAGTCTATTAGCTGCGTAACCATTTGAGCCATGTATAGGATAATTATCATCTAACAAATTGTAACCAATAACATTTATAGCGTTAGCATTGGCATTATTTGTAATTGTATTCGTGTTATAAATGTTTACCTTACTACCAGTATAAGACTGAGTAGCGGCAACGTACAACCTATCCCCATTATCTGTTGCTATACCTGTTAGGTTAACAAAATTATTTGCATTATTGTCGTTGCCAGTTGAGTTCTTGTAACTCGTTCTGCCCATGGTTACACTTGGTGTAGAAGAATCAGTAAAACTGAGACCATCATCAAATTTTAAGACCCTAAAGTTAAGTGCATCTGCAATCCACAATGCGTTGTTTTTATCTATTGAAACCTGAACTGGTTTATTTAATCTAACTTTACTTGATGGGGTATCATAATGTCCATATACAGGATTATTAGCTGCTACAGCACCAATGTAAGCAATAGGTTGTTTCGTACCGCTAGATGTTAAGTCTCTTACATTATACCTAGCAACAATATGATTTGTTGCATCAGCTATTACCAACACTCCAGATTTGACAAATACGCTACCTTTAAAGTTGGTGTATTCTGCAAGACTCGCATCGTATTTTTTTAATTTAAAAGTTGCAGTAGCTGTACTAGAACTAGTTAACGAAGACGCGTTGGTATATTTATACAAATCGTCGCCATAGCTACCATTTGTTGCCACCCATAAATTATCGTCCTCATCAACAAAAACTGAATTAACAACACCTCTTTCTGGCAAAATTATTTTATCTACAACTGCTAGTTTGGTATTATTTAGATTGGTATAATCTTCGTATATATACAATGCGCTTTTACTATTTACCGTTGTTACCGTACCAATAATTACCTTTTTATTGTTTTTGGTAAACGCAACACTTACTGGCCTAACTAGGTTATCATTACTAGCATTACCTATAGTCATTGTAGTAAAACTATCTTGACCATAAACGGCATCGGCCGCTTGGTTGTTTACCCATTGGGCTAAGGAAGAGTTAACTCCTATTATACAAAGAGCAAGTATGCCTAGGTATTTCGTAAATTTTGTTCTCATATTTTTATTAATTACACATTATTTTTGATGCAAATAAAAAAGATATAACAACCCGATATTTACGAATTAAACAAAACACCTACCTACTTTTACCAAAGTATAGTTTTACTTTATTAAAAAACAAAAAAGCCTACCGATTTGCATCGATAGGCTTTAATTTAATATTAAATTTATGCTTATAAAGCAGCTAGGCTATCTTTAATAATCGTAATTTTCGATTCGGCATCAGCTTGTTTATTACGCTCGTTATCAATAATTTCTGGTTTTGCATTTTGCACAAAACGCTCGTTACTCAATTTAGCGTTTACAGATTTCAAGAAACCTTCTAAATACACTAACTCTTTCGTTAAACGTTCTTTTTCTGCTGCTGCATCCACATTTTCTGCTAATGGAATAAAAAATTCGTCTTTGCCTACCATAAATGCAGCTGCACCAACAACTTTATCGGTTACAAAATGAGTTTCGCTTACGTTTGCTAATTTTGTCACCACATTTAGCCAAGCTTTATAATTAGCCCCAGAGTTTGCGATGATGTTTAAAGCCAAAGCTTCTTTTGGAGAGATTTGACGGGTATTTCTTACGTTTCTAATTTCAGACACCAATCCTTTTACCAGTTCTGCTTCTTTTAACAAATTCTCGTTTACCTCACCTACTACCGGATAATCTGCTACAATACAGCAATCCATTTCGGTACGTTTACCAAACAATTCATCGTGGTAAAGCTCTTCGGTAATGAAAGGCATAAACGGATGCAGCAATTTCAAGATTTGTTCAAAGAAATTCACTGTAGCTATTTTTGTTTCCGCGTCAATAGGATGTTGATAGGCCGGTTTTACCATTTCTAGGTACCAAGCACAAAAATCGTCCCATACCAATTTATAGGTAGCCATTAAAGCCTCAGATAAACGGTATTGCTTAAAGTTATGTTCAATTTCAATTAAAGCTTCGTTAAAACGACTTTCGAACCAAGCAACAGCCTGCTCGTTAGGGTTAACTAAACTCGCATCAACTTCCCAACCTTTTACCAAACGGAAGGCATTCCAAATCTTAGAAGCAAAATTTCTTCCTTGTTCGCAATAGGCTTCATCAAACATTAAGTCGTTCCCAGCAGGCGATGACATCAACATTCCTACCCTAACGCCATCGGCTCCGTACTTATCTATTAAACCAATTGGATCTGGAGAGTTACCTAACGATTTAGACATTTTACGGCCCAATTTATCGCGAACGATACCTGTTAGATAAACGTTGGTAAAAGGTTTTTTGCCCGTAAACTCCCGACCAGCCATGATCATACGTGCTACCCAGAAAAATAAAATTTCTGGCGCAGTTACTAAATCGTTGGTTGGGTAATAATAATTGAAATCTTTATTATTTGGATCTTTAAAACCATCGAAAACAGAAATTGGCCATAACCAAGATGAAAACCAGGTATCCATTACATCTTCGTCCTGTTTCAGATCAGAAGGTTTAAGGTCTAAGGGTTTAGTATCTAAGGTTTGCGCCTCCGCAAATGCCTCCTCCTGCGTTTTTGCTATTATATAAGTTCCATCAGGTAAATACCAAGCCGGAATACGCTGTCCCCACCATAACTGACGAGAAATATTCCAATCGCGAACATTCTCCATCCAATGACGGTAAGTATTCTCAAATTTATTAGGAATTAAGTTTACTTCGCCATTCACCACATCGTCTAAAGCTGGTTGCGCAAATTCTTTCATTTTTACAAACCACTGTAACGATACTTTAGGTTCAATAACCGCATCGGTACGTTCAGAAAAACCTACTTGCGATTTATAATCTTCTACCTTCTCCAAATTACCAGCTTCTTCGAGCATTTTGGCAATTTTCTTACGAGCAACAAAACGGTCTTCGCCAACTAAAATCTCCGCTTTTTCGTTCAGTTTAGCATCGTCGTCTAAAATATCTAAGAAAGGTGTAAGGTTATATTTCAACCCTAGTTCGTAGTCATTGGTATCATGAGCAGGCGTTACTTTTAAGCAACCTGTTCCAAACTCCATATCTACATACTCATCCGTCATCACCTCTATTTCGCGACCAATTAATGGAATACGTACCTTTTTACCTACCAAGTGTTTAAAACGCTCGTCGTTCGGGTTCACGAAAATTGCCGCATCGGCCATAATCGTTTCTGGGCGAGTAGTTGCAATAGTAACATACTCAGCGGTTGGATGTCCAACCCCAGAAATATCTTCGTCAGTAGCCACAAAATATTTGATGTAATACAACTTCGAGTTTATTTCCTTACGGATTACCTCTTCATCAGAAATAGATGTTTTACCCTGCGGATCCCAATTTACCATACGATAACCACGGTAAATCAATCCTTTTTTGTACAAATGGATAAAACTATCAATTACGGCATCAGAAAGATCTTCTTCCATCGTAAAACGAGTTCTGTCCCAATCGCAGCTAGCACCCAGTTTCTTTAACTGCTCCAAGATAATTCCACCGTACTTCTCTTTCCATTCCCAAGCATATTTTAAAAACTCCTCACGAGAAAGGTCCTTTTTGTTGATGCCTTGTTCCTTTAACATGGCCACCACCTTTGCTTCGGTAGCAATAGAAGCGTGGTCGGTACCGGGTACCCAACAAGCATTTTTGCCCTGCATACGAGCCTTACGGATCAATACATCCTGAATGGTATTGTTAAGCATGTGCCCCATATGCAATACTCCTGTTACGTTTGGAGGTGGAATTACAATTGTATAAGGTTCACGTTCATCAGGCTCTGAGTGGAAAAAACGCTTTTCCAACCAATAGCTGTACCATTTATCTTCAGTTTCTTGCGGATTGTATTTTGTAGCTATGCTCATTAATTATTATTGAAAATTTAGTGCAAAAATACGTTTTTTGGTGCAGACTTTAAAGCTAGTTATAAGGGTTAAATCATTTCGAGCACACTGTTGGTACAAAAAACTATTACCCTCCTGCTACACTGAAGAAATCTAGCTATATAGGTAAGGAAGAAGTTTAAAAAATCACTATTAATTGATTGGACCCAATTATAAAACTAAAGCATTATGCCTTTAAAAAAACAAAGCGCTTGGAGCCCATTGCCTATCAATTTGAAACGAATCTTAAAATTATAGGTATCTTTTTACTGCTTCCCATAAAATAGGGTCGTAATCATACACGTCGGGCCTAAACTGTACCTTACCACTACCATCGGCCCAAGCCGTATAATAGGCAATAAACACACCTATACTTTTGCGTGGCGCATACCAAGTAGGTTTTAATTTGAATAAATTAAGTGTATCGGTTTTTTTAGCCAGCTTTTTCTTGAAAATTTCATTCTTCGTGGTATCAATTGGTGGCAAATCTATATCCATACGCAACTTGTCGTATTGGTGTTTATCTTTCACCATTAGCTCTGCAAACTTTAAAGGCTGCTCTATACGAATACAGCCATGGCTAATTGCTCTGTTCGCTAATTTAAAGCCATATTTATTGTTCGTGTCGTGTAAATAGATGCTAGAGCTATTATCAAACACAAACTTAAATTTGCCTAGCGCATTGCCCTCACCAGAGCCTTGTTTAAAAGAAAACGGTAATTTTTCTCTCGGATATTTATCCCAATCAATAGTATCTGGATCATCTACTAACTTCCCATCATGATATACCTTGATATTATTATTAGAAAGATAGAAAGAATCTTTCCTTGCCATCCAATAAATCTCACTTTTAGCAATGCTTACCGGAATATTCCAAATCGGGTTTACCTGTATAGCATTAAAAACACTAAATAATTGGGGCGTTTCATGGTTTTTTGGTTTATCATCTAATTTTCCTGATTTCAAATAAACCTTCATTTTTTCGGCATAGGCAGCTTCCCGCTTACTCCCAACACATACATTCATGTGCGCCAAGGTATCATTCTTTCTAAACCAAGTAAGCGTAAAATCAGGTATGTTCACCTCTACCAACTCTTCTGTTTGTAGAGGCAAACGCCAGCGCATGCGCTCAAGGTTGATTTTTATCGTATTAATGGCCGGAGAAGCATCAGAACCTATACTGTCACGATAATGCTTTAATGCCGTTTTTAGAGCTGCATACGATTTTGTAGCTGGCTGCGCCTTTTTCAATTCGGCCGCCAAATTATCCGTATTTAATACAGAATCCATCTTTAAACTATCAGGGCGCAATACTTGGATATAAAAACGATTAAAAAAATTACGGGGATTAATACTCCCGTAGCCCATAAAGTTGGTATATTTATTTAGCGAATAAGCTGCATTTAATTCTAAATCAGCAATCAAATCGTAAACTTCATCAATAGTTTTAAATTTATTTTTGTTCAGTGTTTGTAATTGTTTTTCGTAAACACTAAAATTAAATATTTCAGGATTAAAGCCATCGGCATTGCTTCTAGCAACATAGGCTTTCAGACTATCCAGCTGTCCGTTCACATAAAACTTGGTGATTAAAACAGGTAGATATTCATTTTTCTCATAGAAAGCAGTAATTACTTTCGGGTTTAAGAAATCATTACGCTGTTCTTTAAGCTTAGCTTTAAAAATAGGCAAATAAGCGGCTGTATCAAATTTATTGTATAGCTTATTATCAAAATGTTCAGCCAATACTACAGCAATCTCCGGCTTTTCCTTAAACCAGCTACAAGCACTAAACATTACACTAAAAAGGGCAAAAAGTAGCGTTTTTTTCAATTCAGAAAGATAAAATTTAACATTTTGTTAATTAAGAGACACATTTAATACAAATTAAATGCCATTATTTTTGGATTGTATAGTAAACTAGTATATATTTGCCATATCTTCCGACAAAATTAAGGAAAAGAACTTTAAATGAATCAATTTTTAAACCATCATTTGCATTTCCACCATCGCCATTGTGGCGATATGTAATGTAATATTCTGTACTTCAGAATGGTTTTTAAATAGATTTTATTTTCTTATCCTATAATTTAACAAAGTGAAAACACTTAAAATAGCTATCCAAAAATCGGGTAGATTAAACGAAAAATCAGTAGAAATTCTTAAAAATTGTGGTTTATCTTTCGAAAACTACAAAAGTTCTCTTATCTCCACTGTTACTAATTTCCCACTAGAAATCCTTTTTCTAAGAGACGATGATATTCCGGAATATGTACAAGATGGCATTGCCGATTTAGGTATTGTTGGCGAAAACGTAATTATAGAAACAGGCGCCAATGTATCTTATCTGCAAAAATTAGGGTTTGGAAAATGTTCCCTAAAAATTGCCGTTAAAAATGATAGCGACATTGATACTGTAGCAAAACTAAACGGGAAAGTAATTGCCACTTCTTATCCTGTTATCCTCAAAAAATTCTTAAAAGCAAACCAAGTAGATGCTCAAATTAGAAATATTTCTGGTTCGGTAGAAATTGGTCCAGGTTTGGGCTTAAGCGATGCCATTTTTGATATTGTATCTACTGGTGGAACCTTAAAAAACAACGGGTTAAAGCCTTTCACCAGCGTAATGAATTCTGAAGCTGCTTTAATTGCTACTCCCGGCCTAGAACTCAATACCGAAGTAGTAGAGTTAGTGCAAAGAATACAATCAGTTCTAAAAGCCAGAACCACCAAATATGTAGTGCTTAATGTAGCTAAAGAAAACCTAAAGGCAGTGGTAGATTTGTTGCCTGGGGTAAAAAGTCCAACGGTAGTTCCATTGTTCGAAGAAGATTGGGTAGCCGTTCATTCGGTAATTGCAGAACAAGATTTCTGGATAAAAATCAACAGTCTAAAAGCCGCCGGTGCACAAGGAATTGTGGTAATGCCAATTGAGAAAATCATCACTTAAATAAAGTAAAAAACACTCAAAAACTTTAATTTTCACTATTAACTATTAGTTAATATAAATTATTAAAACATTGAAAATCTACAACTTTAAAGATTTAACTAAACAACAAATAAAGGAACTATGCTCGCGAAGCATTTCTGACGATAATTTAGTTAAATCTCGCACCGAAGAAATCATCAACAACGTAAAAAGCAATGGCGACAATGCCCTGCTGAGTTACACTAATCAGTTCGATAACATTACGCTTTCTTCGTTATTTATTGGCAAAGAAGAACTGGCAGAACTAGCCAAACAAATTCCGGCAGAAGTTAAAACAGCTATCGATACGGCTTATCAAAACATCTACACCTTTCACGCTTCGCAATTAAAAACAGAAAACAGCGTAGAAACCATGCCCGGGGTGGTTTGCTGGAGAGAAAACAGGGCAATTGACAGGGTTGGATTGTACATTCCTGGCGGTACTGCCGTTTTACCTAGCACATTTTTGATGCTGGGCATACCAGCTAAAATTGCAGGCTGCAAGGAAATCGTGGTGTGCTCCCCTCCTCAAAGCGATGGTAAAGTAAATTGCTATATCGCTTACGTTGCCACCTTACTAAGCATAGAAAAAGTTTACCTAGTTGGCGGCGCACAAGCAGTAGCTGCTATGGCTTATGGCACCAAAACCATTCCACAGGTATATAAGATTTTTGGCCCAGGCAACCGTTATGTAACCGAAGCCAAAAAGCAAGTTCAAAATAGCGTCGCTATCGATATGCCCGCCGGTCCATCGGAGGTTTTAGTACTCGCAGACGAAACTGCCATTCCGTCATACGTAGCTGCAGATTTACTTGCACAAGCAGAACATGGAACTGATAGTCAATCTATTTTAGTGATCACTTCAAACAAAACTGCAACAGAAGTAATTACCGAATTAGAGAAACAATTAGTTGATTTACCGAGAAAGGATATTGCGAAGACCGCTATTGATAATTCATATATCATGTTAGTAGAAAATCTAAAACAAGGCATGAAATTCAGTAATACTTACGCTCCTGAGCACCTCATATTAGCGACTGAGAGCTATGAGGAACTTATACCGTTGGTTACCAATGCAGGCTCTGTATTTTTAGGAAACCTTACGCCAGAAAGTGTAGGTGATTACGCTTCAGGAACCAATCATACGTTGCCTACAAGCGCTTTTGCCAAAGCCTATTCAGGAGTTTCAGTTGATACATTTATTAAAAAAATCACCTTCCAACACTTAGATAACAAAGGTTTAAGCAATATAGGAAAGACAGTAGAAACACTTGCCGAAGCAGAAGGCCTGCAGGCGCACAAGAATGCAGTGAGTATTAGACTTAGGAACAAAGAATAACAAGCAAGGAACAAAGAGATAAATATCGGACAGTCAATTTAACTCCTCGTCTTTTATCTCTTTATTCCTTGCTCCTTAATCCAAAATGAAACAACCAATGGACGTAAGAGAATTACAACGAGAAAACATAAAAACATTAAAGACTTATTCTACCGCTAGGGACGAATTTAAAGGACAGGCTAGCGTTTATCTAGATGCCAACGAGAACAGTTTTGGTTCTCCCCTGCCAGCAGATTACAACCGCTACCCAGATCCTTTGCAATTGGATTTGAAAGATGCGATTAGCAAAATTAAGGGCGTGCCTATCGAGAATACTTTTTTAGGCAATGGTAGCGACGAAGCAATCGACTTACTTTTCAGGGCCTTCTGTAACCCTGGAAAAGACAATGTGATTATACTGCCGCCAACCTATGGCATGTACGAAGTATCGGCAAACATCAATGATGTGGAAGTACGCAAGGTGAACTTAACACCCGATTTCCAGCTAGATTTAGAGAAGATCGCTGAAACCATAGACGCGAATACCAAAATTATTTTTATCTGTTCGCCCAACAACCCTACCGGAAATTCTTTGAATAGAAGTGATATAGAAACGATTTTAGCCAACTTTAAAGGCTTAGTGGTGATTGATGAAGCTTATATCAATTTCGCGAAGCAGAAGACGTTTATTCAAGAATTAACAGAATACGCCAATTTAGTAGTACTGCAAACTTTCTCTAAAGCTTGGGGATTAGCCGCACTACGCTTAGGGATGGCTTTTTCATCAACCCATGTGATTGATATCTTGAACAAAGTAAAACCTCCTTACAACATCAATCAGGCCACACAAGATTTAGCTTTAGCTGCGCTCGAAAACATTCAACAGGTTAACGAATGGATAAAATTGACCGTAAGCGAGCGAGATAGACTGGGAAATGCCTTGAGCAGATTGGAAAAAGTGAGAAAGGTATATCCTTCTGATGCCAACTTTATTTTAGCTCAAATAGATGATGCACACAATATTTACAACCAATTAGTTGAACAAGGAATTATTGTGAGGGACCGTTCTAAAGTAATACTTTGTAACGACTGCCTACGTATTACTGTAGGAAACATTGAGGAGAACAACCAACTTTTAACCGCTATAGAAAAACTGTAATGACCAAGATTTTATTCATCGATAGAGATGGCACGCTAAACATAGAGCCAGATGACGAGCAAGTAGATAGTTTCGCCAAACTGAAATTTTACCCTCGGGCATTATACTACCTTTCTAAGATTGCTACAGAGCTAGACTACAAATTGGTAATGGTAACCAATCAAGATGGTTTGGGTACAGCTTCACACCCAGAAGAAAGTTTTTGGCCTATACAAAACTTTATTGTAGCTACTTATGCAGCAGAAGGTGTAGTTTTTGATGAGATAGTAATTGATAAAACTTTTGCGAAAGACAATGCACCTACCCGCAAACCTGGCACTGCCTTACTTACTAAATACTTTGGGAAAGAATACGATTTGAAGAATTCGTTCGTAATTGGCGACAGGCTAAACGACATCGTATTGGCTAAGAATTTAGGCGCTAAAGGAATTTACATCCGCAATAACGATGTTTTAGGCTCTACCGAAAACCTAGATAAATACGAAACGTTAAGTGAAATTATTGCCCTAGAAACCAAAAATTGGGAAGACATTTACACTTTTCTACGCGGTGGTGCCAGAACGGTGAAGCACGAACGGAACACCAATGAAACAAAAATCAGCATAAAACTAGATTTAGATGGTACAGGAAAGGCTAAAATTGAAACTGGTTTAAACTTTTTCGACCACATGCTAGACCAAATCGCTCGTCACGGCGGCATGGATTTAGATATTTTGACCAAAGGCGATTTACATATTGACGAACACCATACCGTTGAAGACACGGGCTTAGCACTTGGTGAGGCTTTTGCAAAAGCTATTGGCAATAAATTAGGCATTGAACGTTATGGTTTCTGCTTACCAATGGATGATTGTTTGGCACAAGTGGCTATCGATTTTGGTGGCCGTAATTGGATTGTTTGGGATGCGGATTTTAAGCGTGAGCGTGTGGGCGATGTACCTACAGAAATGTTTTTCCACTTCTTTAAATCGTTTAGCGATGCTGCAAAGTGTAATTTAAACATTAAAGCTGAAGGCGAAAACGAACATCATAAGATTGAGGCTATTTTTAAAGCTTTTGCAAAGGCAATTAAAATGGCGGTTAAGCGTGATGCGGAGAAAATGGTACTACCGAGCACTAAGGGAGTTTTGTAATTTACGAAGTAGATTTTAAAGTTACGATTTAGCGAGTAGTCTAGTAGCCCCCATTATCGTCTTTTTGATAGCTTGCTCCGACCATTCGGAGAGGAACGAGAAGAAACCTCAGAGTTTGGTCTGCTACAAAACAGATTTCTCACACGCGTTCGAAATGACGGACTATTCAAGTAACTACAAGCCACAAAAAGAAGTTAATTAAACCCGATAGTAGCAAGCATCCCGATTTTATCGGGATAAAGCGAATAGCGGGGCAGCAGTAACTATGAAATACTGACATTCATTTTCAATAAGAAAAACAAAATGGATAACAATACAAAAAACAACAGTATCGGAATTATCAACTACGGTGCAGGAAACATTTTCTCGCTAACCGCAGCGCTAGATAGGCTACAAATTCCATACGAAATGGTAAACACTGAAAGTGATTTGAAAAAGCACAGCCATATTATTATACCTGGAGTAGGCCATGCAGGGGCAGCCATGCAAAAATTGCAACAAACCGGACTGGTGCAAGCCATTAAAGCCTTAACTAAACCTGTACTTGGTATCTGTGTTGGCATGCAATTACTTACGGCTCATTCTGAGGAAGGCGATGCAGATTTATTGCACATTGTCCCCATAAAAACTAGGCTGTTTGACAAAACGCTGGGCATTAAGGTACCACACATGGGATGGAACAATGTAAATTTTACAAACAATCCGTTGTTTAATCATGTTAAACCTCATGCACAATTTTATTTTGTTCATTCTTATTTTATTGAATATAACCCTATTTTTGACATCGCATCGGTAACTTACGGAAATAGGTTTTCGGCGGCTATACAGAAAGACAACTTCTTCGGCGTTCAGTTTCACCCAGAGAAATCTGGCGAGGCCGGAGAGCAACTTTTAAAGAATTTTTCAATGATGTGATGATATGATAATTAGCAAATTAGTCACAAACACTTATAACATATAACCTACAACTTATAACCTTTTTAAACTCAAAAAGATGTACATCATTCCAGCAATTGATATTTTAGACGGTAAGGTAGTTCGCTTACGTGAAGGCGATTACAACCAAAAAACTGAATATAATGTTTCTATCGAAGACATGATTGAGCAATACCGTTCTAATGGTACCGACTTTATCCATATTATTGATTTAAACGGTGCCAAAGGCGATTTCAGCAACCAAAAAGCGCTGTTTGAGATCATCAAAAAAACGGAAATGAAAGTGCAATATGGTGGCGGTATCCGAACTATTGAGCAGGTAACCAACTTGCTGGATGCAGGTATCCATCGTGTAATTGTAGGCACGCAAGCCATCAGCAATCCCGATTTCTTACCTCAATTGAGCGAGGCTTTTGCTAAAAAAGATGATTATGCCAATCGTATTGTAATAGCCATTGATGTTTTAGACGAAGTAATTAAATACTCGGGCTGGATGGAAAGTTCGCCAATAAAATTAATGGATTATGTGGATAAGTGTCTGGCATTGGGATTTTTCCGCTTCTTATGCACAGATATTAATAAGGATGGAAAACTAGGCGGCACAGCTGTTGACCTTTATAAAAAACTGTTAGACCACTCTCCTATGATTAAACTGATTGCATCTGGCGGGGTAAGTTCTATGGATGACATTAAGGAGTTAGCCGAATTACCAATTAGAAGTGTTGTAGTAGGCAAGGCCATTTACGAAAACCGTATCTCGATTGAAGAGGTGAAAGATTGGAATTTACAACAGTTGAGTTCGATATAACCCCTAGCCCCCTAAAGGGGAATTGAACAACCCCTAAATCCCCTAAAGGGGACTTGACTAGATATTTCCAGAGGATGGATTACAAAGAACTTGATGATGACGATTATAATTTACTGAGGTTGAGTGAACCTGGGATGTTTTATGGTGCTTCAAATTTGATTTTTGAAAATGCAAAGAGGTTAAGAAATACACTGACAGATAGCGAGGCCTTGCTTTGGAACCATATCAAAGGTAAACAGCTTGGATTTAAATTCAGACGACAACATCCAATTTCATATTATATTGCTGATTTTTATTGCCATGAGGCGAAGCTTATTATCGAATTAGATGGCAGCATACATGACCAGTCTGAAGTAATACAAAATGATATAGAACGCCAAAAACACCTTGAAGAATTAGGGTTAATGGTGCTAAGATTTACAAATAGCGAACTTTACAACAACACAAATAAAGTTTTGGAAGAAATAAGAAACACCATACAGGCTCAGCGCCATACAGCCTCCCCTTTAAGGGGCGGGGGGGGATTATCTAAACGCATTATCCCCTGCTTAGACGTAAAAGACGGACGTACCGTAAAAGGTGTAAACTTTGTTGATTTACGCGATGCAGGCGATCCCGTAGAATTAGCCGCTCAATATGCGCAACAAGGTGCTGATGAGTTGGTGTTTTTAGACATTACCGCTACCCACGAACGTCGTAAAACGATGATCGAGATGGTTAAATCTGTAGCTAGACAATTGAATATACCGTTTACTATTGGTGGCGGCATTACTGAAATTGCCGATGCAGAAGCTTTGTTAAACGCTGGTGCGGATAAAATAAGTATTAACTCAGCTGCCGTGCGCAGACCTGAACTAATTGAAGAACTGGCAAAAGCCTTTGGAGTTCAGTTTGTAGTGGTTGCCGTAGATACTAAACACGTAAATGGCAGAAACATGGTTCACCTTAATGGCGGCCGTTTAATTACCGAATTACAAACCGAAAGCTGGATTAAACAAGCAGAAGATTTAGGTGCAGGAGAAATTTTGTTAACTTCTATGGATCATGATGGCACCAAAGCTGGTTTCGATTGTGGTTTATTGAAGAAAGTGAACGATATGATTAACATTCCTATCATTGCATCTGGTGGCGCTGGTAGCATAGAGCATTTTACCGAAGTTTTCCAGAAAGCGAATGTAGATGCAGCTTTGGCGGCTTCTGTTTTTCACTACGGTGAGATTTTAATACCAGATTTAAAACAAGAATTGAGCAGGAATAATATACCGGTGAGAAACCCCTAAATCCCCTAAAGGGGACTTTAATACCTAAACCTTACATACAAAGAGTAAAAATGAATTTCAACAAAATAGACGTTAGCCAAATAGACTTTGGAAAAACTCCCCCTTCAGGGGGCTGGGGGGTTCCTGTAATAGTTCAAGACAACCAAACTTTAGAAGTATTGATGTTGGGCTATATGAATGCAGCAGCTTTTGAGAAAACACAGCAAGAAGGTAAAGTAACTTTTTTTTCTCGCTCCAAAAACCGTTTGTGGACCAAGGGCGAAGAAAGTGGCAATTTCTTATTCGTTCAGTCTATTGCAATAGATTGCGACAATGATACGATTTTGATTAAAGCTAATCCAGTTGGCCCAACTTGCCATACAGGCTCTCGTAGCTGCTTTAAAACAGAGTTTAATCAGAATTTTATCTTCGAATTGGAGAATATCATTAACGATAGGTATGAAAACCCTGTAGAAGGTTCTTACATTAACAAGATGCGCAACAAAGGTTTAAACAAAATTGCACAAAAAGTTGGCGAAGAAGGAGTTGAAACCGTAATTGCTGCTTTAGCCGAAACTAAAGAAGATTTGATTAACGAAGCTTCTGATTTGGTATTTCACCTGATGTTTTTACTAAAGGAAAAAGAATTAAGTTTGAAGGACATTGGAGAGAATTTAGAGAAGAGACATAAGTAAAGCTAAATAACTCTTAGCTGTTCCGGATTTGCAATCCGGAACTATCAAATTACGGATTTAAAATCTGCGGCTAATTAAGCATCAGTTTAAGGGACTTGCTAAACTCCCCTACTGTATTTCAATTTCGTTAAAAAACCTTCGTAAAGCAGAATATTCATGCCAATCAAACTCATTCCGTAGAAAACATCTTCAAAAGGAATTGTGTTAATGCGAATACCCGTGATTTCTTCACTATTATACCAAACAATAGGCGCCTCCAATCCTGTTCCGGTTAACACGCCATTAACAATTAAGAAGGGAATAATCATGATGAGGTAAGTGAAATAGAACTGCCCCAACCAGCTTGACTTCTTGATAAATGCTAAATAGGCAATCAACAAGCTGAACATAATAAAGTTCATCACGGGGTATATCTTTTGATAATAAAGCAGCAGCATTATTGCACCAAAAAGCACTAAAATTACAGAAATCGCTTTAGTAGAATACCTTCTTAAATATCGCTCTTTCCAAACTCCAAAACAGTGATAAGAAAACAAGCAAGCATATGGAATACAAAGGAAAAACAGGATCTCTTCGATAGGCAGACCCCAAATAAAAATACCTACCAAATAATCGGGGTTAAACCCCCAAACGCCTTTTTCTGTAAACCAAACATCCCATATTAAAAACAAAACAGTAGTAATGATATTGGCTGGTAGAAATGCTTTAACATTCTTCCAAAACATCAGCTTCGGATGAAAGGAAGCAATAAACGGGATAATTACTGAGAAAAAATTAACGAGTAGATAGGTATATTGCTTCATGATTTTTGCTCCTGTATTTTTTGTTGACGATAAGCCTCTCGAAAATACTTAAACGGCACCCAAAGCATCCCAAAGCATTCGCCCTGGTGTTTGCCCAAATGCTTATGGTGCATTTTATGTGCTCTTCTAATGGCTTTTAAATAGATATTATTGGTATTACGAAACCATTTAAAGCGTTGGTGAATGAAAATATCGTGCACCATGAAATAGCAGAAGCCATAAAGTGTTATTCCACCAGCTACCGACATCATGATTACATTGCCATAAATTGAACCAAAAAGAAACAAAATGATAGCTGGTGTAGCAAAAAGCACGAAAAAGAAATCATTCTTCTCAAAAACCTGTCCATCATCTTTCTTGTGGTGGTCTTGGTGCAGATACCACAAAAAACCATGCATCAAGTATTTGTGGGCTAGCCAAGCCACAGCTTCCATCACAATAAAAGTTGCCACTACACAAGCTATAACTATCCAAACCATTATTAATCCTTTTTAAAGATTTCAAGTATTATTTTCGTTCTGTAGTCGAAAATCTCTGCCAATTTATGTTTCACAATCAATTTATTGACCACCTGGCCCAATATACCAAAGGGTATTGCGTAAGTTACCTTATCCTTCATCAATATCAGTCCTTCTTTTTCTTCGAAAGTGTGTTCATGGTGCCAATAGGCATAAGGGCCTCTTAATTGCTCATCTACAAATGAATATGGCGCATTTACCGAACTAATTTGGCTTATCCACTTTAACGGCACACCAGCTAAGGGCCTCACCACATATTGGATAATTAAACCATTGTGAATATGCGGAGGCAAATATTCGCTTACTACCTTGAAACCCATCTCTTCGGGGGTAATCTTAGAAAGGTTTACCGGATTGCTAAAAAAACCCCAAGCTTCTAACAGTGTAATTGGCAATGTAGTTTCTCGATATAGTTCGTATTTCTTCATTGGGCTACCTTAGCTAATATATTTTTATCTAATACTTCTGCCAAGATAATTTTAAACCAGGGCGTATATTTTGTTGCGTTCACCTTCATATCTGCCTTTAGCGCTTCCAATGTAAGGTACTTCCAATCAGAAACTTCATTTTTATTAGGTTTTGGTTCATCAGAAAATCTCCCAAAAAAGACGTGATCAAGTTCATGTTCAAACAACCCCTGGCCTACATCAGCTTTGTAGATAAAGCTATAAATCCAATTAGTGTCGCAAACAATGCCCATTTCTTCTTGCAAACGCCTATCAACAGCAGCTTTTAAAGTCTCTCCAGCTCTCGGATGACTACAACAGGCGTTAGTCCACATGCCGCCGCAATGGTATTTATCTAAAGCACGTTGCTGCATCAGCATTTCTCCCTTATCATTTAATAAAAAAACAGAAAAGGCACGATGAAGTTGTGCTGTACGGTGTGCCTGCATCTTCTCCATCAAACCTATCTCGTTATCTTCCGTATCTACTAAAATTACTTCTTCCATCACTTGGCTAAGTCGGTTAATTGTTGTTTTTCTTTAGGTGTTAATTTTTGTTGTTTCATAAACGAAATAATGGTTGTAGCCAGTTGCTGATCTATTTCTCCATTATTCAAACCTTTCAAGATTTGTTTTTTATCTATTTCGATGTAATCGTTATATCTTAGTATAGCTGGTGCCAAAACCTGTGTTGCATATCTTAAGAACACCAGTTCTAAATTATTATGATCCTGAATTATTGCTTTATTCAACATTTTTTTTCCTGCATTAAAGTAATTTAGTTTAGTAAAAGGATTGAAAACGTGTTTGGCCATAATCATTTTAGTGGCGCCAGCATAGCCTATCACAAAAGCACTTTGTTCTTGTTTTTCTAATACAGATAGTAGTTTTTGAGCCATCTGTTTACTTTCTACCGATTTCGCATACATGGTTCTAATGTTTTGCCCGGAGGTTTCGGTAGAGATGAAAAAAAGCGTAGAAATAAATAGTAAAATTGGTTTAGCCCACATCTGCTGATAGTTTTTCTGGAGCCTGCGGCACAAAAAGGGCATTTACCATTAGCAACACCTTTTGGAAATCAGGAACTCTAGCCCTTTTTTCCATGATCTGTTTAGCAGGAATTTCCTGTATTTTCTTAAATAATGATTTGTAATAAATATAGGCCAAATACACGCCCTTTTTAGCGTGTTTCGGCAATTTTACAATTCCCTGCAAAGCTTCATCAAACTCGGCTTTTATCTCTTGTTCTATCATTGCTTTATCTTCTTCGGTAAAGCAATTGAAATCCATATTCGGAAAGTACATTCTGCCCAATTCATAATGGTCTGCTTTAATATCTCTCAAAAAATTAACTTTCTGGAAAGCGGCACCCAACTTCATTGCAGCATGGCGCAGTTGGCCATATTCATTATCATCGCCATTACAGAATACTCTCAAACACATCAATCCCACCACTTCTGCAGATCCAAAAATATATTTATCGTATAGCTGTTTGGTATAAACTTGTTTGTGCAAATCCATCTCCATACTATCTAAAAAAGCTTCAATTAATGCTACATCTATTTGGTATTGATGTACTGCTTGCTGAAAACTATTGATGATTGGATTTAAGCTGATTTTATTTTGTAACGCAACATAGGTCTCTGCCCTTAATTGCGCCAAAAGCCCTTTTCTATCATAATCATGAAAAGAATCTACAACCTCATCTGCCAATCTCACAAAGCCATAAATAGCAAAAATAGCTGAACGAATAGTTGGCGATAAAAATTTAATACCTAAGGTAAAAGAAGTACTATATTTTTGCGTAGTGATTTGACTGCATTTTGCTGAAACCTGATCAAATAGTGCTTTCATAACTTATTTCTGATGCTTTACAATGTAATTGGCTACTAATTGCCCGGAAATGATGGCTGGCGGAACACCAGGACCAGGAACAGTAAGCTGACCTGTATAGTATAAATTCTTTATTTTTTTATTTCTGATAGATGGTTTCAATACAGCAGTTTGTGTTAAAGTGTTTGCCAAACCATAAGCATTACCTTTAAAGGCATTGTAATCGCTTACAAAATCAGTATAAGCATAGGTAGTTTTAGAAATGATATTTTCCTTAAACTTCTCGCCACAAAAATCCTCTAACCGCTGTACTAGCTCATTAAAATAGCGCTCACGAATTTCTTCTGTATCTTTAAGGCCGGGCGCTACTGGAATAAGCAAAAACAAATTTTCCATGCCTTCTGGCGCTACAGAGGCGTCAGTTTTAGACGTACAACACACGTAATACAATGGATTTTTTGGCCACGCTGGTTGTTCATAAATTGCCTTTGCGTGCTGCTCAAAATCATTTTCGAAGAATAAATTATGATGTCGCAATTTTGGTATTTTTTTGTTTACCCCAATATAATATAACAAACATGAGGGCGCCATTACCCGCTTCGCCCAATAGTTTTCGGAATAATTACGATGTGATTTTGGTAACAAATGTTGATCTATGTGATGATAATCTCCGGCCCCAATAACTAGATCTGCAGTTATAGCACCATTTGCGGTAATTACTTCAGTAGCTTTATCATTATCTACCTTAATAGCTGTTACGCTAGTACCTAATTTAAATTCAACGCCTTTTTCAATCGCTAAAGCGTGCATTGCTTCAGCAAGTTTACTAAACCCACCTAGTGGGTACCATGTACCTAGCATAACATCAGCATAATTCATCATGCTATACAATGCTGGTATCTTTTTTGGCATAGCACCAAGAAATAAAACCGGAAACTCCAAAAGCGTTAATATTTTTGGCGAATTAAAATAACGACGAACATGTTTAGAAAAAGGCTGAAGTAAATCTAACTTTGTAAGGGATTTTAACACTTTTAGGTGCGCAAACTCTAAAATACTTAGCCCAGGTTTCTGCACAAACTCATTAATACCCATTTCATATTTGTATTTGGCCTCTGCTAAAAACTTATCCAGCTGATGGGCGCTTCCCTGCTCTATTTTTTCAAGGGTATCTTGTAATTTTTCATAATTTGCCGGAATGGGTAGCACCTCACCGTTTGCATAAATTACTTGGTAAGATGGATCTAACCTTATAAGTTCGAAATAATCTGCAGTTGAACGTCCAAATTGATTGAAGAAGTTTTCCATAACTTCTGGCATCCAATACCAACTAGGCCCCATATCGAAAGTAAAACCATCTTTTTTGAGTACTCTTGCCCTTCCTCCAACTGTAGTGTTTTTCTCAATAACGGTAACTCTATGGCCTTTATGCGCCAAAGTTATAGCAGCACTTAAGCCTGCAAAACCTGCTCCAATAATAATAGAATGTGTAGGCATGTTAACTGTCATCTTTCTATAAAAACGAACAAACATACATTTATTTTGTTTAATTTTTTTAAAAAAAAGTTAAACAAAATAAAATATTACACAAGCGCATTACAGTGGATAAGTGTTTTTCACAAAACTTAAGGTAATATAACTAATGTTAAAACTCGTCCTTTAAGCTTTTTAGGCTTTCAAATATTTTGAAATTTGCAGCCAGGTGTGGCTTTTCTTCAAAAATATCAACGCTAGCTATATATATATGTATTGTAGCAGGTACTATCTTCAATTTATCGATAAAGGTGTCCATATCGCCCATAGACATCGAATTAGAAACATTCGCCACCAAAATATCGGGGTTACTAATCTCCAATATTTTTTGTAAATCTGTTAATGGAACTGCTTGTCCTAAATAAATAGTACGGTAACCTTTATTTTTAAGTAGATAATTTAGAAAAAGCATACCGAGTTCATGAAGCTCATTTTCTGGCAAGAACATTAGCACCTTTTTAGCAGAAGCGCTAATCTTTGTAGGGGTTTTATCTATAGCGACAATCAATTTCTGTCTCACCATATTGCTAAGAAAATGTTCTTGCGCAGGGTTAATCGCATCAATTTGCCACATAATTCCAATTCTGTTAAAAAACGGAAAAATGATGTTATTGATAGCATTTTCAAAACCCAATCGAGCAACAGCTTCATAAAATGTTTGATGAAACAGGATTTCGTCCAGATCAATCATACTGAGCATTAAACCATCGAAAAGATCATCATCCCCAGTTTTTACGAAGCTCAAACCTTTTACCTTTTCAGACATTTCGTATGAACTCATTTTGGCTATATGAGATATTTTGATGCCGTTCCTGTTCAGGATATTTACATTAAGCAATAACTTAAGATGCTCATTGCCATAATAGCGGATATTTGTTTGTGTTCTTAAAGGTTTAATAATTTCATATCGCTTCTCCCACATCCGTAGCGTAGCCGCACGAATGCCTGTCAAGAGCTCGAGTTCTTTTATAGAATACTTAGCTGATACCCCCATCAATGCAGTATGTTTTGTTTAAGTTAAAAGAATACAAATTTAAACAAAAATTGTTTTTAGATGAATAATTCATTAGGAATGACAATGGCTTGTCAAAAACTATCCTCTTTTGCTAAAATTACTTTTAGAAGATTACTTTTGTATTATGCTAAAACACCTACACACTTTTACCGGACACCAAAACCCTGTTTATGCTTTAGTAAAATCTGACAAAGAAGGGATTTTCTTTACCGCCGGAAACGATAAAGGTGTAGTAGAATGGTCGTTGAATAAAATGGCTTTTGTGATGGTAAAAATGCCTGTACAGAGTTCTGTTTATTATTTGCACAATTATAACAATCAGTTATTTATTGCCGAAAGAAGTGGTGCTTTTTCGGTATTTGATTTTATAAAACAAGAGGTAATTGCTAGAGTAAACGCTCATCCGAAGCCTATTTTTGCGATGACAACGCTTGCACAAAAAAAAGAGTTGCTCACCAGTAGTGAAGACGGCACTGTTGCAATTTGGTCTCTTCACGATTTTAAGGAACTGTATAAACTTCCTATTTCGTCTGATACGGTACGCTGTATGGCCGTTTCTCCAGATGAAAAAGAAATTGCCTTTGGATGTAAAGATGGCACGATACATATTTATAACTCTCACGATTACAGTTTAAAACAAATACTAACTGAGCATACGCTTGGAATTACTGCGTTGGCCTATCATCCTAAAGGGGAATACCTAATTTCTGGAAGTAGGGATGCGCAATTGAAAGTTTGGCGTTTACCGAACTACGAATTAAGTAAAAATATCCCTGCTCATCTGTTTGGTATTTACGATATTGTTTTTCACCCTAGCCTAGCCCTTTTTGCTACGGCCAGTCAAGACAAGAGCATTAAACTTTGGGACGCGGAAAATTTTAAACTTTACAAAATCATTAACATAGAAAAAATGGGTATTGGACACAGCCATTCTATCAATAAATTAACATGGAGCCACGATGGCAGCAAATTAATTTCTACTGGCGATGATAAAAAAGTAATGGTTTGGGAACTAGAGAGCTAAGCACCTCCATGATTACAGTGCCGCTCCATTATCATTAATCAAGTTCTCCGTTTCGCCATTTATAAGCCCAAAAGGTTTGCCCTTTCGCCAAAAAAGCTTCCATTAAAGCATTAAAAGCAGGCATTCCGCTATCAGCATTGCTAAAACCTACCAAACTCTCTTTTGTTTTGGGGTTAACGATAAAAAAGCATCTAAATCCAGGATTTGATCCCGTATGCCACAACCAAGTTCCAGTTTCGTTGTACTGTATCCTCATTCCAAGGGCCACTGGTACATGTTTATCGTCTTCACTTAAAACACCTACTTCTTTTTGTGCTTCGTTTGCCTTGTTCACCATTAATTGATAGGTTTTTGGTTTTAGGCCTTTACCCAGCACCAAAGCCTGCTGTACAAATTTAGTATAGTCTGTTGCGGTGGTGTATAAAGTATATGCGGCATTGGTATAACTCCATTTGGCTAATCTTCGTACTTTTTTTGCATCGTAATGCCCGTAAGAAAAGTCTTTAAATTTCTCGTCGTTCCATTGCATATCAGAATTTTTCATCCCTAAAGGATCCAAAACCTCTTGTTGCACCAACTCCCTAAAAGATTTTCCAGTTACTTTTTCCATTACTAACTGTAAGTAATAAAAGCCTTCGCCAGAATATTTATATTGTGCACCAGGCTCAAACTGATTATTTAAAGGCGTTTGGTACCAAGCAGCACTGCCAACTGGCCCTTCCCAATTTAAGAAACCCGTTCTATGGGTTAGTACCATTCTAGCAGTAACCAACTTCCCCGCTACATTATTTGCCAAACGGCTATATGTAAAATAAGACGCTAGCGGTTGATCTAATTTTATTAAGCCTTGGTCATACAACCTGAAAAATGTATAGGCAGTAATTACTTTGGTTAACGAGGCGGCCTGAAAAACCGTATGCTCGGTAATAAGTGCTGTAGAATCGGTGTTCTTTTTACCGTAAACCAAAGAGCGTTGTTTGCCTTTTTTTACATGAACTACCTGCATTCCGGGCAAGCCATATTCTTGTGCAATAGTAGCTAGCCTTTTCTCTTGCGCTAACGTAGTTAAACTCCAAAGAGCAACTATCGTTAAAAAGAATAGTTTTAATTTCATACGGCAAGTTATTAATTTTAAATAGCTTGAAAAACTCCGTATGAACAAATTTGCTATTCTTTGGTTTAAGAAAACACGTTTTAGTTGCGCTGTTCTATCAATAAAATGATTTAGCGTAGCACCGCCAGCAAATTAACCTCTACTGGCGGCAACACTATGTTTTATTTCTTTTTTACCTCGAAAAATTTTTCGCCATATATTACTTGTGTATCGGTAATTCCTTGCACCACTACCCTAAACTTACCCGTAATATCTGTACTATAAAAATCTAGACTAGCTTCTTTATTTTTGTCTAAAACCAATGCATATTTCCAAAACAGCGTGGTGAAATAGGCAGGCTCAACAGGATCTTTGTAGCTATCTACATAAAATTCTTTATGAATATGTATGCCTTCGGTTTTAAAGAAAATATTGTCATCGGTTACGTTACAGCCCGGATAGGCCCTAGATACGCCGTCTATTCTATAAACCTTACCTGGTATTGGCTGTGTAATGTTGTTATCCCCATAGTGATTTCTACAATTAAAGACACCATAACTACAAACATAATCTCCACAGGCATTAGCCCCCCGCAGTCCCCTACCAGAGTTTTTTCCGGTAATGGTTACCTCTTGTAAACGGATAGATTTTTCGTTTGATTTTACAAAAAGATCGATATTACTCTCCATTGGTGCAATGGCTTGTTTTGCATAAGCATTTGGATTTAGGGCAATTTTCTGGCTAGCATCTAACAATTCATTCTCTACACCAAACTTTAGGGATGGGTCTTCGTTTTTGCTTAAGAAAAAAAACATCTTCTTCCCTGCAGTGGTGTACAATTCTGGGACATTAAAATTAAAAACACCTTTCTTATCTGTGTCAAGAAGTCTCATTCTTTCATCACCTAGGGCACCTATAGAAACAGACTTGTTTATAGGCTTTCTTGATTTTGTTAAATACCCCATTATGTTTAGGTTATTCGTCTTTTTTACAGTATCGGTTGCCTTAGCTGCCAATAACTCGCTCCACTTGTATCTTCTCCAACCCTTTACCAATAACAATTCTTCTAAATATTGTCTGTCTTTCAATACACTGCCCTTTGAATTATTGAAGATATCAGCCAGTTGACTATTCAAATAAGTATAGCTCTCTATGTCCGTCATTTTTTCTTGCGCTATTCTAGCATCTTGTACAACAGCAATAGAAACCAATGCTTTTTGGTCTATACCTTTTATTCCGAGTTTTAAATTTATTTTTTCTCGAGGACCATAAATTGCTTTATCTACAGCTATTCCAAGCCTGTCTGAATTAGTATAATGAGCAAAGAAAATACGCTCTGCCAATGGGCGTTCTTCGCCGTCGGTTATAGTAATGCTTGCCAAACCTTTAGGCACCTGATTTAAAGGTATTTTTAGCGTTCTTAAACCTGCTTGTGCGGTATATTTTGTATATAAAAAGCTTGTTTTAAAATTGTGTACCCTTATGCCTATTTCTTGTTGCGTTTTTGCTCTCATAGTAATTTTGAGCGTATCGTTAACAACCGCATTGGTTACATTTAATACAATACCGTTTTCTATAGGTTTAGGCAAATAAAACAAAGTGTCTTTTAAGTTTTTACCGATTACCTTAAAGCTATATTTTGCGCCTGTTTCTACAAATAACTGAAATGTTCCTAAACCACGTGCATTGGTACTAATTGAAGAATCTACAGGTATATCGTTTTTAAACAAATAAGCTTTTACTGCAATGGGGGTTTCCTGATGGTTTTTTACTTCTAAAGCCACATTATTTATCAATCCTGTAACTAAATTACCTCCTTCTGGATAAAACTTCACACTAGCTGCAGCTTTATGTTGCTGCTGCAAAGGCATATTTAAAGAAGTGCTGTCTTTGCCATACCTTAACTTCACGTAAAGTGTTGGATCGGCTAAGCTTTCTGTGGTAGCTAGGGTAATAATGGCCTGTCCCGAACCATCTGTTTTTACGGTATTTTCAACTTTGCCATATTTATAGTTAATATCTGTTGGTTTTGGCAAAAATCTATTGTCGGCAGTAGTGGCCGAAACCAATATTTTTGTTTGATCGGCATTGGTTTCTAATATTTTCATACTAGCTTTAAACGGAGGTTCTAACACAGATTTAATAGTAATGGGCTGCGAAAACATTACCTCAGGTTGTTTATTTATTTGATAATCTGTGATGGCGAGTAAACGGTATTGCCCGGGCGGTATAGAATCTGGAATAACAAGGTTACCATAAGAAAGCCCGTTTTGCATAAGAAAGCGATCTTCTAACACTACTTTTTGGTCATCATTCTTAATTAAAGAAACTGACATTAATTTATGCCTGTTAATGTTAGACGTGGTAATTAAATAACCTGTAAACCAAACAGTCTCATTACTCGAATAAACGTTTTTATCGAAATGAACAAACAAGTTGGTTGCATTAATTGATTTCGAGTAAAAAAGGAACCTTTCTGTTAGGGGATCTTGTGCAAAAACATTTATTGCGAAAAAGCTTAAAATAACTATTAATAATTTCTTCATAATATGTAAAATCGTGTGATTACTATATAGACGGTAAATTTAAAGAAAGAGGCTACATTATTTGTAAATAGTTACAATAACCTCATAAACTACCTAAATTGCCTAAAAAATTTTTAGGCTTATGTACTTACTTAGAATTATTAAGTAGTAAAAATAGCAATACTATACCCGTTGTGCATTTGGAAGATGTATCCCGAAAATTGGCACAGATGTGCGGTTAAATTTACAAGAGGTTTATTTTTATCAAACTCGGATGAAATTTGGGTAGAACATAAATAATATACCTGTTTAATCTGTATTTACTCTGTGTTTGATTTTAGTTTGATTTTTTTTAATTGAAAATCTGAGTTCGATTATTAAATACGCTAAAACAAGCCGTTAGCCTTTTTAAAACAGGTTCTTAATCACTACTAACTCATGTGTAATTAATTTATAATGATGGGCCAAAAAACATTTTATTAACTTTAAGCCATGAACCCAGAACTGTTAAAAGAGCTCGTAACGATGAGAATGCCATACGGTAAATATAAAGGTTGGTTACTATGCGACCTACCCGAATTTTACCTAGTTTGGTATCATAGTAAAGGATTTCCGACAGGAAAAATGGGGATGTTACTGGCCACGCTGTACGAGATTAAGCTAAATGGCTTGGAGTATTTGTTGCAGCCGCTGAAAAAAAGGTAAAAATTTGTCTGGCTGAGCTTGTCGAAGCCCTTTTGTAAGAACATTTCAACAAGCTCAATGCGACAAGTTTCTATCAGAATTTCAAGTTCAAGCTTAATAAGAAGTTACGTGTAGCTTGTGGATAGAAATATTCATATCTACCAAAATAACCATTTGACAAATAAGCACCACTACCACCATTTGCTTCGTAACGCACATTAAAAACATTATTTACCAAGAAATTTAAGCCCACATTTTTAATTCCCAATGCTTTTACATTATAGGTTAAACGTATATCGTTAATAAAAAATGCATCTAATACTCTTTCTTTCGATGAGGTGTTATCTAAATTTTGCTCACCAACATATTTACTAATTAAAGCAATACCTGCATTTTTAAAGGTGTAAGCAAATTCGTTTGAGGCTATAAAACGTGGCGAACAAGCAATGTTCGTGTTATTATAATCGAAAGTTAGCAAATCTCCAATAATGGTATCATCATAAACGTATTCGGTAAAGTTTTTAATCTTGCTTTGACTTAAAGTTGCTGTTGCTGTCCAAGAAAAGCTCTTCACAATTTGCCATTTAGCATCTAATTCTAAGCCAATACGATAACTATCTGGTACATTTTGGCGTGTTTGGCCACCAACTTCGTTTAACTTACCTGTATTAATTAACTGATTTTTGTACAACATGGCAAAACCATTGGCACCAACATTAAAGTTAGATTGCTGTGTACGGTAACCAAACTCTATATCTGTTAAATTTTCGTGCTTAGGTCTGGTACTTACGTTAGAGTCTGTAAAATCTCTACGATTAGGCTCTTTATTACCCACTGCTACCGAAGCATACACATTACTTCTGTTGGTTAGGTGATAAGTTAAACCAAATTTTGGATTAAAAAACTCTAAACGAGCATTTTGTTGACCCGGGTTTGCATTAGCATCTAAGCCAAAGTATGAGTAGAAAATATTACGATACTGCAAATCGGCATAGATATTTAATTGATCTAACTGATAATTCACCCTTCCAAAAACATTAAAATCGCTTTTAAAAGCATCGTTATCATCATATCTGTGGCGCATAGAGCCAGCACCATCGTAATGGGCAAATTGTGCCCAAATTACTTCGTCGAAATGTTTGCCTTCGTAACGGTTATAGGCTCCACCTAAAGTAAAGTTTAAATTACTTGCAGGTGTGTATGCCAAAGAATACGTTGTACCGTAAAAATCATTATCTAACCATAAACGACGTACCAAATCAGATTTGGTGATGGTTGTACCGCCCATCACTACAGGATCAATGTTATAATCGGCAAGGGTCCTGTTTTCTTTAAATTCTTCGTAATATCCTCTACCATAAGTATAATGCAAAGCAGCATTGGCCACCAATTGCTTACTTAAATTACGGGTATAAAACAATTGATAATGATCTTGCTGGTAGTTATCCGTCTGGTTATCATAAGTAAAATCATTATGACGACGGTTAGTTTTCAGCATATCTCTATCTATACCGTTCCAAGCCTGATAGGTCTTTTCTGTACCGCTAAACACATTGAGGCGTAAAATATCATTTTTACCATAATAAGCTCCCGTTACAAAAAACGATTTCAAATCTGAAGAAGCTCTATCCACATAACCATCAGATTTAATACGCGACAGACGAGCATCGAAACTAAACTTGTTGTTGATTAATCCTGTACCAGCGCTTACTGTGTTTCTCCATGTTTCGAAAGAACCGTAAGTATTGTTTAGCTCGGCATAAGCAGAATCACGTCTAGTGGTAGTTTGAATGTTTAAACTTGCGCCAAAAGCACCCGCACCATTGGTAGATGTACCTACACCACGCTGAATTTGGATATTATCTACTGATGAGGTTAAATCTGGCAAATTAACAAAGAAACTGCCCTGACTTTCGGCATCGTTCAAGGGAATACCGTTTAAAGTTACGTTAATACGCGTGGCATCGCTACCTCTAATACGAATACCGGTATATCCCACTCCTGCTCCGGCATCAGAAGTAACCACCACAGAGGGTGTTTGGTTTAGCAAATAAGGTAAATCTTGCCCTTGGTTGGTTTTGTCTAAATCGGCTTTGCTTAAGTTCTTGTAAGTAAAAGCAGCATTTTTGGCTACCCTAGTAGCGCTTACTACCACCTCATCGGCAACGAAAGACAGCTGTTGCAAGGTAAAATTGGCTATAGTATTGGCACCAAGCGTTACTTTTTTCTCTTGTGTAGCAAAGCCCAAATAACTTACTACCACCGTGTAATTACCGGCAGGCAAATTACTAAACTCGTAAACACCGTTAGTGTTTGTTCCAGAGGTAAATCCCTGTGTTTTTAATTTCACACTTGCACCAGAAAGTGCATTTCCACTTGTTTCGGTAACCATTCCCGAAATCTTGAACTGTGCAACCGCCAAAAACGGACACAGTAATGCAGTTAAAACTGCAAATCTTAATTTTTTCAACTTATTGTTGTTTTTTAGTTAAACCCATCGGTTGTAGGGGTTACGCCCGATCTTAGTTAAACTTCATAAACCATCCCTACGCCAGCATTACCTGGATCAGGTGCATTTAAGTTTAAAGTTGGAGGTTTAAAGTTTGAAGTCTGATTTTGCCAAACTTTACACTTTTCACTTTTTCACTTAAAATGGGTATGATCTCAGCCTTTATTTGTGTTTTATGCAAAACAAGGCACCCCTTATTGATGCTGCAAAGGTATTATTCTTTTTTGAAAACCCAAACTGAATATGCTTTTATGAAAACAGTTTGTACGTTATTGGTTTGTACTGCCTTAAAATTTCAAATAGTAGAATACATTCACATAGCAGTCACTTTCTAGAAACTTACAACTTTTTTGATGCACAGCAAAACAACTAGTTACTAATCATCTAAAATAGCTTTTGTGTTAAAGGCTAAACTTTTATGGCTGTTTTGTTGTTCATTTTATATACCTACCTTTTTTAAAACTACAAAAACAATGAAAATAGCTTATATCAGCACTTCACTTCCTAACGAATGCGGCATTGCCACCTTTAATGACAACTTGTTTATGGCAATAAATCAGCATAAAAACGTGGCTAAAGATAGCTTTATAATTGCCTTGAGCAATGCTGAAGACTTAGACACTTACACTTACCCCAGCAATGTTAAATACATTATTAGGCAAAACAATCAGAAAGACTACCTAAAAGCAGCCGATTATATTAATGCAAGCCAAGTAGATGCCTGTGTAATACAACACGAATTTGGTATTTATGGTGGCGAAAGTGGCTTACACCTGCTTACCTTATTGGCCAGAATAGATAAGCCCATAATCACTATTTTACATACGGTATTAAAGCAGCCCACCTACATACAACAAACCATTATACAACAAATTGCCAAACGTTCTTTCAATATTGTAGTGATGAGCCAAAAAGCTATCGGATTTTTGACTAGCATTTATGAAGTTCCTAAGGAAAAGATCAGATACATTGAACATGGAGTGCCAGATTTAGAACCTGCCAAAGATAATCCTATAAAAAAAGTTTATCCTTTTAAAGACAGGAAAGTACTGCTTACTTTTGGTTTAATTAGCAGAGGCAAGGGGCTAGAAACCGTTGTAGAAGCTTTGCCAGAAATAGCAAAACACCATGCGAACGTATGCTATGTGGTATTGGGCAATACACATCCAGGGGTAGTAAAAAGCACAGGCGAAGAATATCGCGATAGCTTAAAAAAATTGGCTAAAGAGCTAAACGTAGGAGACCATTTGATATTTGTAAATAAGTTTGTGGACGAGCAGGAATTGCATCATTACCTATCGGCTGCAAGTATTTACATTACTCCCTATTTAAACGAAGCACAAATTACCAGCGGCACCTTATCTTATGCTATTGGTGCGGGTGCAGCGGTAATTTCTACCCCTTATTGGCACGCCCAAGAACTGTTAGCTCAAAAGCGTGGTCTATTATTCGATTTTAAAGACCACCAGCAATTGGCACAATTAACTATCGAATTATTTAATGAGCCCCAAAAGTTAAAAGAACTAAAATGCAAGGCCTACCAATATGGTTTATCATTACGTTGGCCCAGTATTGGCAAAAAATATATTGATGTGTTAGAGAACGCAATATTGGCTAAAGAAAAGGCCAATTTAGAAAACAGAAATATTATTGATGTAGATAGTATTCCAACTTTTAATTTAAGCCATATTCGTCGCTTAACAGACGATACAGGAATTGTACAGCATGCAAAATACGGTATTCCGAATTTAAAAGAAGGTTATTGTTTGGATGATAATGCCAGGGCCCTGATTATGGCCTTAATGGCATTTGAGCAACATAAAAGCAAAGAAGCTTTAGATTTATTACCGATTTATCTTAGTTATATCCAATATATGCAAAAGGAAGATGGGAATTTTCGCAACTTCTTAAGCTTTAACAGAAACTACCTAGATGAAGTGGGTTCTGAAGATTCTTTTGGCAGAACCATTTGGGCCTTGGGTTACCTCGTCAATTTCGCCCCAAACAACTCTTATAAAGAATTTGCTACCGAACTTTTTCTTAAATCGGTACCACACTTTATGCAATTATCGCATTTAAGAGGCATTGCAAATACCATAATTGGCATTAGTCATTATTTAAAAGCCAAACCTCATGATAATAGCATTGCTTACCAACTTAACCAATTGGCCCTACCCTTGGTTAATGCTTACCAAAAAAACAAAGAAAACCATTGGCATTGGTTTGAGCAGCAACTAACTTATGATAACGCCATATTGCCTTTGGCGCTACTTTGCCATTACGAAATTAGTGGAGACCAACTGTCGTTAAATATTGCTTTAGAAGCACTTACTTTTTTAACCCATAAAACTTTAACTTTTGGGTTTTTAAACCCAATTGGCAATGATGGTTGGCTAGAGAAAAACCATACAATGGCACTTTACGACCAACAAGCCATAGAAACCATGGCAATGGTGCTAGTTTATTTTAAAGCTTATGAAATAACCAAGAACGAAAAATACATGCACCACCTGTACCAGAGTTTTTTATGGTTTTTAGGCGAAAACAGCTTAAATCTGCCACTTTATGACCACGAAACTAAGGGTTGTGCTGATGGCCTACAACCACACGGAGTAAACAGAAACCAAGGAGCAGAAAGTACTTTGGCTTACCTCATCTCGCATTTGGTGGTATTTAAAGCATTAGAAATCGAATATCGCTATTTGACAGACCATAATAAATTACACGTCGATATTTTAGAAAATTAATGAAGCATCTCCATTTTATAAAACCAACTCGTTCATTAGTTTATGGAAAGTTTCTTGTGCATTTATACAAAATCCCGGATGAACTTTTGAACATTGCACCACCGTACTTCTTGTTGCCGTTAGCCACCTAAAGCGACTAGCCATATCTAATTCGCCTATTGGCCCTGCCGTTTTTCCGCCTTTACATATATTTACAATAGCGCTTAAGTTTTCTGCAACTACTTCTATTTCTAAATCGCAGCACAGTGCTTTTAATTTAGCCGGCACCAGATGATAATTGGCATTAAGGTATTTTAATTTCTTGCAGTACATTATAACACCCACATTAATAAACTCTTCGCGTTCTACCCTAGGCATTACCCGAATTACCGCATATTCAAATAAGTGTCTGTCTTGCATTTTCGGCTTCGTTAACAAAAACTGAAGAATTTTCAATTCGAGTATTTAAGAAATAGGCATAGGCTTTACGCTGTGCCTCGGCGGTTTCAAAGCTACGTTCATCTAACCATTCGTCGGGTATTAAAGCTAGAATTTCGCTAATGAGCTGTGGTGTTAAAATAGCTTTTAATTCGGCGTCAACCTTCGCTATCTCCGTTGCTTGAGCTAATAAAACATGGTCTTTTACCAAGGTAAACGGCCGTTTTGCCTGTTCTTCCCAATTTTGCCACGAGTGGTGAAAATACAAAGACGCCCCGTGATCTATTAACCAAAGTTCTTTATGCCAATACAACATATTGGTATTTCTGGCGGTACGATCCATGTTGGTTAACAAACTATCCATCCAAACAATTTTAGAGGCCAAAGTGGCATCTATTTTTGTTACTGTCGAATCGTAAGTTATTGCGCCCGAAAGATAATGCAATGCTAAATTTAAACCTACGCTGGCTTTCAAAAGATCTTGTATTTCTTCATCGGGTTCTGTTCTGCCAAAAGCTTCATCTAAGTTGGCAAATACCAGTTCGGGCATGTTAATACCTAAGGCACGGGCAATTTCGCCGCCAATAATTTCAGAAATTAAGGCTTTATGTCCCTGTCCTGCCCCCTTAAATTTAAGCACATATAAAAAACCATCGTCTGCCTCGGCAATTGCGGGCATAGAACCGCCTTCTCGTAAGGGCGTAACATAACGAATAACGTTAACAGTTCTTAGTGCTAGTTCATTTTTTATTGCAGCTGCCATATAGGGCAAATATAACTTAAATTTGTACCGTGTAAGAGGAATACTTTCATTGCGAAGATTTTTCACAACTTATTGAGGTTATAACATAAGATTTGTAAAGAAAGGTTTTATATAAAAAGAGGGTACCTTTTCAGACACCCTCCTTAATTATAAGAAAACTAAAAAATACCCTAACTATTAAAAAAACGCTATAAAGTAATTGGGTCATTAAATTTGTGAGGGCACCAAACTTTATAGGTGGGATTCATAATACTTTTATTAAAATTTAACCACCTATTAATTTACTGTTTTATAACACGATGTGTTTCTACTTGCGAATTTCCATTCAGTATCCTAATTAAATATAGCGAAGGTGGCAAATCTTCAAGATTGATTACATGTGTGGTTGCGCCTTTTTTTACTTTTTCTTTCTTCATCATCATACCATTTGTATTAATCACCTCTATTCCAATAGCATTTTGAGATGCGAATAAAACTTGCACTTTACCAGATGTGGCGGGATTTGGATACAATTTAGCAGTATGTTGTGTCGTTAACCTAAACTCTACTACTCTAACACCATAATCAGTTACCTTTCCATCAAGATCTATTTGTTTTAAGCGATAATAATTTAAACCGGGCTGTGGTTTCTGATCTAATAAATAGTAGTCAGACCTTTCAGAATAAGTACCCTTGCCTGCTAAGGTAGCCAATGTAGAAAAATCATTACCGTTAAAGCTACGTTCTATAAGAAAATAAGCATTATTTAATTCACTCTGTGTACCCCAGTCTAAACGAATATGGTTTAATTTAGCTTTTGCAGTAAAACTAGTTAGCACAATTGGTAATGGTTCTATCCCTTGATTTTCAAAAGCGCCAATATCAATAGTGCCATTGTTATATCTTCTCGGATTTCCTGCCAAGTCCAAATTCACAGACGGCAAATACCCATCATCTCCATGATCAATAGCTGGACTTGTTAAGCTCAACATTAAAAAATTACTTGCTGTAGATGAAATATTAGCAAATACTGGATTTACTCCTACCATTACGCCGTTCACACCATTAGTTCCAAATTGCTGGGTAATGGAAGAAAATAGATTAAGTGTGGCTAACGCACCTTTGTGAATATCAAGAGCAGCAGCATCGTTAGAGGTATTTGCATAAAAAATACAGTTTGCCACAGTTGCCTGAGTTGCCGTAGCAGAAAACAGTCCTAAAGCTCCTCCTCCAAAAACCGCGTGGTTCTCATAAAAAGTACAATTTTTAATGGTGGGCTTTGCTCCATTAGAAACATAAATACCTCCACCTCCAAGTGTTGCATTACTTGCGGAATTTTTATAAAACAGACTATTTTCTATAATATTTGTTGTAGCAGTACCAAGTAGAAAAATACCTCCGCCAGCAGCGGTTGCAATATTTTCATAGAAGCGATTATTTTGTACAATAGAACTTATACTAGCATTAAGGTACATACCTCCACCACTAGCACCGGATGTATTCTTTTTAAAATTGTTATCCTCTATTGTAATGGTTACACCTGTGATGTATGTACCGCCGCCACTGCCGTTAGAGACATTTTCACTGAAAGAATTGTCCTTTAGCGTAACAGTAGCACCCGCAATGTATGCACCTCCACCATTTCCTGTAGCAGTTGCATTAGCCAAATTTAATTTAAACGAATTATTTTCAACAGTTGCATTAACATTACTGTTGATGAATAGTCCGCCACCATCTCTGGCTGTGTTACCAGTGAACGAACTGTTTATAAGCTGTATTTCTGTTGTTAGGTCAGTTGTTACTCCCTGCACAAAGATAGCCCCACCACTTATAGCATGGTTATTTGTAAAGTTTACAAAGTTTAAAACCGCATTATTTCTATTGTGGATATAAATTGCTCCTGCACCGGCAGTAGCTGCGTTAGCTACATTTCCAGAAAAATTTACACGTAGCAAATTGAGTTCATTCCTGTTGGTAGCAACGCCTGTTGAATATACTGCTCCTCCATGCGTAGCAGTATTTTCTGAAAATGTTACATCCGTGAATGAAGCGGTTGAATAGCTACTTAAATTAATAGCGCCAGCCGTACCAGTACTTATGTTTTTTGAAAGTAATGAATTTTGTTGAATTGTAACTGTAGCCACACTATCTACGGTACCAAAAGAAAATATACCCGCTCCAGTTGCAGATTTATTATTAGAAATTTCAGAATTATTAAATGTAGGTTGACTAGAACGTACATATATTCCTCCAGCACTTAACGAACTCTCATTATTATATATTTTTACATTATTCAATACCAGTGCGCTACCTCTAAAATACATTCCCCCTCCTGCTGTACGGGGAATGGTCTGTCCATCAACAAAAACACTACCTGTTCCGTATGCATAGCCCCCTGTTATAGATACTCCGTCCAAAAGTGTATTAGAATCATTATTTACAGAAATTACCACGTGGTAAGCATTATCGGTAACATCATTAGGCGTACCTAAATCTCCACTTAAAATAGTGATATTGCCTGCAGTTCTCTGAGTTAGCAAAGTTTCGTCGCCAAAAAAACCACCATATATTTTAACACCACTTTTTAGCACAAAACTAACATCTCTGGCAACAAGTGAACCTGTTGATGTAGCCATTCCTCCAGTTAAAGAATTTGGTTTGTATGTACCGAAAGCTACCCATATTTCATCGTTATATGTAGCGTTATCAATAATGCTTTGTAGATTGGCAGATGCATTATTCCAATCGGTGCCGGAGCCATTTCCTGTTGCCACCTGCTTTACGTAAAAACGGGCTGCAAAAACATTTATTCCTCCAAAATAAAATGCAATAAAAACTACTAAGAACGTAAAGGTTTTTTTCATAATTGTTGGGTTTATTAGGTTAAAAATTGAAGAAGTATTAAAAAGATTATCAGTTTTTTTTCAGTCTCAGTTTTGATTAAAAGCAACAAGTAAAACACACTTAACCAAATCATTATCTTACAGTTAAAACAAAAGCAACTTACCAAAGGTAAACCCCTTTAACACAATAGTATTCTTGAAAATTGTTCTAATCATATCAAATATTGTGAAGGATGGTCATAATGATATCACTTAGAACTAACACTAAAAAACTTATAAAATGCAATGCACAAAAAAGGCCGCTTCGATAATTGAAACGGCCAAAAACTGGTGAGTAATGATTACTCACGCACCCACTTTAACACAATAATTAAAATGAGGTTGAATATGCTAATTGACTATTTATTTTTCACGAAAGCAATGCCTAATGCTCTTGGCATGCTTACCTGTAAATCTCCCCTGGTTGTATCGAAATCAAACATTACCATAAGGCCATTATCTAAACCAGAAAAACCAACGATGTTTCCATCTTTATAAGATGGTCTGAGATAAATGTATTTGTAACCATTTCTGGTATATCTTAAAGAGTTTTTATATACTGTAAGGGTAATTTTTGTATCAGCGTCTGCACTGTAATATAATCCTGTGAGCTTGTTAAGCAATGTTGAATCTGGAGTTAGGGTTTCCACTTTTTTATAGGTAACCAATGCTTCCTCATCGGGCAATAGCAAATTATTTCCTTGAAATTGATACTTATCATCACCCGTTACTAAGGTATTCTTATTCAATGCTTTTAATTCGCCACCATTTTTAACCCTAAGCTTCCCATCTACAATAACTAGCTCTACAGTACGTACACCGAGCGTATTTTTATACAGACCTACTTTTTGCTGTACTTCTTGTGGAGATAGTTTTACATACTTAAGTTTTGTACTATCTGTTTTTAATGGCTTTACTCCACTGTATATCTCCAAAAGCTGATCTGCTACTTTAGGAATAATCAGTTCTCTGGTATTACTTAAAAAGGTTACAGACAAGTCTATATCAGGATAATAAGAAGTAATAGCCCTATAACCTGCCAATAAACCTCCATGCGTTATCAGTTTTGAACCTGGCTTGCTATAAAAATGAACTCCGCCCAAAGCATAACTAGTTTCTGTTCCGTTCGTCAAGACATAATGTTGTAAACGTAGTTTTGCTAACGTAGGGCCAAACTTACCGTCTTTCCACCATGCAATCCATTTCTGCAAATCTTCGGTAGTGGTAAGTAAGCCTGCCGCTCCGTTGGTATTATCTAAAGGCATTTGCGTAATAAAATTACCTTTTACCCCCATGTAACTTTTTGCTCTATTTTTTATTACTTTTCTATAATCTGTACGCCAAGTAGAATTAGTCATACCAAGAGGTTTTAACATTGTTCTGGTAGAAAAATCAATAAACTTTTCTCCCGATACCCTTTCTACTAAAAGTGCCAACAAATCGTAATTAGAATTACTATAAGAATATTTTGTGCCGCTTGGAAAATTTAATCCTTTTTGCCTAAAAATAACATTAAGTGCATCTCCATCACCATATACAAAACTCTGATTAACCAAATCGGTAACGTAGCCAACATTTCTCCAATCTCTTAAACCACTTGTATGGGTAAGCAATTGGGCTATGGTGATAGGCTTGCCATAATCTGGTAATTCTGGAATATATTTACGGATATCGTCTTCAATTTTAATTTTACCCTGTTCTACCAACATCAATACAGCTGTAGCCGTGAATTGTTTAGACACAGAAGCTGCTTCAAAGACACTATTTTCTTTTAGTTTTACGCCTAATTCCAAATCTGCCAAACCAAAAGCTTTTTGATATACCAAACTACCTTTATGTATTACATGAACAACAGCACCCGGCACTGTATCATCGTATTTTTTTAATGCACTATCTATATAAGCTTTGGCCCTACTGTCCAGATTTTGTTGTGCATAAATAGGAGTTATTAAAACAGTTAACGAAAATATAATTAGATTTTTTCTTATCATGATCATTGATTTACTTCAGATTTATTTTTAGATATTGCGAAACGATAAACAACAATGCACAGCAATAAAAATATCGCTGCTGCAATCAGGTCTCCTAAAGGCCCCATTCCCTCACCAATCTTCATATTGAGTTTATCAGCAAGTGATACACCCGGGGTACCAGAATTTGTTCCGACAAGAATAGCTACAATAATTCCGGTAAGTGCGCCACCGGCAATTAGCCCAGAACTAAACAATGTTCCTGCCCCCGCTTCCGATTCTGCTTCGGTTTTTGGTTGTTTACGTTCTGCAATTTTTCTCACCATACCACCTACAAAAATAGCCGACGTGGTAGATAAAGGCAGATAAGTACCTAAAGCAAAAAGTAATGCATTTACGCCGCACAATTCCATAATAGCCGAAATACCCATGCCTGCAATTACCAGCCCCCATGGCAAGTCTTTACTTAAAAGACCTTTAATTACGGTAGCCATTAAAACCGATTGAGGGCCAGGTAGTGGATTTGGATGCGCTTCGGTAACTACTGCAATACCTACGTTTTTTTGCAATAATAGAATAGTAAAACCAACAGTTACTACAGCCACAACAACGCCAATAATTAATCCGATTTGTTGTTTAAATGGCGTAGCTCCTACTAAATATCCTGTCTTTAAGTCTTGCGAAGTTGCACCTGCATTTGCTGCTGCAATACATACAATGGAACCTACTACCAGCACTATTGGTTGATAATAATCACCAGTCCAGCCCATGCCTATAAAAATTAAGCAAGTTGCCATTAAGGTAGCTATGGTCATTCCAGAAACGGGATTGGCTGAAGAGCCTATTAAGCCTACAATACGGGATGAGACGGTTACAAAGAAGAAACCGAAAACTACAATCATCAAAGCAGACAGCAGATTTGTAGGTATATTAGGTATAACCACCATAAATGCTACCAGACCAATACTACCCAGTACTACCCAAATCAATGGAATTTCTTTCTCGGTACGTAATATCTCGCCATCCCCTTTAGTTTTTTTTCTTAAATCTTTAACGGCATCACCAAAGGCGCTTACGATAGTTGGTAACGATTTGATGAGAGTAATTAAACCACCAAATGCTACCGCTCCAGCTCCAATGTACCTGATATACCTGTTCCATATTTCATCGGCACTCATTTGTGCTATTAATTTAGTCTTTTCTGGTAAAAATGGTACACTTAATTGATCGCCAAGCATCGTAATCATTGGAATTAGAACAATCCATGAAAACAAACCACCACCCAACATCACACTACCTACCTTTGGCCCAATGATATAACCCACGCCCAATAATTCAGGCCCTACTTCAGTTTTAATGGTGGCATTAGGCAGCACAGAGGTTTTAGAAAAGATATATGAGGGTACTTCTTTCCAAAACCCCAGGATTGACATTAATAGTTTATATAATATCGCGATACCTAAGCCATAATAAACTTTTTGAGCTAAGTTCCCGCCTTTTTCCCCTGCAATTAGCACATCGGCACACGCAGTACCTTCTGGATAGGGCAAATTTTTATGCTCTTTTACTATTAGTGATCTGCGTAAAGGAACCATGAACAAAATTCCCAACATACCGCCTGTAAAGGCCAGTACAAAAATCTGGAAATATTTAAAGTAGTCTTCTCCGCCAGGCAAAAATAATAGTGCAGGAATAGTAGTAATTACCCCAGCTGCTACAGATTCGCCTGCAGAACCAACGGTTTGTACCATATTTGACTCCAAGATAGTGGCTTTGCCCAATTTCTTAAAGATGGATATTGCCAAAACCGAAATAGGAATAGATGCACTTACGGTCAATCCTATTTTCAAACCTAAATAACAAGATACCGCCCCAAAGATAACACTAAATATTGCCCCCATAATGATGGCTCTAAGCGTAAATTCGGGGATGAAGTCTTTAGCAGATATATAGGGTTTAAATTCTTTTTCTTTGATGGACATCTTACTTTTTATCTGATTTAAGCGGCTTTAACAATAAATTATGGAAATCATAACTAGGATCGGTAACCGGAGAAATGGCTTTCATCTTGGCCTGTTCTATACTGCCATCTGGATTTAGCGAAAAAGTGATAAAGGCATCTGCTTTTAATTCTCTGTTTTTCCAACGTACCACAAAGGTATCGTACTGCCAATGCTCCAAAACACCTTCCATTCCTTTACTGTGCGTAAAATTAATCAGTAAGCGGTCCGCATCTTCCTTAATGCTAATGTTACCATACCAAGCATCCTTGTAATTATTTGCATAGGCAACTAATGGCAAAGAAGGTTTAGAATTAGCATTTCTGGCAGTAGAGGTACTTTGATCTGCTTTTTTAACGTTTAAAAGTTGTGTTTCCTGCATTTTTTTATAACCAGCAACCCAATCGAACGTTGGCGCTTTAATAAAATGATCTACTACATGATTAATGATAGCAGAAATTGCCCCTCCTTCTTCTTGATTGGTTAAAATCGTAATTCCGAGTTTTCTGCCGGGTATCATAAATACCCTAGAAACAAATCCATCTAACTTTCCACCGTGAACCACCGCTCGTTCTGATCTATAATTATAGGTATAAAAGCCCAAAGCATAGAGCTGATATTCCATTTGCGCTGGCTTTATTTCTGCCGCTAAGTTTACCACCGGCATGGGTGTAACCCCTCTCCAAAGCATAGTTGCCGTTGATGGTTTAAATAAACGTGACCTATTTTCTAACCTGCCCGAATCGAGTTGTGTAATCATCCACCTAGACATATCAACCGAGTTAGATGCAATACCACCTGCCGGATTGGTAATATCGCCAATGCCAGCTTCAGAAAAATTAGTTACTTCTTTTACTATTCCATCAAATCGGGCATGAGAAGCCGAAGTATTATTTTTAGTTTTAAAAAGCGATGCTCTGGTAATGCTGCTTGCCATGCCCACTTTATCCAATATTCGTTGCTTAACAAAGTCTTCCCACGATAAGCCAGATACTTTTTCGATTACCTCTCCTGCTAAAAGATAAAAAATATTATCGTAGGCGTAGCTGTTTCTAAAGCTATTAACTAATGGCAGGTATTGTATTTTACTTACAATTTCTGCCCTTGTATAATTAGAGGGAGGAAATTGTAATAAATCCCCCGCATAAGCTCCTATTCCACTTCTGTGTACCAATAAATCTTTAATGGTCAATTGGCTGGTAATATAAGGATCGCCCATTTTAAAAGTTGGTATATAATTTATTACAGGAGCATCCCAAGCAATTTTACCTTCTTCTACCAATAAAGCTAATGCTGTTGCCGTAAAAGCTTTTGAATTAGAAGCAATAGGAAATAAAGTTTGTTCATTAACACGATCTTGGTGTCCCATTTTCTTTATACCATATCCTTTGGTTAACAAAGGTTTTCCATCTTTTACAATGGCAATGCTCATTCCTGGAACTTCGAAAGTTTCAAGTACTCTTTGAACATATCTGTCAAAGTCTTTAGGCAACTGTTCGTTTCCTTTTTGCGCATAAAGATCAGATGTCAAGACTAAAATCAGCACCGTTAAGGGTGCCAGCATCCTCTTTTTTAGTATATTCTTCATTTTTATATTTCGTTAGCTTTTAAGACCCTCAATAAGTTTTCACCTAATATTTTCTTAATATCTTTTTTGGTGTATCCCCTTTTCATTAGTTCTTCGGTTATTAACGGATAATCCCTTACATCGTCCAAACCTAATGCAAAAGATTCTGCTCCATCAAAATCTCCACCAATACAGATATGATCTATCCCAGCCAAACGTACCATCCTATCAACGTGGTCAATCATCATGGCAATTGGAGGTCTAATTGAGTTCACTTCAGTTTGGGATATTTTCTGAAATAATGCCCTAGCGATATAACCTTTACTGCTATATTGCTTTGCAAGCTCGGCTACCATTTCTGGATATTTGGCCATTAATCCATCTATTTTTTTATGATAAGCACTATCTATAAAACCAGAATAGAAATTGATACCGATAACGCCACCGTTTTTAGCAATAGCTTTAATTTGTTCATCTTTTAAGTTTCTGGGATGTGGCGCTATTTCGTGGCAATTGCTATGGGAAACAATAACTGGTTTTTTTGTAATAGCCAACACATCGTAAAATGTTTGCTCGCCAACGTGAGAAAGGTCTGGAATAATGCCATAGTTGTTTAACCTTTTCACAATTTCCTTTCCTCTGTTGGTCAGCCCTTTTTGTATTAGGTTTGGATTATTGGTTTCGTCGGCAGCAGAAGTGGCCCACTCTGTACTGTTATTCCAAGTTAGGGTGAGGTATTTGATACCACGCTTCGCAAACTCATCTAAATAATCGAGATTATTTTCTATCATATGACCACCTTCGACCCCCATTAAAGCAGCAATTTTACCAGAATTAATGATTTTTCTAATGTGCGTTACATTCGTCGCTAGCGCTATTTTATCTGCATTTCTATCAGCAATATGCTTCAAAGAATCCATCATAGCAATAGCAAAAGGGTATGCCTTGCCTTTCCCATAGGTTTCATTGCAGAAAATAGAAAAAATCTGAAGATTGACACCTCCTTCTTTTAACCGAACCAAATCGGTATTACCACGATTTGTTTTTTCAGAAATATCGAAACCTTTCATGGTTTGCGCCCATATCACATCATTATGAGCATCGGCCACTATACTTTTATAATGTAGCTTTTTATAGGGTTGTGCATATAAATTATTCAATACACTACTCAGCATTCCCACTAGCATTAGTTTTAGTAGTATTTTCATGGATAAAACAGATCTTTAGTTGGCCAAGGAGTACTTGCATTATTTACTGCTGGCCATATCAGTTTATCTAAATCGGTGTTTAAGTTTCCAGAAGCACTGGTATTAATGAGAATTGCCCAGCTAAAGCCAGTTGTGGTTTTTACCATCCAAGCTCTTGTACCCGTTAAAGTACCACCGTGGTACCAATTTCCGTTATTGCTTACCAAAAATCCGCAGGCATAGTTACCGCTGTTGGCAGTTTTGGCCGACATGATGTTCAACGTTTGTGGTGTTAATATATCTGACACAGTATCAAAACCATCAACCCTTACCAAAAAGCGCATCAAATCTATCGGGCTGGCAATCCAACCACCTACACCGCCCAAACGGGTAATGGCATTGGCATGATATCCATAAGGATTTGCGGTACCTATACCATAATATTTTACTTCATTCGGCTTTCTACCTGATAAGGCCGAAGTACCAATCTGCATGTTTTTTATCCCGGCAGGTTTAAAAATGTTTTCTCTCACATATTGTTCGTAAGGTTTTCCCGATATTTTTTCGATAATTCTGCAGAGAATGCTGAAACCTACATTCGAGTAGTCTAAAACTGCTCCTGGCTGATTGATCAAAGGAACGCTGTTCAACACCCAACTGATATGGTCATCGGCATTAAGTTCAGGGCTTGAAAACATGGGATCATTTGAAGAATTACCCCAACCTCCAGCTGTATGGTGCAACAAATCATTTACCGTTATATTTGTAATATTTGGCCCATAAGGTTGCGTGCCATAAGTGTTCCCCAAAATGGCACCTGTACCAAATACTTTATCGTTTACTGTGAAATTACCTTCTTGAACCAACTTCATAATTGCAGTCGAAGTAATCCATTTACTTAAGCTTGCAATACGGAATAAGCTACTGGTATCTACATTTGTAAGCGTCTCTTTATCAGCTAAGCCATATCCTTTGGCATATACCAATTTTCCACCTTTAACAATGGCTATAGAAACCCCTGGAAGTTGATATTTTGCCACAAAGTTATTCATATCATCATCTACCTGAGGTAGAGAAATACCTTGACCAGGGGGATTTACCGGAGGATTAACAACTGGTGGTAGAGGAGCTGGACTATCTTTCTTACATGCGAACAAGCAAGAAACTAAAATAACCAATAAGAAGGTCTTTAAATTTACTCTCATAATTTTTCTTTATATAAAATCAATCTTAATCTCTAAAGGTATTACACCATAGAGACTAAGATTTTACAAGTTATCAATTCTGATTATTAAATATTATCCAAATATTAAGCTCTAATAATCAAATATTACCTGTGTGATTTTATTTACTAACTAACTTATTATTGTACCCATCCAGGATTTTGTTTAATATTTGGATTTGCTGTTATTTCTGCGAAAGGAATAGGATATACGAATTTTTCGTTCGGATATGTAAATGTTACTGGCGGCGTTGGCAAGGTTGGCGCAGTAGGGCTTAAATTTGTTTCTGAAACCCAATGGTCAACATTTTTCTTTCTTCTGGTAAGATCAAAGAAACGGTTACCTTCAAAGGCCAATTCTTTTCTTCTTTCTAAAAGGATACGCTCCACCAAATCGTCGCCAGTTAGACCTGCTAAAGCCAAAGCAGCTGCATCTGCACGTTGTGCTATCATATTAAGATCAGATAATGCACCTGCATTTTTAGTAGCGTCTGCTCTGCCTAGTTCTGCTCTAGCTTCTGCCCTAATTAAATAAACTTCTGATAAGCGCAATACTTTCAAATTATCGTCTCTAGTTGATGTTCCTTTAGGATATTTCTTAACAAAATATGCCGGGTTTTCGAAAGTTACACTTCTTACACCAACTTGAATTAATGACCTACGAACATCTGAAGCAGTATATTTCGAATAAAGGTCTTGAGTTGCCAAGCCTTCTCCATAACCTGCTTGTTCGTAAAAATAACCTATAGAATTTGCCGCAAGGTTATCGGTAGTTAAAGTACCTACTTCAAATAACGATTCGACTGAAAATTTGTTAGCCCAACTGGTTACATACGCTGTTCTAGCCAATAAGGTATAGGGGCCAGCTATAGCATCTGTTGCATACTTTTCGGCGTTTTCCCAATCTTCCATGTAAAGATAAACCTTAGCTAACAAGCCATTTGCCGCCGTAGGTGTAAATTTAGCTGGCTTTTGCGCAGTAGTCATTAAGGTAAGCGACTTCTTCAAATCTGAAACGATTTGGTCATACACTTCGGCAACTGTAGACCTAGCAGGCTTAATTAACTCGTCTTTACGTTCTAACACCAATGGAACACCCAAATGTGAAGCATTTGCAGTAAAATTATAAGGCTGTGCAAACAATCTCACTAAATCGAAATAAGCCAAGGCCCGCAGGGCATACATCTCACCAATCACCTGGTTATGAGCTGCTAAAACTGGTAATTTTTCTCCCTCTGTAATGGTAATATTTGCATTAACAATAGTACGGTACATTGCCGCCCAAGCACTAACACCCACACCGCTTTCGCGGGTAATGGCCAGAAGGTTTTCTTCCTGATATCGACCACCGTTAGATCTGCTTACAAATGCGTTATCACCAAATAACTCGGGTATAACCAAAAACGATCTGCCGTAATAATTTACATCTTTTAGTTGTGCATAAGCACCATTACCTGCCGTAGTTAATGTTGCCAAATCTTTAATGGTACCATTTAAGGGTAATGATTGTGGATTTTTCAAATCCAAAAAACTGTCTTTACAGGCACCTAAACTAAGCGCCAATGTAACCAGTAGAATATTTATATGTTTGATTGATGATTTCATGAATCCAAAATTTAACAGATGAATTAAAATGTAATATTTAAACCTAGTAATAGCTGGCGGGCGATAGGTAGATTTTGATCTAACTGGCCACCAATGAATACTTCTGGATCATTTCTAAGTCTGTCATCCTTAGTGTAAGTAAGTAGGTTGTTACCTCTAAGATAAACCTGTGCGTTGTTTAAATACTTCTTGTTAATTGGAAGCTCGTACGATAGCGTAATATCTCTCAATCTCACATAAGTACCATCGTACAAGAAACGTGAAGAGTGCTGACCAGAAAGTCCTGTTTGCGAACCTCTAAAAACCATTTTCGGCGATGTTGCATTATCTCCAGGTTTTTGCCAACGGTTATCATAATCTACCCTGGCAATAGCTCCGTAATCAGTAATACCACTACTAGCATCATTTGATGTAAACGTACCCCAACTATCGTAGATTTTACCGCCTACGTTAAAGTAAAGCATAAACGACAGGGAAATTTTCTTATAATCAAATGTATTGGTTAAACCTCCAAAAAATTTAGGTAATGCACTACCTTGCGCAAAAGAACCTGCAGAATTATAAGTATTAGTGGTTGCAGTTTTTGTTTCGTCGGTGTACCATAAACCTTCACCATTGGCTGGATTTACGCCTGCCCATCCCGGCATGTAGAATTCGTAAAAATCACCACCTTTATTTCTTACATATCTGCCCGAAATAATTTGGTCGGTGCCACTCAGCTCAATAATTCTATTCTTAATTGTTGAGATATTGAAATTAGTTTTCCAATTAAAACCTGCTGGACTTGAAGATTTAATATTGTGCGAATTTATCGCGAACTCTAAACCTGTGTTTCTAAATGAACCTATATTTTGATCTTGAGAGCCCAATCCGTTAGTATATGATATTGGAGCGTTCATCAATAATTTTCCAGTTACACGATTGAAATAATCTAAAGTAAAAGTTAAACGTTGGTTAAACATTGCAACATCTACACCAACATCAAAAGGTTTATTGGTTTCCCAAGTTAAGTTATCATTTTGAATTTGAGCTAGTACATAAGCCGGACTACCGTTGTAAACTGCTCCAGTAGAATAAATACCTGGCACGGCATACCATTCTGCATGTTGGTTACCATTAATACCATAACTGCTTCTCAGCTTAAACTCATCAACAAACTTTACATTTGCCATAAAGTCTTCTTTATGCATGTTCCAAGCCAAGCCTACCGAACCGAACTTACCATAACGTACATTTTTTCCAAATCGAGATGAACCGTCAGTTCTTCCTGTTAAGTTTAAAAAATACTTTTGCTTATAGTTAAAACTGGTATTAAGAAAATAGGAAGCCAAAGTAGATTCGCCACTGCTGCTCCATGCTACAAATGGTGTAGAAGTACTTGATAAATTATACAGATATTGCCCAGCAAAATTCTGTCCTTGCGTACTCACAAATTTTCTGGTAATCTTTTGAGCCTCTTGACCTAAAGTAGCTTCTAAACCAAAATCGTTTAGCTGTTTACGATATTTCAATAAGTTAGTGATGTTCCAGTTTACGTAAGTAGAGGTATAGTGCATGCCCCTACCGTTTACAGATGCACCGTCTACCCAAAGTGGGCTCCAGTATTTATAGTCATCTGCATAGCTTACATCAATACCTACTTTACTTTCTGCAGAAAAACCGTCAAAAAACTTGTATTCTGCACTAGCATCACCCAATAAAGCATATATTCTAGTATCGTTAACGTTCTCTAAGCGTTGCAATTCGGGATTATATAAAGTACTACCATAAGTACCATCTGCATTATAAGGTGCTACCCAAGGTACCAATCTATTTAATGACCTTACCGGATTTGCACCTGTACCAGAACCTACTATCGTGCTAAGTTTTTGAAAATTTGGTGCAAAACCTAAGTTAAGACTTAGCTTGTCTGTAGCCTGGTTTTTTAACCTAAGTCTGGCTGTAATTTTCTCGTAGTTTTGACCTTTGGTAACCGCATCTTGTTTATAATAACCTCCTGATGCGAAGAAGCTAGTTTTTTCTGTTCCACCAGCGGCACTAACATTATACTGTGCATATTTACCAGTTTGTGTAATTACATCTAACCAATCGGTATTTATATCTGGTTTTAAACCTTGGGTTAGCAAATAGTTATAGGCAGCTGTTGGATCGTTAATGCCCGCTAGCGCTCCAGTGGTATTATTAATTACACCTTCTATCAATAGCTCTGTCATTTCAGAAGTATTTAAAGGCCTATTTCTATCCTTATCTGTAATTTGATTAAGACCTTGTTGTACAGATGCATTTATTTTAGTCTTACCTGCAGCACCACTTTTAGTGGTAATTAAAATTACGCCATTAGCCGCTCTAGAACCATATATAGAAGTTGCCGAAGCATCTTTTAACACGGTTACATTTTCAATATCGTTACTGTTGATACCAGCTAAGGTATTAGAAGTTTGTGCCAACACCGTTGTTGCACCATCTACTACTGGTACACCATCTACAACATATAATGGAGAACTACCAGCACTATAAGAACCAATACCTCTGATCCTTACATTCAAACCTCCACCTGGTTGGCCAGAACCTTGACTTGACTGCAAACCAGCTACATTACCCTGTAAACTTTCTTGAAAAGAAGCCCTAGGTTTACCTTCTAAATCTTTAGCTCGTAATGTAGTTGCCGAACCAGTGAAAGAAGCTTTTGTTTGACTACCATATGGCACCGAAACAACTACTTCAGATAGAGAAGAAATATCTTCTTCTAACTTTACAGTTAAAGATGATGATGCTTTAACCTCTTTAGTAACGTAACCAATATATGAAAGTACCAAGGTAGCATTTGCATCAACAGTAATTAAAAAATTACCATTATTGTCTGTTTGTGTAGCATTAGACTTATTTTTCTCCTTAATTCCAACACCTGGTAAAGGAATATTTTCTTTGCTGCTGACCACTTTCCCCTTAACAGTAATCTGTTGCGCATAAGCATTGGTGCCCATAAGAAGAATCAGTAAGGACCAAATTACTGGCTTAAGAAATTTCCTACTGCATTTACAGTAGTCTCGAATTGGATAAAAGTTTAACATTAGTTGTAAATTGTTTAGTTATGATTGCTAGATAATAGGTTGTTTTTTTATTAAACTGTGGTTAACAATTTGTTAAACCAAAATTAAGTGCTGCTACTGCGAAGTTGCCATGTATATTGTTCGGTTAATATCAAAAATTGTCAAGGTGAATAAAGATTTATAAAATTCGAGTGTTCCATAAAAATTAAACCACCCAGTTTTCGCATCTTTTCAAATACAATGGATCCACATCGGCACCTATACCAGGCGTATCTAGAACATCCACAAAAAAGCCATTATAGTTGGCACCACCAATCACAGGATTTTCAAGATGTCCCACCAAACAGGTATCCAAATCAAAAAACATCACAGTAGATGCTGCATACGCTAAATGTACTTTGGCGGCCAAGGCCAATCTCGTTTCTAACATTCCTCCTATCATACATTTCATACCTACCTCTTCGGCCACTTTGTTAATTTTTAGTGCTTCGTTTATACCTCCAGATTTGGCCAATTTGATATTTAAATAATCGGTAGCATTAGTATTAATTAATCTAATGGCATCATGATGGTTATAAATGCTCTCGTCAGCCATGATTTTTATCGACGACTTTGAAATTAATGAAGGTAATAGATGATCGTCCCAAGAGCGCATGGGTTGCTCACAAAACTGTAAATCTAAATCAGCCATTTCATTTAAAACAAAAACAGCTTCATCAAAACTATAACCTTGGTTGGCATCTATCTTGATTTTAATGTTTTCACCTACTGCAGATCTAATTTTCTGCATTCTCAGCACATCTTGTTTAGGATTTTTACCTAGTTTTACTTTCAGCATTGTAGCACCATTGGCAATATATTGCGCTGCTTTGTCCGTCATTTTTTCTGGAGTATCAATACCAATAGTAATATCTGTTTCGATCTGTTTTTTCTCTGCACCTAAAAATTGATACAAAGGCATATTTTCTGCTTTTGCGGCAATGTCATACAAGGCCATATCAAATGCACTCTTGATGGTGCTGTTTCCAGCTATAGCACTGTTTAAGATGGCTAAGTTGCCGTCAATATCTAAAGCATTCTTTCCTTTCAGAAGTTTAGCAAAATCTTTAGCAACTACTATACAAGTGTCTTGTGTTTCTCCTGTTATTACTGGAAAAGGAGAACATTCTCCCCAACCGTATATACCTGTTTCAGTATTTATTTTAATAAGTACGTTTGGAGCTACAGTCATGGTGCCAGTAGCAATAGCAAAGGGTTCCATTTTAATACTGAACCTAAAAATTTCGATATTGGTGATAATCATGTTTAAGGATTAAATTTTTACGATTAAGGGAATAGGTAATATCGAGTTTCATTCCAATACACTGCCTATTGAAATGAAACCATGATAACTTTAATGGCTTAAAAATTAATTTTTATATTAGTAAGAAATAGATTAAACCAATACATTACTGTGTTTTGCAGCATTACGATAAATTGCGGCCTCTAACTGAGCCGTATAGATTGCTGTAATGTCTAAGGATGCTGCACTGATTTGCTTTGGCACAAAACTATGGTCTGTTTGCCCGGGAATGGTATTAATTTCTAGAAAGAAAAAACGACCACTATGTTCCTCAATAAAAAAATCTACCCTTACAATTCCAAAACAATTTAGGCGTTGGTAGATTTTCTTCACCACATTTTCCATTAAGTCAATTTCTGACAGACTTAAACGGCCAGGAGTAAGTTCTTTCAATTTATTATTGAAATATTTTGTTTCGAAATCAAATAAATCTCCTTCTATCACAATTTCGGTAGCGGGTAATACCTTTATATCGCTACCGTCTTTATATATACCTACCGAAAATTCCCGTCCAACAATCATTTCTTCTATGAGTACTTCATCACATTCCAAGAATGCCTTATCTAGCGCAGTATCCAATTCATTATAATTATTGATTTTACTAATACCAATGCTACTGCCTCCGTTATTGGTTTTTACAATAAGAGGAAAAGCCAGCCCCAATTCAGTTTCGTTAGAGAAGCTGATCTTATTTTTATATAGCTGAAGTTCTTTTGCCAGATATAGGTTTTCAATATCGGAAACAATCTTTTTTGTAAAGCTTTTGTTCATGGTAAGTGCTGAGCTCAATTGGTCACAACTCGTATAAGGGATATTCAACATTTCCAAATAACCCTGAAGTTTCCCATCTTCACCTGGAGAACCATGAAGAACAATAAAAGCTACGTCAAATAATATTTTTGTACCGTAAAGTGTTAGTGAAAAGTCATTGAGATCTATTTTAAAAGTCTCATCCTTTTCATTATCTCGATATATCCAACCTTTTTTAGTAAGAGAGATAATATATGTGTCATATTTTTCTTTATCAATCTTTTGATAAACATTTTTGGCACTCTTTAAGGATATTTCCAACTCGCCAGTATAACCTCCAGTAACAAGTGCTACTTTTTTCTTCATCAATAACAGGGTAAAAGTTAATAATTAACAATTATTCAAACATAGCTCAGTATTAGCTCATAATTGCGTTACTGATTAGTCTGTTGTTATCAAAAATTAACTAATTAAAATTGAAGCTAGGCATAAAGCCGGTGGTCCCGAATATCCATTAAACTTTCTCGTTTTTGAAACTCTTCCTTATACTCTGTTGGAGTTATGCCCATTGCCTTTTTAAATACTCTATTAAAAGTAATGATACTACTAAAACCAGTGCGATAGGCAATTGCTGAAATACAATCATACTTACCTGACAGTATTTTCTTGCAGGCTTCACCAACCCTGTACTCATTTAAGAAATTAAGATAAGTTTTTCGGGTATATTTTTTAAAATATTTACAGAAGGCATGTGGTGTCATACAGGCATGAGACGCAATAACCTTTAAAGTAATGTTATTATGGTAATGTTCAATAGTGTATTTGTAGATACTTTCTAAACGATCTGTGCCATCAAAAGAATAATTATACAGTCCTGTAGAAAGAGGTTTCCAGCCTGAGATTAATACCAGTTGTTTAAAAAAATTCAAGGTTTCCATTAACCTATCTAAACCTGATAATTCTTCTATTTTTCTAATGGATTTAATTGCTGTATCTGTATGTTCTTTTGGAATTCTAAAACCATAGTCAGCATTTTCTAGAAATTTCTTAATTTGCTGCATTTCTGGTATAGAAAATAAATCTGCTAGATTACCTCGATGGTTTAAGTAAACATTAACGGCCTTAGTATTTTCTTGTTCCGAATCTGCAGACTTAAACATATGAGGCTGATTTTCTCCTATTATATACACCTCACCTGCTTCAAACTGTGTAATATTATTTCCAATAATTAAAGTTCCGTGTCCTTTATATATGTAAGCAATCTGTAGCTCTTTATGGCAGTGCAAATAATCTACAAATGTTATATCTTGTACAATTATAGATTGCTCATCGGCATCAGACATTGTTATTTGATTCAAAACTTTCATAACGATAACTTTAATATATAAGTGGCAAAAATTAAGTTTTATAGCATGTAAACCTTAACTCCAAACTACTTAAATTATCCAAACACCTTTAAAAACATGACAATTTTTGATTATTAACGACTAATCAAGTATAGTTTAGACATGAATTGAGATTAAAAGGACCAATAATATGGGGTTTTCTTAAAAAGATAATAAGGTCATTGCTTCTTCTTAAGCATAATATCAAGTCCTGTATCCTGGTTCAACCACCTGCACCGTTTTACATGCAGATAAAGCTCTTGGCCACGAATGGGGAAGTCCTGCAGTATGACCTCATCGAAGAAACCATTAAAAAGAAGCTTATTGTGTTGATATTCAAACGGAACTGAGTTCAGTTCTTCAAGATAGATATGGATACCGGTCGTATCTTTTTTATGTCCAGAAAGTGCAAAATAACCTGATACACCCTCGGGATGATCATGGGAAGTAGAACTTTAAACGAATCGTGTATTTAATATAAATTTTAACGCACGAATATCTAAAATTTATCCCCGAGCCCACAACTTTAGTACATGATCCCTGATCTGGCACCAATAAAGGCACCAATACGTTTAAGTAATTTCAATCTATTTCAACCAATATTGAAAATGCTAACAAACAAAAAATGCCTTAAAACTAAATATTTTAAGGCATTTTAATTGATTTGAACCAATTTTAAGAATTGGTTCTGTGATCCCGCTGGGATTCGAACCCAGGACCACTACATTAAAAGTGTAATGCTCTACCAGCTGAGCTACGGAATCTTCCTTTCT